>NZ_JARXYX010000004.1 GCF_029893585.1 Streptomyces sp. LBL
GACGATCAACACGATGGTCGACCAGCTGTCCGCGTTCGCCGACGAGGTCACCAGGGTCGCCCGCGAGGTCGGCACCGAGGGCAACCTCGGCGGGCGCGCGCAGGTGCGGGGGGTCTCCGGCGTCTGGAAGGACCTCACCGACAACGTCAACTCCATGGCGGACAACCTGACCTCACAGGTCCGCAACATCGCCCTCGTCTCCACCGCCGTGGCACAGGGCGACCTCGGCAAGAAGATCACGGTGGAGGCGAAGGGCGAGATCCTGGAGCTGAAGTCGACGATCAACACGATGGTCGACCAGCTGTCCGCGTTCGCCGACGAGGTCACCAGGGTCGCCCGCGAGGTCGGCACCGAGGGCAACCTCGGCGGGCAGGCCCAGGTGCGGGGCGTGTCGGGCGTCTGGAAGGACCTCACCGACAACGTCAACTCCATGGCCGTGAACCTGACCTCACAGGTCCGCAACATCGCCCAGGTCACCACCGCCGTCGCCAACGGCGATCTGTCCAAGAAGATCACGGTCGACGCGCGCGGCGAGATCCTCGAACTGAAGGACACCGTCAACACGATGGTGGAGCAGCTGCGCGCCTTCGCCGACGAGGTCACCCGCGTGGCCCGCGAGGTCGGCACCGACGGCCGGCTCGGCGGACGCGCCCGGGTGCTGGGCGTCTCGGGGGTCTGGCGGGACCTGACCGACAACGTCAACTCCATGGCCGACAACCTCACCTCCCAGGTCCGGAACATCGCGCAGGTGGCGACCGCCGTGGCGCAGGGCGACCTGTCGAAGAAGATCGACGTGGACGCCCGCGGCGAGATCCTGGAGCTGAAGACCACCATCAACACGATGGTCGACACCCTGTCCTCCTTCTCCTCCGAGGTCACCCGCGTGGCCCGCGAGGTGGGCTCCGAGGGCCGGCTCGGCGGCCAGGCGCGGGTCGAGGGCGTCTACGGCACCTGGAAGCGGCTCACGACCAACGTGAACGAACTGGCACTGAACCTCACCACCCAGGTCCGCGCGATCGCCGAGGTGGCCTCCGCGGTGACCCAGGGCGACATGTCCCGTTCCATCACCGTGGAGACGCAGGGCGAGGTCACCGAGCTGAAGGACAACATCAACCTGATGGTGGCCAACCTCCGCGAGACCACCCGCGCGAAGGACTGGCTGGAGTCCAACCTGGCCCGCCTGGCGGCGCTGATGCAGGGCCACCGGGACCTGATGGAGGTCGCCGACCTGATCCTGTGCGAGCTGACGCCGCTGGTGAACGCCCAGTACGGCGCGTTCTTCCTGGCCGACCCGGACGAGGACGGCACCTCTCTCCGTACCACCGTTCCCGCGAAGGGACTGGCGTTCATCGCCGGGTACGGCGCGTCCCAGGAGACCACCGTCGAGACCGGCGGTCTCCCCGTGCACGGCCTGGTCCGCCAGGCGGCCCGCGAGAAGAAGCGGATCCTCGTCAAGGAGGCCCCGCCGGACTACATCAAGATCAACAGCGGGCTGGGGGAAGCGGCTCCGACCAGCGTGGTCATCATCCCGATCCTCTTCGAGGACAAGCTCCTCGGCGTGATCGAGCTGGCGTCCTTCTCCCGCTTCTCCGATGTGCACCTGGCGTTCTTCGACCAGTTCGTGAACACCATCGGCGTCGCCATCAACACGATCATCGCCAACTCCCGTACGGAGTCCCTGCTCGGCGAGTCCCAGCGCCTGGCCATGCAGCTCCAGGAACGCTCGGACGAACTCCAGAAGCAGCAGGCGGAGTTGCAGCGTTCGAACGCCGAACTGGAGGAGAAGGCGGCCCTGCTGGCCACGTCGTCCCAGTACAAGTCGGAGTTCCTGGCGAACATGTCGCACGAACTCCGCACCCCGCTCAACTCCCTGCTGATCCTCGCGAGGCTGCTGTCCGACAACCCGGACGGCCATCTCTCCGACCAGGAGGTCCAGTTCGCGACGACGATCCACCGCTCGGGCTCGGACCTCCTGCAACTGATCAACGACATCCTCGACCTGTCGAAGATCGAGGCCGGCCGGATGGACGTACGCCCCAAGCGGCTTCCGCTCATCAAACTGCTCGACTACGTCCACGCCACGGTTCGCCCGCTCACCCTCGACCGCGGGCTCGCCTTCGAGCTGGCGGTCGGTGAGGACGTACCGCGCGCGATGTACTCGGACGAGCAGCGCCTCCAGCAGATCCTGCGCAACCTGCTCTCCAACGCGATCAAGTTCACCGCGACGGGCCGGGTCGAACTGCGGGTGCACCGGGTGAAGGACCCCGAGCACCGCTGGGGGTCCCCCCGCTCATGGGGGTCCCCCCGCTCGAGCGAAGTCGAGAGTGGGGGAGAAGCCGAGAGTGGGGGAGTCCAGGGCAGTGACGAGGTGGTCGCCTTCGTGGTCTCGGACACCGGCATCGGTATCGCCCCGGAGAAGCTTCCGGTGATCTTCGAAGCGTTCCAGCAGGCCGACGGCACGACCAACCGCAAGTACGGCGGCACGGGACTGGGCCTGTCCATCAGCCGGGAGATCGCGGGCCTGCTGGGGGGCCGTATCGTCGCCGAGAGCGAACCCGGCGAGGGGTCCACGTTCACGCTGTACGTCCCGGTCGTCAGCCCCGGCTGCTCGGCGACGGGTTCGACCTCCGCGGAGGCGACGGGTTCCACCTCCGAGGGCCTGCCCTGGCCGGCGCCCGAGGATCTGTCGGCCGAGTCCTACCCCACCGCCCACGACGCGGACGACTCCTGGCCCGCGCCCACCAAGCTGGAGGCGTGGAAGGCGGGACGCGCGGGCCGGGTCCTGTCCGGGCGCCAGGTGCTGATCGTCGACGACGACATCCGCAACGTCTTCGCCCTCACCCATGTCCTGGGCCGGGTCGGCATGCCGGTCCTCTACGCGGAGAACGGCCGCGAGGGCATCGAGACACTGGAGCGCAACCCGGACGTCGAACTCGTCCTGATGGACATCATGATGCCGGAGATGGACGGCTACGAGACCATCGCCGCCATCCGCCGCACTCCCCGCTGGACAGGTCTGCCCATCGTCGCGCTCACCGCGAAGGCGATGCCGGGAGACCGCGAGAAGTCCATCGCGCGGGGCGCCAACGACTACGTGCCGAAGCCGGTGGACGTCGACCAGTTGCTCACCGTCGTCTGCGCGCTCCTGGACCCCGCGAGGGCGGAGCCGCTGGGGCACGCAGATGCCGAGGGTGCTGTGGCCCCGCCCGCGGACCACTGAATGAGGCCACCCACTCGCATGAGCGCTCGTCACTCACACGGGGGCTCATCACTCACACGGGACTCACACGGGCGCTCGGTGCGCGACCAGCCACAACGAACTGGCAGCCGCCAGGCAGCTCCCGCCGCCCCGCCTAGCCCCGCCGTTGACGTGCTACGTCTTTGCCGCCCCGCCGTTGACGTGCCACGTCTTTGCTGGCGCGGTACGCCTCCGCTGACGCCCTACGCCTCCCGCACCCCCGCGTACATCTCATCGATCAGGTGCTTGTACTCCCGCTCCACAACCGGCCTCTTCAGTTTCAGACTCGGCGTGATCTCCCCGTGCTCCACATCGAGGTCCCGAGGCAGCAGCCGGAACTTCTTGATGGTCTGCCACCGCTGGAGCCCCGAGTTGAGCTCCTTCACATACCCCTCGACCATCGAGACCGTCGCCGGCGCCGCGACCACCTCCGCGTACGACTTCCCCTCCAGCCCGTTCTCCTTCGCCCAGTCCAGGATCGCCACCTCGTCCAGGGCGATCAGCGCCGTGCAGAAGTTCCGGTCGGCTCCGTGCACCAGAATGTTGGACACGTAAGGGCACACCGCCTTGAACTGTCCCTCGACCTCCGCGGGCGCGATGTACTTGCCGCCGGACGTCTTGATGAGGTCCTTCTTGCGGTCGGTGATCCGCAGATACCCGTCGGGCGACAGCTCGCCGATGTCCCCGGTGTGGAACCAGCCGTCCGACTCCAGCACCTCGGCGGTCTTCTCGGGCAGCTTGTGGTAGCCCTCCATGATGCCGGGCCCGCGCAGCAGGATCTCGCCGTCGTCGGCGATCCGCACCTCCGTGCCGGGCAGCGGCTTGCCGACGGTGCCGGTGCGGTAGGCCTCGCCCGGGTTCACGAAGGAGGCCGCGGAGGACTCCGTGAGCCCGTAGCCCTCCAGGACGTGGATGCCCGCTCCGGCGAAGAAGTACCCGATCTCGGGCGCGAGGGCCGCCGAGCCGGAGACGCACGCCCGCAGGTTCCCGCCGAACGCCTCACGGATCTTCGCGTAGACGAGCGCGTCGGCGACCTTGTGCTTGGCCTCGAGCCCGAAGGGAACGGACATCGATCCGGTGCGCCGGAAGTTGTCCTGCGCGGTCTTGGCGTACTCGCGCGCGACCTCCGCGGCCCACTGGAAGATCTTGTACTTGGCGCCGCCGCCCGCACGGGCCTTCGCGGCGACCCCGTTGTAGACCTTCTCGAAGATGCGCGGCACGGCGGCCATGTACGTCGGCTGCACGGCCGGCAGATTCTCGATGATCTTGTCGACCCGGCCGTCCACGGCGGTGACGTGCCCGACCTCGATCTGCCCGGACGTGAGCACCTTGCCGAAGACGTGCGCGAGCGGGAGCCAGAGGTACTGCACGTCCTCGGCGCTGATCAGCCCGGTCGCGGCGGTCGCCTTCGCCATGTACGACCAGTTGTCGTGCGGGAGACGCACACCCTTGGGGCGGCCGGTGGTGCCGGAGGTGTAGATGAGGGTGGCGAGCTGGTCCCTGGTGATCGCGCCGACCCGCTCCTTGATCAGGTCGGGGTCCTTCTCCAGCCGGGCCGCGCCGCGCTTCTCCAGCTCGTCGAGGGTGAGGATCCAGTCGGCGGTCTCGACCCCGGCCGGGTCGATCACGACCACATGGGTGAGGTCGGGCAGCTCGGCCTTCTTCTCGACCGCCTTGGCCAGCTGGGCCGCGTCCTCGGCGATCAGTACCCGGCTCTCGGAGTCGGAGAGGATGAACGCCGACTCGTCGGCGTTGGTCTGCGGATAGACCGTCGTCGTGGCGGCACCGGCGCACATGATGCCGAGGTCCGTGAGGATCCAGTCGAGCCGGGTCGAGGAGGCGAGGGCGACGCGCTGCTCGGGCTGCACACCCAGTTCGATCAGGCCGGCCGCGATGGCGTAGACCCGCTCGGCTGCCTGCGCCCAGCTCAGCCCCTTCCAGTCGTCCGGGCCCCGGCCGGAGGCAGGCGGCACGGGATAGCGGTATGCCTCGGCGTCCGGTGTGGCCGCCACGCGCTCCAGGAAGAGGGTCGCCACGCTCGGCGGACGGTTCTCGATCAGGGTCTGTGTGTCGCTCACGACATCCTCCGGGGCCCGCTGCTGTGCGGCTGGCTCATAAACGGCTGGGACTTGCGGCTGGGACTTGCGGCTTGGGGCTGGGGTGCGGCTGGGGCGTGCGGGTTTGGTACTACCAGCTGGGTACGGGCAGCTGGGGCTATGCGGCTGTCCTCACCCGCGAGTCGTTGTTAACTCGCGAGTAACCACCGAGCAGAGATCAGGGTAGAGCGCGACCGGCCGGTGCGTAAGGGGCGACGGCCTGTCACTTTCCACAGAGAGCGACGCTACGCACGCGTAGTGGCCCACCGCGTAGACACGCGGCAGGCCCCTGTTTGCGCGGTGAACGACGCCTACTTCTTTCCCTTGCCGGATCCCGCGTTCTCCTCGCTGCTCAGAACGGCGATGAACGCCTCCTGCGGAACCTCCACGGAACCCACCATCTTCATCCGCTTCTTGCCTTCCTTCTGCTTCTCCAGCAGCTTCCGCTTACGGGAGATGTCACCGCCGTAGCACTTGGCGAGGACATCCTTGCGGATGGCGCGGATGGTCTCGCGGGCGATCACCCGGGAGCCGATGGCGGCCTGGATGGGGATCTCGAAGGCCTGGCGCGGGATCAGCTCGCGCAGCTTGGCGACGAGCCGTACGCCGTACGCGTACGCGGCGTCCTTGTGGGTGACGGCGGAGAAGGCGTCGACACGGTCACCGTGGAGCAGGATGTCGACCTTCACCAGCTGGGCGTCCTGCTCGCCGGTGGGCTCGTAGTCCAGGGAGGCGTAACCGCGGGTCTTGGACTTCAGGTTGTCGAAGAAGTCGAAGACGATCTCGGCGAGGGGAAGCGTGTAGCGGATCTCGACGCGGTCCTCGGAGAGGTAGTCCATGCCGAGGAGGGTGCCGCGGCGGGTCTGGCAGAGCTCCATGATCGATCCGATGAACTCGCTGGGAGCGAGGATCGTGGCCCGGACGACCGGCTCGAAGACCTTGTCGATCTTGCCCTCGGGGAACTCGCTCGGGTTGGTGACCGTGTGCTCCTTCCCGTCCTCCATGATCACGCGGTAGACCACGTTGGGCGCGGTGGCGATGAGTTCGAGGTTGAACTCACGCTCCAGGCGCTCACGGATGACGTCGAGGTGCAGCAGTCCGAGGAAGCCGACGCGGAAGCCGAAGCCGAGGGCCGCGGAGGTCTCCGGCTCGTAGACCAGAGCGGCGTCGTTGAGCTGGAGCTTGTCCAGCGCCTCGCGGAGGTCGGGGTAGTCCGAGCCGTCCAGCGGGTAGAGGCCGGAGAAGACCATCGGCTTGGGGTCCTTGTACCCGCCGAGGGCCTCGGTGGCGCCCTTGTCCTTGCTGGTGATGGTGTCACCGACCTTGGACTGACGGACGTCCTTCACACCGGTGATGATGTAGCCCACCTCACCGACGCCGATACCGTCGGCCGGTGTCATCTCGGGGGACGAGACGCCGATCTCGAGGAGCTCGTGGGTGGCGCCGGTCGACATCATCTTGATGCGCTCGCGCTTGTTGAGCTGGCCGTCGATGACGCGGACGTAGGTGACCACGCCCCGGTAGGAGTCGTAGACCGAGTCGAAGATCATCGCGCGGGCGGGGGCGTCCTTGACGCCGACGGGTGCCGGGACGTCCCGCACGACACGGTCCAGCAGCGCCTCGACGCCCATGCCCGTCTTGGCGGAGACCTTGAGAACGTCCTCCGGCTGGCAGCCGATGAGGTTGGCGAGTTCCTCGGAGAACTTCTCGGGCTGCGCGGCCGGCAGGTCGATCTTGTTCAGCACCGGGACGATGGTGAGGTCGTTCTCCATCGCCAGGTAGAGGTTGGCGAGGGTCTGGGCCTCGATGCCCTGGGCGGCGTCGACGAGGAGGACCGTCCCCTCGCAGGCGGCGAGCGACCGCGAGACCTCGTACGTGAAGTCGACGTGACCCGGGGTGTCGATCATGTTGAGGATGTGCGTGTCGTTCTTGTCATGGGTGGGAGCCCACGGCAGACGCACGGCCTGCGACTTGATCGTGATTCCGCGCTCACGCTCGATGTCCATGCGGTCGAGGTACTGAGCACGCATCTGCCGCTGCTCGACCACACCGGTCAGCTGGAGCATCCGGTCGGCGAGCGTGGACTTGCCGTGGTCGATGTGCGCGATGATGCAGAAGTTGCGGATCAGTGCCGGGTCGGTATGGCTCGGCTCGGGCACGTGGCTGGGGATCGCGGGCACGCAGGGTCCTGATTCTTGAGGCGTCCGCAGTGTCTGCGGTCTCGGGTCGGATCGATACGTAGCCTCCATCGTCCCACGGGTGCGGGGCAGCGATCGGTTTGCCCCAATGCGGTGCCCGACGCGTGCCCGACGCGTGCCCGACGCGGCACCCCGATACGGGGGCGGCCCGACGGCCGGTTTGGGCTGTCCGTCGGCCCGCTGGTACTGTGAGGGGCTGTGTCTCATGCCCTCTCAGCACGAGGCACAACCCAAGAAATCATCGGTGCGGGGCCCGTGCGGTTCCGTGCCAGAACCTGTAGAGGCTCATTCGTGGCGAACATCAAGTCCCAGATCAAGCGGATCAAGACCAACGAGAAGGCCCGGCTGCGCAACAAGGCCGTCAAGTCCTCCCTGAAGACGGCGATCCGCAAGGCCCGTGAGGCCGCTGCCGCGGGTGACACCGAGAAGGCCACCGAGTACCAGCGCGCTGCCGCGCGCCAGCTCGACAAGGCCGTCTCCAAGGGCGTCATCCACAAGAACCAGGCCGCCAACAAGAAGTCGGCGCTTGCTTCGAAGGTCGTCTCTCTCAAGGGCTGAACCCTTCTGATCTGACCGGATCCCACGGGATCCGACTCGCCGGAACGACTCAGAGCGGGCCCTCTCTCCTCCGCTCCCGACCGGCACCCTCGGGTCCGCGCACGGCCTGCGTTCGCCACGCGGGCGCGGACCCATCACCTTGAACGCGTGACAGCTTGCAACGAAGGCCCCGGAGCCTGCCCTTCCCCAGGGCGGCCCCGGGGCCTTCAGCGTGCTTGCCCCTGCGGTGTGCAGGTGAATGCCGCGCGCGGTGAATGCGGCGCGTCGATGGTCACGACCAGAACGCGTTGCCCGTGTCGATGTCCTCGACGCACTCATCGAGGTCGGTCATCTTGTCTCCGACGATCCGGAAGACGATGCCTCCGTTCTCGTCGATGTGCTTGTCGCCCCGGTCCGCGGTGAACCGGTGCACGGAGACGGCGTGCCCCCGGCCGTCGACGAACACGTTGAGCAACGCGACCCGGAACGACCCACCCGTCTCCGAGTAGAGCCGGCCGTAGTAACCGTCGAAGATCGAGTCGACTCCCTTGAAGTCCCCCGACAACGGGTGCGAACCGGGCACATGGTGCGTGCAGTCCCCGGTCATCATCCCGCGCAGGGTCTCCATGTCCCCGCGCTGAAACGCCTCGTAACCCTTCCGAACGAGCGCGGCATGCGGATGCTCAGCCATGCCGACCGCCACCTTTCCTTGTCCGGCGATGTACGGCTGACACGACCGATTCTCCTCCGGTGAGCGGGAAGGGCCATGTGGATCACGGGGGGCAGGAGCCGACGGCTGTGGCTGTGGCTGTTGCAGTGGCAGTGGCAGTGGCAGTGGCCGTAGGTTCGGCGGACCGGGGAGCGGCGAGCGGCGCTCCGCTACCGTCCTCGCGAGCGGGCCGCCCTCGCGATGGTCACCACGGCCTTCTCCAGGGCGTACTCCGGGTCGTCCCCGCCGCCTTTCACTCCCGCGTCCGCCTCGGCGACGGCTCGCAGGGCGACGGCGACACCGTCCGGCGTCCAGCCCCGCATCTGCTGCCGGACTCGGTCGATCTTCCACGGCGGCATGCCCAGTTCCCGAGCGAGATCGGCCGGCCGGCCACCACGCGCCGACGACAGCTTGCCGATCGCCCGTACGCCCTGCGCCAGCGCACTCGTGATCAGCACGGGGGCGACACCAGTGGCCAGTGACCACCGCAGCGCCTCCAGCGCCTCCGCGGCCCTCCCTTCCACCGCGCGGTCGGCGACGGTGAAGCTCGACGCCTCGGCCCGCCCGGTGTAGTACCGCCCGACGACGGCCTCGTCGATCGTCCCCTCGACATCCGAGACCAGCTGGGACACGGCGGACGCCAGCTCCCGCAGTTCACTTCCGATGGAGTCGACCAGCGCCTGACATGCCTCAGGCGTCGCGGACCGCCCGACCGCCCTGAACTCTCCCCGCACAAAAGCCAGCCGATCGGCCGGCTTCGTCATCTTAGGGCACGCCACCTCCCGTGCCCCCGCCTTGCGCGCGGCATCCAGCAGCCCCTTGCCCCTGGCCCCGCCCGCGTGCAGCAGCACGAGGGTGATCTCCTCGGCGGGCGCCCCCAGATACGCCTTCACGTCCTTGATCGTGTCGGCCGACAGATCCTGCGCATTGCGTACGACGACGACCTTCCGCTCCGCGAAGAGCGACGGGCTCGTCAGCTCCGCGAGCGTCCCGGGCTGCAACTGGTCCGAGGTCAGGTCCCGCACATCCGTGTCCGGGTCGGAGGCCCTGGCGGCCACCACCACCTCCCGCACGGCACGGTCGAGCAGCAGGTCCTCCTGGCCCACGGCGAGTGTCACCGGGGCGAGAGGGTCGTCATGAGCAGTCTTGTTGGCCATCCCGCACAGCATCGCACGCGCCACTGACAACGCAGCCGACCACCGAGCGGCTCAGCCACGGGCAGTCTTACCGTGGAAAGCGACACCCGCAAAACGCGGGTGAGCGCACAGCGCCACGAGCCCCGCACACCTACCATCCGGAACCCAGACCCCGGACCCGGCACACCCAGCACCCAGCACCCAGCACCCAGCACCAGTACGGGCCGCCTGATCGCCAGGCCCCGCTCCTGCCCCTCAGCCCCCGGCAGGGCTACGGCTCCTCCCGCCACCCCTCCCACTCCCCCACAAACGCATCCAGCTCACGGGGATCCAGCCGACCGTCCTCGTCCCGCAGGACAACAAGCCACTGTGCGTCTTCGGCATCGTCCTCACCGGCCAGCGCATCCCGCACCAACTGCGGCTCCTCGGCCAGCCCGAACCGCTCCCCGAGTGCCGCCGCCACCTCCTCCGCGGCATCCCGGTCGGGCAGCACCAGCACATGTGTCACATCGCTCACGCGGCCATTGTCCGGCACCCCGCCGCGGACCAACCCCACGTCAGCCCTTGGGCACGATCTGCACATCCAGCTCGACCCGAATACTCGGCCCCACCACCGCGATCCCCCGCGCCAGCATCGTCTGCCAGCTCACCGTGAAGTCGTCCCGGCGCAACTCGGTCGTGGCCCGGCACGCCGCCCGCATCTCGCCCTCCACGCCGTTGCCGAGTCCGAGGTACTCCGTGTCGAGCGTGACCGTACGCGTGACCCCGTGCAACGACAGCGCCCCCGTGACCGCCCACCGGTTGCCGCCCTTGTGCACGAACCGATCGCTGTAGAACTCCAGCGTCGGAAACCGCCGGACGTCCAGGAAGTCCGCCGACCGCAGATGGTCGTCCCGCATCCGTACGTTCGTGTCGATGGACGCCGCGTCGATCACCACATGCATCGCCGACTGCTCCACCCGGTCGCCGATCCGTAGCGCCCCCGCGAACGAGTTGAACCGACCGTGGATCCGCGCCAGCCCGATGTGCCGCGCGGTGAACGCGATCGAGGAATGCGCCGGCTCGATCTCCCAGTCCCCCGACGCGGGCGGCTCCGGTGGTCGGGCGACCTGGAGGGTCACATCACCGAACGAGGCGAGCGCGTTCTCCCCGACCATCGCGGTCGCCCGGTACGGCGTGTACCCCTCCGCCGACACCGCGAGCCGGTACTCCCCTGCCGGCACCGTCGTCACGAACGACCCGAACGGATCCGTCCCCCCGCTGACCACTTTGCGCCCCATGCTGTCGCTGACCGCGAACTCGGCATGCGCCACCGGCTCGTTGACCGGGTCGAGTACCCGACAGCTGAGGACTCCGGCGGTCGGCGGGGTCCGCACCGCCGCCAGAGGACTCGCCCGTTCCGCCCGGTTCGTACGTCTTCCCAGCCAGCGACCGATCATCTTCGACACTCCTGCGACTTGAGATCACTGCTGCCGAAGACGCATTCGACCACCGATGGGTCTTTCGAGGCAACACGGGCTCACATCATGGGAAACCAGCCTGTGTGGTCAGAATCAGCCGTTCTGGTTGGTTTTCGCCTGCTCGTACCGGGACGTGCGACTGCGGCGCAACGCACGACCTCGACGTCAACGCGGCGCGAGCCGCGAGAATCCCCTCGTTCACCGAGAGAGAGGAAGTCAAGACCTCAGTCTCGCGCCACCCGAAGCTCTCCACCGCCCGTACCGCCGCCCGTACCGTGGCCTTCCACGACACCGGTACGGCCGCCATCTCCGCCATCCGTACCGTCGCCTCCTCCGGCGACCGCGACCGCCCCGCCCCGATCGGTCCGCAGCACCGTCGCGCCCCCGGCCCGCAGCGCCGCGACCGTACTCGGGGCCGGGTGGCCATAAGGGTTGTCGGCACCCACAGAAATGAGGGCCAGCCGCGGAGCGACCCTGCGTATGAGTCCGGGGTCCTGGTAGGCCGATCCATGATGGGCGACCTTGAGGACATCCACCCCCGCCAGCGCCACACCCGCCGGTGACCGCAACAGCGCCTGCTGCGCCGGAGGTTCGAGGTCCCCGAGTAACAGGAACCTCAGCCCTGCCGACCGGACCAGCAGGGTGACACTGGCGTCGTTCGGCCCCTCCGGCTCCGGTTCCGACCCCGGGCGCGGCCACAGCACCTCCCAGGAGAGCGCTCCGGCGCGCCTCAGCTCTCCGGCCGCGGCCCGCGTCACCGGAATCCGCCGGGCCGCAGCCTCCCTCCGTACGAACTCGGCCTGGTCCACGGGATCCTCGTAGCCCGTGGTCTCGATGGCGCCCACCGATCGTCCGCGCAGCACTCCGGGCAGCCCGGCCACGTGGTCGGCGTGGAAGTGGGTCAGTACGACCAGCGGGACCCTGGTGATACCGAGCGAGCGCAGACAGTGGTCGACGAGCGCCGGATCAGGTCCGGCGTCCACCACCACCGCCGTGCCCTCGCCCGCTGCGAGTACCGTCGCGTCGCCCTGTCCCACATCGCACATCGTCAGCCGCCAGCCCGGCGGCGGCCAGCCCGTGATCACCCTGGTCAGCGTCGGTGGCTGCACCACCACCAGCACGAGCAGCAGCCCGCATGCCCCGCACAGCCAGGGATGCCCCAGCAGCCGTCGGCCGACGAGCAGCACGACCACCGTGACAAGGAGGAGCAGCCCCGCCCCCGCCCAGGTGCCCGGCCAGTCCACTCCTCCTCCGGGCAGGGCCGCCCCGGTACGTGCGATCTCCGCGATCCACTCCACGGGCCAGCTCGCGCACCAGGCCGACGCCTTGGCCACCGGCATCGCCACCGGTGCCGTCGCCAGCGCCGCGAAGCCGAGCACCGTGGCGGGCGCGACCGCGAACTCCACGAGGAGGTTGCACGGCACCGCCACGAGGCTCACCCGTGCCGACAGCACGGCCACGACGGGCGCGCACAGGGCCTGCGCGGCAGCCGCGGCGGCCAGCGCCTCAGCCAGTCGCGGCGGCACCCGCCGCCTGCGCAACGCGAGGCTCCAGCGGGGCGCGAGCGTGAGCAGGGCGCCGGTGGCCAGCACGGAAAGGAGGAAACCGTAGCTGCGGGCCATCCACGGGTCGTACAGCACAAGGAGCAGTACGGCCGTCGCCAGCGCCGGGATCAGCGACCTGCGGCGCCCGGTGGCGAGCGCGAGCAGCGCGACGGCTCCGCAGGCCGCGGCCCGCAGCACGCTCGGGTCCGGCCGGCACACGACGACGAACCCGAGCGTGAGCACTCCCCCGAGCACCGCGGTCGTCCGCAGCGACATCCCGAGGCGGGGCGCGAGCCCGCGCCGCTCGACGTGCTGGGCCAGCCCGGGTGGCCCGACGAGCAGGGCCAGGATGATCGTGAGGTTGCTCCCGGAGACGGCGAGCGTGTGCGCGAGGTCGGTCTCCTTGAACGCCTCGTCCAGCTCCGGAGTGATCCGCGCGGTGTCCCCGACCACCAACCCCGGCAGCAACGCCCGCGCATCCGCCGACAGCCCGTCCGTGGCCTCCCGCAGCCCGGCCCGCAATCCACCCGCGAACCGCTGCGGCCCCGACGCCTCCTCCACCACCTCCGGCGCCGCCCGCCCCCGAACCCGCAACACGGCCGCGACCCGGTCGCCACCCGTCAAAGGGGGCGCGAGCCGCGCGGTCACCCGCACCCGCGTGGACGGCAGCAACCCCAGCCACGGCGAACGACCCGGCCCCTCAGCCCGGGGATTCAAGCCGGAGCTCCCCCCTTGGACCGCGGAACGCGAGTCATCCGTCGCCCCGTCAACTGCGGGCCGCAAGCCACCCACCGCCCCCTCAGACCCCGGGCGCAAGCCATCCATGGCCCCCTCAGACGCCGAACGCAAGCCCGCTGCCGCTCCGTCGACCGCAGGTCGGCCGGTCCCATCGGCGCCCGCGTCGACGAACATCAACACCGGCGTGCGTGTCGCCACGGCTCTTCCATCCGCCGCCTCGACGCGCCGCACGTCGGCGTTGATCAACACGGAGGTCGGAGCCGCGTGGTTTCCTCGGATCCGCGGCCGGGTGAGCCGGGGATCCGAGGTCACCACGACCTCCGCGGTGACCGTGGCGTACTGCCGTGCCAAGGCGGGCACCGGCCCTCTTCTCAGGTCGGCCCCGTGCAGCCCGGCGGAGACGGCGGCTGCCGCCACGCAGAGCAGCACGCCGGCGATCGAGACCCGCGCCCAGGTGACCGGCGCGAGGCGAGCCCCCGCACCGGTCGCGCGTGCGGGGCGACGACGCACCCGCCCGGTCACGAGAAGGACACCGACCGCGACGAGACACAGGGCCACCAGGCCGCTGACCCACTCCGGCGACGCGTTCAGTGTCAGCGCGGCCGTCGCCCAGGCCGCCAGCGCGGGCGGTACAAGCCGTAGATCCGTCGGCCCTTCCTGTCGTGGGTGGGCGGCCCCGAGCCGTTTCCCGGAGGTGGCGTGGACGGCAGGGCGGACCCCGGGAGCCTCCTGGGGCCCAGGTCCGGGCTCGGGCGGCATCTGGAGGCCGCGCTTGATCCCCGTACTCATGGCCGCACGAGATTCCGCAGGTCGGCAAAGCGGCGGTCGCCGATGCCGTTGACCTCACGCAGCTCGTCCACCGAGCGGAAGCCGCCGCGCTGGGCGCGGTAGTCGATGATGTGCTGGGCCAGGACCGGGCCGACGCCGGGCAGGGTGTCGAGCTGGTCCACGGTGGCCGTGTTGAGGGAGACGGGAGCCGCGGGTGCCGCTCCCGCCACGGAGCCGGCCACGCCGCCGACGGCCGGACCACCGCCCGAGGCCGGCACCGAGGGGGGAGCGGGTCCCCCGACAATCACCTGTTCCCCGTCCACGAGGAAGCGGGCGCGGTTGAGGCCGTCGATGTTCGTCCCGGGTCGCACTCCACCGGCCGCGCGCAACGCGTCGGCGACCCGTGAACCCGCCGGAAGGCGGTGGATTCCGGGATCGCGGACCTTGCCGCCGACGTCCACGACGATCTCCGCCGCCGTCCCCACGGCACTCGGCGCACCGGCCGGCACGGCGGGGGCCGACTCCTCGCCCTGCTCTCCCTCGCCGTACGCCTGAGCCGCCCGCACCACCTCGGGCGCCCTGACGGATTGGGTACGACCGGCCCAGAAGTGCTGCACGGCGAAGGCCGCGGCCACAACCAGCAGCACCGTCAGCGCGAGCACACCACGCCGTTCCAGACCGCACCGCGTCTGCAGCCACACCGGCATCCGCTCCCGCAGAGCCAACCCGGCCCGCAGCCGGCGCCCCGCCACAACAGCCCCGGCCCGGTCCCCCAGATCAACTTCCGGGTCGCCGAGGGCGTTGTCCGCGGCGGCGAACCCTCCCGGAGTCAGCCGGTCAGGGGGAGCCACGCCTTGTGCGCCCATGCCGCCACGGGAAGCCACACCCCCTGGAGCCAGACGCCCTCGAGAAGCCACACCCCCCACGGGCACGCGCCCCGGGGGAGTCGAACCTCCTACCGCAGCCCCAGCGGGCCGCGCTCCCCCGCCCCCGCCATCCCCACCGGCACCACCGGCACCATCAATACCGGTGCGGATACCAGTGCCGGCACCGGCAACCCGCCCCTCCTCACCCGGCGACCCCTTCCCCGAGTCCCGCCCCTCCCCCGCGCGTTGGGCGAACAGTGCCTCCGCCCTCCGGCGGAGTTCCTCGGCCGAGGCGTGCCGATGTCGGACCACACGGCCACGCAGGGGCGGTCGGCGGTGACGGGTACGGGCCCGGCCGTCGGAGGCGGGTCCACGTCCCGGTCCACTGGTTGCGTTCGTCGTCCGTGAACCTGATCGAAGTGCCATGCGCCGAGGATCAACCACATCGCCACTTCCGCGATGATCTTGGTCAATTCCCGGGGATTACCACCTAGTTGTGGATAACTCTGCCACTCACACGGGTGACCGAGCCCCACCGGATGTCCACACCGCATGCGATACCGTCCACACCGCGCTCCATACCGTCCACACCGCAACCGCTCTGCGGACACCCGACCCGCCGGTTCATCTCACCGCGGCGAGACCACAACCCCCAGCAACCCAGGCCCCGTATGCGCCCCGATCACCGCCCCGACCTCACTCACATGCAGATCCGCGAGCCCCGGTACCCGTCCCCGCAAGCGGTCCGCGAGCGCCGACGCCCGGTCGGGGGCGGCCAGATGGTGAACGGCGATGTCCACCTGCGCGCTGCCGGCCCGGTCGGCCACGATCTCCTCCAGGCGGGCGATGGCCTTCGAAGCCGTCCGCACCTTCTCCAGGGGCTCGATCCGGCCGCCCCGGAGCTGGAGCAGCGGTTTCACCGCGAGCGCGGACCCGAAGAGGGCCTGCGCCGCACCGATCCGGCCGCCACGGCGCAGAAAGTCGAGGGTGTCGACGTAGAAGTAGGCAGACGTTCCCGCGGCCCGTTTCTCCGCCGCTGTGACCGCCTCGTCCACCGTGCCGCCCGTCTCCGCCGCCTCTGCCGCGGCGAGCGCGCAGAACCCGAGGGCCATCGCGACCATCCCGGTGTCGACCACTCGCACCGGCACCGGCGCCTCACGCGCCGCGACGACCGCCGCGTCGTGTGTACCGGAGAGTTCGGCGGACAGATGCAGGGAGACGATGCCGGTCGCGCCGGACTCGGCTGCCTGGCGATAGGTCTCGGCGAACACCTGGAGGCTGGGGCGCGAGGTGGTGACAGGCCGTCGCTTCTGAAGCGCCTGGGCCAGGGAGCGGGTCGAGATCTCGGTGCCCTCTTCCAGCGCCTGGTCACCCAGGACCACGATCAGAGGTACCGCGGTGATGCCGTGGCGCTCCATCGTCCATTGCGGCAGGTAGGCCGTTGAATCGGTGACGATCGCGACATGGCGGGACATGAGCTGGAGGTTACCTGGCGTAGCGCCCACGCGGCAGCCCGACCCCTCTCACCTGGGCACACCTGGCCGGATCAAGTCGTGCTCTCAGGGCGGGGCTTCTTCTGCCAGGGGTAGGTCAGGCGCGGGCTCGGCGGGGTGATCGCGGGCGGCGTCGGCTCGGCGGTGTGCGCCCGAGGTGTCTCCGGCCAGGTCTGCCGGGATGCGGTGGCGTCGGCGGTCGGGGCCTCCGGCCATGGGGGCGGCGGGGTGGTCGCCGTGGCCATGGGCTCCGACGTGGTCCAGTGCCGCAGCGCTCCGGCCTCCACGTCGATCTGTGTGCTCAGCGAGTCCAGGTCGTCCTCGGCGAAACGGCGGGCCCGGTCACGGGCCGCCCAGCGCAGCGAGTCCGCCGACTTGACGATGCGCTCGGTGCGCTCGCGCAGCCCGGGCAGCCGCTCGGTGAGTGTGCGCCGGTCGGGCTCGGACTCCAGGCGCCTGAGTTCGGCGTCCAGTTCGTGTCCGTGCGCGCAGAGCCGCTCGAAGAGGCCGAGGGACTCCTTGAGGGACTCGTCCTCGGTCACGCCCGCGTACAGCGCGTCCTGGGTGGCACGCATCGACGTGCGCAGCTTCAGACGCAGCTGGGCGATCTCGCCTGCCGGGCCGGGCTGGGCGAAGGACTTGGCCCGCAGGGTGTGGTCTTCGACCGTGCGGCGGGCCTGAGTGATGGTGCGGTCCACTCCGCGCTTGGTGGCGCCGACCACCTTCACCGTGGCATAGACGCCGAGCACCACGAAAAGCACGAAGAGCAGGGCGACCACTGCGAACACTGCTTCCACCAGCTCCTCCTCGGACCGTCACGGCACACTCCGCGCCGCTCTTCAACGGTAAACGCAACGGGCAGGTCCGGAGTTCCAGAAAAACCCCGAACCTGCCCGTAGGGGACGACCCCGATACGCTCACACCCGACCCGTGCGCCCGACCCGTGCGCACCACCCGTGCGCCCGCCGGAATCGCCCGCGCACTCACTCACACGGACGCCGCCGACGTACGCCTGCGCAGGAGACGGACCCCTACACGCGAGGAGACCGACTCCTACACCAGGAGACCGACCCCTACGCCAGGCGTCAGACCTCTACGCCCGACGACGACCCCTACGCCCGGAGACGGCCCCCTACGCCGGAACGATGTTCACCAGCTTCGGCGCCCGCACGATCACCTTGCGGATCCCCGCCCCGTCCAGCGCCGCCACGACCTTCTCGTCGGCCAGCGCGACCTTCTCCAGCTCGTCCTCGGAGATGGCCGGCGAGACCTCCAAGCGGGCCTTGACCTTGCCCTTGACCTGGACCACGCAGGTCACGGTCTCGTCCACGACGTACGCCGGGTCGGCGACCGGGAAGTCATGGTGGACCACCGATTCGGTGTGGCCCAGCTTCCGCCACAGTTCCTCGGCGACATGCGGGGCCAGCGGCGCGACCAGCAGCACCAGCGGCTCGGCGACCGAGCGCGACACCGCGCCGCCCGCCTTGGTCAGGTAGTTGTTCAGCTCGGTGACCTTGGCGATGGCGGTGTTGAACCGCAGACCCTCCAGGTCCTGGCGCACCCCGTCGATCGCCTTGTGCAGGACCCGCAGGGTGTCCTCGCCGGGCTCGGCGTCGGAGACCGTGACCTCACCGGTCGCCTCGTCGACGATGTTGCGCCACAGCCGCTGCAGCAGCCGGAACTGGCCCACCACCGCGCGCGTGTCCCACGGCCGGGACACGTCCAGCGGGCCCATGGCCATCTCGTACAGCCGCAGCGTGTCCGCGCCGTACTCGGCGCAGATATGGTCCGGAGTGATCGCGTTCTTCAGGGACTTGCCCATCTTGCCCAGCAGCCGGGAGACCTTCTGGCCCTGGTAGTAGTACGCGTCGTCGCGCTCCTCCACCTCGGCGGCCGGTACGGCGATGCCGCGGCTGTCGAGGTAGACGTGGGCCTGGATCATGCCCTGGTTGAACAGTTTGTGGAACGGCTCGGCCGAGGACACATGACCCAGGTCGTACAGGACCTTGGACCAGAAGCGGGCGTACAGCAGGTGCAGTACGGCGTGCTCGGCGCCGCCGACGTACAGGTCGACGCCGCCGTGCGGCTGACCCTCGCGGGGGCCCATCCAGTACTGCTCGATCTCCGGGTCGACCAGCTTCTGGTCGTTGTGCGGGTCCACGTAGCGCAGCTCGTACCAGCAGGAACCGGCCCAGTTGGGCATGGTGTTGGTCTCGCGGCGGTAGCTTCGCAGACCAGCGCCGTCGCCCAGGTCCAGCGTGACGTTGACCCAGTCCTCGTTGCGCGACAGCGGCGTCTCCGGGGACGTGTTCGCGTCGTCCGGGTCGAAGGTGCGCGGCGAGTAGTCCTCGACCTCGGGCAGCTCCAGCGGCAGCATCGACTCGGGCAGCGCGTGGGCGATGCCCGCCTCGTCGTAGACGATCGGGAAGGGCTCGCCCCAGTAGCGCTGCCGGCTGAACAGCCAGTCGCGCAGCCGGAAGTTGACCGTGCCCTCGCCGATGCTCTCGCGCACCATCCACTCGGTGATGCGCGCCTTGGCCTCGGCGACGCCCAGGCCGTCCAGCGAGATGTCGCCGTTGGAGGAGTTGATGATCTTCGCTTCGTACGAGGCGAAGGCGTTTTCCCACGTCGTGGTGTCGGTTCCGCGGCCGTCGGTCGGCTCGACGATGCAGCGGATCGGCAGCTCGAAGGCGCGCGCGAACTCGAAGTCGCGCTGGTCGCCGGCCGGGACGGCCATGATCGCGCCGGTGCCGTAGCCCATCAGGACGTAGTCGGCGATGAAGACCGGGACCTGCTCGCCGTTGACCGGGTTGGTCGCGTACGCGCCGATGAAGACGCCGGTCTTGTCCTTGGCCTCGGCCTGCCGCTCGACGTCGGACTTCGTGGCGGCTTGCGACCGGTACGCGGCGACGGCCTCGGCCGGGGTCGCGTGGCCGCCGGTCCACGCCTCGTGCGTGCCCTCGGGCCAGGCGTCCGGCGTGAACTTCTCGACCAGCGGGTGCTCGGGGGCCAGCACCATGTAGGTGGCGCCGAACAGGGTGTCGGGACGCGTGGTGAAGACGGTGATGCGCTCGCCGTCGATCGGGAAGTCGACCCGGGCGCCTTCGGAGCGGCCGATCCAGTTGCGCTGCTGCAGCTTGATGGCCTCGGGCCAGTCCAGCGCCTCCAGGTCGTCCAGCAGCCGGTCGGCGTAGGCGGTGATGCGCATGTTCCACTGGCGCAGCTTGGCCTTGAAGACCGGGTAGTTGCCGCGCTCGGAGCGGCCGTCGGCGGTGACCTCCTCGTTGGCCAGCACGGTGCCCAGGCCGGGACACCAGTTGACGGGCGCCTCGGAGGCGTACGCCAGCCGGTACTCACTCAGGACGTCGGCCTTCTCGGCGGCGCTCAGCTCGCTCCACGCGCGCGTGTGGCCCGGTACGGCGCGTTCACCGGACTCGAACCGGGCGACCAGCTCGGAGATCGGGCGGGCCTTCCCGGCCTCGTCGTCGTACCAGGAGTTGAAGATCTGCAGGAAGATCCACTGGGTCCACTTGTAGTAGTCCGGGTCGATCGTGGCGAACGACCGGCGCCTGTCGTGGCCCAGGCCCAGCCGTCGCAGCTGGGACTTCATGTTCTCGATGTTGGCCTCGGTGGACACGCGCGGGTGCGTGCCGGTCTGCACGGCGTACTGCTCGGCGGGCAGACCGAAGGCGTCGAAGCCCAGGGTGTGCAGGACGTTGTGGCCGGTCATGCGCTGGAAGCGCGCGAAGACGTCGGTGGCGATGTAGCCCAGAGGGTGGCCGACATGCAGGCCGTTGCCGGAGGGGTACGGGAACATGTCCATGATGAACTTCTTGGGCTTGGCGACCAGCTTCGGGTCCCCGGCCAGGTCACCCTTGGGGTTCGGCGCCGCGTAGGTACCCTCGGCGTCCCAGACGTCCTGCCAGCGTGCCTCGATGTCGGCCGCCATGACGGCCGTGTAGCGGTGCGGCGCGGCCACCTCGGCGGTGACAGCGGGGTTCGTCTCGCTCATGATCCTCAAAGCTCCATCGATCGTCTCTGCCGGCGGCGTGACTCAGGAAACGAAAAATCCCCTCGCACAGGAGGGGACGCCGCGCCGATGCCGACCGCGGTCTCTCACCAGCGGTCGGGACTGATCAGCGCGGCCCGCTAAGCAGAAGGCGCACGGCACGCATGCGGTCAGAGTACCGCAGCCCTTGAGCACAACGCGACGCGCCTACGTATGCCTTCTTGGCACCGGGTGCTGCCCCCACAGCCCCTGCCGGGCGTCACCGCTCACACGTGACAACAACTGAATCAAGGCCAAAGGTTACTTCGCGTAACAACCACTAAGGGACATCACCACGGCCTCACGGCCGTTCGATGCCAACGCAATAGCTCAAACCTCGTACCGTTCGGTATGGCGCCACTTAAAGTTCGGCAGCGGGACCGCTTTCCCGAAACTGCTCGGAGTTGCCCCCATGAACCCTCGTCGTAGTAACAGCTCGCTCCCCCAACCGGGCCGGTCGGCCTATGGGGTGGCGTCGGCTGTCGTCCTGCTCCTCATACCCGTGGTCGTGCTGGTCGGAGGTGAACGGTTCCGCGACTTCCTGAACTTCGGCGCGGGCGTGCTGTCCCTCGTATCACTCAGCTGTTCGGTGATCTGGGGGCTGGTCGCCCAGGACCGGATCTTCCTGAACACACGCCAGCGGATCGTCGGGCAGGCGGTGCACCGGACGACCGCGGTCGCCTCGATCGCGTTCCTGCTGCTGCACATCACCACGAAGATCGCACTCGACCACACACAGCTGATCGCCGCGGTGATCCCCTTCTCGCTCGGCGTGACCGGCACCGCGGGCCTGATCGGCCTCGGCTCCCTGGCCGGCCTGCTCATGATCTTCGTCGGCATCACCGGCGCCCTGCGCAGCAGGTTCGCCTCCCCCGCCCCGGTGGCGGCCCGCTGGCGCGCCATGCACATGCTGGCCTACCCGGCCTGGTGCGCGGCGCTGGTCCACGGCCTGTACGCGGGCCGCACGGCCAAGCCGATCTTCGTGATCATGTACGGCTTGTCCGTGCTCGGCGTCGCCGCCGCCCTCGCCCTGCGCGCGGCCCCGCGCCCGGTCAAGCGCAAGGTCGCCGACCGGATCGCCGCGATCATGGGCACCTCGGAGCGTCCGGGCCGCGAGGAACTGGACGCCAGCCGGGCCCGGCGGGCAGCGGAGGCCACAGGCTCTGGCTCCCTGCCGGGCTACGAGAGCCAGCGCGGCACACGCTCCCAGACGCGCTCGAACCCCGCGTACGAGGCTCCCGCAGGCCCCGCGGCCCCGGAGCCCGCGAACGGCTTCGCGGCCGCCTACCGCGCCGTCTCCACGCCCTCCCGCCCGCCTCAGCAGCCCTTCACGGCCGACCAGACCGCGCGCATGGACCTGCCGATGGACATGCAGCCGACGGAGGCGATCCCGCGCATGGACAGCGGCGGCAGCACGTCGGGCAACTGGCCGATCCCGTCGCCGCCGCCGGTCGGCGAGGCGCCCCCGTCGGCCTACGACCCGCTCAACGACACCGGATACAACATCCCGGCCTATGGCAATTCGGGCGCATCCGGCTACGGGTCGAGTGATGTGTACGACACCGCTGAGACGAACGCCGTCTACGGCGCGTACTACCCGAACGACACGTACAACAACAGCGGTCCCGCCACTGAACCATCGCCCGGTGCCTCGCAGGACTTCAACGCACCGGGTTCGGGCGAACCTTGGAACATGCCTTCCGGAGGCTATAGGTGAACGAGGCCCTGCCCGACGTCCCAGAAGTCCGCGTGGTCGGTCTTCCCGTGCTCACGTCGGGTTTCGACCTTGTCGAACGACTCGATCTGCCCATGCACCTGAAGGTGCACGGGCCGCTCGAACCGATGGGCGGAGAGCAGCTCGCGCAGCTCTCCGAACGCATCAACCTGAAGGGCCGCGGCGGCGCGGGCTTCCCCTTCCACAAGAAGCTGCGCTCGGTCGCCGAGGCGGCGATCAAGCGCGGGGTACGGCCGGTCGTCGTCGTCAACGGCAGCGAGGACGAGCCGGCCTGCCGCAAGGACACGGTGCTGATCAACCGTGCCCCGCACCTCATCCTGGACGGCGCGCTGCTGGTCGCGGAGGCGCTGGGTGCCCGCACGCTCGTGATCGGGGTCACCCGGGAGTCGACCCAGCGCTCCATGGAGGCCGCGCTCTCCGAACGCGGCCTCAGCAACAGCCGGAGGTCGGCGCTGCGCGCGAGCGTGCAACGCAATCCGGTGCGCATGGTCACCGGTGCCGCCGCATCGCTGATCCGCTCCATCGACGGTGGTCCCGCGATCCCGCCCGGCCGCAAGGTCAGCGCCTCACAGAACGGCGTCGGCGGCGCCCCCACACTCCTGTCGAACGCCGAGACGTTCGCCCAGCTCGCGATCGGCGCCCGCATCGGCCCCGAGCGCTACGGCAACACCGGCCTCTACGACGAGCCGGGCACCGTCATGCTCACGGTCTCCGGCGCGGTCGCCCGCCCCATGGTGATCGAGGTCCCCACGGGCGTGCCGCTGCGTTACGTCCTCCAGCTCGCCGGTGCGCCGCCCGTTCCGCAGGGCGTGCTGACCGGCGGCTATCACGGCAAGTGGATCGACGCGGCGACGGTCAACGAGGCGATCGTCTCCCGCAACTCCCTGGATGCGGTGGGCGGTGCGCTGGGCGCCGGCGCGATTATGCCGATCACTCAGGAGACCTGCCCGCTGGGCGAGTCGCTGCGGGTGGCGCAGTGGCTCGCCGAGGAGAGCGCGGGACAGTGCGGCCCCTGCTACCTCGGCCTGCCGGCCGCCGCGCGCGGCATGGAGGACATCATCAACGGCGGCGGACCGGCCGCCCTTGAGGCCCTCAAGCAGGTCGCCAAGAACGTGAAGCGGCGCGGCGCGTGTTCACATCCCGACGGCTCCGCGATGTTCCTGGAGTCGACCATCAAGGCGTTCACGGACGACCTGGCCGCCCACGTCCTCGGAAACGGCTGCGGACGGCCCGTGGAGGGCGTTCTGCCGCTCTTCGAGGGCGGCCAGATGCCCACGGGCATCCCGGGCGGCGGCGAGGCCGAGGAGAACAGCCCCAGCCGTCAGAAGATCTACGTCGACTGGACGCTGTGCCGGGGCCACGGCCTGTGCGCGGACATCCTCCCGGAGGTCTTCGAACTCGGCGCGGACGGCTTCCCCACAGTCGCGCAGGCCCAAGTACCGCGCTACGCCGAGGCGAAGGCGCTGCGCGCGGTCCGTCGCTGCCCGGCGCTCGCACTGCGCCTGGAGGAGGACACCCGCGGGCAGGCCCCGTCCCGCAACCTCCCGGTCCTCTCCCAGGGCCGCGGTCGCCGGGCGCTGGGCCGCTGAACCACCGCGCCACCGCCAAGGGGCCGCCCGGGATCGGGCGGCCCCTTTCCATGCAGGCCCGGTCTTTCAACTGTCCCTGAAAACGCGAAGATCCCGCCGGATCGAGATGATCCGGCGGGATCTGGCTGTGGAACCAACTGTGGAGCTAAGGAGAATTGAACTCCTGACCTCCTGCATGCCATGCAGGCGCTCTACCAACTGAGCTATAGCCCCTTGTGGCCACGCGGCTGAACCGCACATTGACCGCGCCACCCGGTTTCCCCGGCGGCGACGCCAACATTACCGGGCCACCGGGGAGAGCACCAAATCGTTTCCACTCTGTCCGGATCGGGACGCTATGTCCACTCCACTCAAGCCGTGACGAACGAATAGAACCGCTTGAGCGTGCAGTGCTCTTCGAGGAGCCGACCGTAGATCGGCTCGCCCTCCAGTTCGCGGTACGTCTCGATCGGGTCGCCTTTTATGATCAACGCCCGCGCGCACTCCTCGCACCAGTACTGGTACTCGGGGTTGACCGGCTCCATGTCACGGACAATCGGCGTACCACTGCCGCACCAGTCGCACTTTCGCCTGTGTGCACCCATCGATCAGCTCCAGCTGTGGCCGCAGGCCGTGCACACGTAGGAAACCCCACCGTTGTCACCGAGCACTTGGGCCACATGGACAGAACCGCAGGAAGGGCAGCTGAGACGGATCACCGTGTCCCGTGTCGACGCTGCATCAAGGAGGTGGCCGACCTCCTTGAGGATGCTCGAAGGCATCACTGCTCCTTCCCGTCGGGCCGCGCTCCCTTCCGGCCGTTTGATTCTGCCACGGCCGGGCCAATACGGTCAGCGACGCCTCAGTACCAGTCCGGACACGGCACCCACGGCGGCGGTCCCGGCCAGCGCGAACATGCACGCCAGTAGCGCCTCCGCAGAGGTATACGCCCCGAAGACCCCGAGTGACTCAACTCGGTTCAAGAACAGCGTGCCGAACAGTGTGGCGAACACCGCGACTCCGGTCAGCCGGCCGAACTGCGTGACGGTGGCGAGCAGACCGCCGGCGTCCGCCGCGCCCTCGGGCGCCACCGTCACCGGCGCCCGGGGGCGCGTCGGAGCATGCCCGAATGCCGGATCGTGGTCCGCACGCCGGACGACGAGGAGACGGAGCGGCGCACGGCTGCGCTGAGGGCGCGGCGGACGTCGCTGGGGCCGTCGACGGACATGAAAAATCCCGCCCCCTGGGGGACGGGACCTTCGTCGAACGATCTTTGACAACTCGGCAGAGTGTCGATCTGTGATGCTGAGTGGAGCTAAGGAGAATTGAACTCCTGACCTCCTGCATGCCATGCAGGCGCTCTACCAACTGAGCTATAGCCCCTCGTGCCACGCGGCGAGCCGCATGGTGTTTCGCCCCGCTCAGCGGGGCGAACAAGAAGAACTTTAGCCTGTGACCTGCCGGAAAGTGAAATCCGGGTTTCCGGGTCCGTGGTCCCGCTACGCCGAGGCCGTAGGGCCGCTGCATCGAGGCCGTGGGGCACGGGGCCATGGGGGCGTCAGGCCGTGGGGCGGCTCAGTCGTCGTCGCCCAGCACCGGCTCCGGGAGGGTGCCGGCGTTGTGCTCGAGGAGGCGCCAGCCCCGGGCGCCCTCGCCGAGGACGGACCAGCAGCAGTTGGACAGCCCACCGAGGCTCTCCCAGTGCTGGGACTCCAGGCCGAGGAGACGACCGATGGTGGTGCGGATCGTGCCGCCGTGGCTGACCACGACCAGCGTGCCGTTCTCGGGCAGCTTCTCGGCGTATCGCAGCACGACGGGAGCGGCACGGTCGGCGACCTCCGTCTCCAGTTCGCCGCCGCCTCGGCGCACCGGCTCACCGCGCTTCCACGCGGCGTACTCGTCGCCGAAGCGGGTGATGATCTCCTCGTGCGTCAGCCCCTGCCAGACGCCCGCGTAGGTCTCCCGCAGGCCCTCGTCGCGGGCCACCTCCAGGCCGGTGAGCACGGCGAGCTCGGCGGCCGTGTTCGCGGCCCGCCGGAGGTCGGAGGCGACGACCGCGTCGGGCTGCAGGGAGGCGAGCAGCCGGGCGGCGCGGCGGGCCTGGCCGACGCCGGTCTCGGTGAGCTCCACGTCCGTGGTGCCCTGGAAACGGCTCTCCACGTTCCACTGGGTCTGGCCGTGCCGCCACAGGATGACGCGGCGGCCCCGGCCCGGTCTGCGCCGGCCACCCGACGGTGCGCTCACCGCAGCTCCCCGAACTCTGCGGCGTCCTCCTCGGCCCGCAGCTTGGTGTGCGCCTCGCCCTTGCCGCGGGTCGCCTTGGCGTCGGCGGGCAGCTCCAACTCGGGGCAGTCCTTCCACAGCCGCTCCAGGGCGTAGAAGACCCGCTCCTCGCTGTGCTGGACATGGACGACGATGTCGACGTAGTCGAGCAGGATCCAGCGGGCCTCGCGGTCGCCCTCGCGACGCACCGGCTTGACGCCGAGCTCCTTCGAGAGCCGCTCCTCGATCTCGTCGACGATCGACTTGACCTGGCGGTCGTTGGGGGCGGAGGCCAGCAGGAAGGCGTCCGTGATCGACAGGACGTCACTGACGTCGTAGGCGATCACATCGTGGGCGAGCTTGTCGGCGGCCGCTTGTGCGGCGGTGGTGATGAGTTCAAGGGAGCGGTCAGTCGCGGTCACTACATGGCTTTCGGTCGGCGGTCACTTGGCACCAAGGGTCTCACGGACCGCCGAGGGCACCCCACGTGATGGTCGCTTCACGTGGGGTGCCGCCCTCATCTCCGTGCGGTGCCGCCTCTCTTCGGGCCCTGTCCGAAAGCGTCGGGCCCCGTCCGAAAGCTTCGAGCCCTGCCCCAGGTGCTTCGGTCCCCGCCCTAGGAGGAGGACCCCGGCTGGTAGTCCTGGCCGAGAACCACGGTGACGTCGCCCGAGGAGACCGTGCCCTTGCTGACGGAGCTGAGGGGCAGGCCCAGGGTCTTGGCGACCTCGGTGGCGTTCTCCTTCTCGGCGGCGTCGGCGTAGACGACCCTGGAGGAGGTCCGGGCGGCGGTGGCCGTACCACCGTCCAGGAAGGTGAAGCCGCCGTTGAGCAGCACCACACGGGCCTTCTCGGCGTTGTCCTTGACGCCGCTGGCGTTCTGCACGGACACGCTGACGGCCGCGTCCTTGTCGGGGCTCTTCGCGGTGCCGCCGAGAACGTTCTTGACGACGCTCGCGCCGGCCTCGGCGCTCAGGGTGCCGTCGTTCTGGACGGGCACGAGAGCCGTCTTGTAGTCGCCGCCCTTGGCACGGTCGGCGAGCTTGGCGAGGAAGGTACCGAGGTCCTTGTCGGTCAGCGGCGGGTCGAGGATCTGCGCCAGTGTCTGCACCGTGGTGGTGGCGCCCGTGGGGTCGGAGGACACCTTGCGCAGCACGCCCTGCATGACCTGTCCGAACCGCTCCAGCTGGGCGTCCTGTGCCTCTCCGGAGGCGCTGTAGGTGGCGTAGGCGACGGCCGTCTTGCCACTGAGGGTCTGTGCCTTCCCCTTGCGGACCAGGGGCGCCTGGCCCTTCTTCTTGGCGGCCGGGTCGGGCACGTCGGCGTTGGTGTCGACGTCGATGTTGCCGACGAGGTCGACGAGGTTCTGGAGGTAGGGGGTGTCCAGGCGCCAGGTGCCCTCGATGTCGGTGCCGAGGACGGTGTCGAGGGCGCCACGGGTGCCGGAGGAGCCGTCCTCGTCGACCGACTTGGCGAGGGTGGTCGTGGTGCCGTCGTCGTCGGTCACGACGAGGGAGTTGGGCAGCAGCACGGTGGTGCCCTGCTTGGTGGTGGTGTTGTTGACGAGCAGCGCCGTGGAGGTGCCGCCCTTCGAGGTGTTGTGAAGGTGGACGACGAGCACGTCGCGGTTCTGTGCGCCGCCGGCCGTCGCGGTGTCGGTCTTGCCGTCGGACGACGACGACAGGCCCGGCAGCTTCCCGGCGTACCAGAGGTAGCCGACCCCGCCGACCGCGACCAGTGCCAGGACCACGACGAGGGCGACGAGTCGGCTGCGGGCGCGGCGTTTGGCCTCCTCACGGCGCTCGGTGCGGTTCTCGGTGAAGTTCAGCCAGTCGATGACGTCCTCGGAGTCGCCGTCGGGCTCCTCCACGAACGCGAACTGCTCGGCGTGGGGGTCGTGTTCCTCCTCGCCCGCCTGCGTCCGGCCGGGCTGGGCGTGCTGGTCCGTGTCGCCTCCGGCGCGCTGGTCCCGCCCGGGGGCGCCGGGTTCCTGGGCCGGGCCGGTCTGCTGCGGGATGTAGGCGGTCTGCTCGGCGACCCGGGGCTGCTGCCCACTGGCGGCGGTCCGGCCGTAGGGGTCGTACGAGGATGCCGGGCCGCCGGTCTGCTGGGTGCCGGTCGCGTACGGGTCGTAGGGCGGCACGGGCGCCTGCTGACCGGTGCCGTACGGGTCGTACGTCGGCGTCTGCTGCCCGCCCTGGGCGTAGGGGTCGTATCCGTAGCCCTGCTGGGTGTACGGGTCGTACGGCTGCTGGGCGGCCCGCTGAGGCTGCTGCGGAGCCTGTTGGGACGGGGCCTGTTGGGCCTGCGCCTGTTGGGACGGGGCCTGTTGGTAGACAGGTTGGCCGTATTCGTCATAGCCGACGAGTACGTACTGGTCGTCCTGACGGCCGCCGTAGCCCGCGTCGTATCGGTCGTTCACCGGTGCCCCTCTCGGCTCACTGGCCGCGGTACAGCTCACGCTTGTCGATGTAGCGCACGACTCCGTCCGGCACCAGATACCAGACGGGGTCGCCCTTGGCGACTCTCGCACGGCAGTCGGTGGAGGAGATGGCGAGGGCGGGGACCTCGACGAGCGAGACACCGCCTTCGGGGAGTCCGGGGTCGGACAGGACGTGGCCCGGCCGGGTGACCCCGATGAAGTGCGCAAGGGAGAACAACTCCTCCGCGTCCCGCCAGGTCAGGATCTGGCCGAGGGCGTCGGCGCCGGTGATGAAGAAGAGGTCGGTGTCGGGGTTGAGCGCCTTCAGGTCACGCAGGGTGTCCGTGGTGTACGTCGGACCGCCGCGGTCGATGTCGATACGACTGACCGAGAACTGGGGGTTCTCGGCGGTCGCGATGACCGTCATCAGATAGCGGTCCTCGGCCGCGGAGACCTTGCGGTGGCTCTTCTGCCACGGCTGGCCGGTCGGGACGAACACCACCTCGTCCAGGTGGAACTGCGCGGCGACCTCGCTGGCCGCCACGAGGTGCCCGTGGTGGATCGGGTCGAACGTTCCGCCCATGACGCCGAGTCGCCGCTTGCCGGGGTTCGACGGGCCGTTGCCCGGACCGACCGGCAGCCGCTTCCCGCCGCCGCTCACCGAACCGCCGCCACTGACCGAGCCGTCACCGCCGCTCGCGGAACCATCGCCGTCGGCCCCCGCCGGACCTCTTCGGCCGACGCTCGAACCGTCTGCGGCAGCTCTCGCCCGACCGTCCGCGGCGCTGCTCGCCCCGCTCCCCGCGCTGCTCTCCGCGCGGGTACCGGTGGCGTTCACCGCCGTACGGTCTTCCGTGCCGCTCGGCGTGTCATTCGCCAGACCGGTAGGCATGTCCTGCTCTCCCATGCGTGCAGACCCTACCGGCCCGACCTGAAGACACCGGCCGACAGATCCCCCCGGATTCCCCACGGACGGCCCAGGAAGGGGACCTTTGGGACGCGTGCCGGACTCCGGCCGGGCTCGTGCCGGACGCCCGCCGAGCCGCTGACCGGGCTCAGCGGTCGCGGTTGAAACGGGTGGTGATCCACAGCAGAAGCAGCAGGACGAACAGGGCACCGCCGCCGGTCAGCAGGGGGTTGAGGCTCTCGTGGTTGCCACCGTGCTCCCCGCCCTCGGCGGCGAGGGTGACCAACTGGGCAGCGGAGCTGTGGAAGCTCATCATCGGCAGGACCTATCCGGTGTGGGCGGGATAAAGATGTCGGCCCATCGTAAGCGGGCGGCACAACAGCGATCACGCCGACTCCATCATTGGGCCCCCGAGGCGCGTTCATGCCGGGGTCCGACATCCCTCGTGCCGGCCCCCGGCATCCCCCTGCCGGCCGTCGAAGGAACCTCCGCGCCGTCTCAGTCGTCTTTCCGCTTGTAGCCCCGCAGCAGGAACCACGCGGTGAACGCACAGCCCAGCACCATGACGACCAGGACGATCCGGAGCAGATTCCCGGCCCCTTGTTGCACGGCGACGCTCGCGGCCTCGGTGAGCCAGGTGGCCGGGGGGTTGTGCTCCATGGCGCGGAACTCCTTCGCTGTAGTGCCCGTCCACGGTATCTCCGCCTAGGGTGGGCTCTGCTTCGGGGGCGCAAAGGGCCACACAAAGCTCCGCAAAGGGCCACACACACGCACATGGGGGAAGACATGTCCGACGGCCACCAGCACAACGGGCACGAGAAGGTGCCGAGCAGGCAGCGCAAGCGCTTCCCGGGGGTCTCCTCGCGTGCATACGAGCACCCTGCCGACCGCTCCGCCCTGGTGGCGCTACGCAAACTGAGCGGGTTCGACACGGTCTTCAAGGCCCTCAGCGGTCTGCTGCCCGAGCGCAGCCTCAGGCTGATGTTCCTGTCCGACTCGGTGCGCGTCTCCGACGAGCAGTTCGCACACCTCAACGACATGCTGCGGGACGCCTGTTACATCCTGGACCTGGAGAAGGTCCCTCCGATGTACGTCACCCAGGACCCGAAGCCGAACGCGATGTGCATCGGCCTGGACGAGCCGATCATCGTCGTCACCACGGGACTCGTCGAACTGCTCGACGAGGAGGAGATGCGGGCGGTCGTCGGCCACGAGGTGGGGCACGCGCTGTCCGGCCACTCGGTCTACCGGACCATCCTGTTGTTCCTGACCAGCCTCGCCCTGAAGGTGGCCTGGATCCCGCTGGGCAACCTCGCGATCATGGCGATCGTGACCGCGCTGCGCGAGTGGTTCCGCAAGTCGGAGCTGTCCGCGGACCGCGCGGGTCTCCTGGTCGGCCAGGACCTCACGGCCTCCATGCGCGGCCTGATGAAGCTCGCCGGCGGCAACCATCTGCACGAGATGAACGTGGACTCGTTCCTGAAACAGGCCGAGGACTACGAGGCCGGGGGCGATCTACGGGACTCCGTGCTGAAGATCCTGAACGTGCTGCCGCGTTCCCACCCGTTCACCACCGTGCGGGCGGCCGAGCTGAAGAAGTGGTCCGAGTCCCGCGACTTCCAGCGGATCATGGACGGCCACTATCCGCGGCGCAGCGAGGACAAGGACACCTCGGTCACGGACTCGTTCCGCGAGTCGGCGGCGAGCTACGCCACCAACGTCAAGGACTCCAAGGACCCGCTGATGAAGCTGGTCAGCGACATCGCCGGTGGGGCCGGGGACCTGGGCGGCCGGGTGCGACGCGGCTTCGGCGGCTTCACGGGTTCGGCACCGCCGAAGGACCAGCCGCCGAGGGACACCTCCCCGAGCGACGAGGGCTGATCAACTCCGGACAGTTGGGCCGGCCTGAGAGGCGCGGGAACCGCGCGACCAGTCCCCATCGACCAGCTCCCGCCGACCGCGCCGCGACGAACCGGCGAACGGGCCCTGAAGGACGAACCGGACTCCCCCGGTTCACACCCGACGAAACCGGCCTCGCCCCGGGTTCACACCTTCGGCTGCGCGCTGGTCGCCAGTGACCCGCACAGGGCCGTCGCGCCGCCTGTCGCGTACGGGTCCGTGCCGGCCGGGCCGCCCGCCTTGGCTGTCTGGCCGGCGAGCAGCGGGTGCAGATGGTCGGTGGTGTCCTCGGCGCAGGACAGCGGCCCGGCCTGCACGTAGGAGACGACGAGCTGGGCCGTATGCAGCCGCAGGTCGTCGCGGTCGAAGCGGAAGTGCAGCTCGCGCCGGACGGTGAACAGGGAGGCCTCCGCCTTGCTGTCGGCGCCGGCGGGCCGCAGCGCGTAGACGAAGGTGTGGTCCGCGGTCACCTCCAGCGTCGCGGAGTCGGTCTCGGCAGCCTGCAGGGTGCCCTGGACCCGGATCTTCCAGTCGGCCAGCTCGGCGACGGACGTGTCGAAGCGGACCAGCCAGCCAGTGGGAGCGCGCCGTCCGTCGGCGACCGGCTGGGCGAAGCTCTGGTCGAACTGGTCGAGCTGGTGCGTGTCGAGAAGGACGCGCACGGGGCGGACCTGCTCGCCGGTGAGGACATCCGGGTCGAGCGAGGAGCGGACGAGGTAGTCCTTGGCGGTGGTCAGGGCGGCGAACACCTGACTGTCCGAGAAGTGCGCCGTGCGGCGGGAGGCCGGCAGCGGTATCCCTTGGGCGCCGATGCGGTACGGGGCGGCCGGACTGTGCGCGTACAGGACCTCGGGGTCGGTGTGGCCTGGCACCTTGCCCTGCGGGGCGAGCGGGATCACGGTCATCTGCAGCGGCTCGACGGGCCGCTGGGCGGCGGGGGCCTGATAAGGGTGGCGGACGCCCATGTAGATCGCGGTGCCGAAGGCGACGGCGATCAGCAGGACCAGGATCAGCGCCTGCCGGGGCAGCCCGCGGCGGAGGGGCGGCCTGCGGCGTACGGCGGGCCTGTGGTCGGCCATCCGCTCCTGGGCGGAGAACTCCTGGAGGCGGGCAGCTCGGACGAACGACTCGTCGAAGACGACGGATCGGTACTCGTCCTCGCCACTTCCGGGGCCGCCCTCGGGTGCCCCCTCAGGTGGTTCTCCAGGCCCTCCCATATCTTCAGGGTAGGTCGCCGGGAGCTCAGGTAAACGCCGTGATACACGACAAGTTCTGACAGGTTCTCACCAGGACAGGCCATGAGCTGCAGGGAGTCACTCAGGGCGTACGCGGGACCGCGGACACGGCCGGCTGGGAGTAGTCGGCGGACGCGGACGGCGCCGCCGCGGTGCCCTGCTCCAGTCCGGTGGAAGCGGGTGGCGGAGGCTGGTCCCGGTCGCCGGAGGAGGCGCTCCGGTAGACCGCGGCGAAGGCCAGCGCGACCATGCCGATCCCCATCACGAGGGCGAGCAGCCAGGCGACCGGACGGTGCCAGCGGACCTGTTTGCCGTACGTCCCGGAGGTGCCGTAGCGGCCTTCGAGGACATCGGCGTCGTCCAGGTCGTCGAAGGCCGGATCACGGCCGAACCCGCTGGGGTCCTCGGAGACGAACCCGTCCTCGTAACGCTCGCGACTGCCGTGGGCGCGGCGGGCCTCGGCCTCGGAGGCCTCCGCTCTCGCCTGCGCGGCGGCCAGGAGGCGCTCGACGGCGGTGGGCTCGTGCACCACGGCCGCACGTACGAAGGCCTCGTCGAACACCACGGAGGCGAACTCTTCGTCCGACACCCCGCGGTCGTGGTCGTCGTCGGGCTCCCAGCCGTCAGGGAACGGCATGCCCCCCACGTCCTCCGGCACGGATCCAGAGTAGACCTGGGGGGTCATTTTGGGCAGACGGTATGGAAATTCATCCAGTGGATGAGACACCGCTTCTGCGGCACGAACGGGGGTGCGGCGCTCGTGCCGGACGCATATGCCTCACCGCACGCCCCCGCCCCTCACCGCACGCTCCCGCTCCCCTCACACCGCACGCTCCAGCCCGCCCCGCGCCTCAGCGCCGTACGTGGCCGTCACCCGTGACGATGTACTTCGTGCTGGTCAGCTCCGGAAGACCCATCGGCCCGCGGGCGTGCAGCTTCTGCGTGGAGATGCCGATCTCCGCGCCGAAACCGAACTGGCCGCCGTCCGTGAAACGGGTGGAGGCGTTGACCGCGACCGTGGTGGAGTCGACCAGCTGGGTGAAGCGACGGGCGGCCTGCTGGGAGGTCGTGACGATCGCCTCCGTGTGGCCGGAGGTCCACAGCCGGATGTGCTCGACGGCCCGGTCCAGGGAATCCACCACCGCGGCGGCGATGTCGTAGGACAGGTACTCCATCTCCCAGTCCTCCGGGGTGGCCTCCACGACCGTCGCCTTGGAGTCCTTGGCGTACGCCAGCACCCGCTCGTCGGCGTGCACGGTCACGCCCGCCTCCGCCAGGGCGTCCAGGGCGCGCGGCAGGAACTCGGGGGCGATGTCCTGGTGGACCAGGAGCGTCTCGGCCGCGTTGCAGACGCTGACCCGGCTGGCCTTGGAGTTGATCAGGATGTCGATCGCCATGTCGAGGTCGGCGTGCGCGTCGACGTAGACGTGGCAGTTGCCGGTGCCGGTCTCGATGACCGGGACGGCGGACTCGGCGACAACGGTCTGGATCAGGGAGGCGCCGCCGCGCGGGATGAGGACGTCGACCAGGCCGCGGGCACGCATCAGCTCGCGCACGCTCTCACGGCTCTCGCCGGGCACCAGCTGTACGGCGTCGGCGGGCAGACCGGCACCGCCCACGGCGTCCCGGAGCACCCGGACGAGCGCGCTGTTCGACTCGTACGCCGAGGCCGAGCCGCGCAGCAGGACCGCGTTTCCGGACTTCAGGCACAGCGCCGCCGCGTCCACCGTCACGTTCGGGCGGGCCTCGTAGATGATCCCGACGACACCGAGCGGGACGCGGACCTGGCGCAGGTCGATGCCGTTGGGCAGGGTCGAACCGCGGACGACCTCGCCGACCGGGTCGGGCAGCGCGACGACGTCCCGTACGTCGGCGGCGATGGCCCGGACCCGCTCCGGGGTCAGGGTCAGCCGGTCGATGATCGCCTCGCTGGTGCCGGCCTCGCGGGCCTTGGCGATGTCCTTGGCGTTGGCCTCGACGATCTCGCTCGTACGGACCTCCAGCGCGTCCGCCATGGCGAGGAGCGCGTCGTCCTTCTCGGCCCGCGGGAGCGGGGCGAGGTCGGCGGCGGCGGCCTTGGCACGGTAGGCGGCCCGGGTGACCGGGGACATGGAGTCGTACGGCGAGAGCGTGGTCATGAGGGAAGCCTAGTGCGCCTCGCAGGCACGTCCACCGGGCATCCCACACCCCGAGACAAGCCCCGCAGAGCACGTAGACCGCTCAAAAGGGGTGTACGCCCACCGGGGTCGCGGGCGCCGGGCCGTACCCCTTGGAGATGCGGTGGTGGTAGGTCTGGCGGTCGATGACCTCCAGGCCCACGATCTCCCACGGCGGAAGCCCCGCGGTCTGCCGGTGCTCGCCCCACAGGCGCAGGGCGACGGCGGCCGCGTCGTGCAGATCTCGGGCCTCCTCCCAGTACCGGATCTCGGCGTGGTCGTTGGCGTATCTGCTGGTCAGGAGGAAGGGGTGGTCATGGGCGAGCTGCTCGAGAGCGCGCCGGACCTCCTTGAGCGGGGCCTCCTCGCCCGAAACACTCAAGGTGACGTGCCACAGGCGGGGCAGGTCCTCGGGCTCGCCCTCGTAGCGGGCGCCGGCCGCGACGCTCGTCAGGGCACGCTCCTCGCCGACCGCGCGCGAAGAAGCGCCGGCGGCACCACCGGCCCCACCGCGGGACGTCGCTACCCCTGTCCCAGGGCGCACTCGTCTCACGACGGCCTCCTTCACGCAAGGAACGACCTCGGGGGTCGGTCGGAATGTTTCCCTGGGACAAAGTTCAGCAGCCCGCAACGACTCGTGGGGCGGTTTTGCGGAACGTCCACCTCAGGGCGACACTCTCGCCGGGTCGTTCACCCCGTTTTCGGGTGTCCCGTGCCCGCCGACGGACCGGGCGACGCCGTACCCGACCCAGGCCGGGCACCCGGAAGGCGGCAGAGACGGGCACCACGAGCCGGGCAAGTCACGCACCCCAACCGGCCGAGTCACGCGCCACCAACCGACCAGGACGCCCTTCACGAACCGACCGAGACGCCCATTCACCAACCGACCGGGACACGCATTCACGAGCCGCCCCACGCCGAAGCTCAGGGACGCCGAAGCTCAGGGATGCAGGATCACCAGATCGTCCCGGTGGACGACCTCGCGCTCGTACGCCGGGCCCAGATCGCGGGCGAGTTCCCGGGTGGAGCGGCCGATCAGCAGGGGAATCTCCTTGGCATCGAAATTGACGAGCCCGCGGGCCACCGCATGCCCCTCGGCGTCGCACAGTTCGACGGGATCGCCTGCGACGAACTCGCCCTCGACGGAGGCGATCCCGGCCGGCAGCAGCGACTTGCGCCGGTCCACGACCGCCTTGACCGCGCCGTCGTCCAGCGTGAGCGATCCCTGCGGGGTGGACGCGTGCTGCAGCCACAGCAGTCGGTCGGCGGAGCGCTTGTCGGCGGGGTGGAAGTAGGTGCCGGTGTCGCCGCCGGACAGCGCGACGGCCGCGTGGATCGTGCTGGTGAGCACCACCGGGATACCGGCGGCGGCCGCGATCCGGGCCGCCTCGACCTTGGTGACCATGCCGCCGGTGCCGACACCCGCCTTCCCGGCGCTGCCGGTGTCCACCCCGGCCAGGTCGGACGGTCCCCGCACCTCCGCTATCCGCGAGGTCCCCGGCCTGCTCGGGTCGCCGTCGTACACACCGTCCACGTCGGAGAGCAGGACGAGGAGGTCGGCGTGGACGAGGTGGGCGACGAGGGCGGCGAGGCGGTCGTTGTCGCCGAAGCGGATCTCGTCGGTGGCGACGGTGTCGTTCTCGTTGACGATCGGGAGCGCGCCCATCGCCAGGAGCTTGTCGAGCGTCCGGGAGGCGTTGCGGTGGTGGGCGCGGCGGCTCATGTCGTCATTGGTCAGCAGCACCTGACCGACGCGCACGCTGTAGCGGGCGAAGGAGGCGGTGTAGCGGGCCACCAGCAGGCCCTGGCCGACGCTGGCGGCGGCCTGCTGGCGGGCGAGGTCCGTGGGACGGCGGCGCAGGCCCAGCGGGGCGAGCCCGGCGGCGATGGCACCGGAGGAGACGAGGACGATCTCCCGCTCTCCGCCGCTGCGGCTCTTGGCGAGGACGTCGACGAGCGCGTCCACCCGGTCGGCGTCCAGGCCGCCGGAGGCGGTGGTCAGCGACGAGGAGCCCACCTTGACGACGATCCTGCGGGCCTCGCTCACGGCCTGCCTTGCCCCTGCCACGTGCTGACCGTCCCCTCGCGTCACTCCGGGTGCCCCGCCCGCAATGTACGCGAAGGGGACCCGAGGACGCGCACGGGTTCCAGTCCCCGGACAGCCGTCCGTGACCGGCCGGTCACCCACCGCGCAGGACCGTGGAGGCGGCGCACCGCCCCACCTCCACCCACCTCGACCCGCACCGGCTCCTGTCGGCCGGCCTCTGCCGTCCACCTCTGCCGACCTCTGCCGACCTCCGCCGGCCGCCACCGTCACCCGGGGCTTCCGGTCACGTCATGCGCGTGTCGTCTCGCGGTCGGTGCGCGTTAACCCATTCGTCCGTCATACGACGACTTTGACGACTTTGGAGTGACCGCAGTGCTCACACGTCTCCCCCGTCGGCGGTTCCCGGCGAGGGCCCTCCGGCGGCGGCCCGCCCTGCGGCTTCCCAGCCGCCGGACCACGGTCGGAGGCCTTGCCGCGGCTGTTCTGGCGGCGGCGTTCGCCGCCCAGACCGTGGCGGCCCTGCGTCCGCACGTCCCGCTGCTGCTCGCCGCGACGGCCGCCTCACTGGCCATGGAAGGCGTCCTGTACCGGTGGCAGCCGGGCCTGCTGTCGCTGTTCGCCACGTCGCACGCGGACCTCACCCTGCGGCACGTACTGCGGGACCTGCTGCTGGTGGTCGGTCTGCTGCGGATCGGGGAGCAGGACCGGGAGACGGCGTACGCCCCGCTGGTCGCCGGACTGCTCGTCTTCTACGGACTGCACTGCGCGCTCCAGGCGGTCTCCGTGCTGGTCCGCCGTACCCGCACCCTCCCGGTGGTCACCCGGAACATCGACGCCTCCGCACTGCGCCTGTCTCCGGCCCCGCCCAGCCTGCTGCGCCGCTCCGGACACCGGCTGACGGCCTACGGCCTCCCGTCGACCGCCGGTCTGCTGGCCACCGCGGCGACCGGCGATCCCCGCTGCGCGGCCTTCGGTGTCGCGGTGTCCGTCGGGCTCACGCTGAAGGGCCTGTACGGCCTTCTCGTACGGCTGCTCCCGAGCCGCCGGCCGGCCGGTGAGCAGGAGGTCCTCGACTGGTTCGACGCGTGGCTGGCCCGGTACCGGCCGACCGTGGGCCTGTACTTCTCCGGCGGGACGTCCTCGGCGTACCAGGCGAACATGTGGCTGGAGCCGCTCGCGAAACTCGACGGGCGCCCGCTGATCGTGCTGCGCGAGCGGTTCATGGTGCAGAAGATCGCGGCGCCGGACGTGCCGATCGTCTGCCTGCCGAAGGTGTCGACGCTGCTGCGGCTGGAGCAGTCGACGCTCCAGGTCCTCATCCACCCGTCGAACTCCGGGAAGACCTCGCAGGTCCTGCGTATCCCCACGGTCAAGCACGCCTTCGTCAACCACGGCGAGAGCGACAAGCTGTCGTCCTGCAACCCGTACGTGAAGGCGTACGACGAGGTGTGGGTGGCCGGCCCGGCGGCGCGGGAGCGGTACGCGCAGGCCGAGGTGGGTGTCGAGGACAAGGACGTGGTGGAGATCGGGCGCCCGCAGTTGGATGCGGTACGGCCGTACGCGGGCCCGCCGACGGGGAAATACACCACCGTTCTGTACGCACCCACCTGGGAGGGCTGGGACGGCAATCCGGGCAACACGTCGGTGATCGAGGCCGGCGGGAACCTCGTCCGGGCGCTGCTGGCGGATCCCGGCGTACGGCTGCTGTACAAGCCGCATCCGCTGACGGGATCCGTGGATCCCCGTGCGGGGGCGGCGGACCTCAGGATCCGGGAGCTGGTTCGGGTGGCGAACCGGGAGCGGGCGGGCAGACGGCCGTCGGAGGACAGCGAACTCGCGCTGCGGACACGGGAGTTGGACCGGCTCACCACAGCCGCCTGCCGGGCCGGGGCGGACCAGGCCGAGCGGATGCTGGTGCAGTCCGCGCCCGAGCCGGGGCGGGCGGAGGCGGTGGCGCGGGCGACGGCGGCCTGGGAGAAGGCGTACTGGTCCTCGTTGCCGGCGTGGGAGCACCAGATCGTCACGGCCGCCCGGCCCGAGCTCTACTCCTGCTTCAACCGCGCCGACCTGCTGGTCAGTGACGTGTCGAGCGTGGTCAGCGACTTCCTGGCGAGCGGCAAACCGTACGCGGTGGCCAACACCAGCGGCCTGGCGGAGGACACGTTCCGCATGACCTTCCCGACCGCCGGCGCGGCGACCGTGCTGACTCCGGACGCGGCCGGGGTTCCGAAGCTGCTGGACGCGGTGCGGCACCCCGAGCGGGACGAACTCGCGGGTGCACGAGCCAAGTTGAAGCGACACCTGCTGGGACCGGACGAACCGGCCGCCCAGGCCCGCTTCGACGACGCCGTACAGGCTCTGGGTTCGGCGGCCCGGGAACACCGGGCCCGGATGGCGGAACGACTGGCGCCGGAAATCCCCGGTCCACGCCACGAGACCGCACCCGAAGCCGCGGGTATGCCGGAGTAGGCCACCGCACCCGACTCTCACCCCGGCACCCCGGCACCCCGGCACCCCGGCACCCGAATCCCCCGCGCCTCGCGCCCGCACGCCCTCGCGGCGAGACAGGCCGCGGACGGCCCGCCGGAGAGCTGCGCCGTGCAGCCTGCTGCCTTCTTACGCCGCCGCGGCCCGCTCCCCCGACGCGTTCGGGCGGGTGAACAGTGTGCGGCGGACCTTGCGGACCGCACTACGCAGGAGGATTTCGAGGGGGGCCTCGCGGTAGCCGGGGAAGGCGCGGGCCTCGCGGGCATCGGCGAGGTAGACCGAGTCGGGGATGTCCGCCGCGGCGTCGCGGAAGTGCGGGTAGGCCAGGTAGAGGCGGCGGCCCTTCTTCTCCAGGACGGCCGACGCCTCCTTCCTGGCCTTGACGAACGCCACCACGTCCGTGAGGAGGTCGGGCCGCCCGGCCGCCACGAGGTGCAGCCGCAGCCGTTCGTGGACCTTGAGGCGGCGGGCGACGTCCTCGTTCCAGTAGGCCGCCATCAGCGGCTGCGCCAGCTGGAACTTGCGCCGACGGATTTCCTCGCTGTCCGTGAGGAACTTCGGCCCGAACTGCGGGAGCAGCGTGACCAGGAAGGGGCGGACCATCAGCACGTCCCGCTTCGGACCCGGCGGAAGCATGTCCGCGATCAGCGTCATCAGGGCGCGTGCGGAGTCGAAGCGCAGGGTGTAACTCCCGCTCTTCGTCACGTGCTTGCCGTCCTCGCGGCCCACCAGGTAGTAGCAGGTGTGGTCGGCGACCACGGACACGCCGTCGGCCCGCAGATACGCCTCCATCGTGAACAGCGCGTCCTCGCCGGTCCACAGGGACTCGTCGAAGCGCATGCCGTGACGTTCCAGCAGCTCCCGGCGGAACAGCTTCTGCGCGCTCAGGGTGAACTTGATGTTGGAGGAGAAGACGTCGGTCCGCTTGAGCGACGTACCCCACATCGACTTCGGCGCACTGCGGTTGACGCCCTCGACCTTGCCGAGGACGACGTCCGTGCCGTTCTCGTCGGCCATCGCGACCATCCGCTCCAGGGCCTCGGGGCCGAGCCGGTCGTCGGCGTCGAGGAAGAAGACGTACCGCCCGGCCGCCTTGCCGAGGCCGACGTTGCGCGGGCCGCTGGGGCCGCCGGAGTTGTCCTGGCGGACCACGGTGACCGGCATGGGCGCGCGGGCGGCGAACTCCTCGAGGTACTCCCCGGTGCCGTCCTTCGAACCGTCGTCGACGGCGATGACCTCGATGCGCGTGGGGTCGATGGTCTGCGCCTCGACGGATGCCAGGCACTCGACCAGATACGGCATCGCTTCGTACGCCCCGATGATCACAGTCACATCAGGCTGCGCAACGGTCACTCTTCCCCCTCGTCACAGAAAATTTCCCCCGTATCGCCTCACTGGCAACCTCGTAGACGGTCGACCTGGGGAAGCGGTTGCCTCTTCAGCACGCCCAAGTGATCCACTTCACATGCTGAATCGACAGGTTGTGGGTAGAGATGGACGCCCTTACCTACGCAACAGGGCCCGGTTTTCGAGGATCACTCCTCGAAAACCGGGCCCTGGGGCGAAAAACGCCGGGTGGTCAGCCCGCCGTCACACCGTCCGACTCACCCGTCGGCGTCGGCGACGACCCCGGCGCGGGCATCGCGTTCATCAGCTCCGCCTGCCCCACCTGCTCCGCCTGCCCCGCCTGCTCGGCCTGCTCCACCTCGGCCTGCGCGGCCTCCGTGACCGCCTCGGCGGCTCCGGCGTCCACCGCTCCGGTGTCCACCGCTCCGGTGTCCACCGCTCCGGCCGCCGTGTGTGACTCCTGGCCGACGTTGCGCGTCTCGGCCTTGATCGCGAGGTTCGCCACCGCGGTGTTGAACTGCTCGATGGAGGTCGGCTCGTCCGGGCCCAGCAGGTAGTGCTTCAGCTCGCTGCGGTCCTCGGCCAGCGGGTCGGCCGAGGAGTCGCGGACCGCGTCCAGCAGCGTGCCCAGCTCGGCCGCGCTGTTGGTCAGGATCACCGCGGCGCGTACGGCCGTGTTCTGCCGCTTGAACTCCTCCGCGCCGAGCTCGCCGGAGTCGGTGACCGCGTACGGCTTGCCGCTGGCGATGAAGTCGGAGACCACGCTGGAGATGTCGGAGACCATCGCGTCGGACACGTTGAAGCAGTCGTACAGACGCGGCTGGGCACCCGCGATGACGCGGTGCTCCCAGTCGGGGAAGGAACGCCAGTACGCGTCGTTCCACTCGGCCCGCAGCCGGGCGATCTCCTCGTACTTCTTGACGTCGGTCACGCCGTCCCGGGTGGCCTCGGCCTCGTCGCCCTTGTCGCCGCCGCTGCCGGTCAGCGCGGCGATCCGGGCCTCGATCCGGGCCAGGTCCGCCGTGGCCGGCGCCTGTACGGCCGCGTCGGTGGTGAAGCGCGGGTCGGCGGCACGCTCGGTGGCGGCCTTCTCGACCAGGGCGACGATCCGGCGGTGGGCGGCGCCCGCCAGGGCGCTGACGGTGCCGGTGAAGGGGTGCGGCTTGTACAGGACGCGGACCGGCGGGTCGGCCTTCACCAGCTTCTTCACGATGTTCTCGCCGGCGAGAACGATCGAGGTGTTGCCCGGGTTGCCGTCCCAGCCCTCCCAGGTGGGCGCGTACAGAACGGTCGGGCAGGGTCCGTCAGGGGCTCCGCCGGGGCCCTCGGACACGCCCTTCCAGAGCTGGATCGGCGCCAACTGCGGGCGTCCGACCTCGACGATGTCGTCGTCGCGGACACCGACGTCGGCGATGGCGTAACGGTCGCGGCCGGCCCGGCCGGCGGTCCACACCTCGTCGTACACCTTGCTGAACGGGTTGACGCTGGCCAGCTTGTCGCTGTCGCCGTGGCCGATGAAGACGTGCTTCATGGTCGGGACGCGCAGCATGTGGATGTTCTTGCCGACGTTCGCCGCGTACAGCGTCACACGCACCGTGGACAGGTCCATGTTCATCAGGTGCACCCCTCCGGGCACGCAGATGACGGGGACCGTGGTGGGCGCCAGGTTCTGCAGTATGACCCGCTCACGCAGGATGATCAGCGGCCTGGAGTCCAGCTGCTCCATGGCCTCCAGCCACATGTTGACCTGGTAGACGGAGTCCTTGGAGCCGGAGAAGTACAGCACCGTCTCCGGCTTGTACTCGTGCAGCCAGGCGTCGACCGCGGCCAGGACCTTCTCGGCCTTCGGCGGGACCTTCGCGCCGCGCACGTACCGCATCAGTGCGAGGACGTACAGGGAGCCGAGGACCAGTGTGACGCCGATGCCGATGAAGCCGGGCACGGCGGAGTCCAGCTCCGCGGCGACGAGTATGCCGACCACGGCCGCGAGGTCGAGGTGCAGCATCTTCTCCGCCGCCCGGCTGAGCAGGACCTTCGGCGGGGCGTCCGGGATGCGGATGCGGGAGGCCAGGTCGACGTTGCGGGTGGCGACCGGCATCCGGCGACGGTTGCGGATCAGGGTCGCCAGAGCGCCGTGCGGGGCCTGGAGACCGTAGAACGCGATGAAGCAGGCGGTCGCACCGTAGAAGACCAGGCTGTCCGAAAGGTCGAGCCGGGCCAGCAGCAGGATCAGCAGGAGTTGTCTGATCAGGAAGCGGATCGACAGACCTGCGCGCACCTTGCTGAGGCGGTTGATCAGATAGCTGCCCTTGCGGTGCAGATAGTGGTCCGCCAGGTACGTCACGGCGGTCGCGGCCGCGAAGGCGGGAACGCTCGGGACGAGCGCGGCCAGCATGATGGCGGGGAAGCCCGCCACCATGAGGATCGCCGCGGCCAGTTCGGCCGCGCTGCCCACCCGGGCGACGCGAATAGCGGTCGATATCACGGAGAACCTGCTCTGAGAGGGGTGCCGGTTGCCATTGCCGAAAAGGTTCAGAAAGCGGATTGTGAAGACTCCGGAATTTTACGGACTCAGGCCCCTGCGAATGCACCGATAAGGGGCAGCCACAGAGGCCTGAACAACAGATGACTATTTGCCGTTGATTATGCCACGCCATCCTGGCGGTCAAGGACACTGGCCAGGGCCGCGTCGAAACCGGAGGCCTGCCCGGCCGCCGCCGTCGGGTCCTGCTGGCGGACGTCGATGACGTGTCCGGTCAGCTCGGACAGCAGCACGTCGAGCGAGGTGCGGGCCACCGCCTCGGAGGACAGCAGACTGCCCGCGGGCTCCTGGCCGAAGGCCTTGGTGCGCATCGGCGTGGCGGTGCGCTCCGGGTTGACGCAGTTCACCCGAATGCCGTCACCCGCCCACTCGTCGGACAGGGCCTGGGTGAGGTTCACCATGGCGGCCTTGGTCGAGGAGTAGAGGCTGTACTCGGCACGGCCGCGGGTGTAGCTGCTGGAGGTGTACAGCAGCAGCTGGCCCTTGGTCTCGGACAGGTACTTGTACGACGACCGGGCGATCTGCACCGGGGCCAGGTAGTTGACCTTCAGCGCTTCCTCGATGGTCGCGTTGTCGGTCTCGGCGAGCTTGCCGATACGCAGCACGCCCGCGGTGTTGACGACGTAGTCGATGCGCCCGGTCTCGGCGTACGCCTTGGACAGGGCGTCGTCGACCTCCTCCGGGTTCTCGACGTGGGTGCCGGTGGTGGAGCGGCCCAGCGCGTACACCTTGGCGCCGTAGGACTCGGCGAGTTCACCGATGTCCTTGCCGATGCCGTACGAACCGCCGAAGACGACGACCGTCCTGCCGGTCAGCAGTTCACGGTAGAGGTCCTCGCCCTTCTGCTCCGGGGCCGCCGTGGAGGCCAGCTGGAACAGCTTGTCGGCGATGAAGACGTCGACCGGCTGGGTGACCTTCATGTTGTACTCGTCGCCCGCGACGACGTGGATCGGCACGTCCGGAAGGTACTTGAGTACGACCGAGCAGTCGTCCGTGGCCTGGAAGTTGGGGTCGTCGGCGGCGACCTCGTAGGCCCGGCGGATCGTGGACAGCTTGAACGCCTGGGGCGTCTGGCCACGGCGCAGCCGGGAGCGGTCCGGGATCTCGGTGATGAACTCACCGTCGTCGCCGTGCTTGCGCGTGACGATGATGGTGTCCGCGGACGGGATGGCGACGTCGACGGCCTGGAAGCGCTCGAGCGCGGTGACGCAGTCGTCGATGACGCGCCGCGACAGCAGGGGGCGTACGGCGTCGTGGAACAGGACGTTGCGGTCCTCGCCGTCGGCCAGCCCCTCACCCAGGGCCGCGATGGCCCGTTCGGTGGTCTCGTTCCGCGTGGCGCCACCCTCGATGATCTTCTTGACCTTCTGGAACCCGGCCTTGGCGACGATCTTCTCGATGTCGGGCACATAGCCCGGCGCCATCAGCACGATGATGTCGTCGATCGAGTCGGCCTTCTCGAAGGTGGTCAGGGTGTGCTCGATGACTGCCTTGCCGGCGATCTTCAGCAGCTGCTTGGGGATCGACAGACCCACGCGCTGGCCGGTGCCACCGGCCAGGATCACTGCGGTGGTACGGGGCTTGGCTATGCGCTGTGACACAGGGTGACCTACCTTGGGGCGACAGGGAACGTGGAAATGGTCCCACTCCCGGTTACCGCAGTGCAAGGTGAGCGCCGTTCGCTGCATATGTGCGCGCAACCTGGCATTCATCTCGCACCGCTGGTGACGGCGGTGGGCCGTTCCACCCGTAGGGGCTAACGCCCGCATTCGTCGCTGTGAGTAACCCCACAGACCTTCGACATCGCGGAGCGTAACATCCAGTGGGCTCAGCGTCCGCACGGCCCCTTCGGACAGCGGTGCCCGAACACCTCGGGAGCGATCAGGGGCTCCAGGGACGGCTACCCGGCGGGTTTCGGCACGGCGGACGGCGGGGCGGCCGGCAGGGCGGACAGAGGGACGGGATCGCCCAGGGCACGTACCCCCATCCGGGTGATCCGCCCGGCCGTCCGGGCGGCGATTCCGGCGGCGACGATTCCGGCGGCCTTCACGGCCCAGCGCGGGGACGGGGTCTTCACGTCACAGGGTCGGGGAGCGCACGCGTTATTCATATGCGCCATATACGTCGCGAGGGCCGGGAGCGGACGCATTTATGTGTGTTACGGCGCTTTACGCAGCAAGGCGCCATATCGGGCGGACTGGGAACAGAGCTCCTCCGGGAGCCCATTCCACGGAATTCCTTGTGGTGATTCCGCAGCACTTCGGTCTTGTCGAGGGGTGCCCGAGACAGGACCGGGAGAGGCCTGGGACCCCGACGAGTCCCAGGCCTCCGCAGCGGCAGCGTCAGACGAGCTTCACGCCGGGCCTGCCGGCGTCCACTCGCAGCGTGGCCAGCGTGCTGGGTGCGGACTTCGGCTGGAGCACCGTGTCGACGACCCGGACCTGCGCGTCGATGCGGTCGCGGCGGATGTCGAAGAGGTGGTAGCCGCGGTGGGCGTCGATCACCTTCCAGTGCGGGTTGTCCGGCATGCGCGGGTCCCACTCCTTGTGGAAGGCCGCATGGTCCTGGTCGCCGTTGCTGGAGATGGAGGTACCGACGAACTCGGCACCGACCACCGCGGAGTCCGCCTTCGCGTAGTCCTCCTTGAGGTCGCTGATCATCGTCAGATGGCGGTCGCCGGACAGCACGACCGGGTTGCGGACGCTCTTGAACTCGTCGAGCAGCACGTTGCGTTCGGCCTGGTAGCCGTCCCAGGCGTCGTAGAACCAGAGCTTGCCCTCGCCGATCTGCAGGTCCGTCTCGGCCATCATGATCTGCGAGGCGATCAGGTTCCAGCGGGCGGGCGAGCCGTGCAGCCCGTCGAGGAGCCACCTCTTCTGCTGGGCGCCGAGCATGGTCAGCTTCGGGTCCTGGGCACCGGCCTGGCTGGTCGCCTGGTCGCTGCGGAACTGCCGGGTGTCCAGCACGTTCAGCCGGACCAGCCGACCGAACTCCAGGCGGCGGTGCATCCGGATGTGCGGCCCGTTCGGCACGGCCGTCGCACGCACCGGCATGTGCTCGTAGTACGCCTGGTAGGCCGCGGTCAGCCGCGACACGAACGCGTCGTGCGGCTGCTTGGCCGGATCCTGCGGGATCTCGCCGGCGAAGTCGTTGTCGACCTCGTGGTCGTCGAAGGTGACCACGAAGGGCGCGCTCGCGTGCATCTCCGCGAGGTCGGGGTCGCTGCGGTACTGGGCGTACCGGTTGCGGTACTGGGTGAGGCTGTACGGCTCGCCGGTCCCCTCGTGCCGTCGTACGGCCGTCGCCGAGGGCGCCGACTCGTAGATGTAGTCGCCGACGAACACGACCACGTCCGGATCCTGGGCCAGCATGTCGGCGTACGGCGTGAAGTAGCCGTTCTGCCAGTTCTGGCAGGAGGCGAGCGCGACCCGCAGGTTCTTGCCGGAACTGGTCGCGGCGGGGGCGGTGCGGGTGCGGCCGGCGCGCGAGAGCTGGCCGCCGGTGCGGAAGCGGTACCAGTACGTACGGCCCGCACGCAGGCCCCGTACATCGACGTGAACACTGTGCCCGTAAGCGGTCCGGGCCAGGGCGATGCCCCGGCGGACGACCTTTCTGAACCGCTCGTCCTCGGCGACCTCCCACTGCACGGGCACCGTGGCGTCCGGCATGCCGCCGCCGTTGAGCGGATCGGGAGCCAGCCGGGTCCAGAGCACCACACCGTCGGGCAGCGGGTCGCCGGACGCCACTCCGAGGCTGAACACACCGTCGGGCAGCGCGTTTTCGGCCGCTCGGGCGGTGTCCGGCAGCCACAGCCGGGCGGAGGCCGCGCCGCCGAGTACGGCGGCGCCGGCGGCCAGGAATCGGCGTCGGTCGGACGGTAGTGATCCGGTCATCGGGCGAACTCCCCTGCCTCGCTCGTCTTCTGGACCTTTGGAACCTCGCCCGCCGGGCGGTCCGCCCGCTGAACGCAGGACATCGCGTACATGACAGATGGGTAGACAACGGTAGACCCGTTGCGGCAAAGGAACCACACAGTGAACGTTAGTTGGTCACAACGGGTCTTACGGGTCGTCAGTTGCCGTTTCGTCGGGCTTTGTTCAGCCGACGGGCCGGTCCGGTTCGCCGGGCTTCGTTCCGCCGGCCGAGCGTCCGTTCGGGTGCTCCGCTCCGTACGCGAACCCCGAGCCCAGCCGTGCCTTCGCCGCGACGGTGCCGAGAGTACCCGCGCCGAAGGTGAACGCGCCCGTCGCCGTGATACCCGACGCCGTCGCCCTGAACGTCCCTACCGATCCGGCGTTCGTGTTCTCGCCGGTGGCGCCGACCGCCGGCAGGGCGAGGGCGACCGGGCCGGCACGTCGGCCGCCGCGAGAGGAAACAGGATCGGGCACGTCGACTCCGGCCGCCGAAAAGGGCAGCCGACTGCGGAGAGGTTCAAGATCCTCATCCGCGCTGCCCGGTACGACGAACCGGAGCGATGGTTGCTTGCCCTTCCCGTATGCCGAAGCTTTCCCTGGACTTGACTCGTCCTGTCGGCGGGCCGTGGGCCTGGTGTCGCAGCAGGGACTAGAACGGCTCGAAGTCGTTGAACTCCTGCGTCGCCTCGTCCCGTTCGGCCTGCTTGTCGCGGCGTCGCTGCGTGGCGGGCCGGGGCTCCTCCAAGCGGTGGTCCTCGCCACGGCGGCCGAGCATCTCGGCGCCGGCCATCATCGTCGGCTCCCAGTCGAAGACGACCGCGTTGTCCTCGGGACCGATCGCGACCCCGTCGCCGGACCGGGCGCCCGCCTTCATCAACGCCGTTTCCACACCGAGGCGGTTGAGCCGGTCGGCGAGGTAGCCGACGGCCTCGTCGTTGCTGAAGTCGGTCTGCCGCACCCAGCGTTCGGGCTTCTCGCCGCGCACCCGGAACAGTCCGTCCTCCTCCTGGACGACGGCGAAGCCGGTGTCGTCCACGGCCTTGGGCCGGATGACGATCCGGGTCGCCTCCTCCTGGGGCTTCGCGGCACGCGTCGTGGCGACCAGCTCGGCCAGCGCGAACGACAGTTCCTTCAGCCCCATGTGCGCCACCGCCGACACCGCGAAGACGCGGTACCCGCGGGCCTCCAGGTCCGGCCGCACGATCTCGGCGAGGTCCTTGCCGTCCGGTACGTCGATCTTGTTCAGGACGACGATGCGGGGACGGTTGCCGAGACCGCCGTACTCGCTGAGCTCCGCCTCGATGATGTCGAGGTCGGAGGACGGGTCACGGTCGGACTCCAGGGTGGCCGTGTCCAGCACGTGCACCAGCACGCTGCACCGCTCCACGTGTCGCAGGAACTCGAGCCCCAGGCCCTTGCCCTGGCTGGCGCCCGGGATGAGCCCCGGCACGTCGGCGATCGTGTAGACGGTGGACCCGGCGGTCACGACGCCCAGGTTCGGTACGAGGGTGGTGAACGGGTAGTCCGCGATCTTCGGCTTGGCGGCACTCAGCACCGAGATCAGCGAGGACTTGCCGGCGCTCGGGTAACCGACCAGCGCCACGTCGGCGACCGTCTTCAGCTCCAGGACGATGTCCTGCAGACCCCCCGGCTCGCCCAGCAGCGCGAACCCCGGCGCCTTGCGGCGGGCGGAGGCCAGCGCCGCGTTGCCGAGGCCGCCCCGGCCGCCCTGCGCGGCGACGTACGACGTCCCGTGCCCGACCAGGTCGGCGAGGACGTTGCCCGCCTTGTCCTGCACGACCGTGCCGTCCGGCACCGGCAGCACCAGGTCCTGACCGTCCTTGCCGGAGCGGTTGCCGCCCTCGCCGGGCTTGCCGCTGGTGGCCTTGCGGTGCGGGGAGTGGTGGTAGTCGAGGAGGGTGGTCACGGACTGGTCGACGGTGAGGATCACATCGCCGCCGCGTCCGCCGTTGCCGCCGTCGGGCCCGCCCAGCGGCTTGAACTTCTCACGGTGGACGGAGGCACAGCCGTGACCTCCGCTACCCGCGGCGACATGCAGCTCGACGCGGTCCACGAAGGTGGTCATGGGATGTGCCTCCAGTTACGTACGGAATTGTTCTTGGATCAACACGCGAAAGGCGGACCCGCTTCCCGTGAGGGAAGTGAGGTCCGCCTCGCGAAAGCTTCCGATCAGGCGACCGGAACGATGTTCACGACCTTGCGACCACGGCTGGTGCCGAACTCCACCGCACCGGCCAGCAGCGCGAACAGCGTGTCGTCGCCGCCACGGCCGACGCCGGCGCCCGGGTGGAAGTGGGTGCCGCGCTGGCGGACCAGGATCTCGCCCGCGTTGACGACCTGACCACCGAAGCGCTTCACGCCGAGGCGCTGAGCGTTGGAGTCACGACCGTTACGGGTGGACGATGCGCCCTTCTTGTGTGCCATCTCTCCTCAGTCCCTTACTTCGCAGCCGCGGGGATCTCAGTGACCTTGATCGCCGTGTACTGCTGGCGGTGGCCCTGACGACGGCGGTAACCGGTCTTGTTCTTGTAGCGAAGGATGTCGATCTTCACACCCTTGTGGTGGTCCACGATCTCGGCCTGGACCTTGATGCCGGCCAGCACCCACGGGTCGCTGGTCACAGCCTCGCCGTCGACAACGAGCAGGGTCGAGAGCTCGACCGTGTCGCCAACCTCGGCAGTGGGAATCTTGTCAACCTCAACGATGTCGCCGACAGCAACCTTGTGCTGGCGACCACCGCTGCGCACGATGGCGTACACGCAGATCTCACTCTCGCTCGGGAACGGCACCCCCGCAGTCCAGCCGCACGAGACACGAGCAGCCTCTCCTGAGCACCCAGTGCCCTGGAGGATGAGGTTTACGGGGATGTGACGCGTCTAGGGACACGCCGACGGTCCAGGTTACGGGGCCGCGGCCGAAGGGGTCAAACCGGGGCCGCGGCCGGTCACCTCGGGGCGCTTCGGTCGCCGAGGCTCTCCCGGTAGGCCACGCACTCCTCGTAGGAGGGCAGCAGTCCCTGCTCGCGGGCCTGGGCCAGGGTGGGCGCCTGCTCGTCCTTGGCGGAGAGCAGCGGGGCGATGTCCGCGGGCCAGTCGATGCCGAGGGCCGGGTCGAGCGGATGGATGCCGTGCTCGCGCTCGGGGGCGTAGCCCTCGGAGCAGAGGTAGACGACGGTGGCGTCGTCGGTGAGCGCCATGAAGCCGTGACCGAGGCCCTCGGAGAGGTAGACCGCGTGGTGGTCCTGGTCGTCGAGGCGGACGGCCTCCCACTGGCCGAAGGTGGGCGAGCCGGTCCGGATGTCCACGATCACGTCGAGGACCGCGCCGCGTACGCACTTGACGTACTTGGCCTGGCCGGGCGGCACGTCCGCGAAGTGGATACCGCGCAGCGTGCCCCGGCTGGAGACGGACATGTTGGCCTGGGCCAGGGTGAACGGGTGGCCGGCCGCCTCGGTGAAGGGAGGCGCCTTGAACCACTCGTGGAAACTGCCCCGGCCGTCGGGGAAGACCTTCGGCTCGTGCACCCAGGCACCGGAAAGGGAAAGGGGTCGCATCGCGGGGTCCTCAGCTCTTGTTCTGCTGGTTCGTCAGGGCGCGCTTGATGCGCCCGGCCGCCCGGCGCCACAGCGGACGCGAGGCGGGCTTCTGCTGCGGGGCGGACTGCTTCCCCGACTTGGCCGGCGGGGTGTGCCGGTCGATCACCCGGGCGACGCCGTCGGCGTCCACCACCACGTCGACCGGGAGCCGGGTCCAGCGTGCCGCGCCACGGGCGGCGGACGGTACACCGATCCGGACCGCCCAGCGGCGCCCGATGAGCCGATCCAGCGGTAGCGGGGCGCTCACGGTACGGCCGTCCACCACGGCGTCGGCGGGGAATTTGCCCACGTTCTTGCGCTCGAAACGCAGCCGCACCGGGTCCGTGCCATCCGGATCCGCGCCATCCGGGTCCGTGCCATCCGGATCCGCGCCCTTGGCCGCGAGGTGCAGCGGCAGCGGGAGCCGGACCATGGAACCGTCGACCACGGCCGCGGCCGGGTCCATCAGCGCCACCGCCTCGCGCTCCAGTTTGTTGGTGTGCTGGTCGACGTCGAGGGAGAGGTTGCCGGGCCCGTCGGTCCAGTACGGCAGGACCAGCCGTCTCGGCGCACCGGTGAGCGCGGCCAGGCGCCCACCGTCCACGTCCTCGCCGCGCACCGCGCCGAGCCGGGTCTCCTTGCTCCAGCCGCAGGACTTGATGCGCATGTGCAGGTCCCAGATGCCCTTGTCCAGGGGGGCGCCGGCGGCCGCCGTCTCCGGGTCGAGCACGGCGCGTGCCGTGATCCGCTGGCGGAAGGAACCCTCGCCCGCCTCCAGACGGTGCGGTTCGCACTCGACCGGCAGGTAGTACTGCGTGGCGTCCTCGCGGTGCCGGACCACCAGGTCCACGTCGCCGCGGTCCACCGGGGCGTCCAGGGCGATGTCCTGGCCGGCCAGTGCCTCCAGCGCCTTGTCGGAGAGCGGCAGGCCGAGCAGGTCGCGCTCACCGTCCCGGCGGAAGGTCATCGGGGCGCCGTCGACCTGGTACTCGGCGTCGAAGCCGATGTTCAGAACGCCGCCCTCCCACGCCAGGGAGGACAGGTTGCCGGTGGGCTTGATGCCGGCCTCCCAGCGGGCGAGTGCCCGGATGTCCTGGTAGAGGTCGGCGGCGATGAGTCCGGCCACCACCCGCTGGGTGGGGGCGACCTTGGCGAACACGCCCGGCCCGAAGCGTTCGGTGACCACGCCGCGGATCTCGCGGTACAGCTCCTCGGCATAGTCCTCGGGGAGCTTGAGGAGCCGCGCGCCGCGCAGCCGCTCGACCATCTCGTTGCGCAGCCAGCGACTGTAGAGCTTGTCGCGCAGCGGACCGGGCTCGGTGAGCTCCTCGACCACGTCGAGAGCCTCGCGGAGGTTCCCGAAGTAGCCGGCCGGGTCGAAGCGCTGGAAGCCGGCGTTGGAGCCGTCGTCGCGGGTGATGTGGTAGTAGCACAGGTAGTCGCCGAGGACGGCGACACTCTTCGCCCGGAGATACGCCTCGGCGACGAAGACGTGGTCCTCCAGCCGCCGACGGCCCTCCTTGAAGCGCATGTTGTGCTCGTTCAGGAACTCCCGGCGGAACATCTTGTGCGGGGTGAGGCTGTCGATCAACGGCGCGTTCGCCACCGTGGCGCGCGGCCGGTTGACGCGGAACAGCTCCTGCGGGACCGGGCGGCCGATGCCCGCCATCTTGCCGACGACCACGTCGGCGTCGTTCGCCTTGCCGTAGTCGTACATCCGCTCCAGGGCCTCGTCGCCGAGCCAGTCGTCGTGGTCGACGAACATCACGTACTCGCCGCGGGCGGCGTCGACCCCGGTGTTGCGGGGGCGGCCGGACCAGCCGGAGGACTCCTGGTGGATGACGTGCATGTGAGGGTGCTCGGCCGCCAACTGGTCCAGGCGGGCAGGCGTCTCGTCGGTGGAGCCGTCGTCGACGAAGAAGACCTCGAACTCGTCGGGGGTGAGGCTCTGACGCAGCAGGGACGAGACGCAGTCCTCGACGTATTTGCCGGGGTTGTAGACCGCGATGACGACGCTGACCTTGGCTGTCACGCCGGGTTCTCCTTCTCGCGGACCCGGTGGATCTCCGGGAACGCCTGGGTGAGGGCCGCGCGCCAGTCGCGCAGCGGCTCGATACCGGCCGGTCCGAAGCGCTCGTGGCCGAGCACGCTGTAGGCCGGGCGGGGGGCGGGACGGGTGAACGCCCCGCTGGTGGTCGGGCGGACCCGGTCCGGGTCGGTGCCGAGCAGGCGGAAGATCTCCCGGGTGAAGCCGTACCAGCTGGTCTCACCGGAGCTGGTGCCGTGGTAGATCCCGGCCGGGGCGGTGCCGGCCAGGGCTCCGCGTCCCAGATCGAGCAGCAGACCGGCCAGATCGGCGCTCCAGGTGGGCTGGCCACGCTGGTCGTCCACGACGTCCAGGGTGTCGCGCTCGCCCGCCAGACGGATCATGGTGCGGACGAAGTTGGGGCCGCCCGCGCCGTACAGCCAGGCGGTGCGGACCACGTAGCCGCGGTCCGGGAGGGTCTTCAGGACGGCCTGCTCACCGGCGAGCTTGGTGCGGCCGTACGCACTGCGCGGGTCGGTGGGGGCGTCCTCGGCGTACGGGGTGGTGGCGTCGCCGGCGAAGACGTAGTCGGTGGAGACGTGGAGCAGGACGGCGCCGGTCGCGGCGCAGGCGGCGGCGAGGTGGGCCGGGCCGTCGCCGTTGATGCGCAGCGCCTCGGCCTCACGGGTCTCGGCGTCGTCCACGGCGGTCCAGGCCGCGCAGTTGACGACCACGGCGGGGCGGTGCCGCTCCAGCGCGCGCTGTACGGCCGCGGGATCGGTGAGGTCCAGCGCCGCGCGGTCCAGCGCGACGGACTGCTCACCGTCGGCGGTCAGCCTGGCCAGCACGTCCTGGCCGAGCATGCCGCCCGCTCCGGTGACCAGCCAGCCGGCCGGCGCGCTTGCCCGTCCTTGGGTCGGATTCATGCTTCTGCTGTGTCCTCTGTACGGGTACGGGGTGGCGCGGGTGGACGGGACGACCCGGGTGCGGGGGACGGCCCTGGTGGGCGACGGGACAGCCCGGGCGTGTCGGTCACGGCCCTGGTGTGTGGGACCACCCTGGTGTAGAGGACGGTCTGGGCCACCGCCGGGTTCCCGGCAGCGCCCGGAACACGGGAACGGGCCCGGGGCGGACCCGGGCCCGGTATGACGGCGGGCGCGTCAGCCGAGGGCCGCCCGTTCCTTCAACGGCTCCCACCAGGCGCGGTGGTCGCGGTACCACTGGACCGTCTCCGCGAGGCCCTGCTCGAAGCTCTTGCGGGGCTCGTACCCGAGTTCCTCGCGGATCTTCGTGCAGTCGACGGAGTAGCGGCGGTCGTGGCCCTTGCGGTCCTCGACGTACTCGACGCTGGTCTCCCAGTCGGCGCCGCACGCCTTGAGCAACAGCCCGGTGAGCTCCTTGTTGGAGAGTTCGGTGCCGCCGCCGATGTTGTAGACCTCACCCGCGCGGCCCTTGGTGCGGACCAGCTCGATGCCCTGGACGTGGTCGTCGATGTGCAGCCAGTCGCGGACGTTTGCGCCGTCGCCGTACAGCGGGACCTTCTTGCCGTCGAGAAGGTTGGTGACGAAGAGCGGGATGACCTTCTCGGGGAAGTGGTGGTGCCCGTAGTTGTTGGAACAGCGGGTGACGCGGACGTCCAGGCCGTGGGTGCGGTGGTACGACAGCGCGATGAGGTCGCTGGAGGCCTTCGCCGAGGAGTAGGGCGAGTTGGGCTCCAGCGGGTGGGTCTCGGGCCAGGAGCCCTCGTCGATCGAGCCGTAGACCTCGTCGGTGGAGATGTGCACGAAGGTCTTGATGCCGGCCCGGTGCGCCGCGTCGATGAGCGTGTGCGTGCCGACCACGTTGGTGCGGACGAACTCCGCGCCGCCGTCGATGGAGCGGTCGACATGCGACTCGGCGGCGAAGTGCACGACCTGGTCGTGCTCGGCCATCAGCTTGCCGACCAGCTCGGGATCGCAGATGTCGCCCTGCACGAAGGCGAACCGCGGGTGCTCGCGCACCTCGTCGAGGTTGGCCGGGTTGCCCGCGTACGTCAGCTTGTCCAGGACGGTGATCGCGACATCACCGGGACCCTGGGGGCCGAGCAGTGTACGGACGTAGTGCGAGCCGATGAAACCGGCACCGCCGGTCACCAGGATCCGGGTCGGGTGGGCGGGAGAGGGGGCCGTCATGAAGAGATCTGCACCTTGCTGTGATCACCGAGCACGAGCCGGTGGGCCTTGGGGTTACGGGGAGCGGGCGTCACCTCGACGTCCCGCCCGATGAGCGAGGCCTCCACCCGGCGCACACCGGTCACGGACGAACCGCGCAGCACGATGGAGTACTCGATTTCGCTGTCCTCGATACGGCAGTCCTCCGAGACCGAGGTGAAGGGGCCGACGTACGCGTCGTTGACCACCGAACCGGCGCCGATGATCACGGGTCCGACGATCCGGCTGCCGCTGACGCGGGCGCCCTCCTCGATGCGTACCCTGCCGATGATCTCGCTGTTCTCGTCCACCGTGCCCGCGTTCAGCGGCTGCACGGTCTCCAGGACGGACCGGTTGACCTCCAGCATGTCGGTGACGTTGCCGGTGTCCTTCCAGTAGCCGGAGATCGTGGTGGACCGGACGTCACGCCTCTCGTCGATCAGCCACTGGATGGCGTGCGTGATCTCCAGCTCGCCGCGCCAGGAGGGCTCGATGGAGCGGACGGCCTCGTGGATGGCCTGGGTGAACAGATAGACGCCGACGAGCGCCAGATCGCTCTTGGGCTGCTTCGGTTTCTCCTCCAGGTTCACCACCCGGCCCTCGCCGTCGAGTTCCGCGACGCCGAACGAGGTGGGGTTGGGGACCTTGGTCAGCAGGATCTGCGCGTCGGGTCGCTCCGCGCGGAACTCCTCCACCAGACCGGTGATGCCACCGACGATGAAGTTGTCACCGAGGTACATGACGAAGTCGTCGTCGCCGAGGAAGTCCTGGGCGATGAGGACGGCGTGGGCGAGGCCCAGCGGCGCCTCCTGCGGGATGTAGGTGACCTTGATCCCGAACTGGGAGCCGTCGCCCACCGCCGCGCGGATCTCGTCCGCGGTGTCCCCGACGACGATGCCGACCTCGTCGATCCCGGCTTCGGCGATCGCTTCGAGGCCGTAGAAAAGCACAGGCTTGTTGGCGACCGGCACCAGCTGTTTGGCTGAGGTATGAGTGATCGGGCGGAGGCGGGTACCCGCTCCCCCGGAGAGCACGAGAGCCTTCACGTAATGCGCCCCAATACTGTGCACTTACGGGGATAAAAATCCCGGCTTGTACGAATTTAGCGTCAATCTCGGCTCACATCATAACCTTGCCGAGGGATCATTGATTCACCTTTCGTTCACACCCTCGTCCCCTGGGTGAACGAAACGCGCGGAGTAAAACGTAATCCGCCCCCGGTCGTCGAACCGGGGGCGGACCACGTTCTTTTCGGTGCGGGCCGTCAGTCCTCGTCCGCCGAGGTCGAGACGGACGGGACCGGCTGCTGCTCGGCCGCCGCCGTCTTCTTCGACGCCGCCTTCTTGGCGGTCGTCGTCTTGACCGCCTTCTTGGCCGTCGTCTTCTTCGCGGCCGTCTTCTTGGCCGCGGTCTTCTTGGTGGCGGCCTTCTTCGCCGTGGCCTTCTTGGCCGTCTTACGGGCCGTCTTCTTGGCCGGAGCAGCGTCGTCCGCCGCCGCTTCCTCGGTCGGCTCCTCCGTGGCAGCCGGCTCCTCCGTGACCGCCCGCTCCTCCGCGGCAGCCGGGACGACCACGACGGCCGCCTCCTCGGACGCGGTGGGCGCGGTGGCCTTGCGCACGGCGCGGCGCCTCGGCCGGGCCGGGGCGGCGCTCTCGGCGGGTGCCTCGGCGACCGACTCGGTCTGCTCGGCGGCCGCTGCGACCGCAGCCTGATCGACCCCCGGTTCGGGCGCCACGGGTGCGGTCTCGGCGACCGTCACGACGGCCGCCTCGGCTCCCGCGGGCGAACCAGCCGGCGCGGACGCCTTACGGGTCGCGCGACGCCGGGTACGGCCCTTGGGTGCGGCCTCCTCGGCGGACGGGGCCGGAGCCTCGACGACCGGAGCCTCGACGACCGAAGCCTCGACGACCGGGTCCTCCGCGGCAGCGGGCTCGGCGTGCGCGACCGCGGCCTCCTGCGGCTGCACCGGACGCTCGATCTCTTCCTGGACCGTCACGTCCTGGGCCGTCGGAGCGTCGGCGCGCGTGTCGGCCTTCGCCTCGGCCTCCGCCTCGGCGCGCCGGTCACCGCGTCGGCCACCGCGGCGGCCGTCCCGCCTCTCGACGCGCCTGTCCTCGCGCGTCTCGTCCCACTTGTCGCCGCGGCTGTCGTCACGGCTGTCGTCGCGGCTGTCGTCGCGGTTGGGCGTGCCCGCCGGAGCCGACGCCCGTCGGCTCGCCCGGCGCCGCGAGCGCCCCCGGCCGGCCGCGGCCTCCGCCTCGGCGACGCTGTTGTACAGCTCCTCGTCGGGCACGAACGCGGGCTCGGCCAGCGCCACCGGCTCGGCGACCTCCGCGGCGACCTCGGCCTCGCTCTCCTCCAGAACCTCAGGAGTCTCGACGTCCGTCTCGTGCTCGTGGACGTCACCGCCCCGCCCGCGCTTGCGGCGCTTGCCGCCGCCGCCACCGACGGCGGACGGCTGCTCCATGTGCACGATGACACCGCGGCCGTTGCAGTGGACGCAGGTCTCGGAGAACGACTCCAGCAGCCCCTGGCCGACCCGCTTACGGGTCATCTGCACGAGCCCCAGCGAGGTCACCTCGGCCACCTGGTGCTTCGTACGGTCGCGGCCCAGGGACTCCAGCAGGCGCCGCAGGACCAGGTCGCGGTTGGACTCCAGGACCATGTCGATGAAGTCGATGACGATGATGCCGCCGAGGTCGCGCAGCCGCAGCTGGCGCACGATCTCCTCGGCCGCCTCCAGGTTGTTCCTGGTGACCGTCTCCTCGAGGTTGCCGCCCTGACCGGTGAACTTTCCGGTGTTGACGTCGACGACGATCATCGCCTCGGTCCGGTCGATCACCAGCGAACCGCCGCTGGGCAGCCAGACCTTGCGGTCCAGCGCCTTGGCGAGCTGCTCGTCGATCCGGTACGTGGCGAAGACGTCGACCTCGGAGGTCCACCTGGACAGCCGGTCCGCCAGGTCGGGCGCGACGTGCGCGACGTACCCGTGGATGGTCGACCAGGCCTCGTCGCCGCTGACAATGACCTTGGTGAAGTCCTCGTTGAAGATGTCCCGCACGACCCGGACGGTCATGTCCGGCTCGCCGTACAGCAGCGTCGGCGCGTTGCCGCCGTTCTTGGCGTTCTTCTGGATGTCCTCCCACTGCCCCTGCAGCCGCTCGACGTCACGGCGCAGCTCGTCCTCGCTCGCGCCCTCGGCGGCGGTGCGCACGATGACACCGGCGTCCTCGGGGACGATCCTCTTGAGGATGGTCTTCAGCCGGGCCCGCTCGGTGTCGGGCAGCTTGCGGCTGATGCCCGTCATCGAGCCCTCGGGCACGTACACGAGGTAGCGGCCCGGGAGGGAGACCTGGCTGGTCAGACGGGCTCCCTTGTGTCCGATCGGGTCCTTGGTGACCTGCACGAGGACCGGCTGGCCGGACTTCAGGGCGGACTCGATGCGGCGCGGCCCATGGGCCATGCCCAGCGCCTCGAAGTTCACCTCACCGGCGTACAGGACGGCGTTGCGGCCCTTGCCGATGTCGATGAACGCGGCCTCCATGGACGGCAGCACGTTCTGGACCTTGCCCAGGTAGACGTTGCCGACGTACGAGGTCGCCTGCTCCTTGTTGACGTAGTGCTCGACGAGAACGCCGTCCTCCAGGACGCCGATCTGGGTGCGCTCACCGCTCTGCCGGACGACCATCACCCGCTCGACGGCCTCACGGCGGGCCAGGAACTCGGCCTCGGTGATGATCGGAACGCGTCGGCGGCCCTGCTCACGGCCTTCCCGGCGGCGCTGCTTCTTGGCCTCCAGACGCGTCGAGCCCTTGATGGACTGCACCTCGTCGGACGGCTCGGCGGCCTTGCGCGGCTCCCGGACCTTCACGACGGTGCGCTCGGGGTCGCCCTCGTCCGGCTCGGTGTCGGGGGACGTGTCCCCGGCACGACGACGCCGGCGCCGACGCCGGCGGCTGCTGCTGGAGCCACCGGAGTCCTCGTGGTCGTCCGCGTCGTCGGTCTCAGCGTCCTCCTCGACCTGTTCCGCGGTGTCCTCGGCGTTGTGCGCGGCCTGGGCGACGGCCAGGTGCTCGGCATCGCCCTCCTGGCCCTCGCCGGACTCGGCGTCGGCATCGCCGGAGTCGCCCCGGCGACGGCGACGGCCGCCCCGACGGCGACGACGGCGGGAGCCGGTCTCCTCGTTGTCGTCCCCATCGAGGTCGACGGTCTCCGCGGACTCGTCGCTCTCGTCGCTCTCGTCGGTCTCCTCCGGCTCCTCCTCCACGGCGGAGGCGGTGGGGGCGGCAGCGGCCCGGTCCTCGGACTCCTGCGCGAAGCCGGAGCCCCGGCGGCGGCGCCGGCGACGCCCGCCGCCCTGCTCCTCGGCGAAGTCCTCGGAGTACGGCTCGGTGTCCTGCTCGGGCTCCTCGACCACGTCGGTCTCCGCCTCGGCGGCGGCTTCGGCGGCGGCCCGCTCCAGCGTCTGGAACTGCGGCTCGGTGAACACGGGCGCCTGGAACACGGCGACAGCCGGCCGCGTGGGCCGACGCGGAGACTCGTCCTCGGTGGTCTCGCCCCCGGCCGGCCGCGCGGGCGCGGCGAAGCCGGTCGCGGCCTTGCGGGTGGCCCGCCGACGGCGACGCGGCGTGGCGTCCTCGACGGGCGCCTCGTCTGCGGCGGCCTCGGACTCGGTCTCCGGAGCATCGGCCGAAGCGGCGTCGGACTCGGTCTCCGGAGCACCGGCCGAAGCGGCTTCGGCCCGGGTGCCTCGACGCGCGGCACGGCCGCGGGTACGACGCGGCGCTGCGCCCTCGTCCCCGTCGGTCTCGGCAACCACCGGCGTCTCCACGGCGGCCTGGCTCTCCTGCGCGGCGGTCACGGCGTCGGTGTCGACCGCCGCGTCCGCGAGGTCCACCGGCTCCCCGGCGCTCTCGACGGCCTGCGCCACCTCGACGCTCTCGGCACCAAGGGCAACATCGGCGGTTTCGGCCGACTTCGGCGCCCCGGCAGGTGCGGCAGCCCGACGCCCGGACCGCCGACGCGTACGCCCGGCAGGCGCGGCGTCCTCGGTCGCGGCGGCCGGAGCCTCGGCGGCCTCGGTCACCACATCACCGGCGGTACCGGCGGATGCGGGCACCACGCTCTCCGCCGCCTCGGCCGCGACCGGCGCCGCCGCGGGCGCGGAGACCCGACGGGTGGCCCGCCGACGCGTGCGAGGCGGCGCGGCCTCCTCGCTGTCCTCGGCCACCGGCGTCCCGCTCGGCGTCTCGGCGACAGCCGGGCTCTCCGCGGTGGCGGGCTCGGCGGCAGCGGTCACGGGTACGACGACCTCGGCGACCTCCGCTGCCTGCGCGGACGCAGGTGCTCCGGCGGGTGCGGAAGCACGCCGCGTGGCCCGCCGACGCGTACGCGCGGCAGGCGCGGCCTCGGCTCCACCGGCGGTCTCCACCGCGGCCGCCGCCGCCGGCATCTCCTGAGCCTCAGCGGCCTCGGCACCCTCAATGCCCTCGGCGCTCTTCTGGTCCTCGTCGGTCACGAGATTCTCGTCAGCCACGAAGTCCTCGGCCGTTGCGAGGTCCTCGGCCTGCGCGGCCGCGATGGCCGGCGCGACGGTCTCGGCGGGAGTCTCCTCGACACCGACCGGCGGACCCGCCGGTCGGGAAGCGGCACGGCGCCGACGACGCGGCGGCAGGGTGTCGCTGGGGGTGTTCGGTTCGGAACCCTCGGTGGGTTCGGTCGGTTCGAGCATGCGGGCTTGTCTCCCGTCAGGCTCCCGGGCGCCGCACCTGGTCCGGCGTCGATCATGTCGATCGCCGTTGACGTCCGCGGCTCGCGCGATGCGCGGTGCCGCCGTCCGGGGCGCGGGCGCCGCACGGGAGCTCTCTGTGTCCTGTCTCACCGGTTCCGTACGCCGATTGCGTACGGCCTGGCGAAAGTCTTGTGGTCGGTGCGCTGCCCGACCCAGGTGGCTCCCGAGTACGAGGGCGGCGCTACGACATCCGTCCCTACGCGGAACCTTCCTTACGCCGGCGCCGTCGCGGCGGCAGCGGGTACGGCCTTTGAGGGGGCCGTCGCTGCCTCGCGGTCGGGCGCGAGCGGGTCGGTCACCGTGCCGGTCTCTTCATCGAACAGCCCCTGCGCCAGCCTGGTCACCGCTGCGGCGACCGGCGGCGCCAGGTCGGCCACGGCGCGAAGACCGGACAGGACGTCGTCGGGTCGTACGGCAGGCGTCACGTGCCGAACAACCAGCCGCAGTATCGCACAGGGCTGGTCGGTCGGCCTATCGGCCTGCGAACTGTGTGTTTCCTGTGAACTGTGTGTTTCGAGCCGGACGACCGCCGAGCGGGCGTCGAAGGTCCGGACGCCGTTCTTGGTCGTGCGCTGCACCTCGACGGCCTCGGCGGTGTTGAAGGCGGCAACCGCCCGCTCCGCCTCCGCCGGGTCCACGCCGTCCAGCCTGAGCTCCCAGACGGAAGCCGTGAGCCGGTCGGCGAGTCCCGAGGTCCGTACCTCGACGGCGTCGATGACATCGAGCCCCGTGGGCATCGACTCGTCGAGCAGAGCTCTCAACCGCTCCGGGTCACGCGCCGCGGTGAGCGCGATCTCCAGATACTCCGCCTCACTGCCCGTGCCGGTGGGTGCGGCATTGGCGTACGACACCTTCGGATGGGGCGTGAATCCCGCCGAATACGCCATCGGCACCTCGGCACGGCGCAACGCACGCTCGAAGGCGCGCTGGAAGTCACGGTGGCTGGTGAACCGGAGGCGGCCGCGCTTGGTGTAGCGCAGTCGGATGCGCTGCACCGCGGGTGCGGGCGGCGGGCCTTCGGGCTGTCGCTTGCCCAGTGTCGTTCAGTCCTTCGTGAGAGCGGTCGTACTGCTACCAAGAGTACGTGTCTCGGCGCCCATCGGTTCCCGCCGGTCCACCACCTGCGGTTGCCCCGGATCCCCGAAGAGCATGCGCCGGAAGTCGGCCCGCGCCTGCCGTACGGACTCGCGGGCGGCGACGAGGGTCTGCCGGGCGGCCCGCCCCACGGCACGGGCTGCGTCGGCCGCGGGCCGCAGCACCAGGTCCCGTACGGCGTGCCCGACCGGTGTGAGCACCCTGCGGTACACCCATCGCACCGGCTCGACGAAGATCCACCGGAAGAGAGTCCCCAGGAACCGTCCGACAGCGAGCGAGATGTGCCCGGCGATCCGCCAGGCGTGCCCGAGCGCGTCCCCCACCTCGCGCGCGATGACGGCCAGGACGCGTCCGACGGGGGTGAGGATCCAGCGCCACACGGCGAGCGCGGGCAGCACGAACAGGATCCGGGTGGCCCAGTGGAGAATCATGCCGACCAGCTGGACGAGCCCGGTCACGCACCAGGCGACGGCCCGGCCGACGGGCGCGAGGATCCACTCGTACAGCCATAGCGCGGGTACGACGATCAGATACCGCGCGAGCCAGACCACGGCGGTGTACACACCGAGGCCGAGGGCGGCGAACACGGCCCCGACGCCCTTGAGCAGCCACCTGATCCCGTGCCCAAGCGGGGTCAGCACGCGCGCGTGCACCCACGCGAGGGCGTGGCCGGCCGGAGTGAGCACGTAGCGGTACAGCCACGTGAGCGGCACGACGACGAGCACGTTCCCGAGCCAGCCGAGCGCCTTGCCGACGGGGACGAGGAGATAGCGCCAGAGGGCGACCGCGGGCCAGAAGAACAGGGCTTTGCCGAGCCATAGCAGGGCCCGCCCGAGCGGCCTGAGCAGGGTGTCCCTCAGCACGCGCCCGACGACGGCGAGCACGTCCCACACCATCCGCACCGGCATGACCAGCACAAGCACCACGATCCGCACAGGAATCCGGATCGCGACGACGAGGCACCCTTCGGGCGCCGCCTGCCCTGGCGGCCGATCTGGTGGTTTCTCGAGGTCCATGACGACGTAGACGCCACAGCCGCCCGTCCGGATCCCGTACCGCGCTGGTTGCTCCACGCCTCCTCGAAATCCCCACTTCGACCGGCAACGACGAGCCCGAGGCCAGGCGTTCGCGTTGCGGGCTACGTCGACCGGGTGAACAGTGGATTCATGGGCCCGGGTCCTCAACGGATGAAGCACCCACCACGCGAAGCGCATCTGGAACCTCTATGGCCAGAACCTTTCGGCGACGCGCCTTTCACAGCGTCAACGCATCCTTCCTGGTTGCGGCTCTCGCCCTTCCAGCGGGTCTGACAGGTGCGGTGACAACGCTTCAGGCCCCCAGCGCGAGCAGGCCGCAGTCGCCCGCTGAGACACCGCCTCCGTCTCCCGTGGACCCACCTCCCCCGGACACGCCGCCTCCCCCGGACACGCCGAGTGGTCCGGCGACGCCTACGGCCCCCGACACCCTGCCCGCACCGAGTGATACTCCGTCGCCGGATTCGGGGCACACACCGCCCTCTGACCAGCCGTCACAGCCGCCAGGTTCCGATGACGCGGGCCGAGCGGCGTCCGACCCCCCTGCGGAACAGACGAAACAGATCGACGACGTCATGACGCGTCTGGACGAGACGAAGGGTGACGTCCCCGAGGAACTCGTGCCGACTGTTGACGAATTGACGACCACTCTCGAAGCGGTCCAGGACCCGAAGACGTCGCCGCAGGACAGACAGGGAGTCATCGAGAGCGTCAAACAGCTGACCATCGCGCTGAAAGCCATCGGTGACGACAGCACACCCCCCAAGCTGCGGAAACGGTTGATCCCGTTCGTGAAGCAGGCGTCCGCCGCACTGAAGGTGGGTTACGCTCGGCGAGTTCCGGCCGAGGCGCGGTCCTTTCTCCTCATGGTCGTGAAGCGGACGACGTCCACGCTGAGCATGATCTGCGCCCCCCGGACGCCGCAGAAGCTGCGAGACCAACTGATCGCGACTTCGGAAGTGGTGAACCACACGGTGAGTTCGGGAGTGCTGAACCACACGGTGAGTTCCGGAGAACTGAACCCGACAGTGGCGGCGCGCTCCGGTACGGAGAAATCTGGTTGGTTCGCGTTGCAGCTGAGCGCCGCGGTGCAGACAGCCGCAGCCCAGCCGATGCCCCGGGAGAAGAAAGATGCCCTCGTGGGGACCGCGTACAAGCAAAGCAAGCAACTGAAGGTGCTCTCCGACCACAAGACGTCAACGAAGGACCGAACCGAAGCCGCTAAGGACATGCAGAATCGGTCCACTCGGTTGAGGCACCAACAGGAAGCTGCCGCCTCGGCTCAGGGGCAGCCGAAAGACCCTATCGGCAAGGCGGCCGAGGTCTGCACCAACGCTATATTCAATACGGTGCCGGAGCACAGAATCGCCCAGAGGCTGCAAAACCTGATTCCCGATAATTGGACACCAAAAGGAGTCAAGGATTTCTGGAAGGCTCGGGCAGAGGGAGACAAGATGCTCGACGTCCTCGCCCAGTTGCAGAACGACAAACGCGTCCACGCACCGGTCAAGATCGCGTCGCTCATCACCCAGCTCGCCAAGCTGGTTTCGAGGAGCGAACTGTTCTCCACCATCGGCTCTCCGGATTCCGGCTACTGCCAGGCGACAGCCATGTACCTCGACACCGACTTCGGGATCGCAGTCGGAACCTGGCTCGAGTAGCTCGGCCACCCTCAGACACCGGAAGAACTCAGCAGTTCCGCGAGGGGCACTTCAGAGTTGACGTGCGCCTCGGCAGCCCCGTATCTTTCCGACTCTCTCTGTGCCTCCTGCTCCAGATGCGTCTCCCCTTTGAAGTTGTATGACGAGATGATCGACGTGGGGGAGCGCCCCGGAATCCAGACCGCCGTCACATAGCGCGGTCTGCGCGTCAGATTGACGAGGTTGTTGTTGTGTCGCACCCTCCCGTGGTAGAAGACCTGCGGGATACATCCATTTTCCGGGGGGCAGTAGTACTGCCTGTCGTCCGCATCCCATGAATAATGAGGAGTTTTGAACTCCTCCACGTCGAGCTTTCCTCGGTCTTTCCTCATATAGGAGACCGTCAAGTCGAGGCTCACAACGTCGTACGTAGCATCCTTGGGCAGCTGCACCACGTGCTTGCTCGTGTATTCCTGCCCGGTTTCGAGACGATTGCCAGGTCCGTAGAAACGCCCGCTGCTGATCGTGGTGTACAGGAGTTGACCGACGTGAAGTTCCGCTTCCCCTGAATCCTCGCCCCGCTGGCCCGCGCTCTCTTTCCACTCCTGCATCAGGCTCCCGAGGGGAGGGTTTTGGTTGTAATCGGCGTCTCTGCCGCGGACCGTGTAGACGTCATTGACGATGTACACCGGAATCCCTCCGGTGTTCTTCATGTAAAGCGTCAGGGGGACCTGGAGGAACCCGAGCGAACGATCCAGCCGCGGCTTTCCGAACTCCGCCTTCATCGTGAGATGCATCGGGGCCGCCGTGGGCTGGTACATGGTGGAATACGCCAGGCTGACGCCGGTCAGGAGCGCGGTGGCGACCACTGAGGCCGCGAACCTCTTGGGCTGCGGGACTCCCTTCCACGAGGTGTTGCGCACGAGGAGGCACAGCGCCCAGAGGGACCAGCACCAGAGGGGCATGAACACCAGCACATAAGGCGTGAACTCCATCTCCTCGAGCCACATGAACAGCAGGAGACTGTCGGTGGCCAGGGCGATGAGCACGCCGAGCAGGACGATCGCCCCAGAGACCCGGAACTGCCGCCTCCCCCCGTAGTCGAGTGCCGCGACGGCCGCCACACCCTGCACGGCACCCGACAGGACGAACAGCACCCCACTGATCCGTTGCGCAAAGGTCAGGGCCCCGGAGGCGTCCGGCCATCCGACGACCGCGCTGAGGGCCATGGACGCGAGCAGCCCGGCCACCAGGACCACGGTGACCGCGCGCCGTCTCCCGGCATGGTCGGGCCACGTCCCGCTGTCGCCTCCGCGCCAGCAGAAGAGTGCCGAATCCTCCAGATCGAGGTCCTCGGGGTAGCCGAGGCGTCCGACGATTTTCCGCAGTTCGCCCGCTGACCAGGCACGGCCCACCGTCTCGCCGTTCACGACGACCCGGCGCAGCCCACGGCTGTCGGGTGGCTCGACAACGACCCAGGGACGGATGCTCCTCATGGCCCCAGGTTCGAACCCGGAACAGCCCGGTGCACGCGGGGCTACCCCGTTCGGCCGCCGGAGCCCGAGCGGCGACCACCCGCTCCAGCCTCAACCGACCTCTGTGGGCGGCTCCGTCGCGAGAACCTGTCCCACCGTGTCGGCGAGGGTGAGGTGGACGAGGGCGAGTCCCTGGGCATCATCAGGGCCGACTCGGTCTGGGACCTCGGCGAAAGCCCAGGCACTATGTGCCCATGATTACACTCACGAAGGAAGACGGCCCGGCCGACCTGGACGGGGTGACCCATCTGTCCATCGGGGTCTCCTGGGACCCCACCGCCGGCAGCAGCGGCGGAGTGCTGGGCAAACTCCGCCGGAAAACCGGCACCGACCTCGACCTGATCGCCATCGCCATGCACGACGGGGACCCCGTGCGCCTGGCGGGCCTCGACTCCCTCGACCCCATCGGCAACGGCTCCCTCCTGCACAGCGGGGACAACCAGACCGGCCGCGGGGACGGCGACGACGAGACCGTGACGGTCGAGTTCGCGAAGATACCGCCCCACATCACCTCGATCATGTTCGTCGCCGCCGCCTACAAGAAGGGCAGCTCCTTCCAGAAGGCACGCAACATCAGCTTCAAGGTGTACGACGCGACCGGCGGCACCTCGCAGCAGGTCGCAGACATCTGGCCGAGCATGCTCACCACGGACAACGGCTGCGCCGTCGCCAAAGCCGTCCGCTTCGGCGACACCTGGAAGCTCGAAGTCATCAACGTCACCGGCAAGATCAAACAGGGCGACCAACTCGCCCTGATGCGCTTCGCCGCGAGCAAGTAGCCGTCAACGGACCGCACGCGGCCAGGACCGCCACCCCACGGAAGCCCTGGCCGCGCGGCTCGGGTGCCCGCGCCCACTCCCGGCCCACCGCGTGCGCGCAGCCGATCCGTCCCGATCGATCAGTCGGCGACGAGGGAGAACTGAATCTTGATATAAAAATTTGATCTACAGCTGCTTGTTCAATCTGATACTTAATAATCAAGCCCTGCGGGGCGCACTGTAGTGAAAGGTCGCCAATGCCCGGCGCGCGCGATTGCACATCCAGTCGCCGGGCATAAAGCATGAGCGGACGAAGTTGATCATACTTGATCACTATCACGCATGCGACTCGCAATCGAGAGACCTTGCACTACCCTCAAGGACGTGCAAACTGTCGAAGCAATCAAATGGGCCCTCCTTGGCGGTGCATGCTCGGAGGCGCTCATCACCTTGGAGCAAATCGCAAAGGTGAGCGAAAAAACCCTGAAGTGGCCCTACCGGAAGAATGAAATTCCGATCCTTTGCACCGCCGTAGGAATTCGACTCTTCCTGGGCGGAACCCTGGCATCAGTAGTTGTATCAGAATTACAATTCTCGGTCTCCGCGAAGGTTGCAGCCTTTGCACTCGGAGCAACCGCACCACTCGCCTTCGCTCGAGTGATCAAAATTCTGCGACTCTTCAACCCGCGAGGAGGTGCCGCACTCAGGAATCTACTTCAATTCATCAATATGCTGAATCAGCAGAACACTCAACTCGGGCCTCCGGCAAACGACCGGCCTCCGACAAACGACGGCCCTGTCGCAAACAACCAGCCTCCCGTGAACGACGGACCTCCCGCAAACGAAACAACCAGGGTACCGAACCAGGCCGAATCACCTGAAAATCCTCAGGCCGATACACCGGACGAAACAGGAGAAAAAACCGATGCCGAACAGTAAACTGAATCAGCTTTTCTCACTTTTGGCTGAGGACGAGAGCGGCAGGGAGTTCACGGATTCCAAGAGGTACGGGATAATTGCCGCCCTGGCCGGAGAGCCTCCTCGACGTGGCGAGATCCAGTCGACGAAACCTTTGCCGGACGACCGTGAGAGCGGTTACTTACTCTCGGCACGGCATCGGAAACCTGCCATCTTGGCGAGCATCTTCGCACTCGCCCTCGGCGTGTTGGTGGGCGCTACGCTGCCATTTTCCTGGTATCCCGCTCCGAGCCCTCCGAGCTACGAATTCCCACCCATCACCCATCCGAGCATTCGGACCATCTACTCGGTAGAACAATCCCTCAATGATTCGGCTGTCAATTCGTCGATGAGTCCGGACGGAACGACCCTTGCTGTGGGTACGAAAAAGGGGGTGGTGAGTCTGATCGACACGGCAGACCCTGACCGCAAACCCCTTCAGCTCGAAGACTCAGGGACGATCACACACACTACCTTCAGCCCGAACGGAACCATTCTGGCGGTCGGGAACAGTGAAGGAAAGATCAGCCTCTGGCGCACAGCAGATCCTTCTCTTGATGCACCTGAGGAGACTCTGGCCATGCGCGAGGACGGAAAGTCTGGAGGCGCGGTAGCCGATATCGCCTTCAGCCCCCGTGGCGACCTGCTGGCAGTAGGAAGCAGCAGTGGGATTGTGCGCATCTGGAAAACGCACCACTCGAAGCCCTCCGAGGTGGTGGCCGGCCCCAGTCTGTTTGACTCGGTCTCTCGCCTTGCGTTCTCACGGGACGGTCACTTCCTCGCGGCCGGCGGCATCGACAAGACGGTGCAGCTGTGGGACATGAGCGCGCCGGGCAACCCCCTCGTCACGTCATACAACACAATCTCCTCGTCGGGGGACATCAACGCTCTCGCCTTCACCACGCGAGACCGCCTCGCCGTGGGCAGCGCAGACGGTGTCGTCTCCATTTGGAATGTCGCACAGCCGGAGAAGCCCAAGAAGATGTCCTCGTCGAAACCTCGCGGATCCACCAGTGATCTCACGTTCGACTCACAGGGGCGAGTGCTCGCAGCCAGTAACGCGAATGGGACCGTCTCGTTGTGGGAGGACATCGCCGACCTCGAAAGCCCCATCGTGCTGGGGAATGAGGAATCCCACTCAGGCCTCAGCAGCGTGAACTTCAAAGGCTCTCAGGACGTGCTGGCCGTGGGCGGGAGCAACGGATCAGTTCAGTTCTGGTCCAAGGCCTGGAAATAGAAGTGGCTCGCAGCGCGCGATCGAGCCCCCTCCCGTCGACGGGAGGGGGCTCAGAAGTACGCAGAGGCCGTTCCGCGGCATCCGACGGGATCAGTTCGGAGCCGGCTTCTTCACCGTCAGCGGCAGCAGCTTCTTACCAGTCGGCCCCACCTGAATCTGTGTGTCGAGGGCAGGGCACACCCCACAGTCGAAGCAAGGCGTCCACCGGCAGTCCTCGACCTCCGTCTCGTCGAGGGCGTCCTGCCAGTCCTCCCAGAGCCAGTCCTTGTCGAGGCCGGAGTCGAGGTGGTCCCAGGGCAGGACCTCCTCGTAGCCACGCTCCCGAGTCGTGTACCAGTCGACGTCGACGCCCAAGGGGGCCAGCGCCTTGTCGGCGCACCGCATCCAGCGGTCGTACGAGAAGTGCTCGCGCCAGCCGTCGAAGCGGCCGCCGTCCTCGTACACGGCCCGGATGACGCCACCGATGCGGCGGTCGCCCCTGGACAGCAGGCCTTCCACGATGCCCGGCTTGCCGTCGTGGTAGCGGAAGCCGATGGAGCGGCCGTACTTCTTGTCGCCGCGGATCTTGTCGCGGAGCTTGGTCAGACGGGCGTCCGTCTCCTCCGCCGACAACTGCGGGGCCCACTGGAACGGGGTGTGGGGCTTGGGGACGAAGCCGCCGATCGACACCGTGCAGCGGATGTCGTTCGCGCCGGAGACCTCGCGGCCCTTCTGGATGACGCTCATCGCCATGTCGGCGATCTGCAGGACGTCCTCGTCGGTCTCCGTCGGGAGGCCACACATGAAGTACAGCTTCACCTGGCGCCAGCCGTTGCCGTAGGCGGTGGCCACCGTGCGGATCAGGTCCTCTTCCGAGACCATCTTGTTGATGACCTTGCGCATGCGCTCGGAGCCGCCCTCGGGGGCGAAGGTCAGGCCCGACCGACGGCCGTTGCGCGTCAGCTCGTTGGCCAGATCGACGTTGAAGGCGTCCACTCGGGTCGAGGGGAGGGACAGGCCGATCTTGTCCTCCTCGTAGCGGTCCGCGAGGCCCTTGGCGATATCGCCGATCTCGCTGTGGTCCGCGGACGACAGGGACAGGAGGCCGACCTCCTCGAAGCCTGTCGCCTTCAGGCCCTTCTCCACCATGTCGCCGATGCCGGTGATGGAGCGTTCCCGGACCGGACGCGTGATCATGCCCGCCTGGCAGAAGCGGCAGCCTCGGGTGCAGCCGCGGAAGATCTCCACCGACATGCGCTCGTGGACCGTCTCCGCGAGCGGGACCAGCGGCTGCTTGGGGTACGGCCACTCGTCCAAATCCATGACCGTGTGCTTGGAGACGCGCCACGGGACACCCGACCTGTTCGGGACCACGCGCGCGATACGACCGTCCGGGAGGTACTCGACGTCGTAGAAGGCCGGGATGTACACCGAGCCCGTCTTCGCGAGACGGAACAGGACCTCCTCGCGGCCTCCCGGACAGCCCTCCGCCTTCCACTCCCGGATGATCCGGGTCATGTCCAGCACGGCCTGCTCGCCGTCGCCGATGATCGCCGCGTCGATGAAGTCGGCGACCGGCTCGGGGTTGAAGGCCGCGTGACCGCCGGCCAGGACGATCGGATCGTCGATCGTGCGCTCACGGGACTCCAGCGGGATGCCCGCCAGGTCCAGCGCCGTGAGCATGTTCGTGTAGCCGAGCTCCGTGGAGAAGGACAGACCGAACACGTCGAAGGCCTTCACCGGCCGGTGGCTGTCCACCGTGAACTGCGGGACGCCGTGCTCCCGCATCAGCGCCTCCAGGTCCGGCCACACGCTGTAGGTGCGCTCGGCGAGGACGCCCTCCTGCTCGTTCAGGACCTCGTAGAGAATCATGACGCCCTGGTTGGGCAGACCGACCTCGTACGCGTCCGGGTACATCAGCGCCCAGTGGACTTCGCACGACTCCCACGGTTTTACGGTGGAGTTGAGCTCTCCGCCGACGTACTGGATCGGCTTCTGCACATGCGGGAGCAGAGCTTCGAGCTGCGGGAACACCGACGCAGCGACTTCGGCAGGCATCTCGCGACCTTCGTGAGCGGGACAGGACTGACAGGGGTGACCATCCAGCGTAACGCGATCGCGAGGGCCCTTTGCACGGCCGAAGGGCCCGAGGGGCCACCGCCGCCCGTGCCCGGGACGCTCAGAGGGCCGCCGCGCCGTCCCTGATCCCCGCCCAGAACCCGGGCAGTTGCGCCTCCACGGCCGCCGCGCGCCGCTCCTCGCGCCCGTACAGCAGTCCGTACGTGAACGCGCTCTCCCCCGCCGTGTGTGCGACCGCGGACAGCTCACACAGGGTCTTCCGGGTCATCACGCTGTCCTGGTGGTCGCCGAGCAGGGTCTGCAGGGACTTCATGGATGTGGCCAGGCTCTTGGCCGGGCTGCCGAGGGCCAGGGTGGCGGCCTCGGCCGCGTAGCGGGCGCGCTTGGCCCGCTTGCGGGCCTCGTGCACGGCGAGGTCCCGCTCGGAGCCGGACGCCGACTCCAACGCCTCCTCGACGAGCCAGGAGACCTTGCCGAGTTCCTTGCGTACCGCCTCGGCGATCACCTTGCCGGGTTTCTTCCCGGCCGCCTCCCGCAGCGGCGGGTCGGCGATCAGCGCGTCCAGGGTGTCCAGCAGGGCGAGGTAGCGCGGGGAGTCCAGGACGCCGATCAGCCGGCCGCGCGAGCCGCCGTGGTTCTCGTCGGCCCACCGGCCCAGCCGGGCGCCGACGGGGCCGGAGACCAGGGTGTCGGGCACGTCCGCGAGGGCCGCGGTCAGACGTTCGGTCAGTACCTCGCGGTCCCGGTCCACGCCCAGCTCACCGGCCAGCCACTTCAGCTCCTCGCCGACGGGGTCGGTGGCGGCCCGGTCGAGCACCTTGCCGTACGACCTGAAGGTGCCGCGCATCCGGCGGGTGGCGACGCGCATGCTGTGCACGGAGTCCTCGACGTCCTGGCGTACGGCCGGGTCGAGCTCGACGATCGCGTCCCGCTGGGCCCGGAGGTACGTGAGGATGTGGTCTGCGGCGGTCACGGGTGGTTTCCGGGACGCCGGCGCACTCTTCGCCGTCGATTTCTTCGCCGTCGATTTCTTCGCCGTCGATTTCTTCCCGGTACCCTTGCGGGCCTTGGGAGCCGTTTCCGACAGCGCCCGCGCCAGCTTCGAAGCGGACGCGGACGGACGTACCCCCGCCTTGCGCAACCGCCTTTCCACCGTGTCCAGGAAGACCGGGTCGATCCCGTCGCCGAGTTCCACCTCGATCTCGGTCCACTGGGCCTCGCCGTCGCCCCCGGTCAGCCGTTCGGCCCGGACGGCGTCCACGCTGACCTCGGCGAGCAGCCGCCCCTCCCCGTCGACGAGGTCGCTCATGTCCCGGGCCGAGCGCAGCCGGACCACGGGCACCAGCTCGGCCCCCCGGACCCGGGAGCGGACCAGTCCGGCGAGGTCGTCGGGGAGGGAGTCGGACAGCGGTGCCCGCAACTCGTCCCGTACGCCCGGGGCCACGGGGAACTTCAGATGCCAGCCCGCGTCCGAACCTCCCGTGCGACGGCGCAGGGTGATCGAGGACGCGGCGAGGCGTTGATCGGCGGTGTCGTAGTAGGTGGCGTCCAACAGCGCGACACCCTTGTCGATCACGGCCTCGACCCCGGCGACGCCGGTCAGGTCGGGGAGCCCGCTCTCGTCGGATGCGTACTTCCGCTCGATCTCGCGCTGTCTGTCCACCATGGCCTGAATCTACTGCTCTGCCGGCGGTTGGGGCAGGGGCAGGTCCCTATGCGGACATCGGGCGCTGTACCCGGATCGACTGCAGCAGCCCGACCGCCACCCAGACCGAGAACATGGACGAGCCTCCGTACGACACGAACGGCAGCGGCAGTCCGGTGACCGGCATGATCCCGAGGGTCATGCCGATGTTCTCGAAGGATTGGAAGCCGAACCACGCCACGATCCCGGCGGCGACGATCGTGCCGTACAGCTCGGTCGTCTCGCGGGCGATACGGCAGGCCCGCCACAGCACGACCCCCATCAGCACGATGATCAGGCCGGCGCCGACGAAGCCCAGCTCCTCGCCCGCGACGGTGAACACGAAGTCCGTCTGCTGCTCGGGCACGAACTGGCCGGTGGTCTGCGAGCCGTGGAAGAGGCCCGAGCCCGTCAGGCCGCCGGAACCGATGGCGATACGGGCCTGGTTGGTGTTGTAGCCGACGCCCGCCGGGTCGAGGCTGGGGTTGGCGAAGGCGGCGAACCGGGCGATCTGGTACTCGTCCAGGACGTGCAGCTGCCACATGGCGACCGCCCCTGCCGCGCCCGCGCCGAGCAGTCCGAACACCCACCGGTTGGAGGCGCCGGAGGCGAGCAGCACACCCAGCACGATGATCACCATGACCATGACCGACCCGAGGTCGGGCATCAGCATCACGACGAGCATCGGTACGGCGGCCAGCCCGAGGGCCTGGAGAACGGTGCGGTGGTCGGGGTAGGGCTTGTCGCCCGCGTCGACCCGCGCCGCCAGCAGCATCGCCATGCCCAGGATGATCGTGATCTTCACGAACTCGGAGGGCTGGAGCGAGAAGCCGCCGCCCAGCACGATCCACGAGTGGGCGCCGTTGACCGTCGAGCCGAGCGGGGTCAGCACCATCAGGATGAGGAACACCGAGGCGCCGTAGAAGAGCGGCACGGCCGTGCGCAGGGCACGGTGGCCGACCCAGATCGTGGCGATCATCAGGCCGAGCCCGATGCCGGTGTTCAGGAAGTGCCGGAGCAGGAAGTAGTACGGGTCACCCTGGTTGATCTCGGTGCGGTTGCGGGTCGCCGAGAAGACCAGGAGCGAACCGATCCCCGAGAGCGCCAGCGCCGCCAGGAGTATCGGCCAGTCAAGTCGGCGGGCGAGCGAGTCGCGGGCGAAGACCCGCGTCCAGCCCGCTCGTTGGGGTCCGTACCCGGAGACGGAGAAGCTGTTCGCGCCCGTCATGTGAGCATCCTCCGGCCTCCCTTGCCGCGCGGTCTCCGTCGCCGGCGGGTGTTCTGGTTGCCCGTGGTGGCCGTCGGCGCCGTGCCCGGTACCTGCTGCCCACCCGGCTCGGTCACGGCCTTCTTGCCGGCTTTCAGCTCCTTGGCCGGGTCCTTGGCGATCTTCGGGGCGGTGATCGAGCCGTCCGCCTTGATCTTCGGCAGGCTCTTCTGCGGGGCGGGCAGCAGCGCCTTCTTGTTGTCGATGGAGCCGTCGGCCCGGACGCCGTACAGGGCGCTGTAGATGTTGCGCACGGCCTCACCGGAGGCGCCGGAGCCCGTGCCGGCCTGGGAGATCGTCATGACGATCGTGTAGTCCTTGGAGTAGGTGGCCAGCCAGGACGTGGTCTGCTTCCCGTAGACCTCCGCCGTACCGGTCTTGGCGTGCAGCTCGATCTTGTCCTGGGGCCAGCCCTGGAACTTCCAGGCAGCGGTACCGCTGGTGACGACACCCGCGAGGGCCTTGTTCATGCCCTCGTGCGTGGCCTGGCTGATCGGGAGCTTGGCCCTGACCCGCGGCTTGATCTCCTGGACCGTCTTGCCGTCGGCGCTGACGATCGCCTTGCCGATGGTCGGGACGTACTCGGTGCCGCCGTTGGCGAGCGCCCCGTAGATCATGGCCTCCTGGATCGGGGTGACGAGGGTGTCGCCCTGGCCGATGGAGTAGTTGATCGAGTCGCCCTCGCGCATCTTGTTGCCTTCAAGGCAGTTCTCGTAGGCAATCTTCTCGACGTAACTGCCGTCTTTCTTACCGGTCCTGCACCAGGACTCCTTGTTGGCCTTCCAGTAGGCCTCTTTCCACTGGCGGTCCGGGACGCGGCCGGTGACCTCGTTGGGCAGGTCGACGCCGGTCTCCTTGCCGAGGCCGAACTGGTGGGCGGCCTTGTAGAAATAGTCCTTGGGCTCACCCTTCTTCGGGTTGATGCCGCCGTCCCTCTTCCACTCGCGGTCGGCGAGGCCGTAGAAGACGGTGTCGCAGGAGACCTCCAGGGCACGGCCGAGCGAGATCGGCCCGAAATTCTCCCCCTCGAAGTTCTTGAAGACCTGGCCGCCCACCGAGTACGAGCTGGTGCAGGGATAGCCGCCGTCCCACTCGTAACCGGCCTCGACCGCCGCGGCCGTGGAGACCACCTTGAAGGTCGAACCGGGCGCGGACTGACCCTGTATGGCCCGGTTGAGCAGCGGGTAGTTGGAGTCCTTGCCGGTGAGGATCCTGTAGTCCTTGGCGGAGATGCCGCCGACCCAGGCGTTCGGATCGTACGTCGGGGCAGACGCCATCGAGACGATCCGGCCGGTCTTGGCCTCCATCACGACGACGGCGCCCGAGTCGGCCTTGTAGTTCTCGCCGGTGATCTTGTCGAACTGCTTGCGGGCGGTCTTCATCGCCTGGTGCAGCTCGTACTCGGCGACCCGCTGGACTCGGGCGTCGATGCTGGTGACCAGGTTGGAGCCGGGCTGGGCGGCGTCGGCCTCGGCCTTTCCGATGACCCGGCCCAGGTTGTCGACCTCGTACCGGGTGACGCCCGCCTTGCCGCGCAGCTCCTTGTCGTACTGGCGCTCCAGACCCGACCGGCCGACCTGGTCGGAGCGCAGATACGGCGAATCGGTGTCCCGCGCCTTGGTGATCTCCTCGTCGGTGACCGGGGAGAGGTAGCCGAGGACCTGAGCGGTGTTGGACTTGCCGGGGCTCGCGTAGCGGCGCACGGCCTGGGGTTCGGCGGTGATGCCGGGGAAGTCCTCGGCGCGCTCGCGGATCTGCAGGGCCTGCTTGACGGTGGCCTCGTCGGTGATGGGGATCGGCTGGTAGGGCGAGCCGTTCCAGCAGGGCTGCGGTGTCTTGGCGTCACACAGCCGGACCTTCGCCATGACCTCCTGCGGCTTCATGCCGAGGACGCCGGCCAGCTTGGTGAGGACGGCCTTGCCGTCGTCCTCCATCTTCAGCAGGTCGGTGCGGGAGGCGGAGACGACCAGCCGTGTCTCGTTGTCGGCGATGGGCACTCCGCGGGCGTCCAGGATCGACCCGCGCACGGCGGGATCGACGACCTGCTGGACGTGGTTGCCGGAGGCCTCCTTGGCGTACTCGTCGCCCTCCCGGATCTGGAGGTACCACAGGCGTCCGCCGAGGGTGCCGAGCAGGGAGAGGACGAGGATCTGGATGACAACGAGCCGGATCTGGACCCGTGGGGTCCGGCCGGTCTCGGGGATGTTGGTCACTGCGGCCGCCTCCCCCTCTCCGTGTGCGGGCGTGTGCGTGCGGACGTGCGTGCGGACGCATGATGCGCGTACGCATGATGAACGACGAGCCTGTGAGGCCACGTTCCACCGGAGCGTCCTCGTTCGGGTGACCTCTCCACTGGCGCGCTCCGCGCGCTGGCGCCCGCCCTCACAGCCGCTTGACCCCCTTGATGCGGCCCGCCCGTGCGGTACGGGTCCGGGCTCTGGTCTTCAGGCTGCCCAGGCCGCCGCGCTGGCCGCCGATCTTGAGGCCGGTGCCGGAGGAGAGCCAGCCGGAGGAGATGTCGGTGGTCTTGCCGGCGCCGGAGTTGGACTCGGCGAGCGGGTCGTTGTCCGCGCGCCGGGCCAGGGCCATGATCCCGGGCACGACGAACGGGGCGAGCAGCAGGTCGTACAGGCCGGCCGTGAACAGCAGGCTGTCAAGGCCGACATGGCGGGCGGCGGTGTCGCCGACGAGGGCGCCGATACCGGCGTACAGCAGGGTGGAGCCGATCGCGGCGGCCACGACCACCATCATCGGGCCGGTGGCCGACTTCAGGCGGCCGGTCTCCGGCTTGACGAGGCCGGCCAGGTAGCCGATCACGCACAGCACGAGGGCGTAGCGGCCGGCCGCGTGGTCGGCGGGCGGGACGAGGTCGGCGAGCAGTCCGGCGCCGAAGCCGACGAAGGCGCCGCCGACATGGCCGTAGACCATGGCGAGGCCGAGGACGGTGAGCAGCGGCAGGTCGGGGACGGCGCCGGGGAGGTGGAGGCGGGCGAGGACGCTCACCTGGACCATCAGGGCGACGACGACCAGGGCGGACGAGAGCAGGATCCGGTTGACACGCATGGGCTACAGCTCCTACTGCTCTTGCTGGATCTCGCCGTCGACCGGCGCGTTCGCGGACGGGGTGACGGTCACCGTCACGGTCGGCGTGGGGGTCGGCTTGGGTTTGGCGGGGAGCACCGTGTCGCGTGGGTCCTTCTTCGGGGCCTCGACGACCACACCGACGACGTCGAGCTTGGAGAAGCTGACGTACGGCGTGACGTAGAGGGTGCGGGTGAGGTCGCCGCCGGAGGGGTCGACGCGGGAGACGACGCCGACCGGGACGCCGGGCACGAAGGGCTTGTCGGCCTGCGAGCCGAAGGTGACCAGGCGGTCGCCCTTCTTGACCTCGGCCTTGCCGTTGAGGAGTTCGACGCGCAGCGGGCGGTCGCCCTGCCCGGAGGCGAAGCCCAGTTCGTCGCCGGCCTCCATGCGGGTACCGACGGTGAAGTCGGGGTCGTTGGCGAGCAGGACGGTGGCGGCGTCGGGGCCGACGGTGGTCACCCGTCCGACCAGGCCGTCCCCGTTGAGGACGGTCATGTCGCGCCGGATGCCGTCATGGGCGCCGACGTCGATGGTGATGGTCCAGGAGAAGCCCTGGGCCGCTCCTATGGCGATGACCTGGGCGCCCTTGATGCCGTACTGGCCCTCGCCGGAGATCTTCAGCATCTTGTCGAGCTGGGTCAGGCGGGAGCGGTTGCGGTCGTCGCTGCCGAGCTTCGCCTTGAGGGCCGCGTTCTCCTTCTCGAGCCCGGCGAGCCGGTCGTGGCGTTCACCGGAGTCACGGATGGCCGATACGGCGTTGCCGACCGGGTCGACGGCGGCCGACACGCTGTTCTCGATCGGGCCGAAGACGGTGGCCGCGGCCTGGCGGGCACCGTCGACCGGTGAGTCCTCCCCGCCGCGGATGTCCACCGTGATCAGCGCGAACGCGACGGCGACCAGCAGCACCAGAAGGAGCCGGCTCTCTCGTGTGTCCCTCACGTGCGGCGGCCGTGCCTTCCTCAATAGGAATGTGCAGAGGTTCAGTGTTCAGGTGTTGAGGGTGCAGATGTCGAGGTGCCAGGTGGTGTCAGGTGGGGCGTATTCAGGTCTTCACGTGTGCAGGTCTTCGTTTGTGCAGGTGTTCACGTGTGCAGGTGTTCACGTGTGCACGGCCGCAGGTGGGCAGAGGCTCACGGACGAGCTTATGCCTCTATATCAACGGTCCGCCGCACGAGAGAAGATCCTCTCGTACGGCGGAATCGAAGAGTTACCTCAGCCTGCGCGGCTGGGCGTCCAGGACCTGCTGGAGCGCCTCGAACTCCTCGACACACTTGCCGGAGCCGAGCGCCACACTGTCCAGCGGGTCCTCGGCGATGTGGATCGGCATACCGGTCTCACGCCGCAGCCGCTCGTCCAGGCCGCGCAGCAGCGCTCCGCCGCCGGTCAGAACGATTCCCCGGTCCATGATGTCGCCGGACAGCTCCGGCGGACACTTGTCCAGGGTCGTCTTGACGGCGTCGACGATGGCGTTGACGGGTTCCTCGATCGCCTTGCGGACTTCGGCGGCCGAGATGACGACGGTCTTGGGCAGCCCGGAGACGAGGTCCCGGCCGCGGATTTCGGTGTGTTCGTCAGCGTCGAGGTCGTACGCCGAACCGATCGTGATCTTGATCTGCTCGGCCGTCCGCTCACCCAGCAGGAGGGAGTACTCCTTCTTGATGTGCTGGATGATCGCGTTGTCCAGCTCGTCGCCCGCGACGCGGATGGACTGGGCGGTGACGATGCCGCCGAGGGAGATGACCGCGACCTCCGTGGTGCCGCCGCCGATGTCCACCACCATGTTGCCCGTGGCCTCGTGGACCGGCAGGCCGGCACCGATGGCCGCGGCCATGGGCTCCTCGATGATGTGCACCTGACGGGCGCCGGCCTGGGACGACGCCTCGATGACGGCGCGGCGCTCGACGCCCGTGATGCCCGAGGGCACGCAGACGACGACCCGCGGGCGAGCCAGATACCGCCGCTTGTGGATCTTCAGGATGAAGTAGCGGAGCATCCGCTCGGTGATCTCGAAGTCGGCGATCACGCCGTCTTTCAGCGGACGCACGGCAACGATGTTGCCGGGAGTGCGCCCGATCATCTTCTTCGCTTCGGCACCGACCGCGAGAATGCCACCGGTGTTGGTGTTGATCGCGACGACGGACGGCTCGTTGAGTACGATCCCGCGACCCCTGACGTACACCAGCGTGTTGGCGGTCCCGAGGTCGACAGCCATGTCACGGCCGATGAACGACATTGAGTTCCCCATCAGGATTCTTCTGGCCTTCCGAGCTGCTTTGAGGGCTTTTCAGGTCGGCGAGGTGGGTGCGGTGACGTGAAGGCTCCCATCGTAGACGCGCCTTCGCGAACACTGCGTGAGGGCCTCCGCCATTGTCAGCAGATGACGTACGGGTCCGCTTCTGGAGACGGGCGTTCGGGGACACGCGTTCCCCCGATCGGCCACGCATATGCCTGGGAGTCAAGGAGTCCGGGGGCTGGAGCCCCGGACTCCCGGGTCGGCCGCTCGGAGCGTTACGCGCGGCCGGGGAAGAAGATCTTCACCTCACGTTGGGCGGACTCCTCGGAGTCGGAGGCGTGGATCAGGTTCTCACGGACGATCACACCGTAGTCGCCGCGGATGGAGCCCGGCGCGGCGGCGATCGGGTCGGTCGGACCGGCGAGCGCGCGGACGCCCTCGATGACCCGCTCGCCCTCGACGATCAGCGCCACGACCGGACCGGAGGCCATGAACTCCACCAGCGGCTCGTAGAAGGGCTTGCCCTTGTGCTCGCCGTAGTGCTGCTCCAGGGTCTCCTCGTCCAGGGTGCGCAGCTCCAGCGCGGTGATCTGCCAGCCGGCCTTGCGCTCGATACGGCTGATGATCTCGCCCGTCAGGCCACGAGCGACGGCGTCGGGCTTGAGCAGGACGAGGGTGCGCTGGCTCACGTGGGCTCCTTGATCAAGGGGGTGCGGGATGATGAGGTTACCGGGCGGGTCCGGGCCCGTGTAACGCAGTGTCAGGTTGCGCGGTGGGCGTCGCGTTGTGTGGGGCGCTGCCCCCGGACCCCGCTTCGGCCCTGAAGAGGCCCGGCGCCGCCACAGGCGATGTCCGCCCCGTCGCGGCACTCGTCCTCAACGTCCTCACACACCGGACGGGCTGTTCTCGGCGGCCTGCGCCGCGAAGCGGGTCTTCGCCTCGTCGATCTTCCGTCCGTAGTGCACGGACGCCCACCACAGGGCGGCGAAGACCGCGCCGAGGAGGAACATCGACGGGACGACGACGCCGGAGGCGATCAGGGCGATCTGCAGGGCCCAGCCGAGCACGATGCCGCCGGGGCGGGTCACCATGCCGCAGAGCACCAGGCACAGGAACATGGCGATGCCGCTGACCGTCCACACCGTCGCCGTGGACAGGTCGGGGTCCTTCATGGCGACCAGTCCGGCGAAGCCGATGACGAAGAGCTCGCCGATCAGGGTCGATGCACAGAGCGTACGCACGGGTGGTCAGCCCCTCCCCAGGAGCAGTCGGGCCTCGCCGACGGTGATGACGGATCCGGTGACGAGCACCCCGCCGCCGGTGAACTCGCCCTCCTCCTCGGCCAGCGTGATCGCGGCCTCCAGGGCGTCCGGCAGCCGCGGCTCGACCTGCACCCGGTCCTCGCCGAACACCTCGACGGCGATTCCGGCGAGTTCGTCGGCGTCCATGGCCCGGTGGCTGGAGTTCTGGGTGACGACGACCTCGGCAAAGATCGGCTCGAAGGCCTCGAGCAGTCCGCGCACGTTCTTGTCCCCGCTGGCCCCGACCACGCCGATCAGCCGGCTGAAGTCGAAGGCCTCGCGGACCGCCTCGGCGGTGGCGCGGGCGCCGGCCGGGTTGTGGGCGGCGTCGAGGACGAGGGTCGGGGACCGCCGTACGACTTCGAGGCGCCCCGGTGCGGAGACGGCCGCGAACGCCTTGCGGACGATGTCGATGTCGAGCGGCTCGGGCCGCTGGGAGCCGACGCCGAAGAATGCCTCGACGGCGGCGAGGGCGACGGCCGCGTTGTGGGCCTGGTACGGGCCGTGCAGCGGGAGGTACACCTCGTCGTACTCCCCGCCCACCCCGCGCAGGGTGACCAGCTGCCCGCCGACGGCGACCTGCCGGGAGACGACCCCGAACTCCAGCCCCTCGCGGGCGACGGTGGCGTCGACCTCGACGGCCTTCTTCAGCAGCACCTGGGCCGCGTCGACCGGCTGCTGGGCCAGGATCACGGTCGCGTCCTGCTTGACGATGCCGGCCTTCTCGACGGCGATCGCGCCGGGCGTCTCACCGAGCCGGTCGGTGTGGTCGAGGTCGATGGGGGTGACGACGGCGACGTCCCCGTCGATGACGTTGGTGGCGTCCCAGGAACCGCCCATGCCCACTTCCACGACGGCCACGTCGACGGGCGCGTCCGCGAAGGCGGCGTACGCCATCGCCGTCAGCACCTCGAAGAAGGACAGCCGGTACTCCTGCTGCGCGTCGACCATCTCGATGTACGGCTTGATGTCGTGGTACGTCTCGATGAACCGCTCGGCGGAAAGGGGCGCCCCGTTCAGGCTGATCCGCTCGGTGATCGACTGGATGTGGGGGCTCGTGTACCTGCCGGTCCGCAGCTCGAAGGCGCCCAGCAGGGCCTCGATCATGCGGGCGGTGGAGGTCTTGCCGTTGGTGCCGGTGATGTGGATCGAGGGGTACGACCGCTGCGGCTCGCCCAGTAGGTCCATCAGCGCGGCGATACGGCTGACGGAGGGCTCCAGCTTGGTCTCGCCCCAGCGGGTGGCGAGCTCCGTCTCGACCTCGCGCAGGGCCTTGTCGATCTCGGGGTCCTTCGGGCGCGCGGGCACGTCGGCCTCCGGCGGCCCGCCCTGCGTGCGCAGGGTGCGGCTGCCGGCCTCGATCACCGCGAGATCCGGATCCCGGTCGGTCTCGGCGGCGATGATCTCGTCGAAGGAGCTGTCGTCGTGCGGGGGCTGGTCACTCACGAGGTCAGTCTACGTACACGCGGCTGCGGGCCCGACGCTGTACAGATGCCGTGGGTGGCAACAGCATCTGTACGGCACCAGGCCCGCGCACCGACGCGTCAGTGGAGAGCACTGCGCATGGTCCGGACCCACCGAGGCCGGGTCCGGATCACCTCCGCGTCGGCGGAGAGCAACGTCGGTCAGCTGGGCGGCAGCTTGGCCAGCTGGTTCTCGAGACGCGAGATGTCCTCGTCCGCCTTGGCCAGCCGCGTCCGGATCTTCTCCACGACGTGGTCCGGGGCCTTCGCGAGGAACGCCTCGTTGCCCAGCTTGCCCTGTGCCTGCTGCCGCTCCTTCTGCGCCGCGGCCAGGTCCTTCGCCAGCCGCTTCCGCTCCGCCACCACGTCGATCGCGCCGGAGAGGTCGAGGGCCACCTCGGCTCCCGAGACCGGCAGGGTCGCCGTCGCCGTGAAGGCGTCGCCCTCCGGCTGAAGGCGAAGAAGCTGGCGGATGGCGGCCTCGTGGGGCGCCAGCGTCGTACCGTCCAGCGACAGACGGGCCGGGACGCGCTGGCCGGGCTGGAGGCCCTGGCTGTCACGGAAGCGGCGGACCTCGGTGATCACCTGCTGGAGGGTGACGATCTCGCGCTCGGCGCCGGCGTCCCGGAAGCCGCTGTCCGTCGGCCACTGTGCGATGACGAGCGTCTCGCCGCCGGTGAGAGTGGTCCACAGCGTTTCCGTGACGAACGGGACCACCGGGTGCAGCAGCTTCAAGGTGACGTCCAGGACCTCGCCCAGGACCCGCTTGCTGACCTCGGCGGCCTCGCCGCCCGCCTGGAACGTCGTCTTCGACAGCTCGACGTACCAGTCGAAGACCTCGTCCCACGCGAAGTGGAACAGCGCGTCCGACAACTTCGCGAACTGGTAGTCCTCGTAGAACGCGTCGACCTCGGCGACCACGGAGTTGAGTCGGGAGAGGATCCAGCGGTCCGTGGCCGACATGGCGGACGGCTCCGGCAGCGGGCCGTCCACCGTCGCGCCGTTCATCAGCGCGAAGCGCGTCGCGTTCCAGATCTTGTTGGCGAAGTTGCGGGAGCCCTGCACCCAGTCCTCGCCGATCGGGACGTCGACACCGGGGTTGGCGCCACGGGCGAGGGTGAAGCGGAGGGCGTCGCTGCCGTACTTGTCCATCCAGTCCAGCGGGTCGACGACGTTCCCGAAGGACTTCGACATCTTCTTGCCGTTCTGGTCACGGACCATGCCGTGCAGGGCGATGGTGTGGAACGGCGGGGTCCCGTCCATCGCGTAGAGGCCGAACATCATCATCCGGGCGACCCAGAAGAAGAGGATGTCGTAGCCGGTGACCAGGACGGAGTTCGGGTAGAACTTCGCGAGCGACTCGGTCTGTTCGGGCCAGCCGAGCGTGGAGAACGGCCACAGGCCGGAGGAGAACCAGGTGTCGAGGACGTCGGTGTCCTGGTGCCAGCCCTCCGCTTCGGTCCCGGGGGGCTCCTCGCCGGGGCCGACGCAGACGACTTCGCTGTCCGGCCCGTACCAGACCGGGATCCGGTGGCCCCACCACAACTGGCGTGAGATGCACCAGTCGTGGAGGTTGTCGACCCAGTCGAAGTACCGCTTCTCCATCTCCTGCGGATGGATCTTGACCTTGCCGTCCCGGACCGCGTCGCCGGCCGCCTTCGCCAGCGGGCCGACCTTGACCCACCACTGCAGGGACAGGCGCGGCTCGACGGTGGTCTTGCAGCGCGAGCAGTGGCCGACCGAGTGGACGTACGGCCGCTTCTCGGCGACGATCCGGCCCTCGGCGCGCAGCGCGGCGACGATGGCCGAGCGGGCCTCCAGCCGGTCCAGGCCCTGGAAGGGGCCGTGGGCGGTGATGACGGCGTGCTCGTCCATGATCGTGATGGCGGGCAGGTCGTGGCGCCGGCCGATCTCGAAGTCGTTCGGGTCGTGGGCCGGGGTGACCTTGACGGCGCCCGTGCCGAACTCGGGGTCGACGTGCTCGTCGGCGACGACCGGGATGGAGCGGTCGGTCAGCGGCAGCTTGATGAGCTTGCCGACCAGGTGCTTGTACCGCTCGTCGTCCGGGTGGACGGCGACGGCCGTGTCCCCGAGCATGGTCTCGGCCCGGGTGGTGGCGACGACGATGGTCTCGTCGCCCTCGCCGTACTTCATGGAGACGAGTTCGCCGTCGTCGTCCTGGTACTCCACCTCGATGTCCGAGATGGCGGTCAGACAACGCGGGCACCAGTTGATGATGCGTTCGGCGCGGTAGATCAGCTCGTCGTCGTAGAGACGCTTGAAGATGGTCTGGACGGCCTGGGAGAGCCCCTCGTCCATGGTGAACCGCTCACGCGACCAGGCGACACCGTCGCCGAGGCGCCGCATCTGCCCGCTGATCTGCCCACCGGACTCGGCCTTCCACTGCCAGACCCGCTCGACGAAGGCCTCCCGCCCCAGATCGTGCCGGGACTTGCCCTCCTTGCCGAGCTCCCGCTCGACGACGTTCTGCGTGGCGATGCCGGCGTGGTCCATGCCGGGCTGCCACAGCGTCTCGTAACCCTGCATGCGCTTGCGGCGGGTGAGGGCGTCGATGAGCGTGTGTTCGAAGGCGTGCCCGAGGTGCAGGCTGCCCGTGACGTTCGGCGGCGGGATGACGACCGTGTACGGAGGCTTGTCGCTCTTCGCGTCGGCCTCGAAGTAACCCCGCTCCACCCAGCGCTCGTACAGCGGCCCCTCTACGTCGGCCGGCGCGTACTGGGTCGGCAGTTCGGTGGGGGGCGCTGATGGCTGCTGCTGAGCGTTCTCGGTCACGGGCCCAGTTTAGGGGTGTCACGGGGCAGTCCCGAAACGCGTTTGTTCTGTAACGGTGGGAGCCCGGACGCCGTCCGGGTACGGCCGCTGCGCCAGGATGTCCCGGATACCCAAGCATGTGGAGGGGAACCCAGGAATGAGTCACAACCAGCCGGGCCCGTACGGCGAACAGCCCCAGCAGCCTGGCCCGTACGGTCAGCAGCCGGGCCCCTACGGCCAGCCGCCGCAGGCTCCTCCCGCCCAGCCCGGCTACGGCTACCCGCAGCAGGCCCCTCCGGCCCAACCCGGCTACGGCTACCCGCAGCAAGCCCCGCAGGGCCTTCCGCCCCAGCAGCAGCCTTACGGGCAGCAGGCCCCCTACGGCCAGCAGCCGCCGTACGGCCAGGCTCCGTACGGGGCCCCGCAGCCGCCGGAGCCGGCCGGGGGCAAGAAGAAGACGGGCCTGATCATCGGGGCGGTCGCGGTGGTGGCCGCGATCGCGGTCGGTGCGTACTTCGTGATCGGCGGGGGCGGGGGCTCCGCCGGTTCGGCCATCGCCGACGACGGGGCACACAAGCTGACGACGCCGGCGACGATCATCGACGGGGAGTACAAGAAGAGCAACATGATGGAGGCCAGCGAGTTCTCCAAGCAGGACCTCAAGGACTTCGAGTCGTGGGGCGTGCAGAACGCCAAGGGCGCCAACGCGGGCTACATGGCGGGCACGGGCGACGCCATGAAGAACGTGATGTTCGCCGGCGTCTACGGCACCGTCGACGACCCGGAGAAGGTCGTCGACGCGATGTTCTCGAAGGTCAAGCAGGAGGCCGCGAAGGCTTCCGACTCCGGGGGCAAACTCCTGGGCAGCCCCGAGGAGTTCACGCCCGCCGGCTTTGAGAACGGCGTGATGAAGTGCCAGGCGGTCGAGTCCAGCCAGCAGGGTCAGAAGTTCACGATGCCGTTCTGCATCTGGGGCGACCACAGCACCGTCACCCATGTGACGTTGTACGACGCGGCCGCCGTGGTCTCCGGTAAGAACACCCTGCTGAAGGACGCGGCCGACCTGACCGCCAAGGTCCGTAAGGACGTGCGCGTGAAGGCGTGACGGCGCGGACGTCACTCCGGTGACGGCGCGGGCGTCACCGGAACGACGAGGGGCCCCGGTCCGTCGACCGGGGCCCCTTCCTGTCCGTCCTGTCGGCGGTCAGGCCGTCTTCTGCTCCCCCGGCCCCCGACCCCGCGAATCCCGCGGGATCAGCGTCGGGTTGACGTTGGAGAGGACCACGTCGGCGGTGATGACCACGCGGGCCACGTCCTTGCGGGACGGGACCTCGTACATGACGCCCTGGAGGACTTCCTCCATGATGGCGCGCAGGCCGCGGGCTCCGGTCTGGCGGAGGATCGCCTGGTCGGCGATGGCCTCCAGGGCCTCGCGCTCGAAGTCCAGCTCCACGCCGTCGAGTTCGAAGAGGCGCTCGTACTGCTTCACGAGCGCGTTGCGCGGCTCGACCAGGATCTGGAGGAGCGCCTCGCGGTCGAGGTTGTGGACGGAGGTGATGACGGGCAGCCGGCCGATGAACTCGGGGATCATGCCGAACTTGACCAGGTCCTCGGGCATGACGTCCTCGAACTGGTCCTTGGCCTCCAGCTCGCGCTTGGAGCGGATCGTCGCGCCGAAGCCGATGCCCTTCGCGCCGGCCCGGGACTCGATGAGCTTCTCCAGACCCGAGAAGGCGCCGCCCACGATGAACAGCACGTTCGTCGTGTCGATCTGGATGAACTCCTGGTGGGGGTGCTTACGGCCACCCTGCGGGGGGACCGAGGCCGTGGTGCCCTCCAGGATCTTCAGCAGGGCCTGCTGGACGCCCTCGCCCGACACATCGCGGGTGATCGACGGGTTCTCGCTCTTCCGCGCGACCTTGTCGATCTCGTCGATGTAGATGATCCCGGTCTCGGCCTTCTTGACGTCGTAGTCCGCCGCCTGGATCAGCTTGAGCAGGATGTTCTCGACGTCCTCGCCGACATAGCCGGCCTCCGTCAGCGCCGTCGCGTCGGCGATGGCGAACGGGACGTTGAGCATCCGGGCCAGCGTCTGCGCCAACAGGGTCTTGCCGGAGCCCGTGGGGCCCAGCAGGAGGATGTTGGACTTCGCCAACTCGATGGCGTCGTCACGGCCTTGGGCGCCGCCGTTCTCGCCGGCCTGGACCCGTTTGTAGTGGTTGTACACCGCGACGGAGAGGGCCTTCTTGGCCTGCTCCTGCCCGACCACATAGCCCTCGAGGAACTCGTAGATCTCGCGGGGCTTCGGGAGTTCCTCCCAGCGCACCTCGCTGGTCTCCGCGAGTTCTTCCTCGATGATCTCGTTGCAGAGATCGATGCACTCGTCGCAGATGTACACACCGGGCCCTGCGATGAGCTTCTTGACCTGCTTCTGGCTCTTGCCGCAGAACGAGCACTTGAGCAGATCGCCGCCGTCACCGATGCGTGCCACGGTGTGCTTCCCCTTCGCCTGGGAGACGCCTAGGTCCAGCGGCTCCTGGTGCTGCCTTATGTCCGACGGTACCTTGCCGAGCCCTCCGTTCGGGCCCCCCTTGGCGCGGTTCACTTTGACGTGCAACGTGTCAAACCATGCCAAGGGGCGGCAGACAATACAGCTTCCGTGTCAGAGCACGGACGCGTTGTTCATTTTCCGGGTGGAGATGATCTGGTCGATCAGACCGTACGCCAGCGCGTCCTCGGCCGTGAGGATCTTGTCGCGCTCGATGTCCTCGCGGATCTTCTCGATCGGCGTGGTGGAGTGCTTGGCCAGCATGTCTTCCAGCTGGGCGCGCATCCGGAGGATCTCGTTCGCCGCGATCTCCAGGTCGGAGACCTGGCCCCGGCCCGTCTCGCTGTAGGGCTGGTGGATCAGCACCCGGGCGTTCGGCAGCGCCATCCGCTTGCCGGGCGTACCGGCGGCCAGCAGGATGGCGGCGGCGGAGGCCGCCTGGCCCATGCAGACCGTCTGGACGTCCGGCTTCACGAACTGCATCGTGTCGTAGATCGCGGTCAGCGCGGTGAAGGAGCCGCCGGGGCTGTTGATGTAGACCGAGATGTCCCGGTCGGGGTCCATCGACTCCAGGCACAGCAGCTGTGCCATGACGTCGTTGGCGGAGGCGTCGTCGATCTGCACACCGAGGAAGATCACACGCTCTTCGAAGAGCTTCGCGTACGGGTCGTACTCGCGGACGCCCTGCGAGGTGCGCTCGACGAAGCGGGGGATCACGTAGCGGGACTCGGCTGCGGGGCCCGTGTACTCGGCGCGTGTGCGGTCGTACAGGCCGTTGCCGGGGAAGTCGTTCACTGTCTGTCTCCTAGGGGCTCAGGCGGTCGGCTGGGGGCTTGCTGGGGCCGTTGCCGGTCCCACGGGGTGGTCAGACCCCGGTGCCGCCGCCGCCCGGGATGCCGGCAGCCGTGCTGATGACGTCGTCGATGAGGCCGTACGCCTTGGCCTCCTCGGGGTCGAACCAGCGGTCCCGGTCCGAGTCACGGGTGACCTGCTCGACGCTCTGGCCCGTGTGCTGGGATGTGAGCTCGGCCATGCGCTTCTTGGTGTGCAGCAGCCGCTCGGCGTGGATCTTGATGTCCGACGCCGAACCCGCCAGACCGGCCGAGGGCTGGTGGATCAGGATCTCGGCATTCGGCAGCGCGAAGCGCTTGCCGGGGGTGCCCGCGCTGAGCAGGAACTGCCCCATGGAGGCGGCGAGGCCCATCGCGATCGTCATCACGTCGTTCTTGATGAACTGCATGGTGTCGTAGATCGCCATACCGGCCGTGATCGAACCGCCCGGGCTGTTGATGTAAAGGTTGATGTCCTTGTCGGGGTCGGCCGCGGCAAGGAGCAGCAACTGTGCGGTGATCTTGTTGGCAATGTCGTCGTCGACCGGCTGGCCGAGGAAGATGATCCGCTCGTTGAGCAGCCGGTTGTAGACCTGATCTCCGAGGCCACCACCGATGGAAGGCTCGCCGGCGGCTGAAGGCATCAGATTCGTCACGTATCCACCTGCTCGTCTTACGACGGCGTCGGGGCCGTCTCACGTTTCCCTGCGGGGCTGGAGCCGTTCGGGGACTCCACTGCCCTTCTGTTCATGGACCCTAACGCGCGGGTCCCTTCGGAGAATCCCGGGAAGGGTGGTGTTCGCCGGGGGCGTAGCGGCGTGCGGCTTTCGGTTCGCGGGCGGTCGCGGGTTGCGGGGCTACGGGTTGCGGGGGCTGCGGTTTGCCGGGGAGCCGGTCGCGCAGGTCCCCGTGCCCCTGGGTGGGCCCTCCTGCCGTACGACAGGAGGGCCCCGGGGTCATGCGACCCCGGGGCCCTCCCTACGACCTACCAGGCGCCGTGGGCTCAGCCCTCGGTCTTCTCCTCGGCCTTCTCCTCGGCCGGGGCCTCGGCGGAGTCGGTGGCGGCCTCGGCGGCCTCCGTCTCCTCCTCCTCGTCGTCCTCCAGGTCGATGATCTCGCCGTTGGTGTCCTTGACCGTGGCCTTCTCGACCACGACGGCCAGGGCCTTGCCGCGGGCGACCTCGCCGACCAGCAGCGGAACCTGACCGCCCTCGACGACCGCCTGGGCGAACTGGTCGGGGGACATGCCGGAGGAGGCCGCGCGCCGCATGAGGTGCTCGGTGAGCTCCTCCTGGCTGACGTTGAGCTTCTCCTGCTTGACGAGCTCGTCGAGGACGAACTGGGTCTTGATGCCCTTGACCGCGGCCTCGCGGGTCTCGGTCTCGAACTCCTCCTCGGTCTTGCCCTGGATCTCCAGGTACTTCTCGAGGTCGAGGCCCATCTGGCCGAGCTGGTGGTGCTCCAGGTTGTGCTTGCGGGTGTTGATCTCGTCCTCGAGAAGCTTCTCGGGGACGGGCACCTCGACGAGCTCCAGCAGCTTCTCCAGGACGCGCTCCTGGGCCTGCGTGGCCTGGTCGTACTGCTTCATGTTCTCAAGGCGCTTGCGGCTGTCCGCCCTGACCTCTTCGAGGGTGTCGAACTCGGAGGCGAGCTGCGCGAACTCGTCGTCCAGCTCGGGCAGTTCGCGGGCGGCGACCTGGGAGACCTTGACGGTGACCTCGGCCTCCTTGCCGGCCGCCGAACCGCCCTTGAGCTCGGAGGCGAAGGTGGCCTCGCCACCGGCCTCCAGGCCCTTCACGGCGTCGTCGATACCTTCCAGCAGCTCACCGGAGCCGATGGTGTAGGAGACGCCGCTCGCGACGCCGTCCTCCAGCACCTCTCCGTCGACCTTGGCCTCCAGGTCGAGGGTGACGACATCGCCGTCCTCGGCGGCCCGCTCGACCGGGGAGGTCGAGGCGAAGCGCTCACGGAGCTCGGTCACGGCCTTGTCGACGTCCTCGTCGCTGACCTCGATCGGGTCGACCTCGACCTCGATGCCGGAGTAGTCCGGGATCTCCACGGTCGGGCGGACGTCGACCTCAGCGGTGAAGTTCAGCGTCTCGCCGTCCTTCAGCTCGGTGATGTCGACCTCGGGCTGGCCCAGGACGTTGAGGTCGGCCTCGTTGACCGCCTCGGTGTAGAACTTCGGAAGCGCGTCGTTGACGGCCTCTTCCAGCACGGCGCCACGGCCGAACCGCTGGTCGATGACGCGGGCGGGGATCTTGCCCTTACGGAAGCCCTTCACCGTGACCTGCTGGTTGATCTTCTTGTACGCCGCGTCGAGGCTGTCCTTGAGCTCCTCGAAGGGCACCTCGACAGTGAGCCGAACCCGAGTCGGGTTCAGGGTCTCCACGGCGCTCTTCACGGTTCGGTCTCCTTGTGGCTGACTTCTTGGTTTCTGCCGAAGCCAGAACGGCTCCGACGGATTCGCCGCCCGGAGGACTTCGTTAAGGAGAGACACACGGGCGTGCAGCTTGCATAGTAACGGCAGCGGCGACACGGCCCCAAAGGCGATCACGGAACGCGATCACTCGAAGTGACCGCGCCCATGACCGTGACGGCCGGGGACGGCCGATCGATCGTCGGGGTGGCGGGATTTGAACCCACGGCCTTCCGCTCCCAAAGCGGACGCGCTACCAAGCTGCGCCACACCCCGTGCTGGTGCGAGACGTAGGGTACATGCCCGCGGGCAGCAAAGCCGCCGTATTAACAGGGTGTGCGACGAGGCGGGACGACCCGCTACGATGCTTCCTGTGCCGCGATCACGGATCGGGGCGCGCCCGTGCGGGCGTAGCTCAATGGTAGAGCACTAGTCTTCCAAACTAGCTACGCGGGTTCGATTCCCGTCGCCCGCTCCATACGACTCAGGGCCAGGTCAGAGGGTTGTTTCCTCCACCTGGCCCTGAGTGTTTGTTTCCGGGGGTCGTGTCGGCCCGAGCGTGTCCCCCGCGTGCCCCGGCAACGGCACGGATGTTCGGAATCCTCGGTACCCCGGCACGGTGTGGTTGTCCACAGCACGGCCGGCACTCGTCCCGCTCCGATCCGACGAGGCCTCCGGCCAGGTCGTGCGACAGCCGGACGGGCGACAACCTGACAGGCGATGTCGACTTCTCGGCGGTGGCCGGTGCGGGTGCGAATGCGGATACAGGAGGCCTCGCCTAGAACTGGATCGAGTTGAGGGTCTCCGCTATCGAGTTCAGGAACCGCTGGATGTCGTCGGCCATGCCGGTGGAGGCGAGGAAGAAGCCGAAGAGCACCGCCACCACGGCTGGGCCGGCCTTGATGGAGCCTCCTCGGATCAGCACCACCATGATGATCCCCAACAGAAGCACCACTGACAGCGAAATGGCCACAACTGATCACACCCTCGGTCGGTCCCTCTCCCGGCCCGGGGATGCAGCCCCGCGCACCCCCGCCAGAACCATCGTGCCACCAACACGGCCCGCATATGCGGGCCGTGACCCAACGTTGGCCATGACTGCCCGGGATCGCCACCCGGCCGCAGGCCCGGAACGCCTTCCACCGGAGCTTCCGTACAGCAATTCGACAGGGCACCCGGACAGGGCTTCGGCCCGACGGTTTCCGTGTCCACACACCGCGGGCGCGGCGTATTCGAGTTTCGGCCGCAGCAGGTACGGGCGACCTGTACGGCATGCCTAATTTGCACTGTTTAGCGGGGATGCATCCGGACACGTGCGTCAGGTACGTCACCTACGGCCACCTCTATAGCCACCTCCCGAGCCGCCTGGGGTGTGGCGGTCATCACGCGGGCGGCCAGGCCGACTTCGGGTGAACGCGGGGATGCGAAAACGTCAATCAGGAACGACTTCGCGGGTTTTACGAAAGCACATGGCCAGGGCTAGGGTGCCTCAGATGTTCCACGCCGCCTCGTCCCCCGCAAACGCAGCGAGGTCCCTGTGACGAATCCGCTGCGACCGCACGGCCAGAACCGAGCGCCACTCCCCCCGGCACAGTCGTCGGCGGACGGAGTGCCGAGTCCGCGCTCTCCGCGGAACCACCACGGCGAACAGGCCTCTTCCCGACCCTCGACCGGCGGCACCAGCGCCGGCACCCGGCCCGGCAAAGAGCGCGACGCGTTCTTCGACAACGCCAAGTACCTGGCGATCGTCCTGGTCGCCGTGGGCCACTCCTGGGAGCCCATCAAGGGCGACAGCCGGATCCTGGAGAGCCTGTACACGGTCGTGTACTCGTTCCACATGCCGGCGTTCATCATCATCTCCGGCTTCTTCTCCCGCAGTTTCGACCTGCGCGCCGACCGGCTCAAGCGCCTGCTCACCGGTGTGGTCGTGCCGTATGTCGTCTTCGAGACGGCCTACTCCCTCTTCAAGCGCTTCGTCGACCACGCGCCCGGCCAGGAGATCAGCCTGCTGGATCCCTGGTATCTGACCTGGTTCCTGTGTGCCCTGTTCATCTGGCGGCTGACCACGCCGATCTGGAAGCTCGTGCGCTGGCCGCTGCCGATCGCCCTCGGTGTCGCCATGCTGGCGTCCGTCAGCCCGGAGATCGGCGACGACCTCGACCTCCAGCGCGTGCTCCAGTTCCTGCCGTTCTTCGTGCTCGGCCTGTGCATGAAGCCCGAACACTTCCGGCTGGTGCGCCGCCGCTCGGTGCGGATCCTGTCGGTGCCCGTGTTCGCGGCCGCGCTGGCCGTCGGCTGGTGGGCCGTTCCCCGGATGAACACGGCGTGGTTCTACCACCGTGACGCCGCGCAGGAGTTGGCCGCGCCCTGGTGGTCCGGGCCGGTCATGGTCCTCGTACTGTTCGGCTGCTCGGTGCTGCTGACCGCCTGCTTCTTCGCCTGGGTGCCGGGCCGGACGATGTGGTTCACGGCCCTCGGCGCGGGCACCCTCTACGGCTATCTGCTGCACGGCTTCCTGATCAAGGCCGGCGAGTTCGGGAACTGGTTCGACCACGCCTGGCTGAAGCGTCCGCTCGGCGAGATCTTCGTGAGCGTCCTCGCGGCCGCCGTCGTGACCCTGTTGTGCACCCCGCCGGTGCGCCGGGTCTTCCGGTGCGTGATGGAACCGACGATGGAGTGGGCGTTCAAGCGGGACTCCGCCGACGTCACGCGCGGGCGTGGGAAGCGTGGGACGACCGAGCAGAGTGCACTTGAGCGCGAGAAGGTCAACGCCTAGTCTTCGGCCCTCGCCATCCGTCCTGGCCATCTGTGCTCGCCGCCCAGCCTCCTCTCCCGGCTCATCGGCCGGTCCATCGGCCTGACCGAGAAGCGCGCATCCGCGTGTACTTCTCGGTCAGTCGTATGTGGTGGGCTCGTCCAGGATCGGCAGAGGCAGAGGCAGAGGCAGAGGCAGAGGCAGAGGCAGAGGCAGAGGCAGAAGTGTCCGCGTCGGGGCGGGTGCCTCCTTCAGCCGTCGCGCCTCAGCCATCGCGCGTCAGCCGTCCCTCCTCAGCCGTCCCTCCTCAGCCGTCCCTCCTCAGGCGTCACGCCTCAGCTCTCGCCCTTCAGATGTCTCATCAGCCGCTCGAAGTCCTGCCAGCCCGACAGGTCCGACGGATCGCCCGGCAGCGGGTAGTACAGCGCGGGACGAGTCCGTGGGCCCAGTTCGCGCGGGGCTTCGGCGAGCGGGGTGCGGCGGGCCCGGTCGCCCGGCATGGTGCGGACCTCCTCGGCGCCCAGGACGAAGGCGTACGGCACGCCGGGGCCCTCGAAGCGGGGCGGGACGGACAGGTCACGGCGGGCCCGGCGGATCTGGACGAGCATGGACTGCAGGTCGTGCCGGGTGGCGAGGGCCTCCGCGGCGGCCTGGACGGCGTCCGTCGGGACCTGCTCCCCGGGGCCGTACCCGAAGGCCAGCGTCACGTCCTCCTCGACGCCGCCCTTGGTCCGGGTGATACGGACCGTCGCGAGTCCGGGGCGTTCCGGGGTGCCGACGACGACCAGCCAGGTCGGCGCCGGCGAGCGCTCGTACGCCACGTCGGTCAACTGGCGCAGGGACCAGGGGAGGTTGGCGGGTTCCTCGGTGCCCCAGCCGGACGGCGGCTCGCCGGTGATGTGCTGCCAGACGGCTTCCACGGCGCCGCCGAGGACGAGGCGGTCGTCGGCCGGGTGCACGGTGCGGAAGGAGATCGCCAGCTGGCGTTCGCCGGTGTCGCCCTGTTCGGCGAGGCCCTCCTGGAAGGTGGCGGCGACCGGGGTGCGCGGGTCCTCCCGGGTCGCGTCCGGGGGCACGACCGTGGCGAAGAAGCCGTTCTTCCACTCCAGGACGGCTCCGGACAGACCGTCGAAGTAGCCGTCCCGCTCGTCCTGCACCACCCAGCGCGAGGGCCAGCCCGGCAGGGCAGCCCGGACCGCCGGGGAGAGGCGGGTGCCTGCGGGGGTGACGATCTGGAGGCCGAGTTCGGCGTTCGCGGCGGCGCGGAACGCGTCGGAGAGCCAGGCGGTCATGGCGACCACCGGGCGGTCCTGGATGATGACGGCGACCTTGTCGGTGAGGACGTCCACGGCGGGCTGCGCGGCGGCCGGCACCGGTGCGACGCTCATGCCGTCCGTGTTCACCACGGCCAGCGACCAGGCGACGTCGGGCGGCCAGGCGGTGCCGCCCACCAGGGTGGCGAGCCGGGCGGCGAAGGTGCCGGCGAGCTGCTCGGCCTCCTTCACGCCGGTCGTGGCGCGGGCCTCGGTCCACCAGTACGGCACCTCGGGCGCGCTCGCCCCGAGCAGCCGTTCGGCCTCGCCCCTGACCTGCACCAGCAGGGGCGCCTCGACGGAGACCAGCGGGCGGCCCTGCTCGTCGCAGAGCTGCACCACCGCGCCCTCGCCCTCGGTGCCCACCAGTCGGTCCGGGCCGCCGGAGAGGAGCCCCGCGATCACGCTCAGGGGGTCGGGCATCTTCTTCGTGAGGGTGATGACGTCCTTCGTCATGGATTCACCTGGTCCCCGTGTAGACGGTCTGGATCAGCCGGTTCGACTGGCCCCTGCGGACCAGCACCCCGCGGCCGGGCGGCTGCGCGCTCGCGTACACACCGGGGAAGAGCTGGCCCTCACTGCGGTCGCCCGACATCACCAGCGCCGAGGAGCCGGACTCGCGCAGGCCCTGCAGCATCGGCTCGTACAGGCCCCGGGAGGCGCCCGCGACCCGGCGGGTGAGGATGAAGTGCAGGCCGATGTCGACGGCCGAGGGGATGTACGGCACGAAGGGCGCGAGCGGCGCCTGGCCCGCGGTGGTGAGGACGTCGTAGTCGTCGACGAGGATGACGATCCGCGGGCCGGAGAAGCTGCCCGGCTCCAGGTCCTCGCTGTCCGCGCTCTCGTCGGGCAGCCGCTTCTCCAGTTCGCCCGCGATGCCGGCGGCGAGGCCGGCGGCGAGCTTGGAGTTGTAGGCGTAGCCGCCCCGGTACTCCTCGGGGATGGCGCCGCGCAGACCGCGCCGCGGGTCGAAGACGCCGAAGACGAGCTCGTCGTCGCCGTAGCGCTCGATCAGGCCCTGCGCGATCACCTTGAGCAGGTTGGTCTTGCCGCACTCGCTGTCACCCATGATCATCAGGTGCTGGTCGTGCTGGAACAGGTCGAGCAGGACGGGCGCCAACTGGGTCTGGTCGAGGCCGATCGGGACGCGGCGCGGTTCGGCCGCCGGGCCGGGCAGCAGCTCCGGCTCCAGGACGTGCGGCAGTACCCGCACCGGCTGGGCGACCTCGCCGGTCCAGGTGGCGCGGAGCTGGCGGGCGGCGCGTTCCAGGACCGCGCCGAGGTCGGCGGTGTCGGCGAGGCCGTCGACGCGGGGCAGGGCGACCTGGGCGAAGAGCTTGCCGTCGGTGAGGATGCGGCCCTTCTCCTCCGGGGAGAGGGTCTCGCCGAGCTTGCGGTCGATGCTGGACTCGCTCGGGTCGTTCAGGCGCAGCTCGACCCGGGTGCCGAACTGCGACTGGGTGGCGATGCGCACGTCGTTCCAGCGGAGCATGCCGGCGACGACGTGGATGCCGTAGCCGCCGCCGCGTTTGAGGATGTCGACGACGGCGTCGTCGAGGTTCTCGAAGTCGTCGCGCAGGGCGCCGAAGCCGTCGATGAGCAGCACGATCTCGGTGGAGGCCAGCTCGGGCACCCGGCCCGCCGCGCGCAGGGTGCGCAGCTGCTCCAGCGAGTCGATGTTGTGGATGCGGAAGAGTTCCTCGCGCTGGTCGAGCATGGCGCGTACGGAGTCGATGGTGCGGGCGGCGCGTTCGCGGTCGGCGCGGCCGGCGACCCCGCCGACGTGCGGGAGGCCCGACAGGGCCTGCAGTCCGCCGCCGACCAGGTCGAGGCCGTAGACGCCGACCTCCTGCGGGGTGTGCGTCAGGGCCAGGGAGAGGGCCAGCGAGCGCAACAGGGTGGTCTTGCCGGACTGCGGGCCGCCGATGACCGCCGCGTGGCCGCCGGAGAGCGTGAGGTCCAGGTACCACTGGCCCTGCTGCTGCCTGGTCGGGTCGTCGATGATGCCCAGCGGCACCTGGAGCGGGCCTTTCCGCTTGGCGAGCTGCATGCCGCGCGCGCCCACCTCCACCGGCCCGGCGACCTTGTCGAGGGGGACGGCGGCGGGCAGCGGGGGCAGCCAGATCTGGCGTACCGGCCGGGCGCCCGCGTTCTCCAACTGGTCGATGAGGACGCCCAGTTGCGTGGGACCGGTCTCCCGGCGTCGCGTCTTCGGCTCCTCGGCGCCCGAACTCCCGTCCTGGCCGAGCGTGTTGTACGCCTCGTACGCCAGGGCCAGCGGCCCGGTGTCCTCGGCGTCGCGCTGCACGGGGCCGCTGTAGGCGCCCGAGACATAGCTGGCCTTGAACCGCTCGTAGTGGCTGGTGTCGACCTTGAGGTAGCCGAAGCCGGGCAGCGGGGGCAGGTGGAAGGCGTCCGTGGTGTCCAGGACCGTACGGGACTCGTCGGCGGAGAAGGTGCGCAGCCCGAGCCGGTACGACAGGTAGGTGTCCAGGCCCTTGAGCTTGCCGCCCTCGATGCGCTGACTGGACAGCAGCAGGTGGACGCCGATGGAGCGGCCGATGCGGCCGATGGACAGGAACAGGTCGATGAAGTCCGGCTTGGCGGTGAGGAGTTCACCGAACTCGTCGATCACCACGAACAGGTGCGGCAGCGGGTCCAGGTCGGGGCGCTTTTCGGCGCGCAGGGCGGCGTAGTGGCCGATGTCGGCGACGTTGCCCGCGCTCTTGAGGACCTGCTGGCGGCGCTTGACCTCGCCGGCCAGCGAGGCGTGCACCCGCTCGACCAGGCCGGCCTGGTTCTCCAGGTTGGTGATGACGCCGGCGACGTGCGGGAGGTCCGCGAAGGGGGCGAAGGTGGCGCCGCCCTTGTAGTCGACGAGGACCAGGGAGAGGTCCTCCGGGGCGTGGGTGGCGACCAGGGCGAGGACGAGGGTGCGCAGCAGCTCCGACTTGCCGGAGCCGGTGGCGCCCACGCACAGGCCGTGCGGGCCCATGCCGAGCTCGGAGGACTCCTTCAGGTCGAGCAGTACGGGCTCGTGGGAGTCGCTGATGCCGATGGGCACGCGCAGGAAGGCGCGTTCGCCGCGCGGCGCCCACATACGGTTCAGGTCGAGGTCGGCGACGTCGTCGATGCCGAGCAGTTCGGCGAAGTCGACGGGGCCGGTGAGCGGTGCGTCGACCATCGACTCGGCGGACAGCCGCATCGGGGCGAGCATCCGGGCGAGGCCCTCGGCGAAGGGGAGGCCGATCTCGTCGACGGTGCCGTGGGCGCTGATCGGCTCCGGCATGCGCAGGTCCTCGATGACGATCTGCTCGCCGTCGACGGTGATGCGCACGCCGACGCTGCCCGGCTCCTGGATCCGCTGGTCGAGGAGGTGCAGCACGGTGATGCTCATGTCCCGCAGGCCGACCGCGTCGTCGGGACGCGGCAGGTCCACGGCGTCCTGACCGTGCCCGTCGGCGACGACCAGCAGCCGGGAGGTCATGGCGAGGGCGTCCTTGCCGGACAGACCGCGGCGCACCTCGGCCGCGTAGGAGGCGCGGTGGCGCAGCTCGGGGCCGATCTGGCGGGCCAGTTGGGGCAGCGAGGGCGCGATGCGGCGGGCGGCGACGGGGCCGTCGAACTGTTCGCTGTCGAGCAGGTGGGGCAGCCACTTGGCCCACTCCCAGTCGACGATCCGGTCACCGGGCGCGGCCAGCGCCATGGCCACGTCGTCGGGGGCGTGGGTGGCGGCGGCCTGGACGAGGAGCGCGCGAACGACCCGGAGGGTGTCCTCGCGGCTGCCGATGACGGTGATGTTGCCGACCCGGTCGAGCGGGACGGTCAGCGGGAGTTCGGTGCCGTTGCCGAAGCGGGACACCAGCGCGGAGGCCTCGTTCAGCATGAACTGGTCGGGCGGGGTGAGCACCGAGGAGCTCTGCTGGCCCACCTTCAGGTCGCGCACCGGCATCTCTCCGGTGCCGACCCGCACCCGCAGGAAGTCGGCGTCCGTCCGGCGCCGCTCCCACAGCCGGGCGGGGTCGCGCACGATGTCGTACAGCGCGTCCGGCGGCGGGTTGAGCACGCCCGTGCTCTCGCGCCGCTCCCGCTCCTCCTTGGACAGTTCCTCGCGCGTGTCCTCCAGGTAGGAGAGGTAGGCCTCGCGCTGGGTGCGGCGGGTCCGCTGGGCCTTGCCGCGCTGGGAGAAGACCATGACGAGGGAGCCGGCGATGGTCACGACGAGGATGATCGCGCCCAGCCCCGCGAACTGGCTGTTGCGTACGACCGTCATCATCACGACGGACGACATCACACCGGCGACGGGCAGCAGCGAGGTCGCTATGGAACCCGTCTTGCCTTCGGGCAGGTTGGGCGGCGCCTCGATGGTGCGCGGCTCGGGGGAGGTCGGGGGCCGGGTGGTCCGGGCCGGCCGGTGGATCAGTCGGGTGCTCATCGTTGTTGTTGCCTTGTCCTCAGTGGTCCTCTGGATCCCTTCGTGCAGGGGTGGTTCAGCGGCTCTTCTGCGAGAGCTGGAAGACCTCCGCGGCCAGCCGGGTGGCCGCCTCCCGGGTGTCCCGCGCGAGCAGTTCGGTGCGGATGGCGCCGCCCGCCGCCAGGTGCCGGTCGTACGGCAGCACCCGTACGCTCGCCCCGGTCGTCTTCAGCTGCTCCGCGGCCTTGCCGAGGTCGACGCCGCTGTGCGGGACCGTTTCGGTGAGCACGACGACGGTCGTGGTGGTGATGTCCCGCGGCAGCCCGCGCATCCACTGCAGGACGGCGTGTGTGCTGGCGACGCCCTCCAGCGTCGCGGGCACGGTGAGGACGCGGGCCTGGGCGGCGGACAGCGCGGTGCGGGCGACCTCGGCGGGCATGGTCTCGCAGTCGACGACGGTCACCCCGAAGTAGCGGCGCATCGACACCATGACCCGCTCGTACGCCCGGGTGTCGAGCATCGCCCCGACCTGTCCCTGGCTGCCGGGCAAGAGCCAGGCGTTGTCGGGCAGTTTGACCAGGTAGCCGGTGATGTCGAGCAGCGTCATCTGCGGTTCGACGACGTCCGCGAGGTCGCCGGTGGTCCACCGCAGGGTCTCCGCGCCGAGCCTGATCGGCAGCGAACCGAGCGCGGGGTCGGCCTCCAGGGCGAGGACCGGGTCCTGACGGTAGTGCGCGTACGTGGTGGCGAGCAGGGCGGCGACGGTCGTCTTGCCGGAGCCGCCGCGGATGGACGTCACCGCGATCTGCCGGCCGGTGGTGACCGGCTGCTGCAGCACCTCGGCGGTCGCGGTGGTCTCGGCGACCTCGCGTGCGGCCGAGGAGGACACGGTCCGGCGTACGGCGCGCAGGGCGCGGGCGCTGAACGACTCCCCGCGCCGCGGTCCCCGCCCCGCGGAGGCGAGCTTCTTGTCGACGACCGGGCGGGAGTCAGGGGTGGCGCGGGGGGAGCGGGCGCGGGGCGCGGGTGCCTGGGGTTGGCGGGGCTGGGGTTGGCGGGGCTGGGCGGGTTGTTGTTGGGGATACGTCTGCTGGGGCTGGGGCTGGGCTTGCTGCGGCTGCTGGGCGTAGGCGGCGGCTTGGTCGCCGTAGGGCTGCTGCTGCGGGTAGCCGTAGGGCTGCTGGCCGTACGGCTGTTGCCCCTGGGCGGGGTACCCCTGCTGTGGGTAGCCGTACGGCTGCTGCGGCTGTGGCTGCTGCTGATGCGGCTCTTGTGGCTGTTGTGGCTGTTGTGGCTGCTGCGGCCGGCCGGGGTCGGCCTGCTGCGGGTAGCCGTAGGGCTGTTCGCCGTACGGCTGCTCCGGCCGGCCGGAGTCGGCCTGCTGCGGGTAGCCGTAGGCCGGGGCCTGGCCCTGCTGCTGAGGCTGGGCGCCCTGCTGCTGAGATCGAGGTCCCTGCTGCTCAGGCGGCTGTGGCTGCTGCTCCGGCTGCGCGCCTCCTTGTTGTTGAGGTTGCGGAGGTTGCGGAGGTTGCGGGATGCGCTGCTGGGCCGCGCCGCCTCTCAAGTCGCGCAGCACGTCGCTCTGCCAGTTGTCCCCGTTCGGCATGTCGCCCTTCTCTCCTGCTACGCCGCCGCCTCGTCGGCCCGCCCTGAGCGACGGCGCGGCGGCGTCTGGTCTTCGAAGCATCAGAAGCCTCTGAGGCTTCAGAAGCCTCAGAACTTGTCGAGCAGTTGCCCGTAGATGCCGAACGCCCCGATGGCGAGCGGGAACAGCCCGATCACGCCCAGGGACTCGATCAGGTCGGCGAACCGCCGCAGCCGTACCTGGACGTGCTCCGGCGGCTCCATCGCGAGGACCAGCAACGGCAGCAGTGCCGCCGCGGCGAGCAGGACGAGCGCACCGGCGCCTCCCGCGTGGTCCAGCCACAGCACCGCGAGCCGTACGACGAGCAGTGCCGCCGCCCCGAACAGCGCCACGACCTCTGCGACCAGCGGGAACGCCCGCGCCCGGGACAGCAGCACGACGGCGGTGAGGGAGGCGAGAGCCACCGTCCAGACGGTCGGCTCCTTCCCGGTGGTCAGCAGCCAGCCGCCGGCGGCGGCCGAGGCGGCGGTGACCAGGGTGGCGAGGGCGAGCCCGCGGTGGGTGGCGGCGAGGGCGTTGCCGACCTCGTGCCGGCTCACCGAGGTGCCCGAGGAACGCTTGTCGTCGAGCGCGGTGAGACCCGAGGCCATCAGAGCGAACCGCGGCAGCAGCCCGAGCAGGACGACGGAGACCACGGCCATCACGGCACCGATCCGGTCCGCCCGGTCCTGTGCGAGGGCGACGCCCTCCCACACGGCGGTCACCCCGACGATCGCTCCGGCCCCGATCAGCCCGCCCCGGCCGAGCGGCGAACAGTAGGCGAGCAGCACGAGGGTGACCACCAACGCGGCGGCGACGCCGGCCAGCCGGGCGGCCCCGGACCAGTCGTAGGCGTCGGCGGCGGTCCAGGCGGCCAGCAGGCCGAGCCCGCCGGAGGCCAGCAGCAGTGCGGTGGCCAGGCCCCGGTTGCCCTCGCCGATCTTCGCGATCGCCGCACCGACGACCAGGAACAGCGCGGTGACGAGCGCCAGCCCGGTGGCCACGGACTCCAGCGCGAACTCGCGCCGGGCCAGCAGGGCCGCGATCACGGCGAACACGACCGTGGCCACACCGGCGGCGGTACGGCGTACGGAGGGACGCCAGCGCCAGCCGCGCAGGTCGAGGTCGTCCGCGACCTGGTCGGTGACGTCGTGCACGACCGGAGCCGGCGGTGCGGCGTGGGCACGTACCAGGCGCAGCACGGCGCCGTCGGGAACCTCCGCCGACGACAGCGTGGCGTCGTGCGGCAACGCGGATCCGTCGGAGGTGATCAGCTGCCGGGTGGTCGGCCGGGACGCGGCCCGGTCGTCGAGCAACTGGAGTATGTCGGGGAGCAGCTGGCCGATCGGAGTGTCCGACGGCAACACGATGTCGGCGCGTCGCCGCTCACCGATCAGAGTGACCCTGCTGAGCTGGGTCCGGAACGAAGTCGCTGTGCTCACCACTCACCGGAACCTATCATCGCGTCGTTTCGGCCATTGTCGTTCGCCTGCATGAGCACGCTGGCCGTGCACACCCTGTTCACCGCTTCTCCGCGCCCTTGCCGCCGGCGCCGCTCGGGTCGGCGTCGGACGACGGGTCGTACAGCTGCTCCTGCTGTTGTTGCTGCTTCTCCTGATCGGCCTTCTGCTTCGCCAAGGTGGACTGGAGAAAGGACCAGCCGATACATCCGGCGCACAGTACGGCCGCGATCGCGATACCCGCGAACATCTTGCCGAACCGCTCGTCCGCCGTACGCCGGCCGCGCTGCGCGCCGAACAGCAGTGCGTCGCGCATCCGGCGCCGGCGCACCGCCACCGACTCCAGCAGCTGGCTGTCGTAGTCCCGTGACATTCAAGTCGTCCTGTGTAGGTGGGTGGGTGGGGAGGTTCCTGGGGCGGGCCCGGCCCGCAGAGCGTCAGTCGCCCGCAGCCAGGCCGAGCCGCTTCCGCATGGCGGCGTACTTCCGCCTGAGCCGCCGGGCGGTGTGCTCGTCGAGTACGGCGAGACGGCCCGGGTCGGCGTTGTGCGCGAGGTCGGACGCCTTCACCAGGCGGGCGCCGGGAACGGCCAGAATCCGTTCGGCGTACGCCTCCTGCTCCTCGTCCGACCGCTTGGTCATGGCCCGTACGACGTCCTTGGTGTCCTGCGGCAGCGCGGCGGTTTCCAGCCATTCCTCGCTGAGCACACCGTCCTCCAGGGCGTCGTGCAGCCAGGCCGCCGCGACCAGCTCATCGCCCCCGCCACGGGCGCGTACGCCCTCGGCGACGGCCGACAGGTGCTCGGCGTAAGGCCGTCCGGCCTTGTCCGTCTGCCCGGCGTGCGCGGCACGGGCGACGGCCTCGACCTCGCTCAGACTCATCTCCGCCCCGGTCCCGGGCGGCCTCTCCTGCGGCATGCGGATCCCCCCTGGCGTCGCTTCCGCAACATAAGACATGAACGCGCCACGCGTACAGCCGGAATACGGGAGTGTTCGGGAGCCTCTCACGGCTTTTCACACCCCTCCCGTCAATCCCGTCACGATCATGAAGACCACCCACAGCACGGGAACGAGCGCGACGTACGCGCGCGGCCGCCGGCGGATGGGCACGCCCGGGTCGTAGCGCGGGCCGAGCATCCCCGGCCCCGGGGCCGGGAGCTGCCTCACCCTGCGCACGGCGAGAAGGTTCCGGACCAGCGTCAACGGGGCGAAGACGAACAAGGAGAAGGGACTCCACCAGCCCACGCAGAGCGTGTGCGTCGTCAGCGTCCGGTACACGGCCAGCCCGCAGGTGAAGCACATCGGCCCGTCCATCCTCTTGAACCCCATGAAAATGACGAGGCCGCGGTGGGCGCGGAAGGTGACCTCGGCCGCGGGGGAACCTCCGCAGAACCTGCACATGGGCGAGGCGGGGTGGAGGGCTTCCAACTGAGCGATGACGGCACGGGAAGGGTTGACGTCGGCGGAGGGCTGCTCGGCGGGAGGATCGGCGTCGACCGCGGGATGGTGGGCGGACGGATCTGCTTCGGGCGCGGGATGGTGGGCGGACGGATCTGCGTACCAGGCACGGAGCGAGGTGGCTATGGCGTCCAGGAGCCCGTTCTCCACGGCCTGGGCGATCTCCCCGTCGCTCTTCCGCTCCGCGCTCACGACCGCGGTGGCGGCGCGTACGGCGTCGGCGGGCCGCAACCCTCCTTCCGGTGGAGCTTGGGGCAACGGACTGTGCATCCAACGGTGTTCGGGATTCACGGCGCCGACGTCCCACAGGGCGCGAACAGCACGCTTGAGCGGCTCGCTGTAGAGAGGGAACGCAACGTGGATGGCGCCGCTCGGCGACTTCTGACCCCCGCCCCACTTCACGTCCCGGTCCTCGTCGGTGAGCGCGTCGAAGGCGTCGGCGAGTTCCTGCCACGCCTGCGCGTCGTCACGGTCGAGCTGGGCGAGCAGGCGTCGGTCGTCGGCCGGGGTGACGACACGGGAGACATCCTCGAGCGCGGAGACACCGGGGGCCTCGGTGACGGCCCCGGCTCCGGGTTCGCGGCTGAGGAGGTTGAGGACGCCGAGGGGGGTGAGGCCCCGTGCGTGGGCCTCACGGACCTTCGTGTACCACTCCAGCCCCGCCTCGTAGGCACCGGGACTGCTGGCCTTCCGATGCATCCACTCGACCTCGATGGCATCGCCCCAGGCGTATCCGACGACTTCGCCGTCGGGGGCGGTGACGGTGACGTAGTGCACGGGGTTGGTCATGACGCTCAGGCCTTGGGGGCCGTTACCTCCGCAGATACTCGGTTCAGGCGCGGGCTCACCTGAATGTCAGTCGCGCTGGGCGAGGGCCCTGACCGCGGCGGAGTTCGGGGCCCCTTTCTCTGAGCGCGACAAGCGTCGGAGCCTCAGCTTGGGAGCCCGGAACGACATGGCTCCTCTCGCTGTCATTCGCACCTTGCACGAGCTCCGCGAGCAGTGCCGTCGGGGCGAGCCCCCGAGCCTTGCCGTCACGCAGAGCCCGCACCCATGAGGCACCGGCGTTGACGGCGTTGGGCGAAAGCCCCGGCGGCACCACGAAGCCGGCCGCACCGTCCTTGTCGTTCGCCCACACGTAGCCGATGACGGTGCCGGTCAGGTCGGCAACGCTGACGTGGGTGACCGGCCCATCGGTATGACGGCTGTACCTCGCCGGACCCGCCACCTGCTTGAACTGCCAGTCTTCCTCGAAGCGCGAGGTGAATGGTCGTTCGCCCATCACTTAGTCACCTTTGGCGAGAGCCTCGACCGCGGCGGCGTTTGCGGCGTCGGTGAGGGAGCCGGGAAGGGGGCGGCCCTTGCCGGCAGTCTCCAGGGCGCCGTACAACTCGGCGAGGGCCTGGGACGGCTGAAGGCCCCGCTTCTTGGCATCGCGCAGCCGACGGATCCAGAAGCCGCCTTCGTTCGCCGCACGGGGGCCACCAGCCTGCCGCGGTTCATACGCAGCGGCGTCCTCGCCACCGGCCCAGAGGTACCCGAGGACCGAGCCGTTCTCCTTGTCGACGACGGTGAAGTACCGCACCGGATTCTCGGTCCAGTCCTGATAGCGCGCCGGACCGCCCGGCTGCTCCCTGAACATCACGTCTTCTTCGAAGCGCGAGGGTTTCGGGTTCTCACTGCTCATTAGTCCACGTTCCTTGAGTCGTCTGCCCGGTCCGGGGGCACGGCTACGGCTACGGCTTCGGCTTCGGCATGACCTCGCCGTAGACCTGCCACTTCCCGGCCGCGTCCTGGAAAACGCGCGTCACCTTATACCCCGTACCACGAGCGAGCAGCAGCTCCCGCTCCCCCTTGTTCGCGGAGATGTGGTCGATCCAGAGAGCAGGTGTGCCCTTGGGCACCCGCAGGTGCAGGTGCACGGGCTGGAACGCGAAGGCCGGGTCCTTGCCGAGCGACGTGGAGGTGTATCCGGGGTCGTCGAAGAAGTTACCTTCCATTTCGAGTGGCGATCGCAGCTTGAGGTAGCTGACGTCGGTGCCTCGGACGATCATGACGTTCTCGGGCACGGGGTGGGAGCCCATGACCCGGTCCATGTTGTCGACGACGTGCTGCATGCCGTCGCTCAGCTTCACACCTTCCCGAAGCGGGTCGTTGATCTGCGTGTAGTAGTGGTCGCTGTACGTGTGCAGCGCGTTATGAGCCTCGGGGTCGAGGTTGTCGAGGAAGTCGTTCCAGTTCGCGTCGCCGTACGCCTTCCCCGCGTCGTTACTGGCGCTGGGCCCGAGGTTCGTGCCGTCCGCCAGCTCGGCCTGGGCCACCGCGTGCTTCTCCGCATCGGTGGCCAGGCTGTCGAAGTCGTCCGCCGACATGTGCGGCTTGTATTCGAACGGCTCCCCGGCCCCATGCCCCGGAACATCCGCGCCCTGGTGCCCAGGAGCGGCAGGAGTATCGGTGCCGTGGGCAGCGGCATCCCCGGTGTCCGCGTGGTCGCCGACGTGCGCGGCATCATCCGTGTGACCGACAGCGTCGTCACCGTGGCCCGCACCGTGCGAGGCGTCGTCGGTGTGACCGCCTCCCGGGAGGTCGTGCCCGGTGCCGTGGGGCGTGTCCGGGGTGCCGTGGCCACCCGTGCCGGGGACGTCATGGCCACCGGCGTGCGGCGTGGTGGTCGGGATCTCGTGTGCGGGGGCTGCCGCGCCCTGGTGGTACCACGGAGTCGCGGGACCCGGGTGTCCGATACCGCCGGGAACGTCGTGACCGCCCGTGTGCGGCGGCGACGTCGGAGTGTCATGCGGCGTGGTGGTCGGCGTCTGGTCGTACGCCGACGGCGAGGGCACCTGGTCATACGCGGACGGCGACGGCGCGTGGTCGAACGGGGACCCCGACGGCGCATGCCCGTACGGGGAGCCCGACGGCGTCTGCGCGTACGGGTTCGTGACCGGCGCCTGGTCATACGCGGACGGCGACTGTACGTGATCGTATGGGGAACCCGACGGCGCATGCCCGTACGGGGACCCAGACGGCGCATGTCCGTACGAACTCGGCGACGGCGCATGGTCGTACGCGCCCGACGACGGTGTCGAGTCGAAGGCACCACCCGGCGTGTGACCTGCGGCCGTGACCGGAGTGTGCGCGGGTGCGTTGTAGTGGCCGGCGCCGGGAGGCGCGTTGTAGTGGCCGGCGTTGTCGACCGTGTGTGCGGCCCCGTCGGCGCCCGCGTGGCTCGCGGCGTACGACGAGGTGGGGGCGCCCTGGGTCGTCCAGTGGGCCGGAAGGGTCGGCGTCGTCCCGTGGGGGACCGTCGGGGTGTTGGCCTCGTAGTGCACCGGCGTCGTGTCGATGGAGCCGTTGGGCGAGATGAGGTTGCCGTTCGGGTCCATCAGGCGTCCGTCGGGCAGAGTGACGGCTCCGTCCGGAAGGGTGGGGATGTCGATGTTGCCGACGCCCTTCAGCCCCTTCGCGATGTCGCCGATCTTCGACAGACCCGCACCCGCGCCCTTGGCGATGTAGGTCATCGGGTCGATGACCTTCCCGGCCTTGCCCGCAACCGACAGCACCTTCGCCACCGCACCGGCCTTGCCCGCACCCGACACACCGGCTCCGGCACCACCCGTGAACACGGTCGTCAGGACGTTGAAGGTGACCGCACCAGCGGCACGACCGGGGTTCTTGCCCCACTCGTCCCACGCCACCAGCGCCTTACCCGTCTCCTTCATCGCGGTACGCGAATCACGGATCCAGGACGGGAGCTTGTCGTCAGGCACCAACCAGAACGCCGTACCGACACCCGGAATCGACGCGAGAGCCAGACCGGTCGCCAACTGCGCCAGCCCCTTCCACGCCTGACCCATCGCGTCCCAGCCACCGAAACCGACCAGCGTGCCCAGACCCTTGATCGTCCCCCAGATACCGTCCACGATCAGGCCGTCCCACACGAACGACTTCACCCAGTGGCCGACCTCGTACCAGTGATGCTTCTCCTCCACCGGGTCACCCCAGGGAAGCTTCGCGTTCTTCAGATCGTCCGCGTTGAACCCGTACTGGTCCTTACGGTCCGAGCCGTCCCCCGCGACCATCTGCGTGCCGCCCCACAACGCGGTGATCTTGTTGTGGCAGGTCCGCTCCGCCGCCCAGAACGCCGCCACCGTCGCCGTGATGTCGTCGCGGATCTGGTTGTGCTCGTCGACCTTGTCCTCGTCGTACTCCCAGTCGTCATCGTCCTTCACCGACGAGACGAACGTGGTCGCCTTGGTCTTCAGCTCCTTCAACTTCGTGACAAGAGGCTGAACCTCGGTGGCATACGACGACAACGCACCCGAGACGGTCTCGAGATCGGTGGCGAAGTCATCCGCCCGCTCCTTGACCGGCTTGGTCGTCGCGAAGAGTTGCTCCGCCTCCGGGGCGGTGTAGTACGCCGACAACCCCTGGAACTGGGAGTGGACGTCACCGCCCGTACTCCGGACATGCGTCGCGTCCTTCTTCAGGTCCGCGTAATCCGTCTCCAGCTGCGGCAAGCTGCCCGTGAACTGAGGAATCTTCTCCGGCTGAATCACGACTTGCCCACCCCCGGCATATCCAGCTTCGGCTCGGCCAACGCCTTGCGCTGCGCCTCCGCCGCCATCTCCTGGTCACCGTTCAGGTAGGCGGTCGTCGCGTCCACCGCACCCTGCAACGACTTCCCCGCCCGCGCCGCCACGTACTGCAGATCCTTCGACGCCCGCTCCGCATACTGCGACAACGCCAGCGCGACGAGACCACCCGCCGCCTTCTCCCCGCCCTCGCCACCACCACCCTCGGCAGTGATCGTGCCCGCGCTGGTCGCCGCCGACGTCAGGTGCTTCCCGAACGCCTTCGCGTACTTCTCCAGATCCGACGCCGTATCACCGGTCGTCTTCAGGACATGCGAAATACCCTGCGGCTTCAAATCCCAGCCCGACACCGAAAACCCCCGTTTCCCTAAACTTCCGTGAACGCGAACCCGAACCCGAAACCGGACGCGAACCCGGCCTCGGACCCGTCCGTCAGCCGATGTTGTTGACCGCGGCCTTCGCCCGCTGGATCGTCGACTGCGCCGTACCGTCGTTCTTCTCCAGCGTCGACTTCAGCAGACCGATGATGCTCTTCACCTCGTTCGAGGCGTTCGTCCACCGCTGTTCCTTGCCGTGGTACTCGTCCGCCACGCCATCCGCCGTGAAGTCCGCCATCGCCGTCTTCACCTGACGGTCACGGTTCGCGATCACCTCTTCCAGACGACCGATCACCACCTGGATGTTCGACTGCGCATCCGCCGACGCGTTGATGTCGTACGACCGACGATCAGAACCCGAACCCGCCATCACACACCACTCCCCGAGAAGCCACACAAAAGGAAACAACCAGACAGACAGAAGGAAGGAAGGAAACCGGCAAACCGGGAGCGAAGCCTCAACAGCCCGGAACGCCCCGGCCACGCACGCGACTCAGCGGAAACGAGCCCCGTCGAAGTTGGCGGCACCCATCTGCTGCTTCGCGTTGTCGCCCTGCTCCTGGTCACCCGAGCTGAACGCCGAGTCCATCCCGGACTGACCGCCCAGGATCGCCGCCAGCGACGAGTTCAGGTCGGAGGTGATCCGGTCCGCCCGACCCTTGAACTGGTCGAACATCGCCCGACCCGAACCGTTGAACTTGCCCTCCAGCGGCGTCGCCGCCTGCACCAACTGCCGGATCAGCGAGCCGAGATCATCACTCGACCCCCGCGAATCACGCTGCAGCTGCGACAGCGTCTGCGCACCCATGTCGAACTTCATTACGCCTCCCCCGTACCGTCTGCTGCGGCGACCACTTCCCGGCCCACCGCAGAAGTTACTTCCAGCCATCTGTATCAAGCCGACAGCCGCCTGCGCAATCAGGGCCCCCAGCACCTGCACAAGCTCCACAACTCGGCAGGGGTCCCGTTAACCGGAGAGGTGAGCGAAGTCACCCCTCGGCCGCGCCATGTCACCATCGACCACCTCCGCTCACTCACTCCCTCGATGCGGTGCGGGGGCGGCCGGCGACGTGGAGGGTGCGGGTGGCCCGCACGCGCAAGTCGTTCCGACGCAGCACGCCGTGCGGGCCATGGTCGGCCGTCAGAGCAGCCAGCGCCTAGAGGTCCGCTCGAAGAGCATCCGCTGGGGCGGCCGAAGTCAGGCAGCAGCTGCCTGAACTGCCCGTCCTCCCCGGCGGCCACGCACTACGGTGGGATACATGCCCGAGCCCTCCGTGCGGGATTTGCCGAGGTACCGGGCGGGCTCCTGCGCCAATCTCTCGGCGCGAGGCCGCACAGCGTCCTGGACTGCTCGTGCGGGATCGGTACCCAGGCCATCGGCCTGGCCCTGGCCGGGCACCAGGTCATCGGCAGCGACCTGAGCCCGGTTGCCGCCGCGCGCGCCGCCGCCGAGGCGGCGGCCCGGGGCAGCCGGCTTCCGGCCGCTGCGGCCGACATGCGCCAACTGCCTTTCAAAGAAACGTCATTCGACGTCGTCCTGTGCGCGGACAACTCGCTCACTCACCTGCTCTCCGGGCAAGATCTCCGGGCGGCACTCCTCGGCATGAGACGGGTACTCCGAGACGACGGACTGTTGGTGATCACTGTCCGGGCCTACGACGAGACGCGCCAGACCAGACCCACGGCGACACCTCCCCAGGTCTCGGAGACACGCGACGGCCAAGTGATCACCTTCCAGCTGTGGCACTGGCACGAAGACGGCGAGCGCTACGACCTGGAGCACTTCCAGCTCACCCCCGCGGAGAACACCTGGCATGTCCGATGCCGCCGGAGCACCTACTGGGCGCTGACGCCCCCGCAGCTGACAGAGTTCGTGGCTGAAGCCGGCTTCACCAACATCACCTGGCACAGTCCGGCCTCCAGCGGGTACTACCAGCCCGTGCTCACCGCACACCGCGCTCCCTCAGCGCAGTAGTCCAGACATCGGTTCCGCCCTTCCTGGCTCTCCATTCCTCTCTGGCAAACCGGTGAACGTCGCAGGTCACAGCACTAGTTGGAGACGTGAGGGCTCGCCAGCGCAGCTCCGAAGTATCCCTTGCTGCTTCTGACGGTGATTCCCGCGCTCTTGCCGCACAGGTTGACCGAACCGCTCAGAACCGGACCGGAGGCCGAGCCGCGGGCGGTCCACAGGCAGCCGTCGCTGTTCTCCGTGGGTACGCCGACGACTGTCTCCGCCTTGCCGTCCCTATTGAGGTCGGCGAGATGGACGGTCGCGCCGAACTGGTCGCCGGTCTCCGCTGCGCCGGGCACGCCGGCCGTGTTCTGGGTGTATCCGACTGCCTTGGTTGTGGTCAGGCCGGAGGCGGAGCCGCGCAGCAAAACGGAGGTGCCCGCCATTTTGAGCTTGCCGACCGCCTCACTGGGAGAGCCGACGAGGACGTCGGCGTACCCGTCGGCGTTGACGTCGCCGACGCTGAGTGACTGTCCGAACTGGTCGCCGTCCTCAGCGGCTCCCGGGACTCCCGCCGTGTCCTGGTGGAAGACCTGCGGCCGCTGGTCGACGGTGATGCCCTGCGCGCTGCCGTAGAGGACCTGAATTTCGCCACCGCGGTGCGCCGCGCCGGTCGCGTTCATAACGGAGTCGTCATCCGCGATACCAGTGACGAGGTCGCCGTAGCCGTCACCGTTGATGTCACCGATTTGGCCGGCGTGGCCGTCGGCGTGGGGAAGTTCGGTGGGCCAATTGGCGAAATAGTCGTCAGTCGGGGGACCGTTGTCGAGGTACACAGATCCGCGGAGGTCGTCGTCCGAGGGACCAGGCAGCCAGAAGCGCTCCGCTCTGCCGTCACCGTTCACGTCGCCCATCACCACCCCACGGGTACCGCTAAGGCGCTCATCCAGATAGTTGGAGGCTGCCTTGCCTGTACGGGCGAAGGGACCGCTGTAGGAGGCGCCCTCGCATCGCGAGCCGATGGTCACCTCCGGGGCGCCGTCCCCGTTCATGTCGCCTGTGGCCAGGGAGTTCCCGAAGCCGCAGTAAGTGCGGCCGTCCCCATATCCGGCTGGCGGAGAGATGGCCGCGCCGCCCGAGAGCCCGCGGGGCCCACCCCATACGACGGTCGCAGAGCCCCGGGAATCCTTGTCGCCGACCTGCTCCCTCGGGGTGCCGACGATCAGATCCGCGTACCCGTCCCGATCCAAGTCGGCGCTGGTGACCGTCGTGCCGAAGGCGTCCCACTCCTCCGGGACGCCAGGGATGCCGGAGGTCGCCTGTGTGATGACCGTCCGGCGCGTGGTGCTCACTGATGAGGCCGACCCGTACAAGATGACGACCGCGCCAGCTTCCTCCAGGCTGCCATTGGCGGCGTAGGGCGCACCGATAGCCAGATCCCGGTAGCCGTCACCGTTGAAGTCGTCCTGGACAGCCGCGGTGTTGGCCCCCTTGTAAGGGCTGGTGGCGGCAGCCGTCGTCGGGGTGAGGGCAACGGCGAGAAGGGGGGCGAGCACGGCGGCGGCCGTGGCTGCTCTGCGCAACGGAACTCCTTGACGGAAGGACGGGGACTGCAAGGAACGCGGTACGACTGAAGCGACAGCACGTGAAGCTCAGTCGACCTACTGGACACACCAGAGGCCCTCATGGTTGTGCGCGCATCCCTCCCATCTCAGGGCTGCACCTGCACCGCCGTCTCGATAGCTCTCAAGCCTGCTGATCTGGGGGGACTCGGCAAAATTTGAACCTGCAACCTTCTGATCCGCAGCTCCAGCCGGATCGGCCGGTGACGGCCATGCGGCCGCTACGAGGCTCCGGAGGGACGCTACCGGGCGCGGACGATTGCCGGGGTTGCGGTACCTGACTGCTGTACCGCAGGATCCCGACGGGGGTGACCATGGAACGGCATGCGCTGGAGAAGCTGGAGGTCTCCCGGCCTACGCTGCCATGGCGATCACACGGCGGAGTCGGGCTTGAGAGCCTCGATGAATGCGACGAAGGCCCGGGTCGGGAAGAGGAGGGCGGCGTAGGCGGGGTCCTTGGAGTCTCGTATCGCTACTCGGGTGAAATCGTTTGCGATCTCTACGCAGGCGTTGCCGTCGCCGCTGCCGGAGTAGGACGACTTCCGCCAGTTCTCGGGGGTGGTCACCGGGAGCCTCACAGTTCCTTGGCCAGCGTCTCTGGAACTCTTAAGGATCCTGGGTCATCGCGTGGCCTCGAGAGGTGGAAGCGGTGACGAGCGCGGAGGGTTCCGGGCCGATCCTTGGGTAGAGCCCGTGTGCGGCATCACTGGCGGTGACGCGGTGCCAGCGTCTGGACTGTGTCCGGCTCTTTCGAGTCAGGCACACCCGGGGATCGCTGCCCCGCCGGACGCTGAACCGGTCACCGCAGATGAAACACGATGCCAGTGGCGGGGACCGCGCGCACTTCAAGCACGCGGCGTGTATGTCAGGTAGAACGAGAGTCAGTCCATCGGGTTACGCCCGAGCCGGAATCAACTTGCCGCAGCTTCCCCAAGCCAATCGCCGCACAGTTGGAGACCCTGTGGATGAAGTCTTGTGACCGATCGGGGTCGAGTGACATCGCCTCCACTCTACGGAAAAGTGTTCGGTATACGCCGAGTTGGGCTTCGGAGTCGATGAAGAGTGTGCCGTGCGGGCCGTCGCGGACCACGGTGTCCAGCCTGGGGACGGCGCAGCCGGCGTACACCATGGCGGCTGTGATGTCGGCGAAGTCGTCGAGGTCGAAGGGGATGACACGTACGGCGACATGCTCAGCTTCGGAGAGCTCCAGGACGCGGGCAAGCTGAGCGCGTGAGGTGACCTTGCCGCCGACCCTGATCCGCAACGCTGCCTCATGGACCAGCGCCTCGTACGTCACCGGGTGGGGCTTCTCAAGGATGACCCGCCGCTGCATTCGATGGCGGACGCGCAACTCAAGCTCATCCTCAGGAAGTTCGGGAACCCTGCGCGAGAAGAGGGCCCGGCTGTAGTCCTCCGTCTGCAGAAGCCCCGGGACGTGCAGGAAGTCCACATCCCACCGGTAAGCGGCGTGGTGCTCCAGCTCGGACAGGTCCAGGAACGAGGTAGGCAGAAGGCCTCGGTACTCCTCCCACCAGCCGCGCGTCCGGTCGGTGGCCATCGCTGCCAAGGCATCGACCAACGCCTCGTCCGTACACGCGTAGTGGGCCGCAAGGCGGCGAAGCCGCTGCTCGCTCACTCCTGTGATGCCGGACTCGATCTGACTGATCTGGACGGAGTTCACGCCGAGCAGCCCTGCCGCCTCGCGCGCACTGAGGCCGGCCACGTCCCGGAGCCTGCGCAGTTCGACCGCCAGACGCAGAATGATGCCGCCCGAGAAGTCGACGGGCAGGAACTCGGCTTTAGGCAGGAGGTCAAACTCTCCGCCATGTCCTGGCGAGGCACTGGCGGCTACTTGACGCCGATGACGCGTACGTTGCCACCCTTGCTGCGCATCCACTCCTCAAGCTCGCCGCCAGACAGCTCTCGAGATCCTGCCTTATCGACAACGACCGCAGGACCAAAAACGGATCCGGTCATCGCTTCGATCTTTGTATTCTCATCCAGCGTAACTTGGAACGAATTCTCATCGACAACAGAGTCACGGAGATCAGCTGAACGAAAATCAACATGCAACAGCGACGACCCCATGAAGCGCGTACCGCGACAACTCGCACCTGAAGCGTCGACGTCACAAAGAGAGGCCTTTACCAAGTTCGCAGCATCCAGATTGGCATTTCGCAGAATGGCATCATCCAGATTGACCCGCACGAGCGAAGCACCTGTGAGATCAGCTCCGGTGAGGTCCGCTCCCTGCGCATCCGAACGATACAGCTCAACTTGGACGAGCGTCGCGTTTATGAGCTTCGCGTCGGTGAACCATGACTCAGAGAAGTCACCGTACGAAAGGTCCGCACCGCTGAAATCAAGCCCCACGGCGTCAAGCCCACCTTCTCCTTCAAGCCACTCCCGCAACCGCTGAGCGGCGCTCTCGTTCTGCGGCAGCCCTACGGGAGCCCACCCCTTACGGGTACCAGATGACATCGTCTCCCCAGCCATTCTTTTCCACAATGGACGTCACGTCGTCGATCGCTGCCTGATTCGCGTTTCTAATATCCAGAATAACAATCCGTCCCTTCGCGACTATTTGTTCATGAAGTTTGTTGACCCATCGCCCATTGTTCGCTGGATCATACGCACCACGGAACGGCTTCGACTTGTCGCGGACATTGTTGAACGGCGGCCAGTCCGAGTGCACTCCCTTGATGTCATAGTACCGGCCAGTGCTCGGCGAGTAGAACTCACCGCGGTCCGCCTCAGTGGGCCGTTGGATGTCATCTGGTAGCCGCTGCTGCTCCCGAAGGTCTAGGCCCACACGCCCCTCGTCTTTCGAAGGTTCTGATATTCCGCCATTCTTGTCCGGGTCACGTTGCAAGGCGTCGAAATCTTCTGGGCTGCGCTGTGCGACCTCATCCAGATGTTGCCAGTGCGCCGCGCGTTCCTCCGGCGACATTTCGGGCAACGGATCGTTCTCGCGGGGGCGGTCCGCTCCCGTTCCGGCATCGGGTCCATTCGGCCCATCACCACCAGTGGCCGGACCGTCGTGGCCACCATTTACAGGTTCATCGGCGTGACCACCGATCGTCGGCTGCTCGTTGTCGCCACCCGTGATTTCGTGCCCGCTGCCGCCAGACGGCTCATGGGGACCGCCGTCGTGTTCACCACCATGACCGGTCGGCGGTTCGTGACCGGCAGACGGGCCCGCGCCATGCTCGTGACCTGTTCCGCCAGGGAGGTGGTCGCCCGCGCTGCCGCCGGGGAGATGGTTGCCCGCTGTGCCGACGGGGTGGTCTCCTCCAGCATGGACTGCGGGCACGTCGCCGCCCGCGTGCACCGCCGGTGCGGTAGGCACCTCCTCCCCGACCCGCCCCACGGCGCCGAGGTCGCTGCCCAGACGGACGTGTCGGCCTGCCTGGTCGGCGGTGTGGGCGCCCGCGCCCACCAGTGCCGGTTCCTTCACCGGGGAGTCGACTCGTGGCACGTCCGCGCCCGATGCCGGGTTGCCCGAGGTCGGCTTGTCGACCACGTCCGTGGGGGCGTTGTCGACGGTGTCGATGACGTTGCCGTGGTGGTCGAGGAGGTTGCCGTCGCCGTCCATGTAGTGGGCCGGGGAGCCCTCCACGCTCGGCAGTTTCGTCGTGCCGGCTGGGAGGACCGGGGTGTCGTGCGGGAGTTGGATGGTGCCGTCGGGCAGCTTGGTCGCGCCTTCCGGGATCGCCGTGCCCTCGGGGAGGTGCAGGGTGCCGTCGGGGAGCTTGACCGCCCCCTCGGGCAGGGTGAACGCACCCTCCGGCAGCGTCGGGATGTCGATCGCGCCGACGCCCTTCAACCCCTTCGCGATGTCGCCGATCTTCGACAGACCCGCACCCGCGCCCTTGGCGATGTAGGTCATCGGGTCGATGACCTTCCCCGCCTTCCCGGCCACCGACAGGACCTTCGCCACCGCGCCCGCCTTGCCGGCACCCGACACACCGGCTCCGGCACCACCCGTGAACACCGTCGTCAGAACGTTGAAGGTGACCGCCCCGGCCGCACGACCCGGGTTCTTGCCCCACTCGTCCCACGCCACCAGCGCCTTGCCCGTCTCCTTCATCGCGGTACGCGAATCACGGATCCACGACGGGAGCTTGTCGTCAGGCACCAACCAGAACGCCGTACCGACACCCGGGATCGAGGCAAGAGCCAGACCGGTCGCCAACTGCGCCAGGCCCTTCCAGGCCTGGCCCATCGCGTCCCAGCCACCGAAACCGACCAGCGTGCCCAGGCCCTTGATCGTCCCCCAGATACCGTCCACGATCAGGCCGTCCCACACGAACGACTTCACCCAGTGGCCGACCTCGTACCAGTGATGCTTCTCCTCCACCGGGTCACCCCAGGGAAGCTTCGCGTTCTTCAGATCGTCCGCGTTGAACCCGTACTGGTCCTTACGGTCCGAGCCGTCCCCGGCGACCATCTGCGTGCCGCCCCACAACGTCGTGATCTTGTTGTGGCAGGTGCGTTCCGCCGCCCAGAACGCCGCCACCGTCGCGGTGATGTCGTCGCGGATCTGGTTGTGCTTGTCGACCTTGTCCTCGTCGTACTCCCAGTCGTCATCGTCCTTGACGGAGGAGACGAACGACGTGGCGTCGGCCTTCAGCTGCTTCAGCTTGTCGACGAGGGGGCGGACCTCCGTCGCGTACGACGACAACGCACCCGACACCGTCTCCAGGTCCGTGGCGAAACCGTCCGCCCGCTCCTGCACCGGCTTCGTCGTCGCGAACAACTGCTCCGCCTCCGGAGCCGTGTAGTACGCCGACAGGCCCTGGAACTGGGAGTGCACATCCACGCCGGTCTTACGGACGTCACCCGCGTCCTTCTTCAGGTCCGCGAAGTCCGTCTCCAGCTGCGTCAAGTTCCCCGTGAACTGGGGAATCTGGCTTGGCTGGATCACCGCTTGCCCGCCCCCGGCATATCCAGCTTCGGCTCGGCCAACGCCTTGCGCTGCGCCTCCGCCGCCATCTCCTGGTCACCGTTCAGGTAGGCGGTCGTCGCGTCCACCGCACCCTGCAACGACTTCCCCGCCCGCGCCGCGACGTACTGCAGATCCTTCGACGCCCGCTCCGCATACTGCGACAACGCCAGCGCGACAAGACCACCCGCCGCCTTCTCCCCGCCCTCGCCCCCACCGCCCTCGGCGGTGATCGTGCCGGCGCTGGTCGCCGCCGACGTCAGATGCTTCCCGAACGCCTTCGCGTGCTTCTCCAGGTCCGACGCCGTATCACCGGTCGTCTTCAGGACATGCGAAATACCCTGCGGCTTCAAATCCCAGCCCGACACCGAAAACCCCCGTTTTCCTGAACTGCCGTGAACGCGAACGCGAACTCGAACCCGGGCTCGGACTCGGACCCGGGCTCGGACTCGGACTCGGCCCCGAACCCGGGCTCGGCCCCGAAGCCGAACCCGAACTCGGACCCGTCCGTCAGCCGATGTTGTTGACCGCGGCCTTCGCCCGCTGGATCGTCGACTGCGCCGTACCGTCGTTCTTCTCCAGCGTCGACTTCAGCAGACCGATGATGCTCTTCACCTCGTTCGAGGCGTTCGTCCACCGCTGTTCCTTGCCGTGGTACTCGTCCGCCACGCCATCCGCCGTGAAGTCCGCCATCGCCGTCTTCACCTGACGGTCACGGTTCGCGATCACCTCTTCCAGACGACCGATCACCACCTGGATGTTCGACTGCGCATCCGCCGACGCGTTGATGTCGTACGACCGACGATCAGAACCCGAACCCGCCATCACACACCACTCCCCGAAGTCTGGAAGAAAGCCCACACAGAACGAAGGCCAAGCTCAGCGGAAACGAGCCCCGTCGAAGTTGGCGGCACCCATCTGCTGCTTCGCGTTGTCGCCCTGCTCCTGGTCACCCGAGCTGAACGCCGAGTCCATCCCGGACTGACCGCCCAGGATCGCCGCCAGCGACGAGTTCAGGTCGGAGGTGATCTGGTCCGCCCGACCCTTGAACTGGTCGAACATCGCCCGACCCGAACCGTTGAACTTGCCCTCCAGCGGCGTCGCCGCCTGCACCAACTGCCGGATCAGCGAGCCGAGATCATCACTCGACCCCCGCGAATCACGCTGCAGCTGCGACAGCGTCTGCGCACCCATGTCGAACTTCATCACGCCTCCCCCGTTGGATCCTTACCATCAGGTCGTGTCCATTACATCTCTACCAACTCCCCGATCGCCCATGCAATCAACAATCGGCGGTAGTTACAGAGGCAGCACAAACACAAGACCACGACACGAGGGCGTATGCGAGCAAACGGTTAATAGGCGGACGTTGTGGGCGGTATGGGTGGTACGGGCGGTGCGGGCTGCACGAAGGCCGCCGTCGGTCCCTCGCGACAGATCAGCAGCAGCGCCCGGTCGTCGTTGACGTCCTTCGCCACTGCCTCGATCAGGTGCCAGGCGGCTCCGTGGAAGCCGCCGGCGACATAGCGGTCGGCCTCGCCGGTGAGGCGGTCTATGCCCTCGACTATGTCGCGGTCGGACGTCTCCACCAGTCCGTCCGTGAACAGCATCAGTACGTCACCGGGGCGGAGGGAGCCCTTCACGGGGTCGAACTGCGCGCCGTCGTACACACCCAACAGCGGGCCCTCGGCCGCTTTCTCCTCCCAGCGGCCGCTGCCCGCGCTGAGCTGGAGCCCCGGCGGGTGGCCGGCGGAGTACAGCTCGTAGTCGCCGGAGTCGAGGTCCAGGACCAGGTGGATCGACGTCGCGAAGCCCTCGTCCCAGTCCTGGCGGAGCAGATAGCCGTTCGCGGCGGGGAGGAAGGCGTGCGGAGGGAGCGAGCCCAGCAGGCCGCCGAAGGCGCCCGACAGCAGCAGCGCCCGCGATCCCGCGTCCATGCCCTTGCCGGACACGTCCGTCAGGACGACCTCCAGGGTGCGGTCACCGTTCGTCCGGGCCGCGACAACGAAGTCCCCGGAGAACGACTGGCCGCCGGCCGGGCGCAGCGCCATCTCGCGGTGCCAGCCCTGCGGGAGTGGAGGGAGCTTGCTCTGGACGCGGATGCGTTCGCGCAGGTCGAAGAGCATGGTGCCGCCGCGCCGCCACGGCACGCCGACCCGGCTGCGGAACTGGGCGATCAGGAGACCGAAGAACCCGCAGGCGGCGACCACCAGGACCACGCCCGGAGTGACCCGGGAGGGGCCCTCCGTGTACGGGCCGAGCTGCACCGACTCCACGATCAACGCGGTCGCCGCCGCCGCGTACAGGCCGAGCAGGCTCGCCGGGCGCAGGAGCAGCCCGCCCGCGACGATCGGCAGGACCAGGGCGGCCGGTGAGCACCACACCGAGTTCATGAGCGTGGTGGCCGCGATCAGGGGCACCGTGATGAGCAGGCCGGCCAGCGCGACCCAGTCCGAGCCGTCGCCGCGGAAGTAGTCCACGGCGCTTCTGCGCATGCCGACGCGGGCCCGGTGCCACTGCATCTTCAACCGGGCCGTGAACGTCTCGGCTTCCGCGCGCCGCCCTCGTCCTGCTGCCATTAGTTCGGGACCCTATCCATCGGACCAGCCGCTTGGCACGGGAGGTCCCACTTGTCCCCCGTCCGAGGCTGAACTTCACAGTGAACTTCACAGAAGGCCGCCGCGCTGCCATCACGTGGAAATTCCCTGGCCCGCCCCGCGATGCCTTGATAGGCATGGTCCATGGTGACTGACTGCGGGGCGGGCTGTGGGGCGGGATGCGAGACCGGCCGCGGGACCGGTTTTCGTGCTGGTTGTGGTGCTGATTGCGGTGCTGACTGTCGTGTCGGCTGCCGCGCCGGCTGCCGTGTTCGCTTGGTGCTGATGGCGAGTGCCGGCCATGGCTCCTGACGTACGCGTTCTGCGGCAGGACGACTGGCCTCGTTGGCGGCAGCCGGACGGGTGCGGGAGCTGCGGCAGGGGGCGTTGGCGGAGGCGGCGGTGGGGTTCGGGTCGCCGGTGTCGCCGTGGCTGCCGCACGGTTTCTAGAGCCGGGCGTGGTGGGACCGGACTGGGCCGGGCCGGGCGTAGTGGCTCCAGGATCCAGACCGGTTCGGGCCGGGCGTGGTGGATCCAGACCGGTTCGGGCCCGGCGTAGTGGATGGGGACCGGTTCGGGCCCGGCTTGCGACCGTCGGAGGGTTCCTGGGGTTCTCAGGGTTTCTGACAGGTCGGGCACCAGAAGAGGTTGCGGGCGGCGAGGTCGGCGGTGCGGATCTCGCCGCCACAGATGTGACAGGGCAGGTGGGCCCTGCGGTAGACGTAGACCTCGCCACCGTGGTCGTCGACGCGTGGCGGGCGGCCCATCGCCTCCGGGGTGTGTTCCGGGCGGACGGTGTCGATGCGGTTGGTGCGGACGCCCTCGTGCATGAGCTCGACGAGGTCCTTCCAGATCGCGTCCCACTCGGCCGGGGCCAGGTCCTGGCCGGCGCGGTACGGGTCGACGTGGTGCCGGAAGAGGACCTCGGCACGGTAGACGTTGCCGACCCCGGCGACGATCTTCTGGTCCATCAGCAGAGCGGCGATCGTCGTACGACTGCGGGAGATCCGCTGGTAGGCGGCGCTCGGGTCGGCGTCGTCGCGGAGGGGGTCGGGGCCGAGGCGGTCGTGTACGGCCTGCTTCTCGGCGGGGGTGATCAGGGCGCAGGTCGTGGGGCCGCGGAGATCGACGTACGACGTGTTGTTCGCGACGCGGAGACGGACCGTGTCCGTGGGCGCGGGCGCGGGCGCGGCGCCGAAGGTGACCTTGCCGAAGAGGCCGAGGTGGATGTGCACCCAGTCGCTGTCGCGGAAGCCGAGGAAGAGGTGCTTGCCGTGGGCTTCGGTGGTGGTGAGTTCCGTGCCGGTGAGGAGGGCGGCGGCGTCGGTGAACTTGCCCTGGGGGCTGGTCACCCGCGGTGCCGTGCCGACGAACGCGGCGGAGTAGTCCTTGGCCAGCCGGTGGATGGTGTGCCCTTCCGGCACGGCGTTCCCTTCCTTCGCGTCGCCCCCGGGGCTCAGCCCGGCCCCCGCTCTGGAGGCTGCCGCCCCGGACCCGCTACCGAACACTTGCCCCCACCCTTCAGGGTGGAGGTGTAGGGCATCCTGAGCCCAGCGGCCCGGAGGGCCGCAGCGGCACTGCTAAATTCGCCTTGTCCGACAACGTAGTTGGCGGACCTACCGCCGGACTGGCGGGACGTCAAGCCTGTGGAGACCTTGTCAGACCACCCTCGGGTGGCAGGGGCCGATGAAGCAGGAACCCAAGGGAGCACCGCGTAGCGGTGCTGACCGGAATCGCCTGCGTTCACGCAGGCGAGGATGTCAATGCTGCGGATGGTGCGCCGGGATCGGCGGCAGGTCGCCCGTCGTCTCGTAGGCGGCCAGCATCTCGATGCGGCGGCTGTGCCGCTCGTCACCGGAGAACGGGGTGTTGAGGAAGGTCTCGACGAACTTCGTCGCCTCCTCCTGCGTGTGCATGCGCGCGCCCACCGCCACGACGTTCGCGTCGTTGTGCTGGCGGCCCAGCGACGCCGTCTCCTCGCTCCAGGCGAGCGCCGCGCGCACGCCCTTCACCTTGTTCGCCGCGATCTGCTCGCCGTTGCCGGAGCCGCCGATCACGATGCCGAGGGCGTCGGGGTCGGCCGCCGTACGCTCCGCGGCGCGGAGGCAGAACGGGGGGTAGTCGTCCTGGGCGTCGTAGATGTGCGGACCGCAGTCCACGGGGTCGTGGCCGGCCGCCTTGAGCCAGTCGACGAGGTGGTTCTTGAATTCGAAGCCCGCATGGTCGGAGCCGAGATACACGCGCATGGGACGAGTGTGACACGAACGTTTCGGGGCAGCAGCCTCGGGGGTTCGGCGCGAAAACTCCAGGCAATGCTACGAAAGCTCAGGAAAAGCTCAAGTAACGATCCGGATTCAAAGGTTCACCTAACCCTTTGCCTCCGATTCACTGGACCGACTCGTTCGCCCTCGTACACCGCTCGTACGGGGCCAGTTCAACCGGCGCAAAGGAAATCCGCCCATGACGTCGCAGCCGACCCTCCCCCAGGCCGGTCACGCCCCAGGAGCCCCCGGTGAACCCGGCGGTGGCCTCCAGGCAGGCCTCAAGAACCGTCATCTCTCGATGATCGCCATCGGTGGTGTCATCGGGGCCGGACTCTTCGTCGGCTCCAGCTCCGGTATCGCCACCGCGGGCCCCGGCATCCTTCTGTCATACGCCCTGGTCGGCACGCTCGTCGTGCTGGTGATGCGGATGCTCGGTGAGATGTCCGCCGCCAACCCGACCTCGGGTTCCTTCTCGGCGCACGCCGACCGGGCGCTGGGGCGCTGGGCCGGGTTCTCCATCGGCTGGCTGTACTGGTTCTTCTGGGTCGTCGTGCTCGCCGTCGAGGCGACCGCCGGGGCCAAGATCCTGGAAGGGTGGGTGCCCGCCGTACCGCAGTGGGGGTGGGCGCTGATCGTGATGGTGGTGCTGACCGCCACCAACCTCGTCTCCGTCGGCTCCTACGGCGAGTTCGAGTTCTGGTTCGCCGGGATCAAGGTCGTCGCGATCGGTGCGTTCATCATCGTGGGCGGGCTGGCCGTGTTCGGCGTGCTGCCGGGCGTCGACAGCGACAAGGCCGGACTGGGCAACCTCACCGACCACGGCGGGTTCCTGCCCAACGGGCCCGGCGCCGTCCTCACCGGTGTACTGCTGGTCGTCTTCTCCTTCATGGGCAGCGAGATCGCCACCCTCGCCGCCGGTGAGTCGGAGGACCCGCAGCGGGCTGTGACAAAATCCACCAACAGCATCATCTGGCGTATCGGCATCTTCTACCTCGGCTCGATCTTCGTCGTCGTGACTCTGCTGCCGTGGAACGACAAGTCGATCGCCGAACAGGGCTCCTACGTCGCCGCCCTGGACTCCCTCGGCATCGCGCACGCCGGTCAGATCATGAACTTCATCGTGCTGACCTCGGTGCTCTCCTGCCTCAACTCCGGCCTGTACACGGCCTCCCGGATGGCCTTCTCGCTCGGTGGGCGGGGGGACGCCCCGAAGGCGTTCGCGCGGGTCAACGGCCGGGGTGTGCCGATGGCGGCGATCCTCGCGTCGGTCGTGTTCGGCTTCGTCGCCGTTTTCTTCAACTACCTGTCCCCGGACAGGATCTTCCTCTTCCTCGTCAACTCCTCCGGTGCGGTCGCACTGTTCGTGTGGCTGGCGATCTGCTTCTCGCAGCTGCGCATGCGGAAGATCATTCAGGCCGAGGCGCCGGAGAAGCTGGTCGTGAGGATGTGGCTGTACCCGTACCTGACCTGGGCGACGGCCGCGCTGATCGTGTTCGTCCTGGGCTACATGCTCACCGACACCGAGCACGACGGCCGGGAGACCGTGCTGTTGTCCCTGCTGGTTGCGGCGATCGTGCTCGTCATCGCCTTCGTGAAGGAGCGCGTCCAGAGCGGTCGTACGCCCAGGAAGGGCTGAGCGCGCCGCAGGCGCCCGACGCCGAAGGGGCTGTACCGCACGCACGTGTGCCGTACAGCCCCTTCGGCGTCTCACAGGACCGGCCTGGCGCCGAGAGACGCCGGGACACCGGGAAACGCGGCAGAGGCTCGCCGGGTTGACGTCGCAGTACGACGACCCGGCGAGCCTCTGCCGCGGGAACTCGGGAACTCCGGAACTCCGGAACTCCGGAGTCAGCGCTTGAGCAGCTTCCAGGCGGTGGGCAGGACGCCCATCGCCAGGGCGGCCTTCAGGGCGTCGCCGATCAGGAACGGGGTGAGGCCGGCCGCGATCGCCGCGGAGGCCGAGAGGCCGGCGGCGTAGGCGAGGTACGGAACACCGACGGCGTAGATGATCGCCTCGCCCACCAGCATGGTGCCCGCCATGCGCGGCACCGAACGGTCGGCGCCGCGGCGGGCCAGGGCGCCCACGGCGACGGACGCGAGGATCATGCCGAGGATGTAGCCGAAGGCGACGGAGACACCGGAGGTGCCGTTGGCGAACCACGGCACTCCGGCGAGACCGGCCAGCGCGTACAGGACGAGCGCGGACACCCCGCGGCGGGCGCCGAGGCCGGTGGAGACGAGCAGCGCGGCGAAGGTCTGGCCGGTCACCGGGACCGGGGAACCGGGCACGGGCACCGCGATCTGGGCGGCGAGGCCGGTGAGTACGGCGCCGCCGGCCACGAGGGCGATGTCCCGGACGCGGGAGGCGGGGAGCAGGTCGGCGAGGACCTGGCCGGTGCGGGCGGGGGCGACGGCGGTGCTCATGGGGACTCCGCGAGGGTGTGAACGGCGGGGGACACGGTGACGCTATCCCAGGCGCCTCGCGCCGTTCACCGTGAGCGCTCGACAAAGGGTGGAGCGGGGGCTTGGTGGGCTCTGCACAAAGAGTGGGAGTTACACCCGGTTCGACGTGATGCCGGTCACTGAGGTGGAGTGGTGCGGGCGACGCCCAGGGCGCCCTGGACCTCTGTAGGGTTCCGCCAACGCGTCCGGCTGCGTGGAGAGCAAGTGCCGTCTGCCGTCCGGGCGGCGGTGGGGTGTGACGGGGCTTTCGTCGACAGCGTGGACATGTGCCCTCACGCCCGTCGGTCACCGTCCGGGCAGCGGTGGGGGCTTTCGCCGGCCGCGTGGAGGCCGGCCGCGTGGACATGTGCCGTCTCGCCCGTCGGTCGCCGTCTGGGCAGCGGTGGGGGCTTTTGCTAGCTTCGTGCGCATGCTTGCCCAGGCTCGGAACTTCTCGTCGCGTCGCTATGTCGACCTGCGACGCGTGGGCACAGCCACCTGTCGCCGCCCCTGAGGCGGGCGGAACGGCTCCGGCGCGCCTCGACGCATGAGACGGCGCAGTGTCGGACCCGTTCCTGAGGAAGACTCCCATGCCCCGTACCGCGGCACCCCCTCTCACCTCCCCCGTACCCCGCGCCGCCGACAGCGACCGGCGCCGGACGAACGCGAGCGTCGTCCTGCGGTCCGTGCTGGAGCACGGGCCCGTCGCCCGCAGCACCATCTCCCGGCTGACCGGGCTGTCCCCGGCGTCGGTCACCGACTACTGCGCCCGCTTCACCGAGGCCGGGCTCATCCGTGAGGCCGCCGCGCCCAGGCGCTCCCAGGGTGCGGGCCGCCCACATGTGCCCGTCGACCTGGACGACTCCCGGTTCGTAGTGGGCGGAGTCCATGTGGCCGTGCCCTACACGACGGTCGCGGTGCTGAATCTGCGGGGCCAGGTGCTGGCCGAGCGGCGGTTGAAGCACGAGGGTCACGAGGGTACAGAGCCCGCGTCCGTGCTGGAGTGCGCCGCCGACGGGCTGGTGGCCCTGCTCGACGAGTTCCCGGGGTACCGGCCCCTGGGCGTCGGCTTCGCGGCCGGCGGCTGGGTGGACGGGGAGACCGGGACCGTCGTCGAGCACCCGCTGCTGGGCTGGCGCGAGGTCCCGGCACGGCAGGTGATCGGCGCCCGCGCCGGGCTGCCGGTCCATGTGGACGGGCACGCGCGGGCGTTGGTCAACGCGGAGCGGCTGTTCGGGCGGGGGCGCGGCAGCCGGAGCGTGCTGCACCTGTTCGTCGGCAACGTGGTGGACGCGGCGTTCGCGACCAACGACGCGGTGCATCACGGCCCCCGCTCGCAGGCCGGCGCGATCGCCCATCTGCCGGTTCCGGGCGGTACGGAGCCCTGCGACTGCGGCCGAACCGGCTGCCTCCAGGCCGAGTTGAGCGAACGGACGCTGTGCCGCCGGGCCCGTGCGGCGGGCGTCATCGCCGGGGTGAACCCGATGCGTGTGGTGGCCGCGGCGGCGGGCGGCGACGTGAGGGCCGTAGGGCTGCTGGTGGAGCGGGCGCGGACGGTGGGCCGGGCGGTGGGGCTGCTGCTGGACGTGCTGAACCCGGAGCGGGTGGTCGTCACCGAGATCGGGATCATCAGCCGTGAGGACTGCCTGCTCGCGCTGCGCGAAGCGGTCGGACCGAACCGCGCGGCGGACGTGGTGCCGACGAGTTTCCCGGATTCCGTGCTGGCCATGGCGGGCGGCGCGGTGGCGCTGGACGTGCTGTACCGGGATCCGCTGAGCCTTCCCTGCCGGGATCCGCTGAGCCTCCCAGCGGCACCGAATTAATTCAGAAAGTCGGAATGTTGACAGGGGGTGCGCATGACCGGGAACATCCTTCTCATGAGCTGTCGCACCCTTTGTTGCTGACGCGTTGACCGCCCGGAGCGCCGCCTTCTTGCCGCGCCCGGAGCGCCTCCTTCTTTCCGCGTGAATTCCTGTTCCGGTTTCCCTCTGCCCGGCTCTCCTCTGCCGGACTCCCCTCTGCCTGGCTTTCCTCTGCCCGGAATTCCGCGTGCCTCATCGCCTTCACCACTTCGTCCTACGGAGTTCCTCTCATGCCATCTCTGTCTGCCTCCGGCGTCGACCGGCGGCTTTTCCTGACCTCACTGCTCGGTGTCACCGCCGCCGCGGCCGGCCTGAGCGGCTGCGCGCAGAGCAGCGCCGCCACCAGCGCACAGGGCGCCCCGTCCGCTCCGCTGGCCGACAAGGTCCCGGCCGGTACGAGCCTGAAGATCGCCTCCTACCAGAACGTCCAGCAACTGCAGTTCAGGCTCGCAAAACTGGGTGACCTGCCGTTCAAGGTGAGCAGCTGGGCGAACATCGGCGCCGGTCCCGACGTCATCAACGCCTTTCGCTCCGGCTCCCTGGACGTCGCCGCCAACGCGGGAATCCCGCCGATCCAGGCGCATTTCCAGGGGTACGACGCGAAGATCGTCGCGATCGATATCACCCGCAAGCCGAACTACCTCTTCGCCACCAAGCCCGGCAGCGAGATCCGCACGGTCGCGGACTTCAAGGGGAAGAAACTCGCCTTCTCGCAGGGGCAGGCGCAAGGTGTCGTCCTCCTGCGGGCGCTCAAGAAGGCGGGGTTGGCCTACGACGACGTGAAACTCGTCCCGCTGACCAGCAACCAGTTCCTGACCGCGCTGCAGTCCGGCCAGGTGGACATCGCGCCGCTCGCCAACCAGCAGGCGCCCGCCTATCTGAAGCAGTACGAGTCCAGGGGCGCCCACGCCGTCACCACCGACGTGGTGGACCTGCTCAACCTGCTGTGGGCGCCGGTCTCCGTCCTCGACGACCCCGCGAAGGCGGCCGCGGTCGCCGCGTACATCCCGTACTGGGCCAAGGGCCAGGTCTGGCAGTACGAGCACCCGGACGTCTGGAACGAGGAGTTCTACGTCAAAACGCAGAACCTGACCCTCCCACAGGCGCAGTCGATCACCGAGCTGGCCAACAAGCCGTTGTTCCCGACGAGTTGGGACGAGGCCGTCAAGTGGGAGCAGGAGACGGCCGATCTGCTGGCGGAGGGCGGTTTCGTGAAGAAGTTCGACGTGGCCTCGCTGTTCGACCATCGCTTCGAGGGTCTCGCCGCGAAGTCCGTGTCGGCGGAGTACCGGAGGTGAGCGCCATGACCACGACCACGGCCACGGCCGCCGTCGCGGCCCCCGAGGTGAGCTCTCCGGTCCGCAGGCGCCGCCGGCTCTCCCCGGGCAAGCGCCTGCCCGCCTCCCGGCTGGTCGGCCCGGTCCTCTTCCTCGGCCTGTGGGCCGCCGCCTCCGCCGCCGGACAGCTCGACCCGGCCGCGATCCCGGCGCCCTGGACGGTACTGAAAACCGGAGCTCACCTGTGGGCCGCCGGGACCTTGCCGACCGACATCCTGACCTCACTCCAACGGGCCGGATCCGGCTTCGCGATCGGCCTGACCGCCGGAGTCGCGCTAGCCCTGGCCTCCGGGCTCACCCGGGCCGGGGAGGCGCTGATCGACGGGACCGTGCAGCTCAACCGGGCGATCCCGACCCTCGGTCTGATCCCGCTCTTCATCCTCTGGCTGGGCATCGGCGAGACCTTCAAGATCGCGATCATCGCCATCGTCGTCTATGTCCCGATCTACCTCAACACGCACGCCGCCCTGTCCGGCATCGACCACCGGTACGTCGAACTCGCCGAGGTGCAGGGCCTGTCGAGGTTGGCCTTCGTCCGGCAGATCGTCATCCCGGGCGCGCTGCCCGGCTTCTTCGTCGGGCTCCGGCTCGGGGTGACCGGTTCCTGGCTGGGCCTGGTGGTCCTGGAACAGATCAACGCCACCAGTGGACTCGGCTACATGATGTTCCAGGCCCAGAACTACGGCCAGACGGACGTCATCCTGGTCGGCCTGGCCATCTACGGCATCTTCGGCCTGGTCTCCGACAGCGCGGTCCGTCTGATCGAACGGAAGGTGCTGTCATGGCGACGCACACTGAGCAGCTGACCCGGCCCACCGTCCAGCTCCGGGGCCTGACCCGGTCGTTCGACCGGCGCACGGTCCTCGACAGCATCGACCTCGACCTGCCGCCCGGGCAGTTCACGGCCCTGCTGGGACACAGCGGCTCCGGCAAGAGCACGCTGCTGCGGGCGATCGCGGGCCTCGACCACGAGGTCGTGGGGAGCGGCCACCTCACCGCCCCCGAACGGGTGTCCGTGGTCTTCCAGGACTCGCGGCTGCTGCCCTGGCGGCGGGTGCTGGACAACGTACTGCTGGGAACCGACGGAGAGGACAAGGGGCGGGAGGCCCTCGTGGAGGTGGGCCTGGAGGGCCGCGAACGCGCCTGGCCCAACGAGCTGTCCGGCGGGGAGGCCCAACGCGCCGCCCTCGCTCGGTCGTTGGTCCGGGAACCCGAACTCCTGCTGGCGGACGAGCCGTTCGGTGCCCTGGACGCGCTCACCCGCATCAAGATGCACGGGCTGCTGCGTGAGCTGTGGAAACGGCACCGGCCCTCCGTGCTCCTGGTCACCCATGACGTGGACGAGGCGATCGTGCTCGCCGACCGGGTGCTCGTGCTCGACCAGGGCCGTATCGGCCTCGACCTGACCATCGACCGCCCGCATCCGCGCTCCTACCGGGATCCGCGGCTGGGCGAGCACCGGGAGCGGCTGCTGGCCGCGCTCGGCGTAACGGAGGACCACCGATGACCAGACAGCTCCACCTCAACGCGTTCCTGATGAACACCGGCCACCACGAGGCGTCGTGGCGGCTACCGGAGAGCGACCCGTACGCACACACGGAACTCGACCACTACGTCCGTCTCGCCCGGATCGCGGAGCGCGGCACCTTCGACTCCCTGTTCCTCGCCGACGGACCGCAGCTGTGGGGGAACCTGGCCCAGCGCCCCGCCGGCGCCCTGGAGCCGCTCACCCTGCTGACCGCCCTGGCGACGGCCACCGAGCACATCGGTCTGATCGCCACCGCCTCCACCTCGTACAACTCTCCCTACAACCTGGCCCGCAGGTTCGCCTCCCTCGACATCATCAGCGGCGGCCGGGCGGGCTGGAACATCGTCACCACGGCCGGTGCGGAGGCCGCCCGCAACTTCGGTCTGGCGGCCGAGCCCGCGCACGCCGAGCGGTACGCCCGTGCCGCGGAGTTCCTCGACGTGGCTCTGAAGCTCTGGGACAGCTGGGAGGACGACGCGATCGTCGCGGACAAGGCGGCCGGCGTCTGGGGCGACGACGCGAAGATCCACCCGCCCCGGCACCAGGGGACGTACTTCAGCGTCGCGGGGGCGCTCAACGTCCCCCGTACGCCACAGGGTTACCCGCTGCTGGTGCAGGCGGGGTCGAGCGAGGACGGGAAAGGCTTCGCGGCCCGGTACGCGGAGGCCGTGTTCACGGCCCAGCAGACCATCGAGGACGCACATACCTTCTACGCCGACCTCAAGTCCCGTACGGCGGCGACCGGTCGTGATCCCGACCACATCAAGGTGCTGCCGGGTATCGTCCCGGTGCTCGGTTCCACGGAGGCGGAGGCACTGGCGGCCGAGCAGCTCCTGGAGGACCACATCGTGTACACACACGGGACGACCCGCCTGGAGGGGCTGCTGCAGCTGGAGCCCGGGACGCTGGAGTTGGACGCCCTGCTCCCCGCCGACCTGCCCCCGGAGAGCGCGATCGAGGGCGCCAGGAGCCGCTACACCCTCATCGTCGAACTGGCCCGGCGCGAGCGGCTCACCGTGCGGCAGCTGATCGGGCGGCTCGGCGGCGGGCGCGGGCACCTCACCTTCGCCGGGACGCCCGAGCAGGTCGCCGACGAGATCGAGACCTGGTTCACCCGGGGCGCCGCCGACGGCTTCAACATCATGCCGGCCGTACTGCCGTCCGGCCTCGACCTGTTCGTCGACCACGTCGTCCCGCTCCTGCGCACCCGCGGTCTGCTCCGTGCGGAGTACGGACCACGCCGCACCCTGCGGGACCGCTACGGCCTGCCACGCCCCGCGAACCAGTACGTCGACTCCCCCGCGGCATCCGCTCTCGTCTGAAAGGACACCACCGGCCTGAGCCTCCCTCGCCCTCGCCCCAGCCACCGGCACGGCCCCCACGTGACACACGTGGGGGCCTGCTTCTTGCCCACACCCCCCTTATTGTTGCTAGCCTGCACCTGCAATTAATGTGCAATAAGAGCTCGGAGGGGACCTGCCATGCCCGTCTACACGCTTCCTGAACTGCCCTACGACTACTCGGCGCTCGCCCCCGTGATCAGCCCGGAGATCATCGAGCTGCACCACGACAAGCACCACGCGGCCTATGTGAAGGGCGCCAACGACACGCTGGAGCAGCTCGCTGAGGCGCGGGACAAGGAGCAGTGGGGCTCGGTCAACGGGCTGGAGAAGAACCTGGCCTTCCACCTGTCCGGGCACATCCTGCACAGCATCTACTGGACGAACATGAGCGGCGACGGCGGCGGCGAGCCCCTCTCCGGGGACGGTGTGGGCGAGCTCGCGGACGCCATCACCGAGTCGTTCGGCTCCTTCGCCGGGTTCAAGGCGCAGCTGACCAAGGCCTCCGCGACCACCCAGGGCTCGGGCTGGGGCGTGCTCGCGTACGAGCCGCTGAGCGGGCGACTGATCGTCGAGCAGGTGTACGACCATCAGGGCAACGTCGGCCAGGGGTCCGTGCCGATCCTCGTCTTCGACGCCTGGGAGCACGCCTTCTATCTGCAGTACCGGAACCAGAAGGTGGACTTCATCGAGGCGATGTGGCAGGTCGTCGACTGGCAGGACGTGGCCCGGCGTCACGAGGCCGCGAAGTCCCGCGCGGACGTCCTGCTGCTGGCGTCCTGACGGCACGGATCCGGGTCCGGACCCGGTAGAGCGTCCTGCCTCGTGATCGTCTTCTCACCCTTCACGACGGCGGGCGGAAAGAGGGAAAACCCCCGCGAGGACATGACTCGCGGGGGCTTTCCGGCGTGATCGGGACCGGTGGGCTACACCCATCGGTCCCGGTGGGCTACACCCTGTCCGGCTCGCACGGCACGTTGAGGGAGAGCAGCGCGGCACCACCGTCACTGTCCATGCGCAGTTCACTGATCGCCGCGTTGCGCAACCGCGGGAACACTCTGCGGTACTCCCCGGCCGGGATCGACAGCACAGTGCACAGGACGAGACGGAACAGGGTGTTGTGGGCGACCACGAGCACCCGTTCGCCGGGGTGGGCGGCGGCGATGCGGCGCAGGGCGTCGGACCCGCGGACGGCAGCCGCCCGTGGGTCCTCGGCACCGGGGAAGGGGTTCCCTACCGGGTCGGCGCGATAGGCCTCCGCGGCGGCCGGGTCCTCGGCCGAGAACTCCGTGAGCGTCCGGCCCTCCAGCACGCCGAAGTCGCACTCGCGCAGGCCGGGTTCGCGATGCGGGGCGAGGTCCAGGGCGCGGCAGGCGGGGTCGGCGGTGGCGACGGCCCGGGAGAGCGGGGAGGTCCAGATCGCGTCGACGGGGTGGGCGGCGGCCCAGCGGCCGAGGGCCTCCGCCTGGGCGCGGCCGGTGTCGGTGAGGGCCACGTCACTGATCCCCGCGTAACGGTTCTCGGCGTGCCAGATGGTCTGTCCGTGCCGGGCCAGCAGCAAGGTCGTCGTCATGGTCCAGCAGTATCCCGGTCCAGGCGGGTGCGCGTGTGGGCCGCGACGGGGTCCGGGAGCCAGCCGCGGGCCGTCAGTTCGTCGACGAGGCGGGCGTACGGCTCGGCGAACAGGGCCGTGCGGGCCGGGCGCGGCTCGACGACCGTACGGATGCGGACCATCCGCTCGGCGGTCTGCGCGAGCGGGGTCCCGATGGTTCCGTGCAGGGCCAACGCGGCCATACCCAGCGCCGGTTCGGTCTGTTCCGGTACGCGGGCCGGGCGGCCGAGGACGTCGGCACGGAGCTGGTTCCAGTACGCGCTGCGGGCGCCGCCGCCGGTGAAGGTGAGCGGTCCGTCCAGGGGGGCGCCGAGGTGGTGCAGGTAGTCCAGGCACAGGCGTTCCGTGAAGGCGACGCCCTGGAGGAGCCCGGCCCACAGGTCGGCGTCCTCGGCGGGCTCGCCGAGCCGCAGGGCGGTGGCGTCCGGCGCGCGGAACGGGAACCGTTCGCCCGGGGACACGAGCGGGTACGTGAGCAATCCGGACGGCTCGAAGGCGGCCGCCCGCCGGTCGAGCGCGCCGGGGTTCGCGTCCCCGAAGGCCGCCGTGAGCGCCCCCGCACCGACGCTCGACGCCCCGCCGGGCAGCCAGGTCCCGTCCGGGGCACGGTGGTTGTAGACCACGCCGGTGGAGTCCCGGACCGGGGCCGGGGCGGCGCCCTTGAGGACGAGGGTCGTGCCGAGCACCGAGTTCCAGGAGCCGGGCCGCAGGGCGCCCGAGGCGATCTGGGCCGCGCAGCCGTCGGTCATCCCGGCGATCACGGGCGTACCCGCGGGAATGCCGGTGGCGTCGGCGGCGGCCGGGCACACCTCTCCGAGGCGGGTGCCGGGGCGTACGACGTCGGGCAGGGCGCCCTCGGGCAGGCCCGGCGCCTGCGGCCAAGTCTCACGCCGCACGTCGTAGGCGGTCTTGAGGGCGTGGCTGGAGTCGGTCGGCACTGGGCGGCCGACCAGCCGTGCGGTGATCACGTCGGGCTGGTGGGTGACGCGGCCCGGGCCGTGGGCGTCGGTGAGCCACAGCGCCTTCGGCAGCGCCCAGGTGTCCTGCACCGCGAGGCCCGCCTCCCGCAGCCGCGCCGCCTCGGCCGCCGCCCGCGTGTCGTCGTACATCAGCGCCGGACTCACCGGCCGTCCCGAGCCGTCCGTCAGCAGCACCGTGCCGGAGGTGCCGCACACCGCGAGCCCGCCGATCCGTACGCCCGGGACGGCGGCCAGTGCCGCGCGGGACGCCTCGCACACCGCCCGCCACCACTGGCCCGGCTCCTGCTCGTGCCGCCCGCCCTCCCGGCGCCCGGCCAGTGGCGTGGTGCCGCTGCCGAGGACCGTGCCGTCCCCGGTGACGGCCAGCGCGCGCACGCTCTGCGTGCCCAGGTCGATCCCCAGCCACGCCATGTTTTCCTCCGCCATCCGGACCTCCACCTGTACGGGGTCTATGCGTACCCGGGCGAGCGGCTCAACATCGTGTCAGGAAGCGGGCGAGCGGAGGGCAACGATGAACGAACGGAACGGTCCGGTGCGTGTCGTGGCGGCCGGCGACCACTTCGTCCTGCCGGGACTGATCACCCAGGCGGTCGGTCAGGAAGTGGGCGAACGGCCGTTGGAAGTACGGGAGTTGATGCTCGGTTGGCCGCTGGAGCCGTTCGGTCCGGTGGCCGAGGTGCAGGAGGCGAGCGACGCCGAGGACGAGATGATCGAGGCGCTCTCCGACGGGCGCGAGGTGCTGGTCACCCAGATGGGCCCGGTCACCGAACGGGTGCTGGCGGCCTCTCCCGACCTGCGTCTGGTCGTCGTCTGCCGGGGCGGCCCGGTCAACGTCAACCTGGAGGCGGCGAAGTCCCACGGCGTCCGGGTGTGTTTCGCGCCCGGCCGCAACGCCGCCGCCACCGCCGAGTTCACCGTCGGCCTGCTGCTGGCGGCCCTGCGCCGTATCCCGCAGGCTCACGACCTGCTGGCCCGGCGGGGCAGCTGGGAGGGCGCCGCCTTCTACACGTACGAGCACAGCGGCCTGGAACTGGAGGACCTGCCCGTCGGACTGATCGGGTACGGGGCCGTCGGCAGCCGGGTCGCCCGGGTGCTGTGCGCCTTCGGCGCGCGGGTGATGGTGTACGACCCCTATGTGCGCGGCGAGATCCACGGCCTGCGGGTGTCCTCGCTCGACGAGCTCCTGTCCCGGTCCCGCGTGGTCACCCTGCACGCCCGTCTCACCGCCGAGACCCGCGGTCTGCTCGGCGCCCGTGAGCTGGGTCTGCTGCCGCGGGGCGCGGTGGTGGTGAACGTGGCGCGCGGACCGCTCCTGGACGAGGGCGCGCTCTGTGACGCGCTGGAGAGTGGGCAGGTGTCGGCGGCGGCCCTCGACACGTACGAGCGGGAGCCGCTGCCCGCCGGCTCACGGCTGCGGGCTCTCGCCGAGCGGGTGGTGCTGACCCCGCACCTGGGCGGCGCCAGCCGCGCGGTCGCGGAGAAGGCGGCGGCGATCGCGGCCGCGGAGGTGGGCCGCTGGGTGCGCGGGGAGCCGCTCGCGCACTGCCTGACGTGACATCCGTGACATCAGCGACTCCTGCGACTCCTGCGACTCCTGCGACTCCTGCGACGAGCACGACAACCGCGACGAGCGCCGGCGCGGCGCCCACGACAACCGCGACGACCGCGACGACCCGCGACGCCCTCAACGACCCGCGACGACCCGCGACGACTGGCCGAGGAGGCCCACATATGTACGTCGGTATCGACGTCGGCACGTCCATGGTGAAGGCCGCCGCCTTCGACGTCACCGGCCGTGAACGGGCCGTCGAGTCCCGCCCGGTCCGTCTCGATCTGCACGACGGCCGGGTCGAACAGGACATGGAGGAGGTGTACGGGGCCGTCGTCGCCGTCCTCGAAGCGCTGACGGCACGCGTGGCGGAGCCCGTCGAGCTGGCCGGGCTGACCGGCCAGGGCGACGGGGTGTGGCTGGTGGACCCGGAGGGCCGTCCGGTACGGGCCGCCGCCTCCTGGATGGACGGGCGGGCCCACGAACTGCTCGACCGGTGGCTGGCGGACGGCACGTTCGAAACAGTGTTCCGGCGGACCGGCAGCGCCCTGTTCCCGGGCAGCCCGGGTCCGCTGCTGGCCTGGCTGGACCGGCACGAGCCGAAGTCCCTGGACTCGGCCGCCGCGGCCGTCTTCTGCAAGGACATGGTGTTCCAGCGGCTGACGGGAGCGTCCCGGGCGGTGACGGACGTCTCGGACGCGTCGATGCCGTTCCTCGACCCGAGGACCCGGACGTACGACGAAGGGGTGCTGGAGCTGCTGGAGCTGACCCACCGGCGTGACCTGCTCGCCCCGGTCGCCGATCCGATCGCGGTGGGACACACCCGGGGCGAAGGCCTGCCGCCCGGCGTCCGGATCAGCAACGGCCCCTACGACCTGCCCGCGTCCGCGCTCGGCGCCGGGGTCACCACACCCGGGGACGGTCTCCTCATCGTCGGCACCTGTCTGGCCGCGCTGGTCGCGACGACCGACCTGGACCTGTCCGGTGAACCGGCCGGCCTGTACATCTCCACCGACCGGCCCGGCCACTGGCTACGCGCGCTGCCCGCGATGGTCGGCACGGCCGCCCTGGACTGGGTGCTGTCGACGACCGGGGTGCGCCACGAGGAGGTCGACGGCCTGCTGGCCGAGACCCCGCCCGGCGCGCACGGGGTGCGGGTACTGCCGTACTTCGCGCCCTCCGGCGAACGCGCCCCCTTCGTCGACCCCCATCTGCGGGCCGAACTCACCGGTGTCTCCCTGGAGTCGACCCGGGCCGACCTGGTACGAGGGGTCTGCGAGGGCATCGGCTACGCGGCCCGGCACTGCCTGGAGGCCGCCGGTCTGATGGGCTCGCTGGCCGTCTGCGGCGGCGGCACCCGCAGCCCCGCCTGGATGCGGCTGCTCGCCGACGTCCTCGGCCGGCCCCTGAAGGTCGTCGAGGGCGAGGTGGGCGCCCGGGGCGCGGTCCTCGCGGCGGCCGAGCGCTACGGGGTGACGCTGGACGCGTCCACCTGGACCCGCCCGACCAGCATCGTCGAACCGGACACGGACCGGGCCGCGTACTACACCCAGGGATACGAAGACCACCTGACCCGGCTGACCGAGGCCCGAAAGCGGTCCCAGCCGTGACCGGCCCCGGCTCACGCGCGGCGGGACCGGTTACCGGGGCCCCGGACACGCGACCGGACCGGTTACCGGGGCCCCGGACACGCGACCGGACCGGTTACCGGTGGCCCGGACACGTGACCGGAAGGTTTCCCGGGCTCCCGTCCGGTCGCCGGGGGCCTACGTTCCCCGCGCCGCGTCGTCCGACCGGCGCGACCCGAAAGCCAGGAGGCGCTCATGACGTTCGTGCGATGCCCCAGCCCGACCTGTCACGACAAGCTGCAGGACTTCCAGGACCTGAAGGGTGACCCGGAGATCGCGGCGGCCGAGCTGGTACTGCTGCCGAAGCTGAAGAAGGGCGACCATTTCGTCGCGAAGGCCTTCCACCGCTGCCACAACGGCAGCTGCCGCCGCGTCCAGAAGAAGAACGACTGGCAGGTCGGTACCTACCTGCCGGAGGGCTTCTGACTCCACGTCGACAGGTAGCCGCTGCCGGTCCTCCGGACGCCTACAGGTTGCTGAAGTCCGGGCCCTTGGTCCGGGTCCGCTTGATCTCGTAGAAACCGGGGACCGAGGCCACCGCGAGGGTGCCGTCCCACAGCCGGGCGGCCTCCTCGCCCTTGGGCGCCGGGGTGACGACCGGGCCGAAGAACGCGATCTGCCCGCCGTCGGAGCCGGGCACGGCGATGACGGGCGTGCCGACCTCCTGGCCGACCTTGTCGATGCCCTCCTTGTGCGAGGCACGCAGCTGGGCGTCGAACTCGAAGTCCTCCTGGTCGGCGTAGTCGATCAGGTCGGCGGGCAGACCGACGTCCTTCAGCGCGCCCGCTATGGCCTCGACCGTCGGACCCTCGTCGTTGTTGTGAATGCGGGTGCCGAGCGCGGTGTACAACGGGCCGAGGACGTCGGCGCCGTGCTTCTGCCAGGCCGCGGTCACCACCTTCACCGGCTTCCACGCCTTGGTGGCGAGAAAGTCCCGGTACTCCTCGGGCAGCTGGTCGAGCTTCTCCTCGTTCAGCACCGCGAGGCTCATGATGTGCCAGCGCACCTCGATGTCGCGGACCTTCTCCACCTCCAGCACCCAGCGGGAGGTCATCCAGGCCCAGGGGCACGAGGGATCGAACCAGAAGTCGACGGGGATCTTTTCGGAGGCGTTCGCGATCTCGGACATGACTCTCCTCGCAAGCCGGTTTTTTACGCGCAACACCGACACTGGCCATGTCATTCCCGCCCGCCGAGGTTCGGCGGCCCATGGCAGGATCAGCCCGTCCTCATACTGAACACCACCCGAGGGAGCGCCCCCGTGCCCGGTGAGAACCTGTCCCGCGACGAGGCCCGGGAACGGGCCGCCCTGCTGTCCGTCGACGGTTACGACGTGTCCCTCGACGTCCGCACGGCGGTCGGCGACCACACCGGGGACGGACCGCGGGCCTTCCGCTCGGTCACCACGATCCGCTTCCGGTGCAGCGAACCCGGCGCCTCCAGCTTCGCTGACCTGATCGCGCCGCGTGTGACCTCCGTCTCCCTCAACGGCAAGGACCTCGACCCGAGCGAGGTCTTCGACGGCTCCCGGATCGTCCTGGAGGATCTGTCCGCCGACAACGAGCTGGTCGTCGACGCCCAGTGCGCCTACTCCCGCACCGGTGAGGGCCTGCACCGCTTCGTCGACCCGGAGGACGGCGAGGTCTACCTCTACACGCAGTACGAGCCGGCCGACTCCCGCCGGGTCTTCGCCACCTTCGAGCAGCCGGACCTCAAGGCCCCGTTCCGCTTCGAGGTGCGGGCGCCTGAGGAGTGGACGGTCTGGAGCAACGGCGCCGGTGAACGCGCCGACGGGGTGTGGCGGTTCGCGGAGACGAAGCCGATCTCGACGTACATCACCTGCGTGGCGGCGGGCCCGTACCACTATGTGACCGACTCCTACGAGCGGGTCCTCGATGACGGTACCCGCCTGGAGATCCCCCTCGGCGCCCTGTGCCGCAAGGGCCTGGCCCCGCACTTCGACGCCGACGACGTGTTCCTGGTGACCAAGCAGGGCCTGGACTTCTTCCACGACCACTTCGACTACCCGTACCCCTTCGGGAAGTACGACCAGGCGTTCGTGCCCGAGTACAACCTCGGCGCGATGGAGAACCCGGGTCTGGTGACCTTCCGGGAGGAGTTCATCTTCCGGGGCAAGGTGACACAGGCGTCCTACGAGGGCCGGGCCAACGTCATCCTGCACGAGATGGCCCACATGTGGTTCGGCGACCTGGTCACCATGGAATGGTGGGACGACCTCTGGCTCAAGGAGTCCTTCGCCGACTTCATGGGCGCGTTCGCGCTGGTCGGCGCGACCCGCTTCGAGAACGGCTGGATCACCTTCGCCAACCGCCGCAAGGCCTGGGCGTACCGCGCCGACCAGCTGCCCTCCACCCATCCGATCACGGCCGACATCCGCGACCTCCAGGACGCCAAGCTCAACTTCGACGGCATCACGTACGCCAAGGGCGCGTCGGTGCTGAAGCAGCTGGTGGCGTACGTCGGCCAGGACGCGTTCCTGGAGGGCGCCCGCCGCTACTTCAAGCGGAACGCGTACGGCAACACCCGTCTGGGTGATCTGCTGTCGGTGCTGGAGGAGACCAGCGGCCGGGACATGGCCGCGTGGTCGCGGGCGTGGCTGCAGACGGCCGGGGTCAACTCGCTGACCCCGCAGGTGCTGTTGGCCGCGGACGGCCGCGTCGACGAGGTGGCGGTGGTGCAGGAGGCCGCCGAATCGCACCCCGAGCTGCGCCCGCACCGGGTGGCGGTGGGTCTGTACCGCCGTTCCGCGTCGGGTGAGCTGGAGCGGTACGCCCGTGCAGAGGCGGACGTCGACGGTCCGCGGACCGTCGTGGCGGAGCTGGCCGGCGCGGAGGCCCCCGAGCTGGTGCTGGTCAACGACGACGACCTCACCTACTGCAAGAGCCGCTTCGACGCGACCTCGCTGGAGACCCTGAAGGCGCACCTGGGCGAGCTCACCGACCCGCTCGCCCGGGCCCTGTGCTGGTCCGCGCTGTGGAACATGACCCGCGACGCGCTGCTGCCGGCCCGGGACTTCATCGACCTGGTACTCCGCTTCGCGGGGCGCGAGTCCGGCGTCGGGGTGCTGCAGATGCTGCACGCGTGGTCCGAGTCGGCGATCGTCCACTACGCGGCTCCCGCGTGGCGGACCGAGGGCGCCGCGCTGCTCGCCGAGGGCGCCGAGCGTGAGCTGCGGCGTGCCGAACCGGGCAGCGAGCGCCAGCTGGCGTGGGCGCGGTTCTTCGCCCGGACGGCTGCGGACCGGCGCGACTTCGACCTGCTCCAGGGGCTGCTGGACGGCACCTCGGCCATCGAGGGGCTGGCGGTCGACCAGGAGCTGCGCTGGGTGCTCCTGGAACCGCTCGCGGCACACGGCCTCGCCGACGACAGCGCCCTGGCCGCCGAACTGGCCCGCGACGACACGGCGTCCGGCAGGCGTCACCAGGTCCGCTGCCTCGCCGCCCGCCCCTCGGCGGCGGTCAAGGCACAGGCGTGGGCGCAGGTGGTGGAGTCCGACGCCCTGTCGAACGCGCTGGTCGAGGCGACGATCGCGGGCTTCGACCGGCCCCCGCACCGAGAGCTGCTGGCGCCGTACGCGCAGAAGTACTTCGACGTGATCGAGCGGGTGTGGCGGGAGCGGTCGATCCAGATCGCGATGCACGTCGTCCAGGGCCTGTTCCCCTCGCTCCAGGACTCGCAGGCGACGCTGGACGCGACGGACGCCTGGCTCGCCGCCCACGAGGACGCGGCACCCGCGCTGCGCCGGCTGGTGCTGGAGGCGCGGGACGACCTGGCACGGGCGTTGCGGGGACAGGCGTTCGACGCGAAGGCATCGGCCGTGAACTAGCGTCGCGCCAGGCATGAGGCGGGGCAGAAGGCAGGCAGAGCCGGGGCGAGAGGCGGACAGGCGGCGGGCAGAGCCGGGGCGAGAGGCGGACAGGCGGCAGGCAGAGCCGGGGCGAGAGGCGGACAGGCGGCAGGCAGAGCCGGGGCGAGAGGCGGACAGGCGGCGGGCAGAGCCGGGGCGAGAGGCGGACAGGCGGCAGGCAGAGCCGGGGCGAGAGGCGGACAGGCGGCGGGCAGAGCCGTGGCGAGAGGCGGACAGGCGGCGGGCAGAGCCGTGGCGAGAGGCGGACAGGCGGCGGGCAGAGCCGTGGCGAGGGGCGGGCAAGAAGGCGGAGCAACGGGCGGGCAAGAGGCGGAGCCTTGGCCAAAGTCTGGGCGTGTCGTCACCGTTACGGAATTCAGGCAACAGACGCCGTAACCTCTGGGCCGCACCAGAACGGACCAGGGGTTTTCCGCGCGCATTCGGCGTCCGAACACCCGTCCTTTAGTGCGGCCTTGTCCTGATTTGTCGACGGGTGTGTAACAACGGTTCAAGGCCGGATCGATGGCGGGAATCTGCCGGTCATGAACCACAACACCCCGGTCCCCCCGCTCTCCCCCCGCCCCCTCCGGAACCTCTCCGAGGCGCACCGCCGGGTACTGACCACCGCCCGTCTCCGCTCGTACGGCCTCTCGGCCGCGGAGGTCAACGAGCAGTGCCGCCCCGGCGGCCCCTGGCAGCAGATCCTCCCGGGGGTCTTCCTGCTCCACTCCGGCCCGCCGACCAGCGAGGAGCGGCTGCACGCGGTGCTGATGTACGCGGCGCGGGAGCAGACCGGCGGGGTTCCGGCCCAGCCCGGCCAGGACGACCCGCGCCGACCGGTGTACGGGGACGCGATGATCACGGGCCTGGCGGCGCTGACCCTGCACGGTTTCACCTCTCCCCCGCCGCTGCTGTCCCTGGACCGCATCGACGTCCTGGTCCCCCGGATGCGCCGGCTGCGCTCGTCGGGCTGCGCGCGGCTCGTCCGTACGGCCGCGCTGCCCACGCCGGATCCGGTGACGGGCCTGCCGGTCGCGCCGGTACCGCGGGCGCTGGCCGACGCGGTGGCGGAACTGGCGGACGCGGATGCCGTACGCCGGCTGCTGACCGAGGCCGTACGCGGCAGGCACTGCGAACCGGCGGCGGTGGTACGGGAGTTGAACAACGCCAAGTTGTTGAGCCGGCCGCACGTGGTGGACGCGGTCGACTCCCTCCTCGCGCAGGGCCGGGCGATCGCCGAGAGCCGCCTGTACCGGATGGTCCGCGAACACGGCCTGCCCGACCCGGTGTGGAACGTGGACCTGCGCCTCCCGGGCGGCCCGCACCTGGGCGGCCTCGACGCGTACTGGCCGGCGCAGGCGGTGGGAGTCGAGCTCGACACCCGCGCCCCCCGCCAGGGCCATCGGCAGGACGACGACGCCCTGTCGTCCGAATACGCCCGCAAGCGCGAGCACTTGGAGCGGCTGGGCATCACGGTCGTCCACATCACCCCGAGGAAGCTCCGGGAAGCGAGGGAACAACAGGCGACGGTGGTGCGCACGGCCCTGATGGCGGCGGGCGACCGAGATCCCGCCGCGTATGTCGTGGTCCTGCCCCGGTCGTGAGGGGCGAGGCAGGACCGGGAGAGGAGCGGAGGGGAGCGGAGGGGAGCGGAGGGGAGCGGAGGGGAGCGGAGGCGAGTGGGGAGGGGGCGAGTGGGGAGGAGGGGCCACAGGGCCGTCGGGATCCGGCCCGGCGGCCCTTTCCTCGCTCTCGTCGTCCGGCTCCCCCGAGCGCGTCAGCTCTTCCTGAGCACCAGTTCGGTGTTCCGGTCCTGTGCGTCGCCACCGAGGGTCAGGTTGGCGCCGGGTGCGTTGTAGGACAGCTCGCGGTAGAGGGCCGCGAGGCCGGTCTGGGAGAGGTCGGTGAAGTCCGTGCGGTGCGGGGCCGCGGACTCGACGCAGGTGGTGAAGATCGAGAGGGTGCCGTCCTTGTTGTCCGCCAGCTCGATGACCCGGGCCAGTTGCGGGAAGTCCACGTGGGAGGCGGTGGAGATCTCCCAGAAGGAACGGCCGCCGGACGCCGGGTGCGGGGTGATCTCGTTGCGGTGGATGTGTCCGTTCACCCAGGCCAGGACGTTGGTGTGGCGGCCGAGGAGGGCGATGAGCTCCTGGCCGTTGTGCCGCCGCTCGCCGGGGCGGGCCGGGTCGGGGCGGGTGTTCGTCATCGACGTGCTGGTGTGGTGGCTGAAGACGACCGCGTAGGAGTCCTTGTTCTCCCTCAGCGTCCTGTCCAGCCACATCAGCTGGGCCGTCCCGACGGAGCCCTGGTAGTGGCCGCCCGCGTCGGTGGTGTCGAGGCTGATGCCGATGACGTCGTCGGCGATGCGGAAGCTGTAGTACTGGGTGCCCGCGTCGAGGTTGGCGGTGGAGTAGCCGTGGCCGACCGGGCCGAGGCCGCGGTGGGCGGGGTCGAGGTGGGCCCGGATGTACTCGGTGGCGGTGTAGGGGGCGCGCCGCTCGTCCGGCGTGACCGAGCGCATGTCGCGGGTGTGGGCCTTGAGGAAGTCGCGGAAGGCGGTTCCCTTCGGGTCCTTGGCGTCCTTGATGGCGTTCTGGAGCTTCTTCGCCTCGGACGCGGACACGTTCATCAGCTTCCTGCCGCCGGCCGCGTACTCGGCGAGCCACGAGTCACCGTGGCCGTAGCAGCCGAGCGGCATGGCGTCGTGGTTGCCGACGGTGGAGTACCAGGGCAGGTTGAGTCCGGGGCTGTTCAACTCCCGCAGAGCAGCGGTGAGATAGCCCTGAAGGTGCGGGAAACCGAGCTGCTTGTCGGCGTCGCGCACGGCCGCGTCAGGCTGCCAGTACTGCTTGAGGCCGCTGTTCTGCACGCCCTCGTAGTGCCGCGGGTCACCGGAGTTGGCGGTGACCCGGCCGCCGCTCATGATCTTCAGGAACCAGTCCAGCTCGGTCTTGGCGTTGTTGTCGGTGTTGTCGCCGGTGGTCATGGCGAAGTGGAGCGGGGCGCCGGTGACGGGGGCTCCCCGCAGCGCGTTGATGCGCTCCACGAGCGATATCGCGCCGGGCACGGTCAGCGCCTCGTGCGGCCGCCAGGCGTGCCGGTCGGTGGAGCGCAGGTACTCCAGACGCATCGGGTGCTGGGCGTCGATCAGGTGCATGTCGGTGATCTGCACGAACGCGGCGAGCGTGGTCCGGCGGCCGGCCCGGCCCGTCTTCGGCGCGGCCAGCTCGGAGCGGACCCTGCGGCTCCAACCGGGGCCGTCGCCGAGGCGGCGGTAGCCGGAGCCGGTGCGCGGGGTGGCGACGGAGGCGAGGGTGGTGCCGCGGGTGTACGGGGCCAGGGGTGCGGCCGGGGCCATGGGGGTCCCCCCGGTCGAGCGAAGCCGAGACTGGGGGAGGGACTGGGCCACGGGGGCCTCGGCGGCCTCGCCCGCTTCCGTGCCCATGGTGGGGGCGGCCTGGCTGTCGGTGGGCCGCAGGGCGTAGCCGACGCCCGCGGAGAGGGTGACCGCCGCGGTGGCGGCGAGAACGGTACGGCGGTTGGTCCCGAGTGCGGAACCGGCGACAGAGCGTGTGCGCGACATGGCGCGATCTCCCCAAGTGCGAACGCGTCGGCAGTGGTCGCGGGTGATCGCTTTCGCGAACATCCCGCTCACTACCGATCGTTGACACCGGGTATGGCCTGCGCGTGAACGAGGCGGCAACACGCAGCGCCGATCACCGTACGTGGATCTTGGACTACCCCGCGCACCCTCGACCGGCCCCCGGACGGCCCGGGGGCGGCTACTCCGTGTTCATCTTTCGGGGTAGGGGAGCTGTCCCGGAGGGGGTTCCACCGGTGGCGGCGCGAGGTGCCCGGCGGCCGGCCGCTCGGGAGCCGACCGCTCGGCGGGTTCGAGGTGCCCGGCGGCCGGCCGCTCGCGCCACAGCCGGAGCCCGGTCTCGACCATCGGTACCCGGTTCAGCGCGGGCACGGCGTCCAGGTCGTGCCAGGCGGCCATGTCGGTGGAGCCGCCGATCTCGTAACGCAGCTCACCTCCGGTGACCCTCCCCTCGTAGACGAGCCGTACGCCGTGGTGGTCGACGGCGCGTCCGACGCGGCGGGGGAAAACCCTGCGGCTGGAGTCCACCCCGAGCAGGCCGGCGACCTCGATGCGGTAGCCGGTCTCCTCGGCCACCTCCCGCACGACGGTGTCGTAGGGGTCCTCGCCGTGCTCCATGCCGCCACCGGGCAGCACCCACTCCGGCGGCCCGCCGTCCAGCGCCGGGGAGCGGGAGAGCAGGAGCTGTCCGTCGCGCACGCATATGGCGTAGGCCGCCACCCGCAACTTCCTTCGCATCCAGGGACGTTAACCCGCCGACGGTCGCGTCCAGGGCGACTTGCCCCTTTTCGCGGCGACAGTGGTGCGCACGGCCCGGATGCCGGCGGACGGCCGAGATCCCGCCGCGTATGTCGTGGTGCTGCCCCGCCAGTGACGGACCGGGGCAGCCGTCACTACGGCACAAGACGTGCCCGTACCGTCTTGCCGGCGTCTGCACGCAGGAACCAGTCCAACTCGGCGGCGAGTTGAGCTACGACCAGCAGTCCACGGCCGCCCTCGCCCTCTGGCTCCTTTCTCATCTGCGGAAACACCCGTACCGGATCCGACACATCGATGGTGAGCGCACTGCCCCCCAACTCCATGATCCGCAGGAACAGTTCATGCCCGGGGATTCGAGCGTGCCGTACGGCATTGGCGACCAGCTCCGAGGTGACGAGGACGGCGTCGTCGATGTCTCCGGGCCACAGCCACATGGTGAGCCGACGGCGGGTGTGGAGGCGGGCGAGGCGGACACTGCGCAGCGTCATGGGGACACCCCTCCCCTCACCGCGTTTCCTCTACGACGCCGCAGCGCGCGAAAACGTTCGGCGCGCGCTCGGGAAATCGTGGGGAACCCGTTCGGAGGCGTACGTCACATCGCGGCGCCGGGCGGCACAGCTTGCGGCGCGGAGCGGTCGTAGGGCGAATTTCTGCAGCTCAGGGGAGGGGCGGCAGGAGTTCTGTAGCCGTCACATGACCTGGTGTGTCCCAGCCCTCGGGCATGGCGGCCAAAGAATTGGACAGGTAGGCCCATGTCGGCCGCATCATGGAAAAGCCTCGGCCACGCAACATGCACGTAATGACACACAGAGGGAGTCGTCGTGAGGGTCGGAATCGTCGGAGCCACCGGTCAGGTCGGCACGGTCATGCGCGGAATCCTCAAGGAGCGGAACTTCCCGGTCACCGAGCTGCGCCTGTTCGCCTCGGCCCGCTCGGCGGGAACGGTCCTGGACGGCGTGACGGTGGAGGACGCGACCACCGCCGACTACACCGGTCTCGACATCGTGCTGTTCTCCGCGGGCGGCTCGACCTCGAAGGCGCTGGCCGAAAAGGTCGCCTCTCAGGGTGCGGTAGTGATCGACAACTCCTCCGCGTGGCGCCGCGACCCCGAGGTACCGCTCGTGGTGGCCGAGGTGAACCCGCACGCGATCGCCACCCGCCCCAAGGGCATCGTCGCCAACCCGAACTGCACGACGATGGCCGCGATGCCGGTCCTCAAGCCGCTGCACGCCGAGGCGGGCCTTCAAGCCCTGGTCGTCGCCACCTACCAGGCCGTGTCCGGTTCCGGTCTGGCCGGTGTGGACGAGCTGTTCGAGCAGGTCAAGAAGGTCGGCGACGACGCGCCGAAGCTGACGCACGACGGTTCGGCGGCGGAGTTCCCCGCGCCGAACAAGTACGTCGCCCCGATCGCGTACAACGTGCTTCCGCTGGCCGGCTCGATCGTCGACGACGGTCTGCACGAGACGGACGAGGAGCAGAAGCTCCGCCACGAGTCCCGCAAGATCCTGGAGATCCCCGGACTGAAGGTCTCCGGCACCTGCGTGCGTGTCCCCGTCTTCACCGGCCACTCCCTCCAGATCAACGCCCGCTTCGCCCGCCCGATCACCGTGGACCGCGCCAAGGAGCTGCTCGGCGGCGCCCCCGGCGTCGCGGTCACCGAAGTCCCGACCCCGCTCCAGGCGGCCGGCCAGGACCCCTCGTACGTGGGCCGCATCCGCCAGGACGAGACCGTCGACAACGGCCTCGCCTTCTTCGTCTCCAACGACAACCTCCGCAAGGGCGCCGCGCTGAACGCGGTGCAGATCGCGGAGCTGGTGGCGGCGGACCTGAAGGGCTGACGCCTTCCGTACGCGCCAAGGGCGCCCACCGATGTTTACCGCGAGGTGACCGGTGGGCGCCCTTTCGCATGCTCAGAGAGCCAGATGCCGCCGCAGCGCCGCGTCGATCTCGGCCATGCGTTGCCGAGGTACGGAACCGATCGGCCGCAGCAGCCGCTCAGGGGTGAGCGCGCGTACTTGCTCGCACTGCACCTTGGAGTTTTTCAGGAGACCGCACTCCCCGGAAGGCAGCAGCACCTGGAACGGGTAGACCCGAGAGGTGTTGGTCGTCAAGGGCACCAACGTGACCACACCCCGCCCGGTCCGCTCCACCGCCGCGTTGGCGCCGTCGTTCGAGACGATCACCGCCGGGCGCGCCTTGTTGGCCTCACTGCCGCGGATCGGTTCGTAGTCGACCAGGTAGATGTCACCGCGCTTCATCAGTCAGTCCGTCCCCGGAGAACTGGTCCCAGAACTTCGCGTCCTCGCTCCCGTCCCACTCGGCGAAGGCCTCCGTGTACTCCTGCTCCAGCTGCGCTTGCCGCAGCAGCTCGATGGCGGCGTGTATCACGGCGGAGCGGGATTCAGCGTCCGTGCGTGACGCGTAATCGTCGACGAAGGCCACATCCTCCTGCGGGAGGCTCACACTGATCTTCATACCCAAACGGTAGCAGGGTATGACCGCTAGGGCTACCGCTAGTACTACCGTTCGGCAGCTACCTCTTGCCTACCTCATAGAGGAAACACCCGTACTCCACCGCCCGCACATGCACCAGCGCCACCTCCGGATCGGCGAACGCCTCCGTGAAGGCCGCCGTGAATGCCTCGAATACGTCGAACTCCTCGAACTCCTCGAACCCCTCGGGCCTCTCCACCAGCCGCCCGCCCAGGATGTACCCCTCGGCCGAGTACCGGCGGACCGTCCGGTGGTCGTCGGTGAAGGGCAGCCCGGCGTCCGGGGCCGGGCCCACACACTCGTCCGCGTGGATGAAGACGGGCCCCTGCTCGTCGTACGCACCCGGGTCGGCACCCGTCCTTGCCGCCCAGCGGCGCAGCGGGGCGTAGGAGACCAGGGCGATCCGCTCTCCGGGTGCGCTGCGGCGCAGGCAGCAGCGGAGCGGGGCGCCTCCCTCGTCGTCGATGACGGGACCCGTCTCGCGTCCCGCGTCGTCGATCATGCGCAGTTCCTTCAGGACCACCGGGTCGACAGGCTGTGCGAAATACGTCGTCATGTCTTCAGGCTCGCGCCTGTCCGGCCCGCTCACCGGCGGGAAATGGACATCGCTTTCCCCGCACCTCCCGTGGAAGGATGGCCGAACCCACCCATAACGAGGAGATGACCGCGTGCCTGGCACAAACCTGACTCGCGAAGAGGCGCGGCAGCGGGCGAAGCTGCTCACCGTTGACTCGTACGAGATCGATCTCGACCTCTCCGGCGCGCAGGAGGGCGGTACCTACAGGTCCGTGACCACGGTGCGCTTCGATGTCGAGGAGAGCGGCGCGGAGAACGGCGCGGAGAACGGCGCGGAGAACGGCGCGCAGTCCTTCATCGACCTGGTCGCCCCGACGGTCCACGAGATCACCCTCAACGGCGACCAGCTCGACCCCGACGAGCTCTTCGTGGACTCCCGGATCGCGCTGCCCGGGCTGCTGGAGGGCCGCAACATCCTGCGGGTCGTCGCCGACTGCGCATACACCAACACCGGCGAGGGGCTGCACCGGTTCGTCGACCCGGTCGACAACCAGGCCTACCTCTACACCCAGTTCGAGGTGCCGGACGCGCGCAGGGTCTTCGCGAGCTTCGAGCAGCCCGACCTGAAGGCCACCTTCCAGTTCACCGTGCGGGCGCCCGAGGGCTGGACGGTCATCTCCAACTCGCCCACCCCGGAGCCGACGGACAGCGTCTGGGTCTTCGAGCCGACGCCGCGCATCTCTACGTACATCACCGCGCTGATCGTCGGCCCGTACCACTCGGTGCACAGCGTGTACGAGAAGGACGGCCAGTCCGTGCCGCTCGGCATCTACTGCCGGCCCTCGCTCGCCGAACACCTCGACTCGGACGCCGTGTTCGAGGTGACCCGGCAGGGCTTCGAGTGGTTCCAGGAGAAGTTCGACTACGCGTACCCGTTCAAGAAGTACGACCAGCTGTTCGTACCGGAGTTCAACGCGGGCGCGATGGAGAACGCGGGCGCGGTCACCATCCGCGACCAGTACGTCTTCCGGTCGAAGGTCACCGACGCCGCGTACGAGGTGCGCGCCGAGACGATCCTGCACGAGCTGGCCCACATGTGGTTCGGCGACCTGGTCACCATGGAGTGGTGGAACGACCTGTGGCTGAACGAGTCGTTCGCCACCTACACCTCCATCGCCTGCCAGGCGCACGCCGCGGGGAGCCGCTGGCCGCACTCCTGGACCACGTTCGCCAACTCCATGAAGACGTGGGCGTACCGCCAGGACCAGCTGCCGTCCACGCACCCGATCATGGCCGAGATCAACGACCTCGACGACGTGCTCGTCAACTTCGACGGCATCACGTACGCCAAGGGCGCCTCCGTACTGAAGCAGCTCGTCGCGTACGTCGGCATGGACGAGTTCTTCGCGGGCGTGCAGGCGTACTTCAAGGCGCACGCGTACGGCAACACGCGCCTGTCCGACCTGCTGGGTGCCCTGGAGAAGACCTCCGGGCGTGACCTGAAGGCCTGGTCGAAGGCGTGGCTGGAGACCGCCGGCATCAACATCCTGCGCCCGGAGATCGAGACGGACGCCGCCGGTGTCATCACGTCCTTCGCCATCCGCCAGGAGGCCCCGGCCCTGCCCGCCGGCGCGAAGGGCGAGCCGACGCTGCGGCCGCACCGGATCGCGGTCGGCCTGTACGAACTCGACGACGACAGCGGCAAGCTGGTCCGCGACAAGCGCGTGGAGCTGGACGTCGACGGCGAACTGACCGCCGTACCGCAGCTGGTCGGCAAGCGCCGTCCGGCGGTGGTGCTGCTGAACGACGACGACCTGTCGTACGCCAAGGTCCGCCTGGACGAGCAGTCCCTCGCCTTCGTCACCGCACACCTCGGCGACTTCGAGTCCTCCCTCCCCCGCGCCCTGTGCTGGGCGTCGGCCTGGGACATGACCCGGGACGCCGAACTCGCCGCGCGTGACTACCTCTCCCTGGTGCTGTCGGGCATCGGCAAGGAGTCCGACATCGGCGTCGTGCAGTCGCTGCACCGCCAGGTGAAGCTGGCGATCGAGCTGTACGCCGACCCGGCCGCCCGCGAGACCCTGCTGACCCGCTGGACGGACGCCACGCTGGCTCACCTGCGGGCGGCGGCACCGGGCAGCGACCACCAGCTGGCGTGGGCCCGCGCGTTCGCCGCGACCGCCCGTACGCCGGAGCAGCTGGACCTGCTCGACGCTCTGCTGGAGGGCACGCAGACGATCGAGGGCCTGGCCGTCGACACCGAGCTGCGCTGGGCGTTCGTCCAGCGACTGGCCGCGGTGGGCCGCTACGACGAGGCGGAGATCGCCGGCGAGTACGAGCGCGACCGGACGGCCGCCGGTGAGCGGCACGCGGACACCGCCCGGGCCGCCCGCCCGACCGAGGAGGCCAAGGCGGAGGCGTGGGCGTCGGTCGTCGAGTCCGACAAGCTGCCCAACGCCGTCCAGGAGGCCGTCATCGGCGGCTTCGTCCAGACCGACCAGCGGGAACTGCTCGCCCCGTACACGGGCACGTACTTCGAGGTCGTCAAGGACATCTGGGAAACCCGCTCGCACGAGATCGCCCAGCAGATCGCGGTCGGCCTCTACCCGTCCCTCCAGGTCTCCGAGGAGACCCTGCGCCTGACGGACGAGTGGCTGGCCTCCGCGGAGCCCAGCGCGGCCCTGCGACGGCTGATCTCCGAGTCCCGCGCGGGCGTGGAGCGCGCGCTCAAGGCACAGGCGGCGGACGCGGCGGCGGCGGCCGAGTAGTCGTCGTCCGTACGGCGGCTAGGGGGCTCCCGGACTGTGCCGGGCCCCCCCAGCCGCCGTTTTCACGTGCGGGCAGTCGCTCGCCCAGTGCTCCACCGTGAGCCGGTCCTTGCGGGCGGTGCCCTGCTCCTCGTACGACGCGGACGTCTTCGGCGTGATCAGCACGAACCGGCCGCCGCGCAGGGCCTCGTAGAGGCGGCCTCTCTCCAGGGCCACGTCCGGGACGCGGTAGCCCGTCAGGTGTGCCCCGACCCCGAGCAGGCTCCGACCCGGGCGGCGCTCGCGGCGACCCAGCTGCTGGGGCTGGGGCTGGCGCTGACGCGGTACGTCCTGCGGCTCCCGCCGTCGGTCGCGCTGGTCCGGGAGGAGGTCGTCGCCTGGCTGGGGCCGACCGTACAGCGATACCTCACGGCGCCCAGTCCTTGAAAGTGACGGCCATGCGCTGCGGGTGGCGAGGAGGACGGCCTGCCCTGGGCATACCAAGGGCGCCGGCCTCGTCCACGTACGGCGGATGCGGGTACGTCGGCGGGGGCGGCGCCCTGAGGGAAGCGTGCGGGCAACCGGCGCGGGGCTCGGGCTGCGACGCTCCGGTCAGGCCTTGGCGTCGGCCTTGGGCTTGGTCTTGATGTTGCGGGTGGTCACGCGGTGCGACTCGTGCGACTTGTCAAGGACCAGCACCAGGCCGGCGATGACCCCGAACAGCACGAGGGGTGCCACGACATAGAGGCCCAGCGTCTCGATGACGCTCAGGCCGGTGCCGGGATCGTCGCCGTCGTCGCGGGTCAGCGCGAGCGCGGGGGACGACATGAGCAGCATCATCAGCGTCGTACCGGCAGCCAGGGCGCCGGCGCGCAGGGCGTTCTTCTTGTCCACGGTGCCAAAACTATCGAACGGCGGATCGGGGCGCTCCTCCGGGGTGCCGTATGAGGAGCCGGGGGGTGCGGTGCCGGGGGGTGCGGTGCCGGGGGGTGCCACGTCGTCCATGTGTCGTCGGTCCTGGGCCTGACCGCCGTTCCGGGCCGGGCGCTGTACCGCGCGGGGAGGTTCGCATCGGCAGCCTCGACGCGATGACCGTCAAGCTCCGCGACATCGGTGCCGTTTCCTCCACTTGAGCCCGGAAAGGCGTGGGTTCGGCATTGCCCTCACGACTGCCGCAGTACCTCCACCAGCGCCCGCAGCCTCGCCGATCCCGCCAGCTCCTCCAGGGTCACCGGGCGGCCCTCCCTGTCCGCGATCGGCAGGCGCCAGTTCGGGTACTGGTCCCAGGTTCCCGGGATGTTCTGGGGGCGGCGGTCACCCACGCCGTCGGGGAGCCAGATGCCGAGCATGCGGGCCGGGGTGTCGAGCAGGAAGCGGTGGACGGCCTGGATCTCGGCCTCCTCCGAGGCAGGATCCGAGGCGAGGCCGGAGGCAGGGCCCGAGGCGGGATCCGAGGCAGGGTCCGAGGCGGGATCCGAGGCCCGGTCTGAGGCGGGATCCGAGGCCCGGTCTGAGGCGGGGTCTGAGGCAGGGCCCGAGGCCGGGTCTGAGGCAGGGCCCGTGACGCCCGTCGCGCTCTGGAGGAGGCCCAGGCGGGTGAGCTCGGCCAGCCACTCGGCGATGTCGGCGGACGCCTCGGCCCGTTCCTCCTCCAGGGGGCGGGTCAACAGCCCCAGGCTGTCGCGGAGTTCGACGTGCTCGCCGGTGAGGCGGGACGCGGTGGGCGGCAGGTCGTGGGTGGTGGCGGTGGCCAGGCAGTCGGCACGCCAGCGGTCGGGCAACAGCGGGCGCCCGTCGCCCTCCCAGTCCCGCTCGAACCACAGCACCGACGTACCGAGCACCCCCCGCTCGCGCAGCGCCTCGCGCACCCCGGGTTCCACCGTGCCGAGGTCCTCGCCGATGACGACGGCCCCGGCCCGTGAGGCCTCCAGCACCAGTACGGCGAGCATGGCCTCGGCGTCGTAGTGGACGTACGTACCCTCTGTGGGCGCTTCGCCCAGCGGGACCCACCACAGGCGGAACAGGCCCATGACGTGGTCGATGCGCAGGGCGCCGGCGTAGCGGAAGAGGGCCCGCAGCAGCGAGCGGAACGGCTCGTAGCCGGACTCGGCCAGGCGGTCCGGGCGCCAGGGCGGGAGGCCCCAGTCCTGGCCGCGCGCGTTGAAGGCGTCCGGGGGCGCGCCGACGGACATACCGGCCGCGAAGTGCTCCCGCTGCGCCCAGGCGTCGGCGCCGCCGGGGTGCACCCCTACCGCGAGGTCGTGGACGACCCCGACCGGCATGCCCGCCTCGCGCGCCGCGCGCTGGGCGGCGGTGAGCTGGGTGTCGGTGAGCCAGGCGAGCCGGGAGTAGAAGTCGATCCGGTCCGTCAACTCTTCGCGGGCGCGGGCGGTTTCGGCCGAACGGGGGTCACGCAGGCCGGCCGGCCACTGGTGCCAGTCGGAGCCGTGGACCTCGGCGAGCGCGTACCAGGTGGCGTGGTCCTGAAGGGCCTCGCCCTGTTCGGCGAGGAAGTCGCGGTGGGCGGCGCCCCGACCGGGCCCGAGCGGCACCTTCCGCACCAGCTCCAGCGCCGCACGCTTCAGCTCCCACACCGCGTCCCGGTCGATCAGCGCGCCCTCCTCCAGTACCGAGGCACGCAGACGGTCGGCCCGCTCCAGCAGGGTCCGCAGGCCTTCGCGGTCCGGCGCGTAGGCGTACTCGGGGATGTCCTCCACCCGCAGGTGGATCGGGTCGGGGAAGCGTCGCGAGGAGGGGCGGTAGGGGGAGGGGTCCGTGGGGGCGCCGGGTACGGCCGCGTGCAGCGGGTTGACCTGGACGAAGCCTGCGCCGAGCGCGCGACCGGCCCAGGAGGTCAGTTCGGCGAGGTCTCCGAGGTCGCCCATACCCCAGGAGCGGCGGGAAAGGAGGGAGTAGAGCTGGACGAGCAGGCCGTACGAGCGTCCGGTGGGCGCGGGCAGTCGGGGCGGGGCGACGATCAGGTGGGCGTCGGCGGTGCGGCCGTCGGGGGCGGTCGCGGTCAACCGGTGGACTCCGGGCGGGAGTTGGTCGGTGTCGGCGCGGGTCTCGCCCTCTTCGGTGGTGATGCGCAGCCGGGTGCCGGGCGGGAGGGCGCCGAGGACCTCGGGCGTACTGCCGCTCCAGCCCACCACGGTCGGCGGCAGCAGCCGTGCGCGCAGTTCCTCCTCGCGGGCGGCGAGCGCGGCGCGCACCGCCTCGGGCGTGTCCGCGGCGACGCCCAGGGCGGCCAGGGCCCGGGTGACGGCGGTGGCCGACGCCACGACCGTACGGTCCGGGGAGGGGCTGTAGGAGGTGGCGACGCCATGCAGCGCGGCGAGCCGCGACAGCTCCTCGGCGAGCGGCTCGGCCTGCCGCGGCGTGGTCATGAACGGCTCCGCGTGGTCATGTGCAGCTCCGCGTGGTCAGGTACGGCTCCGCGTGGTCAGGGGCGGCTCCGCATGGTCAGGGGCGGCTCCGCATGGTCAGGGGCGGCTCCGCATGGTCAGGGGCGGCTAGGCATAGTTATGTTCCCGCTCCGCGCCGTCATCTACTACTCCGAGTAGGCGTCGGATTCGCTGGTCAGCGGGGCGGCGTCGGCGAGGGGCGGCTCGCTGGTGAGGGGCTCGGCGTCGGGCAGGGGCGGTTCGCTGGTCAGAGGGGCCTCTCCGCCGGCACCCTCCGCGCTGAACACACACAGGTGGAGATCGGCTGCGGCGGACGACTCCGCCTCGGACAGGGCGGGGGCGAAGGGGTCCGCCTCGGGTTTGGAGAGCGCCGAGAGCAGAAGATGCGCCGATGCGGCCATGGGGGCCTCCTTGTCGAGTACGACGAGCGGATACCGCAGCACTACCCAGCGGTCGCTGGGGCAGACGTACACGAAGGAACAACGTGCCTCTCGTCACATCCTGTTCCGGTGCGACCCTTCCAGTCGGGGGCATTTGCCGCACAACAGTCATTCCCTCCGAGCCGCGGGCCTCTGCGGGCCTCTGCGGGCCTCTGCGGGACGCGCAATGCGGTGAAGCTCGTGAACCAGGCGCTCGGAGGTCGTCGATAGACCAGGTGTGAGACTGTTCCGCCCCATGGGGGGCCACCCGGAGAAAGACCAGGGAGACGCGGAGGGCTCTGACGCGGCGCTGTTGCGTGCCGTCGCGGGCGGGGACTCGGCGGCGATGGCCGCGCTGTACGACCGGCACGCCGGGTGGCTGCACGCGCGGCTGACCCGGCGCTGCGCCGATCCAGAGGTCGTGCGCGAGGTGCTGCAGGACACGTTCGTGACCGTGTGGCGGTCGGCGGCCGGACATCGCGGCAAGGAGGCTGGCGGCTGGCTGTGGACGATCGCCGCGCGCCGCCTGGTCGACGCGCGGCGGGCACACGAGCGGGCGGCGCGGGTGGCGCCGTTGGAGCGGGCGGACGGCGGCGGGTACGAGGCGGCCGCGGTCGCACCGTCCGCGGAGGACCGGGTGCTGGCGGCGCTGGAGTACGGCGATGTCGGCACCGCCCTGGACCGCATCTCGCCCGAGTTGCGCGAGGTGCTGCGCGCGACGGTCGTCGACGGGCTGACCACCCGCGAGACAGCACGCCTGCTCGGCATCCCCGAGGGCACCGTCAAATCCCGCGCGATGCGCGCCCGCGCCGAACTCCGCGCGGTTCTCACGCAGTTGAACCCGTCCTCGATGACGCGGTCCTCGATGACCCCGCCCCCGATGGGAGGCCCGGCATGACCGTATGGCACGCGTCCGACGACCTGGTCGCCCGCTACGGCGACGGCACCCTCCCGGAACCGGATGCCTGGTCCCTGGAGAAACACCTGGAGAGCTGCGCCGGGTGCGCGACCCGCGTCTCCCGGGCAGTACGGCAGACGGTGGCGGGGGTGGCACTGGCGGAGGTACGGGAGGCGGTACTGGGAGCGGCTCCCGCACCGGCTCAGGCACCGGCACCGGCACCCGTACCCGTACCCGTACCCGTACCCGTACCCGTACCCGCCAAGAAGTCACCGCTCCCCTCCCTCACCCGCCTCACCCGCCTCACCCACATCCCTCGCCTCCCCCACATCCTCTGGGCCGCCGGCCCCGCAGTTCGCGGCGCCTGGCTCTCCGCTGTGCTGCTCGTCGCCTTCGGGGCCGTGGCGCTCGCGTACGGCGCCGACGTCACCGGCGTACGACCGCTGCTGCTGACCGTCGCACCGGTCGTGCCGGTCGTCGGGGTCGCCCTGTCCTACGGGTCGCACGCCGACCCGCTGCACGAGATCGCCGCCGCCACGCCGTCCTCCGGACTGCGGCTGGTGCTGACACGGACGGCCGCCGTGCTGGCGGTGAGCGTGCCGCTGCTGACGCTCGCCGGGCTGCTGGTGCCGTCGTCGGGGGCACCGGGCGCGGCAGCCTGGCTGCTGCCCGGGCTCGCGCTGACGCTGGCCTCGCTGGCCCTGGCCGGCTACGTCGGCTTCCGTCCGGCGACGGCCGTGACCGGCGGGGGCTGGCTGTGCGCCGTGCTCGCCCCGGCGCTCGCCACCCCGGACGGTCGGCTCACGGCCCGGCTGACCGAGCAGCTCGCGTACTGCCTCGACGGCGCCCAGGCCCAGGGCGGCTGGGCGGCGGCGGCTGTCCTGTCCGCCGTCCTGCTGGCCGCCCGCCGACCCGCCTACGACCGCCTGGAGACGCGTTGAGCCCGGCCGGGACCCCGTCTGTCCCCGCCCCCGTCTGCCCTCCCCTGGCCGCCCTCCCTGCCGTCGCCCCCCTCTCTGCCTTCCCTGCCCTCTCTGCCTTCCCACCCCTGGAGAACCGTTGAGCACGATACGAGTGATCGGACTGCGCGTCCGGCACCGCAGAACCGTCGCCCTCGACGCGGTGGACCTCGACTTCGGCCCCGGTGTGCACGGGCTGCTCGGTCCGAACGGGGCCGGCAAGACCTCGCTGATCCGGATCCTCGCCACAGTCGCCGCGCCGACCGGCGGCCGGGTGGAACTGCTCGGGGACGACATCAGCGACCACCGAAAGCGGGCCGCGGTACGCCGTCGGCTGGGTTATCTGCCGCAGGAGTTCGGCTACTACCCGGGGTTCACCGTGCGGGAGTTCGTCGCGTACGTCGCCTGGCTGAAGGAGATGCCCGCCGCCGTCGCCCCGGCCGCCGTGGAACGGGCCGTCGCCCGCGTCGGGCTCGCCGACCGCATCGACGCCAAGGTCAAAACGCTGTCCGGCGGCATGATCCGCCGCGTCGGCATCGCGCAGGCCATCGTCAACGACCCGGACGTGCTGCTGCTCGACGAGCCGACCTCCGGTCTCGACCCGGAGCAGCGCGTGGAGTTCCGCGAGTTGCTGCGCGAGCTGGGCGGCTCGTCCACCGTCCTGGTCTCCACCCACCTGGTGGAGGACGTGGCCGCGGCCTGCACGGAGGTCACCCTCGTCGAGTCGGGCCGGGTCGCCTACCGCGGCACGCCCTCCTCGCTCGCCGCGCTCGGCGAGTCCGCGCTCGGCGAGTCCGCGGACGGTGTCGCAGACGGCGTCATGGGCGTCGCGGGCGTCGCGGGCGACAACCCGATCGAGCGGGGCTACACGGCGGCCCTGCGCACGCACCGCGCGTCGGCCGCACCCACCACACCCGCCACACCTGCCGCGTCCGCGTGGGAGAGGACGGCGCGATGACCCTCGTGGCGGCGAGAGAACGAGAAGGATCGATCCGCCCCCACCACCCCCTGCGGGCCGAGGTGGTCCGCGGCTTCGGGCCCTGGGCCGGCGCCGCGGTCCTGGTGACAGTGGCGGTCGCGCTGGGCGCGAGCGCGCGGCAGTGGCAGGGCGGCTGGGCCGAGACCCGGGAGCACCTGCACACGGTGGCCGGGATGCTGGGCGTGCCGCTCGCCCTGGCCGCGGGCTGCTGGCACGGCGGACGTGAACGCCGACGCCGTACCGGGGAGCTGATGGCGACGGCCGCGCGCGCCCCGCTCGCCCGGCTGCTGGCATCGGGACTGCCGCTGATGCTGTGGGTGATCGTCGGGTACGCGGTCGCGGTCCTGCTGGCCTGGCTCGCCACCTGGTACTGCGCCACCGGCGACAGCCCGTACGTGATCGCGCCCCTCACGGATGCGGCGGTCCTCGCGTCGGCCGTCCTGGCGGGCCAGGTCGTGGGCCGGCTGGTGGCCTGGCGGCTCGCGGCACCGCTGCTGGCGTTGGGCGGGTACGTCGGCATCGGCATGCTCGCGTACGGCAGCGGCACCAACTCCTACGCGCCCCTGTCGCCGGGCGTCGACGGTATGCCCGACTCGGTCCCGGTGTGGTGGCAGCCGCTCGCGATGGCGGCGTGGGCGGGCGGTCTCGCGGGCGCTGCCGTCCTGGCGTACGCGGCCCGGCGCCGGGCCGTCGCCCTGCTGCCGCTGGCCGCCGCGGTCGCCGCCGGCACGCTGCTGGTGCAGACCGGCGAGGACGCCCTGTGGCGCACCGGCCCACTCGCCCGCCGCCAGGTGTGCGACACCTCCACCACCCCGCAGATCTGCGTGAACGCCCGCTACGAGGGCCTTCTCCCGCAGGTCAGGAAGGCCCTGTCCGGGCTCACCGGCCGACTGGAGGGCGTCCAGAATCTGCCGGTGCGGTTCGAGGACAGGCCGGGGGCTCCGGCGCGGGACGAGGCGCAACTGCCGACGCTCACCCCGATCGGCTGGTCCGTCGTACGGGGTGAACTCACCGATCCGCAGCGGTACGCGTGGGAGGCCGGGATGTTGCTGTACGGCCGGTCCGAGTGCGACCGGGCCGACCCGCGCTGGGATCCGGTCGACAGTGCCGTGGAGCATTATCTGGCGCCCAGCCCGGAGGAGAAGTACTTCGACGATCTGCTCGCCGGGAACGGCGCGGCGGACCGCGCGAGGCTCAACGCCCGGACCGCGGCCCGCGCCCGCCTGGAGGCGATGGGCGAGGACGAACGCCGGGCCTGGCTGTCGGAGTACTTCGCGACGACGGACCAGTGCGACGGGAGCGGGGTGCCGACGCTGTGAGCCGCGACGTCCGCCTCTACGCCCGCGCCCGCTCCACCACCTCGCGCGCCACCTCGCGCGCCACCCCGCTCGCCGGCTCGCTCCTGTACGCCCGCTCGCGTGCCGTCCCGCGCGCCCTCGCCGCGCTCCTCGCCACCGCGGCCCTCGCCGTAGCGGCGTCCGACGGTCTGGACGCCTACGTGGACCCCGAGCGGCGGGTGCCCGTGGTGGCGCTGGCCCCGCTGTTCGCCGCCGCGGTGATCGGGACGAGCCTGCACACCGCCACCGACGAACTGGATCGTACGGCGGTCCGCCCCTGGTGGCGGCGGCGCCTGGTCCATCTCCTGGTATTGACGGCGCTCACCACGGCCCTGCTGCCGTTGGCGGTGCTCGGACACGCGTCCGTTTTCGGCCCGCCCGCGATGATCCGCAACACGCTCGGCTCGACGGGCCTCACCGCGGCGGCGGCCGCCCTGCTCGGCGCCCGGCTGAGCTGGCTTCCGGCGTTCGGCTATGTCAGCGCGGTGTACCTGGGGTCCGCCGGGGCCCACGGGCGGTGGAGCACAGTGTGGGCGTGGCCGGTGCAGCCGGGCGGCGGGACGGGCGCCTGGGCCGCGGCGGCGGTCGTCTTCGTCGCGGGCGGGGCGCTCTACGTCGTTCGGGGGGCGCGGGCGGAGGCCGGGCCCCCCTGAGGGACCCGGCGCCCCTGAGGGACCGGGCGCTTCTGAGGGACCCGGCGCCCCTGTGTGACGCCCTCACCCCGCAGGGTCCCACGCCTCCACGGGCCCCGCGCCACGGACGGAACCGACCACATTCCCGTCCGGCGTGGGGCCCTGGAAGCCATCGGGATCACCAGGTGCCACCGGTGGCAGTGCGGGCGTCACCGGGTATGCAAAAGCCCGGATCATCGTCAGGCGGAAATGCCGTCGATCCGGGCCAGGGCGTCGTCCGCGCCGAACGGTTGCAAGTACGGCAGCCAGCGCGGATCCCTATGGCCGGTCCCGATGATGCGCCAGGCCAGGCCGGTGGGCGGGGCGGGTTTGTGGCGCAGCCGCCAGCCGATCTCGACGAGATGGCGGTCGGCCTTGGTGTGGTTGCAGCGACGGCAGGACGCGACGACGTTGTCCCAGACGTGCTTGCCCCCGCGGCTGCGCGGGATGACGTGGTCGACGCTGGTTGCGACGCCACCGCAGTACATGCACCGGCCCCCGTCACGGGCGAAGAGCGCCCGCCGGGTGAGAGGAACGGGCCCCCGGTAGGGGACCCGCACGAATCGCTTGAGCCGGACCACGCTGGGTGCGGGAAGTGTGACGGTCGCGCTGTGCATGAAGGCGCCGGACTCCTCAAGGCACACGGCCTTGTTCTCCAGGACGAGGATGAGCGCTCGGCGGAGCGGTACGACGCCGAGCGGCTCGTACGACGCGTTCAGGACCAGGACATGCGGCACGGGTGGCCTCCTTGGACGCCGGCGGCGCGTGGCTCGCGCCGGGACGATTTCGTAGTCAGTCTCCCCTCATGCCTGGTGGAAGCGCCACCATGTCCCGGTAACGGGCTGGGAGTGTTTTCGACCACATCAGCTTCCTTCCCAGGGTCACGAGCGGTTCATCCCACCTGTTCATCCCCAGGTGGGCGGGTTATCTCTCCCGAACATCGCAACAGTCCGCACACGTTGCCCCGATAGTGTGGTGAGCCTGCCCCGCCGGTGACCTTTTCGTGACCTTGAACCACGACGTACGCCCACGCCGTACGGAACCTGACCGCGACCGGAGGGGCGGACCGCTGCACTGGAGGTACCTGCCGTGTCCTTGTCCGCCGTCCTGTCGGCCGCTGCTCCGTCGCCGTCGCCGTCCCCCTCGGGGACGCCGACCGCTCCGGTCGTGCCATCGCTCCAGGACGCCCAGAAGAGCGCGACGAACGCCGCGGGCTGGATCGAGGAGAACTGGTCCACGTGGCTGGCGATCGGCCTCAGGGTCCTGCTGATCATGCTGATCGCGACGGTGCTGAGAGTCGCGGTGCGGCGGGCGATCACCAAGCTGATCGACCGGATGAACCGCACGGTCCAGTCGGTCGACGGCACGACCTTCGGCAGCCTGCTGGTGAACGTGGAGCGCCGCCGTCAGCGCTCACAGGCCATCGGCTCGGTGCTGCGCTCGGTGGCGAGCTTCCTGATCCTGGGCACCGCGGCCCTGATGGTCCTCGGCACCTTCGAGATCGACCTCGCCCCGCTGCTGGCGTCGGCCGGTGTCGCGGGTGTGGCGATCGGTTTCGGCGCACGGAACCTGGTCACGGACTTCCTCTCCGGCGTGTTCATGATCCTGGAGGACCAGTACGGCGTCGGCGACACGATCGACGCGGGCGTGGCCTCCGGCGAGGTCATCGAGGTCGGCCTGCGGGTGACCAAGCTGCGCGGCGACAACGGCGAGATCTGGTACGTCCGCAACGGCGAGGTCAAACGCATCGGCAACCTGTCCCAGGGCTGGGCGACGGCCGGGGTGGACGTGACCGTCCGGGCCGACGAGGACCTCGACAAGGTGAAGCGGACCCTGAACGAGGTCAGCGAGAAGATGAGCAAGGAGGAGCCCTGGAACGAGCTCCTGTGGGGCCCGATCGAGGTCCTCGGCCTCGACAGCGTCCTGCTCGACTCGATGGTCGTGCGCGTCTCCGCCAAGACCATGCCCGGCAAGGCCCTCACGGTCGAACGCGAACTGCGCTGGCGCATCAAGCGCGCCTTCGGCGCGGCGGACATCCCGATCGTGGGCGGCACCACCGTGCACCCCGAAGAGCAGCCCACCGACCCGACGGCCGCGGTGGCGGCCCCCTCGGTGTACTCCAACACGACGTCTCCGCAGGCGGAGGCGGCCTCCCCGATCGTGCAGCCGAGGACGACGCCGAAGTAGGGGTACGGCGGGGGTACGACCGGCCAAGTTCCGCACGTACGCCGCCGCCGGCGTCCCCGCCTACGCCCTCATCGACCGGCACAGCGGGACGGCCCACTGCCACACGGACCCCGTCCTCCCGGCGACGATCCCACCGAGGCCCACTACGGCACCGACACCAACGTGGACCTCGGACAAGGAGGAGACACGGCAACGGACAAGGGGGCCGCTGCGCAAAACTCGGCCAAGCTGATCGACACCATCCGCCAGGAGACGTAGCCCATGAACGAGTTCGACTTCACCAAGTCCAGCTACAGCAGCACCGCCGGCGAATGCGTCGAAGTCGCCCGCAACATCCCCCACACCGTCGCCGTCCGCGACTCCAAATCCCACGACGGCCCGATACTCCGCCTTGCCCCCAAAGCCTGGGCAGAGTTCACCGCGTCATTCGCCTGAGATTCCGCCCTCCTTCGTCCTCCCAAGCCAGGCAGCACCCTCCAAAGACCCAGGGCACCCTGTCCGTGGGCTCGACCATCGGAGAGACCACTGGCGGTTCGCCTCACTATGTGGCGGGGGTAGCGTCTGAGTGTTGCCGCAGAACGGAGTTCGCCGTGTCGCAGACCATCGAGGAGCACACCGGCGCTCGGATCGCCCGTATCCGGAAGCAGCGCGGCCTGACGCAGCAGGGGCTGGCGATGCGCGCTCACGTGTCGAAGTCGCTGTTGTCGAAGGCCGAGTGCGGACAGAAGCCCGCCTCCCCGGCTCTTGTCGCTGCCTGTGCCCGCGCGCTCGGCGTCTCCGCGTCCGAGTTGCTGGGGCAGCCGTACGCCAAGGAATTGCGGCGCGACCACATGGATGCCCTGATCCAGCCGATTCGTGAGGGGCTGGAGAACTGGGACATCGCTCTGGAATGGGAGACGGCTCCGCGCCCGGCCGCTTTGATCTGGACGGATGTCCAACAGGCTCTGGAGCAGCGCCGTCAGGCGCAGTACACGGACATGGTGCGCAACCTGCCGGTGCTGATCGACGAGTCGGTGCAGGCGGTGCACACCAGTACCGGGGAGGGGCAGCGGCTGGCCTACGAGTGTCTGGCGGAGACGTTCCGTTGACTGAGGCACTCGGCAACGTGCACCGCATCGCGGTGAGCCGCGGAGCACGCCTGCCCACACCCGCCGACGACGATCTCGACACCGTGGACGACCTGGAGGACGACGAAGACCAACAGGACAGCGCGCATCCCGTCGCCTGCCGCTGACTGCACCCCGCGACTCCCCGTCCCGGCCGGGACGGGCGGTGAAATCCCCGGAGCGCCATAAGTCTCCGGGGATTTATGTCCCCGGAGCGCTTGGCTCCTGGACGAGGGCTCGCCTGTTCCAGGCTCATTTGGAGTGAGCAAGAGCCAGATACGACAACCTGATCCCAGGGTGTCGTGTCGGCAACGGCGGTCCTGGTTGCACCGGCTCAGCGGGCCGTCCACCGGTCCATCTCCCGCGCCCGCGTGTCCAGCGCGGTGACGACGGCGGCTGACGCGGTCCGGGGACTGCCGGGAAACCTGCACGTCGCGCAGGACGCCACCACACACATGGCCGGACCCCGGTTCGGGCATCTCCAGCAGGATTCCCGCGCGTCGCACTCGCCGGCCATGGTCCGGCCCCAGCCGCACAGCCCCACGTAACGACTTCGTTTCCCGCCACTGGCCGGTATTGACGCCTCCCCCGCCCTCGGCCTACCTTCCTCCCACCGATAGGAAAGTTTCCTAACAATGGTTCCGAGATGGACTTCCCGATACACCACTGGGAAGCTGGGCAGCCGAAGGGCAGGTGTCGACAATCATGGCAGGAACCACCGGTACGCCGGGCACCCCTCGCGTTCTGCGGGCCATGAACGACCGGGCGGCGCTCGATCTCCTGCTGGAGCACGGACCGCTGTCCCGCACCCGGATCGGCAAGCTCACCGGCCTCTCGAAGCCGACCGCGTCCCAGCTGCTGGCCCGCCTGGAGGCATCCGGGCTGGTCCTGGCGACCGGCACCAGCGAGGGCCGACCGGGACCCAGCGCTCAGCTGTACGCGGTGAACCCCGCCGCCGCCCGGGTCGCCGGGCTCGACGTCACCCCGGCCGGTATCCGGGCCGCGGTGGCCGACATCACCGGCCGCACCATCGGGCAGTTCGAACTGCCGACCCCCGGCCGCAGCGCCCACGGCGCCGTGGACCGCGTACTGCGGGCCATGGACGGGGCGGTCAAGGACGCCGGTCTGCACCGCACCGACATCAACCGGCTCGTCATCGGCACCCCCGGCGCCTTCGACCCCGGCACCGGCCATCTGCGCTACGCCCCCCATCTGCCCGGCTGGCACTCGCCCGGCCTGCTGGCGGAGTTGGCCGCCGCGCTCGGTCCGATCCCCTTCGAGGCGGAGAACGACGTCAACCTCGCCGCCGTGGCCGAGCAGCGCATCGGCGAGGCTCGCGGCTGTGAGAACTTCACCCTGCTCTGGGGGGAGCGAGGCTTCGGTGCGGCGGTCGTGATCGGCGGCCGGCTGCACCGGGGTGCCACCGGGGGCGCGGGCGAGGTCGCCTTCCTCCCCCTGCCCGGGGCCCCGCTCATCCGCAATGTCGCCCGCAGCAACTCGGGCGGCTTCGAGGAACTGGCCGGGCGCCGGGCCCTGTTGAGCCTGGCCCGCGAACACGGGCTGACGCCGCCACCCGGCGGCAGCCTCACCGAGAAGGCCCAGGCGGTGGTCGCCGAGGCGGCCCGCACGACCCCGGGAGCGGGCGAAGCCATGCTCGCCGAGTACGCGACCTGGCTGGCGACCGGGCTCGCCGCGGTCGTCACGGTGATCGATCCCGAACTCATCATCCTGGCGGGCGGGGTGATCACGGCCGGCGGGGAACCCCTGCGGGCCCTGATCCAGTCCGAGCTCGCCGAGCTGGCCGTACCCCGGCCTCCCATCCGCCTCAGCACCACACCCGGCAGCGCCGTACTGAGCGGAGCCCTGCAGTCCGCCCTCGCCGCCACCCGCGACGAGGTCTTCGACACCACGGATCGCAGCCCTTGATCCGCACCATCGGGTGAGCGGCCCGACGGCGTGACCGATCGGACCGTCCGAGCCCTTCGACACCCCGCGTGAACCCCGCCCTCGCCGGCACACCCCCGCCGCGCAGTACCCGTTCCCGTTCCTGCTCCCGTTCCCGTCCCTGCTCCCGTTCCCGCCCCTGCCCCTGCCCAGAGGAGTTCCGTCATGCCCAAAATCAGCCGTGTCTGTCTCGCCGGCGCGGTCACCACGCTCGCCCTGACCGCCTCCGCCTGTACCGGCTCCAGTACGTCCGGCGCGAACGACGACGTGAGCAAGCCGTCCACCATCACCTTCTGGCATCCCTGGAGCGCCCCCAACGAGGTCAAGGCCATCGAGGCGAACGTCGCGGCCTTCGAGAAGGCGCACCCCACCATCAAGGTCAAGATCGTCGGCAATGTCGACGCCGACAAGGTGAACCAGGCGCTGCGCGCCGGCGGCTCCAACGCCCCCGACGTGGTGGCCTCCCCCGAGACCAGCAACGTCGGCAAGTTCTGCTCGTCCGGGGTCTTCGCCGACCTCAAGCCGTTCCTCGCGAAGTCGAAGATCGACACCGCGAAGACGTTCCCCAAGCCCATGTTGGACTACACCCAGTTCGAGGGCACGCGCTGCGCGCTGCCGCTGCTCGGCGACGCGTACGGCCTCTACTACAACAAGACGGCGTTCGAGAAGGCCGGCATCAAGTCCCCGCCGAAGACGCTCTCCGAGTTCAAGGCCGACGCGGTCAAGCTGACCAAGAGCAAGGGCGACAGCTACTCCCAGCTCGGCTTCATGCCGAACTTCCACGGCTACGAGGTCACCGTCCCGCACCTCGCGGCGCAGTGGGGACCCGAGTACTTCACCTCCGACGGGAAGTCCAACGTCGCCAAGGACCCGACTTTCAAGGGGCTGCTGACCTGGCAGCAGGACATGGTGAAGTCGCTCGGCGGCTTCAAGAAGCTGGAGAAGTACCGCTCCACCTTCGGTGACGAGTGGTCGGCGCAGAACCCGCTGCAGACCGGGCAGATCGCCATGAACATAGACGGCGAGTGGCGCGGCGGGATGATGGAGGACGCCGGTGTGAAGTTCGACTGGGGCGTCGCGCCGTTCCCCGTGCCGGACGACCAGGCCGCCACCTACGGCAAGGGCTTCCTGACCGGCACGGTCATCGGTCTCGCCAGTACCAGCAGCAAGCAGAACGCCGCCTGGGAGCTGGTGAAGTACATGACCACCGACACCGACGCGGTCGTCTCCTTCGCCAACGCCATCAACAACGTCCCCTCGACCTTCGAGGCGCTGAAGTCGCCGAAGCTCAAGAACGACGTGGCGATGAACGCGTTCGTGAAGATCGCCCAGAACCCGAACAGCAACACCACGCCCGCCGCGGTCAACGGCAGCGCCTACGAGGAGACGCTGCAGAATCTCGCGTACGACTACGAGTCCGGGAAGTCCAAGGACCTGGACGCGGGTCTGAAGAAGACCGCCGGACAGATCGACACCGACATCGCCAAGGCGAAGTAGTCCCATGGCGACCGTCTCCGGCCACGCGACGGCGCTTCGCTCGAAGCGCCGTCGGGAGGGGCTGCGCACGCTGGCGTTCCTCTCCCCCTGGCTCATCGGTTTCAGCGTCTTCTTCGCCTATCCGCTGCTCTCCACCGTCTACTTCTCCTTCATGAAGTACGACGGCTTCCGGCCGCCCACCTTCAACGGCCTCGCCAACTGGACGTACGTCTTCAGCCAGTACCCGTTCTTCTGGGCCGCGATGCGCAACACCCTGTGGCTCGTGGTGATCATGGTGGCGTGCCGGGTTCTCTTCGGGCTCGGGATCGGGCTGCTGATCACGAAGATCAAGACGGGTGCGGGGCTGTTCCGTACGTTCTTCTACCTTCCGTACCTCGCCCCGCCGGTGGCCGCGACCCTGGCCTTCGCCTTCCTGCTCAACCCGGGCACGGGCCCGGTCAACCAGGTGCTCGGCGATCTGGGCCTGCCCCAGCCAGGCTGGTTCAACGACCCGGCCTGGTCGAAGCCGGCGCTGACGCTGCTCGCTCTGTGGGGCATCGGCGATCTCATGGTCATCTTCATGGCGGCGCTGCTCGACGTGCCCAAGGAGCAGTACGAGGCGGCCGAGCTGGACGGCGCGGGGGCCTGGAAGCGGTTCCGGTTCGTCACGCTGCCGAACATCTCCCCCATCATGCTGTTCGCCGTCGTCACCGGTGTCATCCAGACCATGCAGTACTACACACAGCCGCTCATCGCCGGTAAGACGGCCAGCGGTGTCATCGGCGCCGGCGCAGGCCAGATCTACGAGCCCGGCTATCCGGGGAAGTCCACGCTCACGCTCCCCCAGCTCATCTACACCCTGGGCTTCCAGCGCTTCGACACCGGCTCCGCCTGTGTGGTCGCTCTCGTCCTGTTCGCTCTGTCCATGGCGTTCACCGCGCTGCTGATGCGCCGCCGCAGCGGCCTGATCACGGTGGAGGACTGATCCCCATGACCAACACCGTCACCGCACGCCCCACTGCCCCTTCGGCCGGCGGTCCGGCCTCCCCGGCCGGCCGTGGCCCGGCGGAGCGCGCCGCCCGCCGCCGGGCGCTGCTGCACTGGATCGGCGTGCACTCGCTCGGTATCGCGGCCGCGCTGTTCTTCGTGCTGCCGTTCGTCTTCATCCTGCTGACCTCCCTGATGGACGATCAGCAGGCGCTGACGAGCGCGCTGTGGCCGCGTTCCTGGAACTGGGACAACTACGCGCAGGTGTGGAACGCCCCCGGCTTCCTCACCTGGTGGCGCAACACCCTGCTGTACGCGGGTCTGGGCACGGCCTTGACCGTCGTCTCCAGCGTCCCGGTGGCCTACGCCCTGGCCAAGTTCCGCTTCCGCGGGCGACGCATCGCGATGATGCTCGTGATCTCCACGATGATGCTGCCGCCGCAGGTGATCATCGTGCCCATGTACCTGTTCTGGGCCAAGCAGATGCATCTGACCGGCACCCTGTGGCCGTTGATCATCCCGATGGCCTTCGGCGACGCGTTCAGTATCTTCCTGCTGCGTCAGTTCCTGCTGACCATCCCGGACGAGTATCTCGACGCGGCCAAGGTCGACGGCTGCGGTGATCTGCGCACCCTGTGGCGCATCGTCATACCGCTGGCCAAGCCGGGCATCGCCGCGGTCGCCCTGTTCCAGTTCTTCTACTGCTGGAACGACTACTTCGGCCCGCAGATATACGCCAGCGACAACCCGGCGGCCTGGACGCTGAGTTACGGGCTGGAGTCCTTCAAGGACAATCACCACACGAACTGGAATCTCACGATGGCCGCGACCCTGCTCGTCATGGCGCCGGTGATCGCGGTCTTCTTCTTCGCGCAAAAGGCCTTCATCGAAGGCGTGACACTGACAGGAGTCAAAGGGTGAAGCTGGCCGTCGTCGGCGGAGGATCGACCTACACACCGGAACTCATCGACGGATTCGCCCGGTTGAGCGACACCCTGCCCATAGAGGAGCTGGTCCTCGTCGACCCGGCCCTCGACCGTCTGGAGCTCGTCGGCGGGCTGGCCGGACGCATCTTCGCCCGGCAGGGCCACCCCGGGCGCATCACCACGACCGACGACCTCGACGCGGGTGTCGAGGGCGCCGACGCGGTGCTGCTCCAGCTCCGCGTGGGCGGACAGGCCGCCCGGCAAGAGGACGAGACCTGGCCGCTGGAGTGCGGCTGCGTCGGCCAGGAGACCACCGGCGCGGGCGGCCTCGCCAAGGCGCTGCGTACGGTCCCCGTGGTGCTCGACATCGCCGAGCGCGTCCGGCGGGCCAACCCGGACGCCTGGATCATCGACTTCACCAACCCCGTCGGCATCGTCACCCGCGCACTGCTCCAGGCCGGTCACAAGGCGGTCGGACTGTGCAACGTGGCGATCGGCTTCCAGCGGAAGTTCGCCGGAATGCTGGGAGTCACGCCGAGTGATGTGCACCTGGACCATGTGGGCCTCAACCACCTCACCTGGGAAACCCATGTGCGACTCGGCGGCCCCGAGGGCGAGGACGTCCTGCCGAAACTGCTCGCCGAGCACGGCGACACCATCGCCGGCGACCTGCGGCTGCCGCGGGACGTCCTGGACCGCCTGGGCGTTGTCCCCTCCTACTACCTGCGCTACTACTACGCGCACGACGAGGTCGTACGGGAACTGGGTACGAAACCGTCCCGGGCCGCGGAGGTGGCGGAGATGGAGCGGGAGTTGCTGGAGATGTACGGCGACCCGACCCTCGACGAGAAGCCGGCGCTGCTCGCCAAGCGGGGTGGCGCGTACTACTCCGAGGCCGCTGTGGATCTCGCCGCCTCGCTGCTTGGTGGAGGCGGCAGCCCCTACCAGGTCGTGAACACGTACAACAAGGGCACACTGCCGTTCCTGCCCGACGACGCCGTGATCGAGGTGCAGGCGGCGGTGGGGCACACCGGAGCCACCCCCCTGTCGGTCGCGCCGGTGGACCCGCTGTTCGCGGGGCTGCTGGCGAACGTCACCGCGTACGAGGACCTGGCCCTGGAAGCCGCTCTGCGCGGTGGCCGCGACCGGGTGTTCCGGGCGCTGCTCGCCCATCCCCTGGTCGGCCAGTACGCGTACGCCGACGGCCTCACCGACCGGCTGATCGCACACAACCGGGAGCACCTCGCGTGGGCGTGAGAGCACAGGTCCTCGCCGTGGACGCAGGGAACAGCAAGACCGACGTCGCGGTCGTGGCGGGCGACGGGAGCGTGCTCGCCACGGCCCGCGCCGGCGGGTTCCAGCCCCCCGTCGTCGGCGTCCGGGAGGCGGTCGACACGGTCGCCGAGGCCGTCGGCCGGGCCTTCGCCGAGGCGGGCGTCGACTCCGTGGACCATGTCTCCGCGTGTCTCGCCAACGCCGATCTGCCCGTGGAGGAGGAGCAGTTGGAGGCCGCGCTGCACGCCCGCGCGTGGGGCACGAGCGTGGTGGTCCGCAACGACACCTTCGCGATCCTGCGGGCCGGTGTGGAGGAGCCGCGCGGTGTGGCCGTGGTGTGCGGCGCGGGCATCAACTGCGTGGGCATGCGGCCCGACGGCCGCGTCGCGCGCTTCCCCGCGCTGGGCCGTATCTCCGGTGACTGGGGCGGGGGCTGGGCCCTGTCCGAGGAGGCTGTGTGGCACGGGGCGCGGGCCGAGGACGGGCGGGGCGGTCCGACCGCGCTGGCCCGCACCCTGCCCGCGCACTTCGGCCTCGGCTCCATGTACGCGCTGATCGAGGCCCTGCACCTGGGGCACATCGAGAACGCGCGGCGCCATGAGCTGACGCCGGTCCTGTTCGCCACGGCGGCAGGCGGCGACCCGGTGGCGCGCGCGCTCGTCGACCGGCTCGCGGACGAGGTCACGGCCATGGCGGTCGTCGCCCTGACCAGGCTCGGTCTGCTCGACGAGGAGACCCCGGTCCTGCTCGGCGGCGGTGTCCTGGCCGCCCGCCACCCTCAACTCGACGACCGCGTGCGGGAACTGCTGGCCGAGCGCGCCCCCAAGGCCGTACCCAGCGTCGTCACCGTGCGACCGGTCCTCGGTGCCGCCCTCCTGGGGCTCGACCACGAGGGCGCCCCCGCTCTGGCGCACGCCCGCGTGCGGGAGTTTTACGAGAGGGGCTGAGCGCCCCGGGAACCGGAACAGTTCAGGTTGGCGTATTCATGGGCAGGGGGGTGCGGGATCTTCGCTGCGCTGCGATCCGGGCAAGGCCCTACTGCGATCCGAACAAGATCGCATCAAGGCCTGTGCGGATGTCGGTCCCGGCGGCGATACTTACGGCCGTGCACCTTTTTCCCGCGCTTCCTGGCGTTCGGGCGGAGGTGACCGGCCGATGACCATGGGGGAGGTCAAGTGACGTATCAGCAGCAGGGGAGTGCGGCGCCACCGGGGCCGCCCGCGCCCACGATGCCCGCGGTGCCGCCGCAGGCGCCGCCGCCCGGCCCCCCGCCGGGTCCGCGGGGCCGGTCCGCTTCGCCCGGCGTGGCACCACCGCGGCGTACGGCGTGGGCGGAGGGCGTCGACCAGCTGCGGGCCGCGGCGACCACCGAGCCCGGGCGACTGCGCATCATCGGCGCCGTCCTCGCCCTCCTCGTCGTCGCCTTCGGCGCCGTCACCGCCTTGCAGACGGCCGACCGGTCGGCCGCCGCCGACGACGTGCTGAACAACAGCCAGCCGCTCAGCTCTGCCGCGGCCGACATCTACCGCTCGCTCGCCGACGCCAACACCACGGCCTCCAGCGGCTTCCTGGCCGGCGGCCAGGAGACGGCGGCCACCCGTGACCGGTACGAGAAGGACATCGGCAACGCCGCCGAAGGCCTGGTCAAGGCCGCCGCCAGCTCCGACCCCGGCTCCCCGGCGGCGGCGACCGTGGCCCGGCTGAACCGGCTGCTGCCGGAGTACAAGGGCCTGGTCGAGCGGGCCCGGACGTACAACCGGCAGGGTTATCCGGTCGGCGGAGCGTATCTGCGCTACGCCAACGAGAAGATGCAGAAGCAGATGCTCCCGGAGGCCGAGGACCTCTACACCAAGGAGAACCAGCGGCTGCGCGCCGACTACGCGGACGCCACGCCCTACCCATGGGCGGCGATCGGCCTCGGCGTCCTCGCGCTCGCCGGTCTCGCCTACGCCCAGCACCGCAACTACCGGCGCACCAACCGGGTGCTGAACCACGGCCTGGTCGCCGCCACGGCCACCGCCACGGTGGTCCTGCTGTGGCTGGTCGTCGGCCACAGCGTCGCCCGCGCGGATCTGAAAGCCTCCTACGCGGGCGGCGTCCGCTCGGTGGAGGTGCTGAACGACGCTCGCATCGCCTCCCTGAAGGCACGCGGCAACGAGAACCTGACGCTGGTCGCCCGCGGCGCGGAGACGAAGCAGGTGGGCGGCAAGGTCGTCGACGCCTACGACTACGACTTCAAGACCGACATGGACGCCCTCGGCAAGGGCCTGGCCAAGGCGGCAAAGCTCGCCGACGACGCCTCGGGCGCGAAACCGGTCACCGCGGCCGTCGGCAACATGAAGGTGTGGAAGGACCGCCACGGCGAGGCCCGCGGCGAGGATGAGAAGGGCAACTACGCCACCGCGCTGGCCAGGGTGATCGGGCCCACCGGCGCGACCGGCGAGTGCTTCGACAGCGTCGACGACAACCTCGACAAGGCGCTCGCCCACGAGACGGCCGAGTTCGAGCAGGCGGCCGGTGACGGTCTGGGCGCGATGACCGGGCTGTCGGTGGGCGCGGCCGTGCTGGCGGTCCTCGGCGCCGCGGGTGCGGTGCTGGGCATCGGGCGCAGACTGTCGGAGTACCGGTGAAAGGGGGCGTGACGATGCGCGGACGACGACTGCCGGCCCGTCTGAAGGGCTGGGGCGGGGTGGGGGCGATGGCGATCGTGTGTGCCCTCGTGGTGGCCTGCGCGCTGCTGCTGCCGCCGGCCCTGTCCCACGGCGACGGCACCACCGGCGCCGGTGGCCCGGGCGGCACCCGGGCCACCGCCCGGGCCACCCAGGCCAGGGCGGACGACGGCTGCCCGACACCGGCGATGAAGCAGGCCCCGGAGAAGCAGACCCTGTCCCCGTCGCGTGCCGACGGCAAGACCATCGAGGCGATCAAGAACCGTACGGGGAAGCGCAAGCTGATCGTCGGCGTCGACCAGAACAGCTACCGCTGGGGCTACCGCGACCCCAACAGCGGCGGCACCGGCGATCTGGAGGGCTTCGACATCGATCTGGTCCACCGGATCGCCCAGGACATCCTCGGTGACGCGGACGCGGTCCAGTTCAAGGCCATCCCGACCGACCAGCGCGTCCCGGCGATCCGGAGCGGCCGCGTCGACATGGTCGTCCGCACGATGACGATCAACTGCGACCGCCTCCGTGAGGTCGCGTTCTCCGCCCCCTACTTCAGGACCGGTCAGCAGGTCCTCGCCCCCAAGTCCTCGAAGATCACGGGCTACGACGGCTCGCTCGCGAAGAAGAGGATCTGCACGGCGGCGGGCTCCACCGCCCACACCCAGCTGGTCGAGGACCAGAAGGCGAAGACGCTGGTCTCCACCGCCGACCTGAGGACCACGGTCCCCAACCAACTCGACTGTCTCGTAAGGCTCCAGCTGGGCGAGGTCGACGCGGTGGTCACCGACGGCGCGCTCGCCGCGAGCCAGGCCGCGCAGGACCCGACGGTCGAGCTCAAGGGCAAGCCCTTCAACACCGAGTACTACGGAGTGGCGATGAAGAAGGACGCGGACGATCTGGTACGCCGGGTCAACCAGGTTCTGGTGGACTTCCGCAAGGACACGGCCGACGGCTGGCAGGTGTCGTACGACAGGTGGCTTTCCGCGACACTGGGCAAGGTCTCCACGACATCGAAACCGCCCTCACCGGCGGAGTACCTGCGCACGAGCTGACGGCTCCTCAGCAACACCTGCATCACATCATCAACTCATCAACTACTGACGGACACGGATTCTTCAGACGACCGACTGACGACACAGGACCGGCTGACGGCACACGACCGACGGACGGCACACAAGCAGCGAGAGGTGATCGATGGGCGTCACGGACCCCGCCGGGCCGGTGATGGACCGGGACGAGGTGGACCGTGCGCTGGCGCGGCTCGGCGCGGAGCACGAGGCGATCGAGACCTCGCTCCTCGCCCTCCAGGACCACGCGGGCCGCAGACTCCTCGAAGGCGCCGAGCTCACCGGTGTCACCAAGGAGCGCTGGCAGGCCGCGGATGCCTCCATCACGCTGCTGTGGGCGTACTTCGACACGTACACGGACGCGTTGCACTCCGCCCGCGGTGTCCGGGCCCGGCGCCGCTGGTCCAGCCGCGAGGACCTGGCCGAGCTGACCGAGCTGCTGCGTGGTGAGTCCGTCACGGTCGCGGGCTCGGCCACGGCGACCGCCAACGCGCCCACCCTGCACGGCGGTGCGAGCAAGCTGAGCGAACGGTTCTCGCTGGTCACCCTGGTGGACCGGATGAACGAGCTGTACGCGACCTCGCTGGACATGGTCGTCGCCGCCGACGCGGTGTGGTCGGCGCTGCCCGCCCGGATCGATTTACTCGCCGCGGAGCTTCAGCGCACCCGCCGTCTCGCCCACTCGGTCGGCGTGCGCCCCGGCGAACACCCTGCCGGTGACGACCTGGAACGCATCACCAGCACGCTGACCCACCTGCGCGAGCAGGTGATCTCCGACCCGCTGGCCTTCTGGACGCCCGCACCGGGCAGCTCGGCCCCGGGTGGCGGCAAGCCGGACACCACGGTGTACGACCGTGAGGCGCGCGCCCTGGAGGACGTACGCCGGGAGATCGACGCCGTGCTCACCGTCCGGCAGGACGCCGAGGTCCGGCTGGTAAAGCTGCGGGACGTGCTCTCCCGCGCGGACCGCACGCTCGCCGAGGCGCGCCTCGCGCGCGGTGAGGTGCTGGCGAAGATCGCCGCCACGGAGGTGCCGGTGGTGGGCGGCCCGCCGACCGCGCTGCAGGAGCAGCTGGCGACGGCCGCCGAGTACCGCAGACACGCCCAGTGGCACCGCCTGTCCCCGCTCCTGGACTCCCTGGAGCAGAAAGCGGAGGACGAACTGCTGCGCGCCCGCGAGTCGTTGACCGAGGTCACCGCGCCCCTGGCGGTCCGCGCGGAACTGCGCGGCCGCCTCGACGCGTACAAGGCGAAGGTCGCCCGGCACGGCCTCGCCGAGGACCCGTTCCTCATCGAGCGGTACGACGCGGCCCGCCGCATGCTGTGGAGCGCGCCCTGCGACCTGCGGGTCGCCGAACAGGCCGTCCTGCGCTACCAGCGGGCGGTCGTCGAACTGTTCGGCGCCCCGCGGGTGTCCGGGCAGGGCGGACCCGAGGACCGTAGGGGGGAGTCGTCGTCATGAGCCAGGCGGAGCAGAACCAGGCGGAGCAGAGCCGGGCAGGGCAGAGCCAGGAACAGCAGAGCCAGGCAGAGCAGAGCCAGGCAGAGCGCGGTCAGGCGGAGCAGAGCCAGGCTGGGCAGAGCCAGGCGCAGCGGCCCTGTCAGCGGCCCAGCTGCGACGGGGCGTACGAGGATGTGGGCGGCGGCGAGCTGTACTGCGACACCTGCGGTCTCGCCCCGGTCGTCTCGGCGACCGGCTGGGTCGGCTCACCGCCCACCGGGATCGCGGCAGGCGGCCACGGCTCCACGGGGTCGTCCGGCACCAGTTCCCCCTCCAGCGGCCGCAGTTCGCGTACGTCCCCGCAGTCGTCGAAGTCACGGCGCTCGGTCTCCGGGCGGCTGTCGCGGTCCCTGTCGGGCAAGGGCACGGGCCGCTCGGTGTCGGTGCGCAGCTCCGGCTCCGGTTCCGGGTCCTCCAGCCGCGGGCGGCTCGGCGCGGGCCTGGTCGACGTGCCGGGGGTGCCGCGCCCCGATCCGCGGGTGATGGTGCTGGAGAACCCCGAGGTGCCCGAGCGCAAGCGGTTCTGTTCGCGCTCCGACTGCGGGGCACCGGTGGGCCGCGCGCGTGGTGACCGGCCCGGCCGCACGGAGGGCTTCTGCACCAAGTGCGGCCACCCGTACTCCTTCGTACCGAAGCTGAAGACCGGCGACGTCGTGCACGGTCAGTACGAGGTCGTGGGCTGTCTGGCGCACGGCGGCCTCGGCTGGGTCTACCTCGCCGTGGACCGTGCGGTGTCCGACCGGTGGGTGGTCCTCAAGGGCCTGCTCGACACCGGCGACCAGGACGCGATGGCCGCCGCGATCTCCGAGCGGCGCTTCCTCGCGGAGATCGAGCACGCCAACATCGTGCGGATCTACAACTTCGTCGAGCACCTCGACCAGCGCACGGGTTCGCTGGACGGGTACATCGTCATGGAGTACGTCGGCGGCAAGTCCCTCAAGGAGATCGCCAACGCCCGCCGCACACCGGAGGGCAGGCGGGACCCGCTGCCGGTGGAACAGGCGTGCGCGTACGGCATCGAGGCGCTGGAGGCGCTCGGCCATCTGCACAGCCGCAACCTGCTGTACTGCGACTTCAAGGTCGACAACGCCATCCAGACCGAGGACCAGCTCAAGCTGATCGACATGGGCGCGGTGCGCAGGATGGACGACGACGAGTCGGCCATCTACGGCACGGTCGGCTACCAGGCTCCGGAGGTCGCAGAGGTGGGCCCCTCGGTCGCGTCCGACCTCTACACGGTCGCGCGCACCCTCGCCGTCCTGGCCTTCGACTTCCAGGGTTACACGAACGTCTTCGTGGACTCCCTGCCCGACCCCGACAACATCGCGGTCTTCCGCCAGTACGAGTCGTTCTACCGCCTCCTGGTCCGCGCCACCGATCCCGACCCGGCCGGCCGCTTCGCCTCCGCCCAGGAGATGGCGGAACAGCTGACGGGCGTGCTCCGGGAGGTCGTGTCGCTGCAGACCGGCCGGGCACGGCCGGCGCTCTCCAGCCTGTTCGGCCCCGAAGTCCGCGTCGTGGACACGGAGTTGTTCCCGAAGCTGGACGGGGAGGTGTCACGGCTGGGGGCGCGGGTGACGCCGGTGAGGCGCCGAGGCCGCAGGGGCGCCGCGGGCTCGCCCGTCTCCCCGGCGGGCTCGCCCGCCACCCCAGTCGGCTCGCCTCATCTGCAAGCGGTTTCCCATCAGGCCGCTCCCTCCTCTTCCGCCGCGCCTCCCTCTTCCGCCGCGTTTCCCTCTTCCGCCGCGTTTCCCTCGTCCGCCGCGTTTCCCTCCTCCTCCGCCGCTCTCTCCTCTCCGGCCGCTCGCCCTCACCTTTCCGTCGGGGTCGAGGGCGGGGTCGGGGTCGGGGTCGGCGGAGCCGGGCGGACGGGTGGGGCGGCCGCAAGCGCTCCGGGTCTGGTGAAGCCCGTCGACTCCCCCGCCGCGGCCCTGGCGTTGCCCGTACCGCACGTGGACGTCGCCGATCCGAACGCCGGTTTCCTGGCGGGTCTGATGACCACCGCTCCGGCCGAGCTGCTCGGCGCCCTCGCCGCCGCGCCGACCCCGTCCAGCGAGACCCGGCTCAGGCAGATCCGCGCCTGGCTGGAGAACGGCGACACCCACACCGCGCACGAGTCCCTGCTCCGGTTGGAGGAGGAGCGGCCCGACGACTGGCGGGTCGTCTGGTACCGGGGCGTGGCCGCCCTGGTGACCGGCGACGAGGAGGCAGCCGCGCTGACCTTCGACGCGATCTACGACGCCTTCCCCGGCGAGATGGCCCCCAAGCTGGCCCTGGGCCTGTGCGCGGAGGTGCTCGGCCAGCTGGACAACGCCGCCGAGTACTACCGCCTCGTCTGGTCGACCGACCCCAGCTATGTGAGCGGCGCCTTCGGTCTGGCCCGCGTCCAACTCGCCGCCGGGGACCGCCGTGGCGCCGTGAGAACGCTGGAGTCGGTGCCGGAGTCGTCCATCCACTACACCGCCGCGCGCGTGGCCGCCGTACGGGCAAGGCTGCGACAACGCACCGCGATCGCCTCCGACGTACCCTTCCTGGACGATCTGATCGCCGCCGCCGGTCAGGTCGAGGCCCTGGATGCGTACGGTCTGGATCCGTCCCGGCGAGAGCAGTTGTCGGCGGAAGTTCTCGGCTGCGCGCTGGACTGGATACTCTCCGGTGGCCAGGGTTTTGTGCCTCCCCCCACCGCCGGGGGACGGGTACTGCTCGGCAGTGGACTGGACGAGCAGGGCCTGCGCTTCGGCCTGGAACGTTCGTACCGCACGCTGGCCCGGCTGGCGTCGGGCGGCGAGGAGAGGATCGACCTGGTGGAACGTGCCAACCGTTACCGCCCCCGGACATGGGTGTAGTTGATGTCGCAGATGCCCCAGCTGTCCGCCTGCCCGAGCTGCGAGGAACCGCTCGACTCGGGTGACCGTTTCTGCGGTGCGTGCGGATATGACCTGTCCGCCGTGCCCGTACGGCCGGACGACAACCCGACCATCGCCATGAACGGCAGCGCGCCGCCCCCACCGGGCGGCGCCGCCGGTGCGCCCTGGCCGGTGATCCCCCAGCCGGGCGGCGCCGCCGAACCGGCCCCCCCGACGCACCCCCCGGCACACCTGCCGGCGGGCCTCCCGGGCACCGGCCCGGAGGGCACCGCCTTGCCGTCGATGCCACCGCTGCCGCCACTGCCGCCACTGCCGGCGCAGCCGCCGCACCCGGGATCGGAGCAGCCGCCGCTCACCGGTTCCCCCGTCTCCCCGGCCCCAGGCGTCCGCTTCGACCGCCCGGCGGAGCCCGAGGAGTACCCGCTCCAGGCACCGGAACCGCGCGCGACCGCCGGTGTGCCCACGCCGCCCGAGGGCACCCAGGTGTGCGTGGCCTGCCGGGCGGGCCGGGTGGACAGCGACGGCTACTGCGAGAACTGCGGGCACGCCCAGCCGCGCGAGCGCGACCACATGGAGCAGGACGCCGGCCCGGTCGCCGCCGTCAGCGACCGCGGTCTGCGCCACCACCGCAACGAGGACGCCTTCGGCCTCGGCTGTGCCGCGCTGCCCGACGGCTCGTCCGCGGTCCTGGCGATCGTCTGCGACGGGGTGTCCTCCGCGACCCGCCCCGACGACGCCTCCCTGGCCGCGTCCCGGGCCGCGAGCGAGACCCTGCTGGCCGCCCTGCCGCAGGGCACCCACCCGCAGCAGGCCATGCACGACGCGATCGTCGTCGCCTCCCGCGCGGTCAACTCGCTGGCCGACGAACCCGCCACCGCCCGCGAGCACGCCCCGCACCAGAACGCCCCTGCCTGCACCCTCGTCGGCGCGGTCGTCACCTCCGGTCTGCTGGTCGTCGGCTGGGTCGGCGACAGCCGCGTCTACTGGGTCCCGGTGGACCGCAGCGCGCCCCCGGCCCGGCTCACCGAGGACGACTCCTGGGCCGCCCAGATGGTCGCCGCGGGTCTGATGAACGAGGCGGAGGCGTACGCCGACGAGCGCGCCCACGCGATCACCGGCTGGCTCGGCGCGGACGCCTACGAACTGGAGCCGCACACCGCTTCCTTCAAGCCGGACCGGCCCGGGGTGGTGGTGGTGTGCACCGACGGACTGTGGAACTACGCGGAGGCGGCCGAGGAACTGGCCCAGGTCCTGCCGCTGGACGCCGCCGTGCGCCCGCTGCACAGCGCCCGCGTCCTGGTCGGTCACGCCCTGGACGGTGGGGGCCACGACAACGTAACAGTGGCCGTCCTGCCGTTCCCGGCCCCGCCTCAGGGGGCAGGATCCGCCTGAGGCCACACGCACGGGTCGCACGGGTTGCACGGCCTTGCGTCTCGTGCGGCTCGTGCGGCTCGTAGCGCCAGGACGCCTCGACGGACCGGAGGGGACCGGTCCGTCACATCGTCATCGCCCCGCATCCGTGGGGCGTTCAAGGGGGACGTTCATGGGGGACGTCCCACGGGGGACGGTCAAGGGGGATGTGAGTAGGCATGGCCAATTTCTCGAAGTCGAACGTGCCGCAGTTCTCGGTGGACGTGTACCAGAACGAGTACCTGCCCGAGGGCGGCCGCGAGGTCAACGCGATCATCACGGTGACCGCCACCGGCGGCGGTACGGTCGGGAGCGCGGTCGCGGCGCCCCACCTCTACGCGCCAGGGCAGGGCCCGTCCGCGGCCGTGGCGATCATGGTCGACTGCTCGGGCTCGATGGACTACCCGCGGACCAAGATGCGCAACGCCCGGGACGCCACGGCCGCCGCGATCGACACCCTGCGCGACGGTGTGCACTTCGCGGTGATCGGCGGCACCCACGTGGCCAAGGAGGTGTACCCGGGCGACGGTCGTCTCGCGGTCGCCGACGCCACCACCCGCGACCAGGCCAAGCGGGCCCTGCGCAAGCTCAGCGCGGGCGGCGGCACCGCGATCGGCACCTGGCTGCGTCTCGCCGACCGGTTGCTGTCCTCCGCGGACGTCGCCATCCGCCACGGCATCCTGCTCACCGACGGCCGCAACGAACACGAGTCGCCGGAGGACCTGAAGGCCTCCCTGGACTCGTGCGTCGGCCGTTTCACCTGTGACGCCCGCGGAGTGGGCACCGACTGGGAAGTGAAAGACGTCACAGGGGTCGCCTCCGCGCTGCTCGGCACCGCCGACATCGTCGCCGACCCGGCCGCCCTCACCGCCGACTTCACGCACATGATGGAGACGGCCATGGGCAAGGAGGTCGCGGACGTCGCCCTCAGGCTGTGGACCCCGGTCGGCACCACGGTGAAGTTCGTCAAGCAGGTCGCTCCGACGGTCGAGGAGCTCACCCACCGCCGTACGGAAGCCGGCCCGCGCGCCGGGGACTACCCCACCGGGTCCTGGGGCGACGAGTCCCGTGACTACCACGTCAACGTCGAGATACCGGCCGCCCACGTCGGCCAGGAGATGCTCGCCGCCCGGGTCTCCCTCGTGGTCCCGCAGCCCGAGGGCACCTTCCAGAGCCTCGGCGCCCAGGGTCTCGTACGGGCCGTATGGACCGACGACATGGTCGCCTCCACGTCGATCAACCCCCAAGTCGCCCACTACACGGGCCAGGCAGAACTGGCACAGGCCATCCAACAAGGGCTGGATCTACGCAAAGCGGGCGATACGGATGGAGCAACGGCCAAACTGGGCCGGGCCGTTCAGCTCGCCAGCGCCTCCGGAAACGCGGATACTGCGAAACTGCTTGCGAAGGTGGTGGACGTGGTCGATGCCACGACAGGTACTGTGCGACTGAAGGCGAAGGTCGAGAACGCCGACGAGATGACTCTCGAAACCCGGTCGACAAAGACTGTTCGTGTAAAAAAGTGACTTGAACGAGTTGCGAGCCTGGCCCCTCGGGGTTGGAGAAATCCGGTCATAACGGCCGGCCAAGGAGAGGGGGAAGCGCCGACATGCCGACCTGCCCGAACGGACACCAGTCGGGTTCCGACGACTGGTGCGAGGTGTGCGGTCACCGCATGGCCGGAGCCGTGCCCCCGCCCCCTCCTCCGCCGCCCCCCGGCGGTGGATACGGCTTCCCGCCGCCCCAGGGCACCCAGCCCGGTCAGCCCGGCGGACGTCCGCCGCACCTGTCCGGCGTACCGGACCCCGAGCCGGAGCTCTGCCCGCAGTGCCGTACGCCCCGCGAGGGCGGCGCACCGTTCTGCGAGGAGTGCCGGTGGAACTTCCTGACCAACACGGCGACCTCGTACACCCCGGCCGCCCCGCCCCCGCCGGCGCCCGGCCCCAACCCGGCCGCCCGCTTCCAGCAGCAACCGGGCCCGTCGTACGGCAGCGGTGACGGGTACGACTACCAGAGCTCCCGCCCGTCGCAGGTGAACCGCCCCGCCGAGCCGATACCGCCGGGCGCGCCGTTCGGCGGCCAGCAGGGGCCGGGTGGCCCGGGTGGCCAGGGCCCCGGTGGGCCTGGTGGGCCCGGTGGGCCCTCCGGTCCGGGCGGACCCGGTGGTCCCGGTGGTCCCGGCGGCCAGCAGGGCTTCGGCGGCCCCGGTGGCCCCGGACCCGGTGGTCCAGGTGGCCCCGGTGGTCCTGGTGGCCAGGGCGGTTACGGCGGTCCCGGCGGTCCCGGTGGCCAGCAAGGCTTCGGCGGTCCCGGCGGTCCGAATCCCGGTGGGCCGGGTGGCCAGGGTGGTTACGGCGGGCCCTCCGGTCCAGGCGGCCCCGGCGGCCAGCAAGGCTTCGGCGGCCCCGGCGGTCCGGGTCCCGGTGGCCCCGGTGGCCCCGGTGGCCAGCAAGGCTTCGGCGGTCCCGGCGGTCCCGGACCCGGTGGTCCGGGTGCGCCCGGCCCCTTCGGTGCCGACCCGTCGCGGCCGGTTCCGCCGCCGCCCGGGCCGACCCCGCACGGCGGCCCCGGAGGTCCCGGCGGCCCCCAGGCACCCCAGGCACCCCAGGCGTTCCATCAGCAGCCCGGCCCGTCGGGTCCCTCGGCCCCGCCCGGGTTCCCGCAGGAGAACCGGCCGCAGCAGGGCGGTCCGTCCTTCGGCGGCGGCAACGACGACTGGGTGATCTCCCCGCCGTCGGGTGGCCCCGGCGGCCCCGGCCAGGGCCCCGGCGGTGGTTACGGCTACCCGCAGCCCGGCTCGGCGCAGTCCCCTCCCGGCAGCGGCTACCCGCAGCAGCCGACGACGTGGACGGCGACGATCGGCCCGGACCGCGACTACTTCATGGCGATGATGCAGCGCTCCGGCCCCGAGGCCACGGGCCTCAACCTGCCCGCGTACTCGCCCGAGCAGCAGCGCACCCTCTCCGGCAACCAGCTCACCATCGGCCGCCGCCGCCACTCCACCGGCGACACCCCCGACATCGACCTGTCGGTGCCGCCGGAGGACCCGGGCGTCTCGCACCAGCACGCGGTGCTGGTCCAGCAACCGGACGGTTCCTGGGCGGTCGTCGACCAGAACTCGACGAACGGTACGACGGTGAACGGCGGCGAGGAGCCGATCCAGCCGTTCGTGCCGGTGCCGCTTCAGGACGGGGACCGGGTGCACGTGGGCGCCTGGACGACGATCACGATCCGGCGCGGTTAGATCCCACCAGGCCGCGGCTTGATCCCATCAAGCCGCGGCAGGTTCCGTCAGGCGGGAGGCGGCCAGGCGTCGTCAGTTTCCTTCAGGTGGGAAGTGGCCAGGCGTACGGCCCCTCCGGGTCGTCCAACCAGGCCCACTCGTGCTTGGCGCGGACCGTGATGCCGTACCGCTCGCGCTGCGGCTGCCCCTCGCGCTCCCACAGCGCGTAGACCTCCCGCGGATCGAGGCGACCGCGCGTCAGGGCGAGCAGGAACCGGAACAGTTCGTTCTCCCTGGCCCGGCGCGGCAGTCCGCCCAGCGGAGTCGGCGGCGGCTCGGGCCCGCCGCCGCGCAACGGCACGAAGTAGACGGGCGTGTGCAGAAAGCGTCCCTCGGCGTGCCCTGCGTCGCGCACGGTGAGAGCCACCAGGCCGGTGCCGAGCGGGGTCAGGATCCGGGCGCCGGGGCGGCACTGGGCGAGCCAGGCGCGGGGGATCGACGGGAGCGCGCAGGTCGCGACGATCCGGTCGAAGGGGGCACGTTCGGGCACGCCTCGCGCTCCGTCGCCGGTGACCACGACCGGGCGGTACCCGGCTGCGGCCAGATGCCGCCGGGCCGCCTCGGTGATCTCCGGTTCCAGATCGACGGTGGTGACGAGGTCGTCGTCGCCGAGCCGGTGCGCGAGCAGGGCCGCGTTGTAGCCGGTGCCGGCGCCGATCTCCAGGACTCTGTCGCCGTCCGTGATCCGCAGTTCGGCCAGCATCATCGCCATCAGCGAGGGCTGGCTGCTGGAGGAGACCAGTTCTCCGTCCCGCAGCCGGGTGGCCAGCGGGGTGTCGGCGTACACCCCGCGTACCCAGCGCTCACGGGTGCGCGGGTCGGGGCTCTCGCCCCACTGGCGTTCGTAGCCGTCGATGCCCCCGACGTAGTAGTACGGCACGAACAGATGCCGCGGCACCGCCTCGAACGCCTCCCGCCACACCGGGTCGGCGGCCCAGGCTCCGCTCGTGTCGATCTCCCGCACCAGCGCCGCCCGTGCCGACGTGGCGAGGTCGTCCAGGTCTTTGTCGAGAACATGCGCGCCCATGCGTCCACTGTCCTGCGGGAGCCGCAGAGAAGCTAGCGGTCCCGTCCGCACCCGCCCGGCCCCCTCCCGGTCCTTGCCCGGTCCTCGCCCGGTCCCGGCCGTGGGTCCTAGGCCTTGAGACCTGGGTCCTGCGGTCTGAGAACATGGAGGGCGTGAAAGAGATCCGGCGCGGCACGCTGCAGACGCAGACCTTCTACGAGCAGGTCGGCGGGGAGGAGACCTTCCGCCGCCTCGTCCACCGTTTCTACGAGGGAGTCGCCGAGGACCCGGTCCTGCGGCCCATGTATCCCGAGGAGGACCTGGGCCCGGCCGAGGAGCGCCTCACGCTCTTCCTGATCCAGTACTGGGGTGGCCCGACGACGTACAGCGACAGCCGCGGCCACCCGCGCCTGCGCATGCGGCACGTCCCCTTCACCGTGAACCGAGAGGCGCACGACGCCTGGGTGAGGCACATGCGGGACGCTGTCGACTCCCTCGGCCTGTCCGAGGAGCACGAGGAGACGCTGTGGAACTACCTGACGTACGCGGCCGCCTCGATGGTGAACACCCCGGACTAGCGTGATCCGCAAGCCGAGGACCCGGGCGAGAGCGTACGGACCCGACCGCACCAGCGTCCGCACGGTCACCGGCGGCCCGTCGAACAAGGTGCGCGCGGCGTTTCCGCACGGCGGTGTCGGCGACCTCACGGCCCTCCGCGGGCACGTCGGCCCGGACGATCAGCGCGGTGTCGGCGGTGTCGGCGGCGTTGCGGGGATCCCGCAGCCCGCCGACTACGGCCGGTCCCTGGACATGCGCGACCTCGTGGCCTGGAACCGGAACTGGGCCCGGAACCGGAACCGGACCACATCGGCGTCTGTCCGGGTCTGTCCGGCGAAAGCAACCGTAAGGGAGGAGCGGACGTCAGCGGCCATCAGGGGGAGGGCCGGACGACAGCGCCCGTGACTGGTGAGCGACGACAGCGCCCGTAGCCGATCAGCCGCTGATCAGTCGTCGATCAGCCGACCACGACACCCGCTGAGGGCCGACCGGGACACCCGCTGATGTGGTCAGCCATACACCCGCTGATAAATGATCAACGCACGCTGACGCCGAACGCCCCGAGCCCCGTCCTGCGTACGGCGATCGACCCGTACGGCGTCCGCAGCCTCAGCCACGCACCCGACGAGAACAACGCCAGATCCTCCGCACGCCGCGTCGGCCGCAGGAACCCCAGCGACTGCGCCGCGTGCACGGCCCGCACCGGCAGCCCGGTCCGGCCGACGGCCCGGGACCAGATCTCCCGCCCGATCCGGTCGAGCTCGGCCCGCGTACGCCGCTCGGCCGCCAACTCCTCCGTACGGGAGCGGAATTCGGCGACGCCCCCGGCAACCATCGCCCGCAGCGCGTCCGGCTCCGGCAGCCCGGACTCCGCCTGCCAGCCACCGCGCGGCGGCAGTACCCCGGCCCACGGCGGACCGGTGACCGCGTCCGGCACGACGGCGGTGGCCGCCGACTCGTCGACGGATTCCAGCAGTTCACCCGCGGACACGGTCACGTCCAGCGTGACGTCCAGACCGTTCTCATACGGCTTGGCGAGCCGTACCGCACGGATCGCCAGCACCTCGAAGGACGGCGGCCGGCCGAAGACGGCGAGCGCGGTGCCGGCCGCCTGGAGGCGCACCGCGGCCGAACGGTCGTAATGGAGCAGCCGGGAGAGGAAGGCCGCGAAGTCCGCCGCCTCCCCCTCGTCGGCCAGGTGGAGCACCGTCATGCGGCGACGGCCTCCGCCTCGGAGTCGTCGGTGTCGTCGGAGTCCATGTACTCCGTCAGGAACTCGCGTTCCTCCGCGGTGATCCGCCGCGGCCGCTGTGCCTCGAAGTCGAACGGCACGATCACCGTGGAGGCCTGGACGTAGACCTGGTCCGGGTCCTTGACCTCGTAGGTCAGCGTGAAGGAGGCCGCCCTTATCCGCGTGACCCACAGCTCGATGTCCACGGGCGTGTGCCGGTGGACGAGCTGCCTCTTGTAGTCGATCTCATGGCGCGCCACCACGGACCCCTGCTGGAAGTCCTTGTCCGGGCGGAACAGGAAGTCGATACGGGCTTCCTCCAGGTACCGGAGGAAGACCACGTTGTTGATGTGGCCGTACGCGTCCATGTCCGCCCAGCGCAGCGGGCAGCGGTAGATGTGCCGCAAGATCGATCAGTCCCGGGTCAGCTTCTTGTAGGTGGCGCGGTGCGGACGCGCGGCGTCCGCTCCGAGCCGCTCGATCTTGTTCTTCTCGTACGAATCGAAGTTGCCCTCGAACCAGAACCACTTGGAGTCACCCTCGTAGGCGAGGATGTGCGTGGCCACCCGGTCGAGGAACCACCGGTCGTGGGAGACGACCACGGCCGCACCCGGGAACTCCAGCAGCGCGTTCTCGAGGGAGGACAGGGTCTCGACGTCGAGGTCGTTCGTGGGCTCGTCGAGGAGCAGCAGGTTGCCGCCCTGCTTCAGGGTGAGCGCGAGGTTGAGCCGGTTGCGCTCACCACCGGAGAGGACACCGGCGGGCTTCTGCTGGTCCGGGCCCTTGAACCCGAAGGCGGAGACGTAGGCGCGGGACGGCATCTCGACCTGGCCCACATTGATGTAGTCCAGCTCGTCGCTGACCACGGCCCACAGGCTCTTCTTCGGGTCGATGTTCTCGCGGCTCTGGTCGACGTACGAGATCTTGACCGTGTCGCCGACCTTGATCGTGCCCGAGTCGGGCTCTTCCAGACCCTGGATCATCTTGAAGAGCGTGGTCTTGCCGGCCCCGTTCGGGCCGATGATCCCGACGATCCCGTTACGCGGCAGCGTGAACGAGAGATCATCGATCAGGACCTTGTCCCCGAAGCCCTTGTTGAGGTGGTTGACCTCGACGACGATGCTGCCGAGCCGCGGGCCCGGCGGGATCTGGATCTCCTCGAAGTCCAGCTTCCGCATCTTGTCGGCCTCGGCGGCCATCTCCTCGTAGCGGGCCAGACGCGCCTTGGACTTGGCCTGCCGCCCCTTGGCGTTGGAGCGGACCCACTCGAGCTCTTCCCTGAGCCGCTTCTGCCGCTTGGCGTCCTTCGCACCCTCGACCTTGAGGCGGGTGGCCTTGGTCTCCAGGTACATGGAGTAGTTGCCCTCGTAGCCGTGCAGACGGCCGCGGTCGACCTCGCAGATCCACCCGGCGACGTTGTCGAGGAAGTACCGGTCGTGGGTGACGGCCACCACGGTTCCCGCGTACTTGGCCAGGTGCTGCTCCAGCCAGTTCACCGACTCGGCGTCAAGGTGGTTGGTGGGCTCGTCGAGGAGCAGCAGATCGGGCGCCTCCAGCAGCAGCTTGCACAGCGCGACGCGGCGCTTCTCACCGCCGGAGAGGGTGGTGACGGGCCAGTCGCCGGGCGGGCAGCCGAGGGCGTCCATGGCCTGTTCGAGCTGGGCGTCGAGATCCCACGCGTTGCTGTGGTCGAGATCCTCCTGGAGCTTGCCCATCTCGTCGAGCAGAGCGTCGGAGTAGTCGGTCGCCATCAGCTCGGCGATCTCGTTGAACCGGTCGAGCTTGCCCTTGATCTCGGCGACACCCTCCTGGACGTTCTCGAGGACGTTCTTCTCCTCGTTCAGCGTCGGCTCCTGCAGCAGGATGCCGACGCTGTAGCCGGGAGCGATGAACGCGTCACCGTTCGACGGCTGCTCGATCCCCGCCATGATCTTCAGAATGGTCGACTTACCGGCACCGTTCGGACCGACCACACCGATCTTCGCGCCGGGCAGGAAATTCAGGGTGACGTCGTCAAGGATCACCTTGTCGCCGTGCGCCTTGCGCGCCTTGCGCATGGTGTAGATGTACTCAGCCAAGAGAAACCGTCCGGCAGCTTGAAATCTGGCAGTTAGCAGATACACCCCATCTTGCCGCACCGCCACCCCTGGGTCCTAACCCGTATGGGCGGGGGGCTGTGAGCTGGGGGTTCACTGGGGGTGACTGGGGCTTCGTCACTGGGTCTCCAACGCTTCGGTAAGCGCTTCGCTGAACCACCGGTGGCTGACGAAGGGCCCCACGCCCCGAGCAACCCGGTTCGGGCTCCGAGACGCAGTCTCCTGGTTCTTGCCGGTCAGCCCTGGGTCAGCCCTGGGTATCCCGCCTGCGTACGACGATCAGTGCCGCGCCGCCGAACACGACCAGGGCGATGGCCACGCCCACGATCATCGGGGTCGCGGCGGAGGCGCCGGTCTCGGCGAGGTTGACGTCCGCCGTGGTGGTTCCCACCGTCACGGGGCTCGGCTCGCTGAGGGTCTGGATCGTGACGCCGGTCGCGCTGCCCTGGGTCCGGCAGTCGAGGACGCCGGTGAAGCGCTTGTCGAAGCCGGCCGCCTCGATCGTGAAGTCGTACGCCTGGTCCTCCTGGAGCGGGACCGTCACCGTGCGGGACTCGCCCGCCGTGATGGTGTGCTCGGCACCCAGCAGGTCGAAGGTGAACGCCTCGTCGCCCTCGTTGGCCGCGGTGATGTCCAGGCCGCCCTTGGCGCAGTTCCTGGCCGCGGAGAGGGCGGGTATCGCACCGGTCGCAGCCCAGCTCGCGCCGGCCTTCGCCGAGACCGTGGACTCGCTGGAGCCGGCCAGGATCTGTGTCTGGCTGCGGCTCTCGGAGGTGAAGGCACGGCCGACCGGCACGGTCGTGGACGCCTGGACGGTCAGGTCCGCCGAGCCGGCGGGGGCGTCCTCAGGCACCTCGAAGAACAGCTGGCTGCCGTCGAGCGCGGAGGTGGCGTCCTTTCCGTCCTTGCCGATGATCCGCACCCCGCTGGTGGCGGCGTCCGCCGGCGGGGCCACCGTCACCGCGGACGCGTTGGTGTGCACGGTCACCGGGCCCAGCAGCGCACCGGGCCGGCCGGAGACCGCGGGCGGGTCGAGTGTCAGCGACGCCGCGGGTTCCGTCATGTTCCGGGCGCTCTTCTCCAGGTAGTCCGCGAGCTTCTCCGCCTGCGGGTCGAGGGCGTCGACGTCCGCGCCGTCCGAGTAGCGCCAGATGGCCACCTGGGTGCCGGCCGCCGCGTCCTGCTCGGTGAGCCCGCTGCCCACACGCGCCGTGGCGGCGAGCGCGGCGAGGTCGTTGACCTGCGGGTAGGAGTTCTGCAGGATCCACCGGATCCTGCCCGCGTCCTTGTTGGCGCCGAGCGAGGTGCCGCTCCACGGGGTCTCGTGGTACTTGGCGTCCCGCTGGGTGGGGTTGTGCAGGTCGACGCAGTACGTCTGCAGCATGCCGCCGCCCTCGACGGACATCTCGAACAGGCCCGCCGACACCGTCAGGTCCCCGGTCTCGCCGTGGATGACGGCGTCGCCGTACGTCTTCAGACCGCCTATGGAGGCGGTCGCCCCGCCTTGGTTCTGCGCGGTCTCGTCCGCCGATGCCGTACCGGCGCCGGCGAGCACACCGGCGGCGACGAGACCGGACACCAACGTCGCGGCGACGAGGCGGACCGCCCCTCGCCTGCGCGGCGACGGCGCGAAGAACGAAGAAAACACAGAATTCCCCTTCGAGCAGGACCCGTTGACGTGGGGGTTACGGTCCCACCAGCAGAATCAGAAGCTCCGAGAGCTACGTTCGGCATCCTAGGGACCGGGCGCACCAGGCTTCCCAGTGAGGCAGTCGGACCAGTGATCCGACTCGGAATCGTTATCGCCGAGACCACCCACACGAAGGGCTTATCGACAAATCCACCGGCGTCGCACGGAACGCATTCACCGATAAGCCACAGGTCGGTCAGGTCGGTCAGGTCGCTTCAACTCGCGTCAGGTCGCATCAGATCCCGTCAGGTCGGGTGAGACCCGGTGGTGGGTGACGTCATGTCACCGCCGCGGGCTCCCGGTGCTGTGGGGCGGCCGGCTCGGCGGGAGGAGTCTCCCAACTCGGCTCCGACTTGGGAGTCTCCCAACTCGGCTCCGCTTGTGACGATGCGCCGGCACCGGCCGTCACCGCCTCCCCCGGTTTCGTGCGCCGGAAGGCGGAGGTGCCGCGCGCCATGTCGTGACCGATCGCCACCGCGTCGATGTCCGCCGAGGTCCAGCTCTGCCCTTCCCGCAGCTCCGTACGCACCTTCAACCTGCCCTGCACCATGACCGGGTCACCCACGTTCAGCGAACCCGCCGTGTTGGTGGCGAGCTGCCGATTGGCCCACACCGTGAAGAAGTTGGTGTGGCCGTCCGTCCAGGTGCTCTTCTCGCGGTCCCAGTAGCGCGCGGTCACCGCCAGCCGGAACCGCGCCGACGCCCCCGACGCCAGCTCCCGGTACACCGGCTGCGTCGCCACGTTGCCCACCGCGCAGACCATCGTCTCGTTCATCACGAACCCCTCCCTCACCCGGCCGCTGACGCCGGGCAGACACGCGTACGGGCTCGTCCCGTACGGCTGCTTCCGTCTTCCGTCACGACCGCGTCCGCCGCGATCGCGCGAAATCCAGACTGCCTCCGCCGGGCCGAGCCCGCTGAGCCCTGTGGACCACCGCCCGCCTGTGGAAAACTCCCTCACCTGAACGAGGGACCGTGACGAGGTGACGAGGGCGGTCCTGGTCTGTCGGCGAGGTGAGCCGGTGACCGGGTGACGAGGGGAGTCCTCACCCCGGCCCCGCCCCCATCCCGGCCCCCACAATCCGCCCGTACTGCTCGCGGACCTCCCGGTACCGCAGCAACTCGGCCGCCACCGGATCCAGCACCCGGGCCCGACCGCACCCGGCCGCCGCCTCCCGCAGTCGCCGCTCCGCCTCCGTCCCGTACCGCCGGGCAGGCCCCCGCGCGGCGATCCGGCAGCTCCATTCGACGAGCGGGCCGCCGATGATCCCGGCCAGCATCAGCAGCACCGGCACGCCGAGGTTCGGCGCCATGAAGCCGATGATCTGGCCCACCAGCCACAGTCCGCCGACGACCTGGAGGATCGTCATCGACGCCTGCGCCAGCACGGCCGCCGGCCACCAGCCGGGTCGCGGCGGCCGCACCGACGGCAACCCGGCCCGCGCCGCCAACGCGTCCAGCGCCTCGGGCAGTCCCTGCGATCCGCGTACGGCCGCCTCGCGCACCGCCAGTGCCCAGGGAGCGGGCAGCCCGGCCGAGGCGCGGTCGGCGAGCGTCCGTACCGCCTGCTCGACGCGCTGACGGGCCGTGGCCTCCTCGTCGACCTGCGCACGCAACAGCAGTCGTCCGGTGGGGAGCTCGCTCCGACCCTGGTGCCAGTGCCACAGCCGCAGCCAAGGGGTTCCGCACGCGCGGTTGGCGTTGCGCTGCCACGCGCGTTCGGCCGCCTCACCCGCCGCGGTGGCGCCCACCGCGTCCGCGAGCCGCGCGGCGAACTCGTCCCGCGCCTCCTCACTGAGCCCGGTCCGCCGCCCGGTGGCGTAGACGGACCGCAGACGCCACGCTGCCGCGTCCACATCGGCCGAGATCCGACGCGCCGCGGCCCCGCGCTCCGCCAGGAACTGACTGAGCGCCTCCCGCAGTTCACCGACCCCGTCCCCGGTGAGCGCCGACAACGCGAGCACGGTGGTGCCCGGTTCGCCGTACTCCCCCAGTGCGATCCCGTCCTCGTCAAGCAGGCGCCGCAGGTCGTCGAGGACCTGTTCGGTGGCCTCCCCGGGCAGCCGGTCGATCTGGTTGAGCACGACGAACATGACCTCCGCGTGACCCGCCATGGGCCGCAGATAGCGCTCGTGCAGGATCGCGTCGGCGTACTTCTCGGGGTCGACGACCCAGATGACCGCGTCGACCAGCGCCAGGACGCGGTCCACCTGTTCGCGGTGCTGCACCGCGGCCGAGTCGTGGTCGGGCAGGTCGACCAGGACGAGCCCGCGCAACTGCGCCTCCGCCTGCGCGCTCTGCACCGGGCGCCGCCGCAGTCGACCCGGGAGGCCGAGACGGTCGATGAGACTCGCCGCGCCGTCGCTCCAACTGCACACGATGGGTGCGGCGGTGGTGGGCCGTCGTACGCCCGTCTCCGAAATGGTCACCCCGGCGAGCGCGTTGAACAACTGCGACTTGCCGCTGCCCGTCGCGCCCGCGATCGCGACCACGGTGTGCTGCCCGGACAGCCGCCGCCGTGCCACCGCCTCGTCGAGCACCCGGCCCGCCTCCGCGAGCGTCCGGCTGTCAAGGCGCGTACGGGACAGCCCCACCAGTTCCCGCAACGCGTCGAGCCGCGACCGAAGCGGCCCGTCGTAGGCGAGCGGGGTGACGGTCTGGGCACTGGACACTCTGGTCTCCATGACGACGGGCTGCGCCGCGGTCTCGTCGGTGACACGCCGCGCGATCAGACCGTCGTCCCAACCGGCTTCGGGGTCGGTACGGCCGGGAGCGTCCGTAGGCGGCGAGGTGTCCGTACGAGTCGAGGTGTCCGTATGACCGGAGGCGGAGCTGTTGCGCGCCACGCGCGCGTGGCAGCCGTTCGGGATTTCCTCGCGAGCTGTCGGCTCCTCCGGAGCTGCGGGAACTTCGGGAGCGGCCTTGTCGGCATGTCGCTTCCCGGCTGCCTCGCTGTCCGGATCCGCCTCCTCAGGGCGGCCGTACTTGGACCTGCCCTCTTCGTAGACGGCGTTTTCGGAACGCTCCTCCTCAGGACCCGTGTCACCCGAGCACCCTGCGTGATCCCTATGGCTTGTGTAGCCGGTGTGGCCGGTGTGGCCCATGTAGTCGGCATGGCCCGTCTGGCCCGTGTGATCTGTGTGGTTCATGTGGTTCATGTGGTCCGTGTGATCTGCATGGTCCGTGTGGTCCTGGTCTGTGACGGCGGTCACCGGTCACCTCTCCTTCTGCAGTACGGACAGCGCGGCGATGAGTTCGGCCTGCGGTTCGGGGTGGACGTCGAGGGCGTCGAACGGGGCGAGGCGGCGCTCGCGCTCGGTGTGCACGACCCGGTCCACGTGGTCGGCGAGCAGCCGCCCGCCCCGGTCGCGGAGCCGCAGCGCCCCGTGTGCGCCGATCCGCTCGGCGAGGCCCTCGCCGGCCGAGCGGGCCCTACGGCCGCCCAGCAGGGCGGTGGCGACGAGCGCGGCGATCACCTCGGGGTCCGGGGCGATGCTGCGGTCGAGGTCGCGGATCTCCTCCTCGGCGTACTCCTCCAGCTCCCGCCGCCAGCGGCGTACGGCCAGTCCGATGCGGTGTTCGGGGCTCTCCAGGGACGGGTCACGGCCGGTCAGCTCCGGGGCGCCGGCCGCCGGTTCGCGCCGCCAGGCGTCGTCGACGCGCTCGTCGGCGGCGGTGACGGCGCACAGCAGGAGGGCGCCGAGGCTCTCCACGAGCGCATCGAGGAGCTCACCGGCGGTGCAGTCGAGCGGGAAGGCCCGCCAGCGCTTCAGGGCGTCACCGGCGAGTACGGCCCCGGCCTGCAGCCGCCCCCGCACGCGCGCGTGCTCGCTGTCGTACGCCGATTCGACCGCGGAAGTGAGCCGCAGCGCGGCCGCGTACTGAGCGGCGGCGGCGCCGGCGAGCTCGGGCATCCGGGACTTGAGCGAGTCGAGGACGCCGTACGCCGTGCGGGCCAGGGAGTACTGACGAGCCGCCGGATCCTGCGCCTGATGGATCAGCCAGGTCCGCAGCGATGCCACGGCGCTGGCCGGCAACAGCCCGCCGCCCCAGGCGGACTCGGGCAGTTCGGGCACGGTGAAGCGGGGTACGTCGCCGAGGCCGGCCTTGGTGAGGAGGGCGGCGTACTGCCGCGAGACCTCGGCCACGACCTGGTGGGGTACCCGGTCGAGGACGGTGACGAGGGTGGCGTTGTACTCCTTGGCGGTGCGCAACAGGTGCCAGGGCACGGCGTCGGCGTAGCGGGCGGCCGTGGTGACCATCACCCAGATGTCGGCCGCGCAGATGAGTTCGGCGGCGAGGCAGCGGTTGTCGGCGACGAGGGAGTCGACGTCGGGCGCGTCGAGGAGGGCGAGGCCCGGCGGCAGGGTGTCGGCGGTCTCGATGCGCAGGACGCGCGCGGGATCCTCGCCGGGCAGCAGGAGTTCGTCCCCGGGTTCCTGGTGGGGCACCCACACGCGGGTGAGGTCGGGCAGCACGCGCATTCCGCTGAACCAGTGATGGTCCTCCGGATGGCAGACCAGCACCGGCGTGCGGGTGGTCGGCCGCAGCACGCCCGCCTCGCTGACACGGCGCCCGATGAGCGAGTTGACGAGTGTCGACTTACCGGCCCCCGTGGAACCGCCGATGACGACCAGCAAAGGCGCTTCGGGCTGTCTCAGCCGGGGCACCAGATAGTCGTCCAGTTGGGCGAGTAGTTCGTCGCGGTTGGCACGCGCGCGTGCCGCCCCCGCCAGGGGCAGCGGGAAGCGAGCGGCGGCGACACGGTCGCGCAGGGCGGAGAGTGCGTCGAGAAGCTGAGGCCGTACGTCCAAGGTCACCACATGCGAAGAATGCCCAATTTTAGGGGAATTCTGAAGCATATGCGCATGTCTGCGCGCCGATGGGACACAAGGGATGGAAGGGGCGACTGGGACATGGGCACAGTCCAGGCATAACGAGTGCACAACACCCGGGGCGTGAGACCCCAAAAGCGGTGCACGATTCGTACCTGCCTGCGATTATCGGGAGCGCTTCACTGAACCTCCACATCGAGTCACGGAGGCGAAGCAACAGGGACAAGGACGCGGGAGCCCTATTCTTGTCCCCGGCGACGTCACGGAACGACCCACACCCGGGCACCCACGACAGAGGCCACCACATCCGGCCCCCGTAGCTCAGTGGATAGAGCAGGCGCCTTCTAAGCGCTTGGCCGCAGGTTCGAGTCCTGCCGGGGGCGCATACCCCTCTCACCTGCGGAAACGCGTGAGGGGCTTTTACGTTTCCGGATGCACATCGCTCTAGAGCAGGCGCCTTCACCTGTCCGCAACCGCGGGTAACGGTGTAGCACCGGGTAGCACACCTTCGCTATCGTGGACAGCATGACAGCGCAGCCGGAGATCACTCAGCGCGATCTGCGCACCCGCTCCAAAGAGATCATGGACGCCGTCCAGGGAGGACAGGCGTTCACCGTCACCCGCGACGGGCATCGTGTCGGCGAGCTGATCCCGCTCCGCGGCCGTCGCCGCTTCGTTCCCCGCGCCGAGTTCGCGGCCATGTCGCGTACCGCCCCTGACATCTCGCTGGACGCCTTCCGCGACGACCAGGACGCCGTCGTCGAGCAGGAGTTGGACGACCCGTATGCCCGTTGAGCACGAGCAAGGCCTGCTCGACACCAACATCATGATCCTGCGCAAGTGGATCGACACCGACGAGCTACCTGCCGAGATGGCCATCAGCGCCATCACCCTCGCGGAACTCTCCGCAGGGCCCCACCAGGTGCGCGGCGGCGAGCAGAGCGACTACGACGAACACGCCGAGCGGGCCCGCCGCATGGACGTCCTGCAGCGCGCCGAAAACGAATTCGACCCCATCCCCTTCGACGTGGAGGCGGCCCGCATCTACGGCAGAATCTGCGCCGCCGTCGTCTCCACAGGCCGCAAGCCCCGTCGCCGTGTGGCCGACCTGATGATCGCCGCCGTCGCGGCCGCCGAGGGACTCCCCCTGTTCACCACCACCCCCGACGACTTCAAGGGCCTCGATGACTTGATCACCATCGTGCCCGTCACCCGGCCCGAGATCCTGCACGACCGGTAGTACCCCGTCCGGCCCCGCCCCTGCGCCGGAAGCCAAGGTGGTTCCCACTCCCGGTCGCGGACACCACCGCCCGTCACCAACTCACGTCACGCGAGAGCTCCGTCTGCACGGAGATGGCGCCCGGAGCCTCGGTGCCGGCACGCACCCATACAGTTATCCGATGACGCCGATCAAAAAGTTCCAAGTCACCCTCGACTGTGCGGAACCCGAGCGGCTCGCTCGTTTCTGGTGCGAGGTGCTGCGGTACGTCATACCGCCGCCACCGGCGGGGTTTGCCACTTGGGACGATTTCAAGCGCTCACAGCCACGTGAGCAGCGGGATTCCTGGTCCGCCTGCAGTGACCCCTCAGGAGTGGGCCCGCGACTGTACTTCGAGCGCGTCCCCGAAGGGAAGGCCGCCAAGAACCGGCTGCATCTTGACGTGCGGGTCGGCACCGGACTCGTGGGTAAAGAGCGCCTCGCCGCACTTGAGGCCGAGTGCGCCCGACTGGTCGCGCTCGGCGCCGTACACGTGCGAACGCTGTTTGCCGATGACGAGAACGAGTCGTGCATCCCGATGCAGGATATCGAGGGCAACGAGTTCTGTATCGACTGAGGGACCGCGAACGTGTCCTCGTCCTGCCCCCCATGGGTCAGGACGAGGACACACGGGACGGTAACCGGCCAAAGGTGCCCCGGAAATGACAGCAAGCGCCTTGACGATCTTCGTTCGCGAGGGACCTGCGTCTACGCCGGTGAGCACATCGCTTAGGCCCTGACACCTTCTAAGCGCTTGGCCGCAGGTTCGAGTCCTGCCGGGGGCGCCCAAAAGATGGCTGGTCAACGCCCGTGCGGGCGGCCAGCGGGGTCACCGTCCGCGCGGTCAGATCCGTCAGCTGGGTGGCGGTCGCGGCCGGGATGGTCACCTGGATCTGAATTTCGCGGCGCGTACGTAGGTAGCGGACCTCCAGCCGGTAGGCGTCGTAGAGCTGTCGCTGGGCCTCTTCGGACAGCGTGCCCAGCCGGACGCCGAGCTGGGGCAGCAAGTTGATCAGCTCCGGAGTGGCAGGAGGCCGAGCAGGAGGCGCTCGGCGGGCTGGCCCAGGCGCTGCGGGTGGTGGACCTGGATCACCCGGAGATGGACTGGGAGTTGCTGCGGTCGGCGGACCGGGCCGTGCACCGGCTGCGGCATGCCGAGCGGCGCCGGTCCCGGGAGGTTGCCGGTGGGGACGGGACGTCGGTCCGGCTCGGCCGCCTGCACGCGTCCCACGGCAGCTGCGCCGAGGTGGGCGGTTCTCTCCTGCCGGGTTCGACGGACGGGGGTGAGGAGTTCGGGGTTCTGGTGCGGGCGATGAGCGAGGGAGTCATCGACCGCGCGGAGGCCGAACTGATCGCCCGCAGCCGCTTGGCGGGCTAGTCGATGACTCATCTCGCCGCCCGCAGCGAGATGAGTGTGCGCCAGCTCTACCGTCGCCGCACTGCGGCCGAGCAGCGTCTGGTCGCGCATCTCGCCCTGGACGGCCGCGAGGCGTAGCCGTCGTACCGGAGGAAAGATCTTCGTCTCCGGATGGCAGAGCGGGGCGGCCGAAGTCTCCATACCCGGCAGAAGACCTTGTTCCGCTTCCGTGGCCAGGAGTCGGAGCAAGGGGATCCCTGGCGGGCCGGTTCAGCCGGCCCGCCCGAGGGTCCCGTGGGTGCCGGTCCGGGTGGCCGTCTTCGTGCTGACACCACCCGAGACAACCCGTCTCGGCGAAGGCCGGAAGCGCTGGTCAGGAAGTTGATCGATATTGCCCGTGCCTGCCCAGAGCGGCTCCGGAGTCTCACGGAGCGCCATGCGACTCCGGCTGATCCTGACGATCTCCGTCCCCGCGTAGCGACGCGGTTCCACGCGTCCCGGAACCATGCGAAGCCGCAGTACCTTGGCCGCCATGCATGTAGGAAGCGAAGAGACCCGGCTGATCTGTGTGCGCGGGAACTCAGCAAGCGGGAAGAGCTCAGTAGCAGCCGGAATCCGTTCTCAATTCGGCCGTGGGATCGCCCTGGTGGGACAGGACAACATCCGCCGTGTCCTACTCAGGGAGCGGGACCGCCCGGAGGCCGCGAACATCGGCTTGATCGACCTGACCGCGAGATACGCGCTGGACGCCGGGTACCACGTCATCCTCGAAGGCATCCTCTACGTCGCACACTACGGCGACATGCTCCAGCAGTTGATCGCCGACCACCAGGGCCGGACGCACTGCTACTACCTTGACGTCCCCTTCGAGCAGACGTTGGAGCGGCACGCGACCAAGCCAATCGCCGACGACGTCAACGAGAGCCAGCTACGCGAGTGGTTCCGGCCCCTCGATCTCCTGCCCGGCGGTATCGAGACCGTCCTCGGTTGTGACAGCAGTCTGGATGCGACCGTAGACCGCATCATGAAGGACTCGGAGCTCGCCGTTCTTGCCGAGACACCACGCTGACCACACATCGAGCGACGGCTCGGAACCGGTCGAACTCAGCGGGGGCGACGCTCCTTTCGCCTGTCACTCTTCGGACTGAACCGCGAGCAACGTCGCTACCTCCCCCGCACAGCCCCAGGACAAAGTGACCCCAGCTCCTCCATGGCCGTAGTTGTGAATCACAGGAGTTCCTGCACGCCGGTGATCGGCCTCGACCCGAACCTCGGGGCGCGTCGGCCGCTGTCCCACGCGGTGCTCGATGACGCGGGCCTTGGCAAGGCGAGGATCGATGGCCGCGTTGCGATCGACAACGCCGCGCGCGGCCGGTTCCACAGCCTCGGCGAGGTACTCATCCTCGATCGCCGTACCTCCCAGGACGATGGTGTCGCCGTGCGGGTAAGTACAGACGAGTTCCGGGGAGTACCCGGTGTCCTCGGAGAAGAACTCTGTGATGCCGGGGTTCTCGACGACGACGTGCTGGCCTTGGATGGGCCGGAGTTCAGGGTCTGCGGCCAGGAGGGCGGCGCCCATCCCGGAGCAGTTCACGACGGCCGCTGCCTCGGTGATGTCGTCGAGGGAGGCGAGGGTGCGCTGCTCCAGGGTGCCGCCCGCCCTCTGGGGCGCTGGTGTGTGGCTTCCCGAGGTTTGCGACCACAGCAAGCCCGGCCGCTGAACAGCGCCCACTGCACCTACTGCCCCGCTTCCGGAACAACCGGCACCAGCCGCGTCCGACCCTCCACCCGCACCGTCGCGCAAATCCGCAGGTCAGCGCCGTGCGCGTGACCAGCCATGTTTTGGGGCACCTGCCGGGGGCGCCACTGACATCACGTCAGAGTGGCTGCGTTTCGCCTGGTCAGACCGCGTCTGGCCCGAATGGATTTCCAGCGTACGCCGATTCGCCATGCAGCGCCGGAGTCCGGCCGACACGGGGCCCCTACGGGCGTCTGCCCCCCCCCCAGCGTCCCCCCTGCCGACGGCGGCGGCTGAATCCCGGTTCTGGATCCTGACCCGGTTCGGGCGGTCGAGTTCTGACCCACCGGGTCCGGTTGCCGGCGTTAACCGGCCGCAGCGCCGACGGAGCCATGTGGGGCGAACTCGGCGGCGCCGACCAGGTCAGGCGACGGAGCCGCGCGCAAGGTCTTCGCGCGCGACGGACTGAACGCCTCCATGGCCTCCGTGGCCCGTGAGGCAGGCGTGGGGATCGCCACCATGTTCCGCCGCTTCCCCACCAAGGAAGAGCTGGTCGCCGCCGTCTTCGCCGACCGTATGGACGCCTACGCCGACGCGGTCGCCGCCGCCCTCGACGACCCCGACCCCTGGCACGGCTTCACCGGCTACATCGAGACCGCCTGCGCCATGCAGGCCGCCGACTACGGCTTCGCCGACGTCCTGACCACGACCTTCCCCACCGCCAAGGCGATGGAGCAGCGCCGCAACGAGGCGTACGAGGGCATGGTCGAACTCATCGGCCGCGCCAAGGCCACCGGCCGTCTGCGTGCGGACTTCGACCCCTCGGACCTGGTCCTGATCCACATGGCCAACGCCGGTGTCGTCAACGCCACCGGCGAGGCCGCCCCCGACGCCTGGCGACGCGTCGTCGCCCTCATGATCCAGTCCCTTGAGGCTCCAGCCCGCGGCCCCCTGCCCGCCTCACCCGAACACGACGCCCTCTACCGGGCCATGCGCCGCGCCGGCCCGGCGGGCACCACCACACCGCAGCCGGGGTGGAGCGGGCGCGGGTTCGGGGTGGAGCGGGCGCGGGGCCCGGGGTGGAGCGGGCGCGGGGAGCGGGGTGGAGCGGGCGCGGGGAGCGGGGTGGAGCGGGCGCGGGGAGGAGCAGGCGCGGGGAGCGGGTGCGGGCCGGAACGGGCGCGCTACGCGTACCGGTAGATCCGGTCGTGGTCCTCCAGCTCCTCCGGTGTCACGTCCCACGGCGGCAGCTTCTCCTGCCATGCGACGACCCTGCCGTGCTGGGCGTCGCCCCGAGGGAGCGGCTCGGCGGGAAGGTAGCGGGCATCTCGGTGCCGCTGCTGCCAGCGGGACCACTGGAGGTCGACGAAGGCGTGATGCAGCCAGAAGACCGGGTCGTTGACGGACGCGCTGCTGACCATGTGGCCCCCCACCCAACGGTGGACCCTGTTGTGGTTGCGCCACGACGCCGGGGGGCGCCCGGGCCCCCACCCCTCCATCCTGTTACGGAATCCCTTGGCGGAGGTGGAGTCCCAGGGAGCCTGGTCGTACAGGGCATCGGCGAGAGCCGCCTCCAGTTCCGCGGACGTCGGCAGGGCGATCGGGTTCTTGGCCCGGCCCAGATCGCGCGTGAGGTACCGGGTGTCGGTCACCCCTTCCGTGATGGTCCACTGGCCGTGACGGAAGGCGAAGGGCCCCGACATGACCTGCCGGTCGGAACTCCGCCCGGTGCCCCCGAGCAGATCCTCGGTCCACGGCAGGGCCGTCCGGCTGCGGTCGCGGGTCCAGTCCCAGTAGGGCACCGTCACCGAGTCGTCCACCCGGCGCAGCGCCTGCTCCAGATCCAGCACGAACTTGCGGTGCCACGGCAGGAAGGAGGGCGCCATGTGGGCGGCACGCAGGCCGCTCTCGCCGTCGGACACGAAGTGCTCGATGTGCGTGCGCACGAACTCGCCGTACTCACCGCGGCGTTTGAGCTCGAGCAGCGCGTCGACGAACCGGCGCACCTCGGAGCGGGTGAGCGTGCTGACGTCCTTACGCGTGTACACCATGGAGATGGTCCTCCAGAGATCCCGGACGCCCGCTCGGCGTACTGCTGTCGTCCCCGCGTCCGCCGGATCCGCCCGGCGCCTCCAGCTGTGCGGTGGGGCCCAGTTCGTCCACGGCGGCACGCGCGGCGGCGAGTGGGGTCGGATACGACTGGTAGTGGTCGATCATGGTCATCCAGCTGCCGTCCGCCCGGCGCATCAGGTGCAACGGGCGTCCGTCCACGGTGACCTGCCACATTCCGGAGGCGTGGTCCCCGGGGGCGCCGACGTCGTACCCGATGACGGTGATACGCCGCCCGCGATACGTCTCGGCGAACCACGCCTTCTGCGGCATCGATCGTCCCGAGGCCGACGGGGGCGACAGGAGTGACAGAGCCGACAAGGCCGACGCCGTCGCCGCCGTGGTGCCCGAGGCGAACAGTCCCCACAGCATCCACCGCCGCCCCACGGGCTTCGCGGGGTACGAGGTGGTGGTCACCGGTCTGGTCAAGGTTCCTCCGAAGTCACAGCGGAGCCCGCGGCACGTGATCCGGGACGTCGCACCGAGGGTCCGCACACTCGGAGCGACATCGGTCCCGGCTGTCCGCGGGCACCGGCTCGGTTCTACAGTCCGCGGCCGAACAGGGAGAAGCTCGTCTGCTGGGTCGCGCTCTGCCGCTGTGCGTTGTGGGCGCTGGGCAGGGCCTCCTTGCCGTCCGTACCGAGCGCGCTCAGGGGCTGCGTCGGCTGCACCCTGACGGGCCCCCCGGCGACCTCCTTGACCACTCCGGCAAGGCCCATGTCCTTGGCCGCGGTGCCGTCGTGGGCGACAGCGGGCGCGGCGGCAGCGGCGGCAGCAGCCACGGCCATGGCCCCGGCGACGAGGGCGGCAGCCTTCAGAGACTTCATGGTGGGTCCTTTCTTCGGCGAACGCGCAAATCCCCGGAGGGAATTGCTTCCCCGCGTTCAACGAGCCCGGAGAGTCCTGGAAACTCCCTTCCGGGAAACTTCCCCTGACGCATGCAAAGGCTCACCCACAGGAATGATCTTTTCCGTGCGACTTTTCCCATCCTCCTACGAACGGCCGACGTGCGGCGCGCCGAAAGACGCCGAAGGCCGACTCCGCACGGTGCGGAATCGGCCTGTTCGAAGCAACACTCGAAGCGCCGGAGCGCCGGAGCGCCAAGGGGAGCCGAGGAGCGCCAGTTCAGGCGACGGCGGACAGCGAGGACCGCGGCATCGTCACTTGCCCAGCGGCAGACCACCGAGCAGCGACTTCTGACCGGTCAGAGCGGAGGCCGGGTCCTGCAGCGTGTTCGTCACCGGCTTGGTGTTCTTCGCGACGTCGAGCCCGCCCGTGCCCCGGGTCAGCGTCTTCACCGCGCCGTTCAGGCCGGAGACCGGCGTGTCCACGGCGAACGCGGGCGCGGCTGCGCCGGCGATGACAAGGGACCCGGCAACAACAGCGGCAGCCTTCAAAGACTTCATCGTGTTCCTTTCTTTCGGCAGGTAAACAGCCGGAGGGAATGCTGACGTCCTACCCAACGAGCCCCGGACGATCCGGAAACCGGGCAGCCCGAAGATTGCCGAGTCCTCATATGAGATCCCGGAAACACGGAATCGGAAGGCCGGGGACACGAACGAGGAAGAGCTGAGGAGAAGAAGAGCGGAAAAGCGGCTCCACCGAACCATGGAGCCCGGCCCCGCCGCCGAACCATGAGGCCCGCCGACGGAACGACAACGCCTCACCCACGGAACGACAGCGCCTCACCCACGAAGCGCCTGTGCCTCACCGACGGAACAACAGCGCCTTGGCCACAGAGCGACAGCGCCTCACCGACGGAGCAGGGGGCCCTCGCCATCGGAGCGGGACGCTCTCGCCCTCGACCGGCTGTTCCGGCGTGACCGAGCAGACACCAGGTCACATTTCACCACTCCGACACTTTCGCCGGGTTTCACCGAATTTGTTCCTTTCGCGTCTAGAGTTGCACATCTCCGGCGTGCCCCCTACGGCACGAACGCACCTCTCCTTCATGCCGTCCTCCTCTCGCCCTCATGCCTCGCACACTTTCCGGAAGGGCAACCCCGGTCATGCGCAACTCCCTGTTCCCCCCGCTGCGTCATGCGACGGTCGCCACCCTTGCCCTGGCCGGGATCTGCGCACCCGGCGCCCTGGCCGCCCCCGCGGCGCCGCCGTCACCGGAGAAGGACCGTCTCCCGTTCACGGAGCGGTACCACGCCCTCCAGCACGGCGGCATCGTGCGCGCGGCCAACGCCTCCGTCAGCTGCCGTGCGGCACAAGCGGTCACCGCGGGATCGAAGGCGCCCTCTTGTTCGTCCGTACGCAAGGGCAAGGCCGCCGGGGTGAACGGCCACTTCGGGATGACCTACATCGACGTCGACAAGGACCCCAACACGTACAACTCCTCGCGCGCGGAGGTCCGTCTGCCCAAGGGGTCACGGGTCAGCTACGCGCGGCTGTACTGGGGCGGCAACCTCCGGGTCGGTGAGCAGAAGCCGCAGAAGGACAACGGGCGCGTGCTGATCGCCGAGCCCGGCGGGGCCTACAAGGAGCTTCTCGCGGACACGGTGGTCGGCCACCGCGTGGCGAACGGCGCGGACGCCTTCCAGGCTTCGGCGAATGTCACTCGGCTGGTGCGGGACAGCAAGCCGGGCCTGTACACCGTGGCGCAGGTGAATGTGGCGAAGGGGAGGTCGAGGGCGGGCGCGTGGGGCGGCTGGACGCTGGTGGTGGCGTACGAGAACCGGGCGCAGCCGCTGCGGCGTCTGGCCCTCTGGGACGGCTTCGACGCGCTGCACTCGAGAAACTCGAAAGACTCGAAAACGGGGCTCGGACTCGGGAGGTTCGGGCTGCGCTTCCCGGCGGGTGCCGGGGGCCGCGCGGGCCTGGTGACGTACGACGGCGACCGTGGCCTGAGCGGCGAAAGCCTCCGCCTCACGACCACCCGTAGGGCCGCGGGTGCCGAGCGCACCGCCGTCACCGCGCTCACCGGCCCCGCCAACCCGCGCGGCGACGTCCTCAACTCCACGATCAGCCAGCCCGGGACGTTCCAGCCGAAGCGGGTGCCGGCGTACGCCAACACCCTCGGCTACGACTCGGACGTGTTCGATCTCGCACCGGCTCTGCGGCACGGCGGCAACCGGCTGGCCTTCCGGCTGACTTCGCCGAAGGACCAGGCGTGGGCGGGCGCGCTGTTCGCCGCCGTAGACGCCCAGCGGTGAGCGTACTTCTTCCGAACCGAGCGCCACTGTCAGCGAGGACATCGCGCATGCATCTGTCAGCAACCGGCCCCCGGCCGCGGGTCCTTCACGTCACGCAGCCCGTGGACGGCGGAGTCGCCCGGGTCGTGACGGACCTGGTGAGGGCTCAGCTCGCGGCCGGTCTCGCCGTCACGGTCGCCTGCCCCGGCGGCGCGCTCGCCACCGGACTGCGGACGCTGGGCGCGGACGTACGGCACTGGCACGCGACGCGGTCGCCGGGTGCGTCGCTCGTCCGGGAGGTACGTGACCTCACGGGCCTGGTCGACGAGGTGCGGCCCGATCTGGTGCACGCGCACAGCGCGAAGGCGGGACTTGCCGGGCGGCTCGCGGTGCGGGGGCGTCTGCCCACCGTGTTCCAGCCGCACGCCTGGTCGTTCCAGGCGGTCGACGGGCTCACCGCGACGCTCGCTCTGCGGTGGGAGCGGTGGGGAGCGCGCTGGGCCTCGCGCGTCGTGTGCGTCAGCGAGGCGGAGCGGGCGGCCGGGGTGCGCGCCGGGATCGACGGGCGGTGGCGCGTCATCCCCAACGGCGTCGATCCGCAACGCTGCAGACCCGCCCCGGCCGGTACCGCGCCCGGCAGGCCCGCCCCTGCCGGTACCTCGCGCGGCGGGCCGCCAGCGCTGCGTGCGGTCGATCCCGCGGCGCCGCTCGTCGTCTGTGTGGGTCGCCTGTGCCGGCAGAAGGGGCAGGACGTCCTGCTGGAGGCGTGGCACACCGTCGTGCGCCACGTGCCCGGCGCGCGTCTCGCCCTCGTCGGTGACGGGCCGGACCGTGAGCTGCTGCGCGGGCGGGCGCCCGCCTCGGTGATGTTCGCGGGAGACGTCGCCGACGCCGTCCCCTGGTTGCAGGCCGCGGATCTCGTGGTTCTGCCGTCCCGCTGGGAGGGTCTGGCGCTGGCCCCGCTGGAGGCGATGGCCTGCGGGCGGCCGGTGGTGGTCACGGATGTCGACGGCGCCCGCGAGAGTCTGCCGCCCGCGCTCGCCCGGCACTGCCTGGTTCCGCCCGAGAGTCCGGCGCTGCTGGCCGGGGCGGTCGCCGGACTGCTCCTCGATCCGCCGCTGCGCGAGTCGCTCGGCCACCAGGGCCGCCGGTTCGTGCTGTCCAGGCACGACGTGCGGCAGGCCACCGAAGCGGTGGCGGACCTCTACCGCGACCTGATCGGTCCATGGGCACCGGCCCCCTTCACGCCCACCGAGCAGCAGAGGGAGTCCATCCACTCGTGACCGCGGAAAGCACCGTCCCCTTCCCCGGCGCCCAGCACCAGGACCGCGGATTCTCGTCCGTCTCGGTCATGCCGCCCCGCGGCGCCGCCCCCGGTTTCCGGTACCCCGTCCGCGGGCGGCCCGCGCGGCTCGCCTCGCCGGTGCCGCTGCTCCTCGCGGACGGCGTGGCCGCCTTGCCGGCCGGCCTGACGCTGCTCGGAACGCCGCTTCCCGCGCTGTCCGTGAGCCTGCTCGTGGCCGCGTCGCTGCTGCCGCGCCCGGACGGCGTGCGACCGCCGGCGGGGATCCTGGACGAACTGCCCGCCGTCTGCGGCCGGATCGCGGTGACCTGGCTGGCGCTCGCGGCCCTCATGGCGGCCTACCGGCCGGACCACGCGCTGTCTGTCCACATCCTGCTGGCGGGCTTCGCCGTGCAGGCGGCGGTGGGCTGCGCGCTGCGCGGGGCCGTGCACGCGAGGCGTCGCACGGCGCTGCTGCGGCACCCGCACACCGCGCTCGTCATCGGCCCGGCGGCGACGGCGCAGCGCGTGGCCGCGGCCGTCCTGCGGCACCCGGAGTGCGGGGTGCGCCCGGTGGGCGTCGTCGCCGACCGCCCGGACGGCACCGGAAGTCTGCCGGTGCTGACGACCGGTGAGGAGGTCCAGCGGGCGACCATCCAGAACGGGGTGTCCGCGGTGCTGGCCGTCCACCCCTCCGTACGGACCGAGCAGGGACCGCTGCTGCGGGCGCTCGCCGAATCGGGCTACGTGATCTGGGAGGTCGACACGGACACGCCCTCGTACGGGTCGAGAGGACGGCTGGCCGGGTTCCCCTGCCGGCGCCTGCGGATGGCGGCGCCGCGCCACGTCGGCGTGGGCAAGCGCGCGCTCGACATCCTCGTGTCCGGGACGCTGTTGCTGCTGATCAGTCCGGTGTTGATGGCCTGCGCGGTGGTGCTGCGGATCTGCGACGGGCCCGGCGTGGTGTTCCGGCAGGAGCGCATCGGCAAGGGCGGAAAGCCGTTCACGCTGCTGAAGTTCCGCACCCACCGTCCGGCCGACGCACACGAGGCGGCGACCCGGTGGAGCGTGGCGAACGAGCACGAGATGCGCGGGTTCTGCCGCATGCTGCGGCGGACCTCGCTCGACGAACTGCTCCAACTCTGGAACGTGCTCCGGGGCGACATGAGCCTGGTCGGGCCGCGCCCCGAACGCCCGTACTTCGTGGCGCAGTTCAGTCGCGCCCACCCCGGTTACGCGGCCCGTCACCGCATGCGGACCGGCATCACCGGCCTCGCCCAGGTCCACGGGCTGCGCGGTGACACCTCGATCGAGGACCGCTGCCGGTTCGACAACGCCTACATCGACGACTGGTCGTTGTGGCAGGACGTCTGCATCCTGCTGCGTACGGCCGCCGCGCTCGTGCGGCCGACGGGGAGCTGACCGCCATGCGTCGTTCCCTGCCCCCGCTGCCCCTCCGTATCGCCGCACGGCCCCTCCGTATCTCGGCGCTGCCCCTCCGTATCGCCGCGCTGCCACCGGTACTGACCGTGGTCGCCGTGCCGGCCCTGCTGGCCCTGCCGACCTCCGCGGCCGGCGGAGACGGCCCGGGTCCCGCCGACGCGGTGTCCGGGCTGGTCGTGCTGTACTGCGTGGTCCGTCTCGTACGGGACCGGCGGCGCCCCCTGTCGCGTACCGCCGCGGTGGTGCTGGGCCTGCCGGTCGTCGGGGTCACGCTCGCCGCCCTGGGGGCTCTGTCGCCCGCGGACGGGATCACCGGCCTGGGCCGCTACCTGCAGATCTTCGTCCTGGTACCGGCGGCCGTCCTGTTGCTGGTCCGGGGCCGACGCGACTTCCTGCTGCTGGCCTGGTCGTTGGTGGGGCTGGCCCTGTGTCAGGGCGCCGTCGGAGTGCACCAGTACGTCACCGGGACCGGTGCCTCCTACCAGGGCGAGAACATCCGCGCCGTCGGCACCTTCGGGCCGCAGGACGTGATGGGCATGGCGACGGTGGTCGCCGTCGGCCTGGTGTGCGCGGTCGGTCTCGCGCTCGGGCAGACATCCCCACGGCAGCGGATCGGCGCCGTCGCCTGCGCACTGGCGCTGCTGCCCCCGCTCGCGCTGTCCTTCAGCCGGGGTGCCTGGATCGCGGCGGCGGTGGCCTGCGCGCTGCAGCTGGTGCTGGCCGGGCTCCGGCGCGCGCTCAGGATCGGGGCGGCCGTGGCCGCGGCGTGTGTGGTCCTGGTGGGTGGCCTGGGGGTCGGCAGTGAGCTGCTGCAGGAGCGGATCGACAGCATCACGCAGGTCACCGACGCCCCCGACCGGTCCGTCGCCGACCGTTACGCGCTGTGGTCTGCGGCCACCGCCATGTGGCGCGACCGCCCGCTCACCGGCGTCGGGCTGAAGGGCTTCCCCGAGTACCGGGACGGGTACGCCTCGCCGGAGCTGTCGTCGGGGAGCGACACCGAGGGCGCGGGCTCCGCGTACCTGCGGCAGCCGCTGTTGTCGCCGCACAGCATGTATCTGCTGGTGCTCAGCGAACAGGGCCTGATCGGGCTGCTCGGTCTCGCCGGAAGCTGGCTGGCACTGCTGGTGGGCGGGCTGCGCCGACTGCGCCGGGCCTGTACCTCGACGCCGTACGGAACGGAATGCGGGCTCGTCGCCTGCGGACTGATGGTCCGGCAGCTGATCGACTTCGTGTACGGCGACATCGGCGGCCCCTCCACGGTGCTGACCTCCGTGTGCTTCGGCCTGGTGGCGTGGTGGGCACTGGCCGGGACCGAAGAGGCCGAGGCCAGGACGCCGGCCGCGACGCCCGGGAGGGTGAAGGAGGCCGTCGGGCGATGACGGTGACGCCTCCGCGCACCCCGCAGGCCGCCGGGACTCCGAGCAAGGGGCCGGCCGTGCTCGCGATGCCGGCCGTCCGGCGGACCGATGACGGCGGCGACCTCGCCGCGGACACCGGAGGGTTCCTCGCCAGGGCCACCCTCATCACCGCGTCGCTGTCGGTGGGCGGGGCGCTGCTCGGTCTGGTGCGGGACCAGGCGCTGGCCCGGCTGTTCGGGGCGGGCAGCGAGACGGACGCCTTCCTGATCGCGTGGACCGTGCCGGAGTTCGCGGCCACCCTGCTCATCGAGGACGGGCTGGCCTTCGCGCTGATCCCGGCGTTCAGCATGGCGCTGGCCCGGCGCGCTCAGGGCGCTCCCGGTGACCCGGTCCGCTCTCTGGTCTCCGCCACCCTGCCCCGTCTGTGCCTCGCCTTCGTCGCAGTGTCCGCGTTGATCATCGCCACCGCCCCCTACCTGGTCACGTCCCTGGCGCCCGGCCTGCCCGACCCACGCACCGCCGTCGACTGCACCCGGCTGACGGCGACCTGCGTGCTGAGCTTCGGACTCGCGGGGTACTGCAGCGCGGTCCTGCGGGCGCACCGCCGCTTCCTGGCGCCCGCGACGATCTACGTCGCCTACAACACCGGCATCATCGCCTCCATGCTCCTGCTCGGCCAGCGCTGGGGCGTGCGTTCCGCGGCGGCCGGGGTCGCGGTGGGCGGCTGCCTGATGGCGGCGGTACAACTTCCGTCCCTGTGGCGACAGTTGAAGAGCCGCGCGCCGGCCACCGAGGGTGCTGGGGCCGCGGCACGACCGATGTCCCTCGTCCTGGTCACCACGGTTCTCCTGTTCGCGCTGTGCCGCCAGTCCCAGGTCCTGATCGAACGCTTCCTCGCCTCCGCACTCCCCGCCGGGGCCATCTCGCACCTCAACTACGCGCAGAAGGTGGCCCAGATCCCCATGACGCTGTCGCTGATGCTGTGCACCGTCACCTTCCCGGTGGTGGCGCGGGCCCTCGCCGACGGTGACCTCGCACGGGCCCGCGCCCGCGTGGAGCGGGACCTGGAGCTGGCGTCCTGCCTGGTGCTCCTCGGCATGGGCGTGGTGATCGCCTGCGCCCCTCAGATCGTCGAACTCCTCTTCCAGCGGGGCGCGTTCACCGCGCGGGACACGGCGGCGACGGCGGACGTCCTGCGGGTGTACGCCCTCGGGCTGCCCGGCCAGACCCTGGTGGGCGTCCTGATCCGCTCGTACTTCTCGACCGGACGCCCCATCTGGTACCCGTTCTTCGCGATGGCCGCGGGCCTCGTCGCCACGTCCTGGATCGGAGCGGCGACCGTGGGCTCCTGGGGCGTGTCGGGGATCGCCGCCGCCAACGCCGCGGGCATCACCGTCACGGCCGCACTGCTGCTCGCCGGACTCGCGGGGAGGCCGACCGCCGGGAAGGCGACCTGGGGGAAGCCGACCGCGCGGAAGCCGACCGCTCGGGAGCCACACGCGGGGAAGCCGACCACGGATGCCGCGCCGCACGCCGGCGTCCGCGGAGTCCCGATCCGGGTCCCGCAGGTTCTCGCCGAGCTGAGCAGGCCCCTGCGGGCGGCGGCGGTCGCGACGGCCGCGGGAATGTTCGCCGCCGCCGGGCCGGACTCCCCCGTGGCGGGCCTCGCGGCCGGCTGCCTGACCGTGACCGCTGTCTTTGTCCTGCTCGGCCGAGCCCTGGGCGCCCAGGGCTGCACGGCCGCGCTCCAGTCCGCAGGTTCCGTCACACGAAGGCTGACACATGGCCGTTCGGCTTGATTCCGGCACCGGCAGTCGCCCCCCGGTGCGCCCCGCGGCGGTCCCGTGGGTGGCGATGTACCACTCCGTGGGTGACTGCTCGGACGACCCGTACCGCATCACCGTCACACCCGAGCGGCTGGAGCAGCAGCTGGCCTGGCTGCGCCGGCGCGGACTGCGCGGCGTGGCCCTGCGCGAACTGCTCGACGCCCGCGCCCGGGGAAGAGCGCGCGGCCTGGTCGCTCTCACCTTCGACGACGGCTACGCCGACTTCCTCACCCACACCCTTCCGGTACTGCACCGCTGGAACTGCGGTGCCACCCTGTTCGTCCTGCCCGGGCGGCTCGGCGACGTCAACTCGTGGGACCCGCTGGGCCCGCGCAAGGAGTTGCTGACCGCGGACGGTGTCCGGCACGCGGCCGCCGAGGGCGTGGAGATCGGTTCGCACGGGCTCACGCACCTCAATCTCACCCGGGTCGACGACGGCGTCCTGAAAGCCGAGGTCGCCCACAGCAGGGCGCTGCTGGAGGAGCTGACCGGCGCTCCGGTCGACGGTTTCTGCTACCCGTACGGCAAGGTCGACCGGCGTGTCGCCGCCGCCGTACGCGAAGCCGGTTACGCCTACGCCTGTGCCATCGATCCCGGCCCGCTGACCGGCCGGCACGCCCTGCCCCGCGTGCACGTCGGCCAGAACGACACGGCGTGGCGGCTCCATCTCAAGCACCGGCTGCACCGGTTGCGCCGGCGTCCGGTGAAGGGCGTGTGACATGAGAGCGCTGCACATCATCACCGGCCTCGGCACCGGCGGCGCCGAACAGCAGCTCCGGCTGCTGCTGCGTCATCTTCCCGTGGAGTGCGAGGTCCTGGCCCTCACCAACCCGGGCGCTGTCGCGGCCGGGCTGGTCGCCGACGGCGTCCGCGTGCGTCACCTCGGTATGCGCGGCAATCGCGACCTGTCCGCCTTTCCGCGCCTGGTCCGCCTGATCCGCGACGGCGGCTACGACCTGGTGCACACCCATCTGTACCGGGCCTGTGTCTACGGCCGGCCGGCCGCCCGGCTCGCGGGTGTCAAAGCCGTCGTGGCCACCGAACACTCCCTCGGCGACTCCCAGATGGAGGGCCGGAAGCTGACCGCCGGCGTCCGCGCGCTCTACCTGGCGGGGGAACGGCTCGGTTCCGCCACGGTGGCCGTCTCCCCCACGGTCGCCGACCGCCTCGGCCGCTGGGGCGTGCCCGCACCGCGCATCGAGGTGGTCCCCAACGGCATCGACCTGGCCCGGTTCCGCTTCGACCCGGCCCGGCGTCGGCGCACCCGCCGGCACCTCGGGCTGCCGGAGGAGGCGTACGTCGTCGGCGGGATCGGCCGGCTCACCGCGGGCAAACAGTTCGACGTCCTCGTCCGGGCGATCGCCCGGCTTCCCGGCGACCACTGGCTGTTGCTGGTCGGCGGCGGCCCGCAGGAGAGCGTCCTGCGCCGCACGGCCCACGAGGCCGGCGTGGCCGACCGCGTCGTGTTCACCGGCGAACGCCCCTACCTGCCCGACGGTTCGGGCGGCCTCGACCTGCCCTCCCTCACCTCCGCCATGGACCTGCTCGCCTCGCCGTCCCCGGAGGAGTCCTTCGGGCTGGCGGTGGTGGAGGCCCTGGCGTCCGGCCTGCCCGTGCTCTACGCCTCCTGCCCGGCGATCGAGGACCTGCCCCCGCAGGCCGCCCCCGGCGCCCGGCACGTGCGCGGCGGACCCGCGGCGTACGCACGTGCCGTCGCCGAGGTCCGCGCGGCCGGCCCCGGACCTCGCACCGCCCCGGACGCCGCCCGCCGTTACAGCATCGCCCGCAGTGCCGCCCGGCTCATGGACGTGTACGCGGCGGCGGTGTCCCGTTCGTCGTCCCCCTCACCTCAGGGAGTCACCTCGTCATGACCGACCACTCCACACGGCTGCGGAGGCTGAGCCTCCGAACCCGCCGGACCGTCCTGTCCTGGTCGCTGCTCGCGGCCTGCACGCTCGTGGGCGGCGCGCTCGGCGGCGCCTACGGTGTGTACCGGGGCCCCGTGTACACGGCCACCAGCTACGTCGTCGTCGTACCGACGAACCCGTCCGACGCGGGCTCCGCGCTCGGCTTCGCGCAGGCGTACGGCCGGGCCGCCACCCAACTCGCGGTGCTCCTGGACGCACAGGCACAGGCGGGTGTACCGGTCAGCACGATGCAGAGCAACGTACGGACGTCGACCTCGCCGGACGCGCCGGTCGTCGCCGTTTCCGCCACCTCCCCGCGCCCCGCCCTGGCCTCCGGCATGGCCAACGGGGTCACGCGCGCGCTGACCCGGCACGCCAACGACACCGAGGAGAACACCCACGTCCGGCTGGTCGAGTTCTCGCAGGCGGTGCGGCCGACCGTGCCGACGTCCGCGTCGCCGGTGGTGACGGGTGCCGTCGGCGCGAGCGCGGGCGGCCTGCTCGGCGGCCTGCTGCTGCTCGTCAGGCCCCGCAGGCCCGAAAAGCACGCCCTGCCCCCGGCCTCCGTCCCAGGACCGGCCGTCGCCGCCGAACTGCACTGACAGCCCTGCGCCAGCACGCACCGCTGGCACCCGAAGCGTGAACGGAGCGCCCGGTGAAGTCCGCCTTCTCCACCGAACTTGTCACCGAAGAAACCGACTTCGCCGAACTGGCCGCGGACTGGGAACGGCTCTACCGGCGGTGCAGTGCGGCGACCCCGTTCCAGAGCCACGCCTGGCTGCACTCATGGTGGCTGTCGTACGGCCGGCGTGGGCGGCTGCGGCTGTTCCTGGTACGGCAGGACGGCGACCTGGTCGCCGCCGCGCCCCTGATGCTCGAACACCACCCATTCCCGGTGCTGGTCCCGCTCGGCGGGACCATCTCCGACCACACGGACGTGCTGATCGACGACGAACGCGCCGACGGTGCCGCCGCCGCGCTCGCCGAAGGCCTCTCGGCTGCCGCCCGCACCGCGCTGATCGACTTCCGCGAGGTGCGTCCGGGCGGCGCGATCGAGCGGGTGTACGACTGTTGGGGCGGCCCCCGGCTGCGGATGCAGGACTCCCTGTGCCTGGAACTGCCGGCAGTGCCCATGGACGAGCTGGTCTCCCGGCTCCCGTCGCGCACGGCCCAGCGGGTGCGGGCCAAGCTGCGCAAGCTGCGGGCACTCGGCGTGGAGCGGCACGTCGTATCGCCGGACGACGTGGACGCGGCGCTGCGGAGGCTGCTGGAGCTGCACCGGCTTCAGTGGGACGGGCGCAAGGTGACGTCGGAACATCTGCGGAGCCGGTTCTGCGAGCACCTGGTGCGGTCGGTGGGGCCGATGGTGCGTTCCGGCAACGCGGTGGTCACCGAGTTCCGGATCGACGACGACGTGCTGGCCGTGGATCTGACCCTGCTGTCGCGGCGCCTTGCGGGCGCCTATCTGTACGGCGCTCATCCGCGCCTGCGCGAACACAAGGCGGACGTCGCCGTGATGCTCCTCGACGCGTGCACCCGGCACCTGCACGCCGACGGGCCGAGCACCCTGAGTCTGCTGCGCGGCAGCGAGTCCTACAAGCACCACTGGCGCCCCGAAGCGGTCCCCAACAGGCGGTTGTTGCTGGCCCAGCGGCGCACCGCACCCTTGATGACGGCGGTCGCCTGGGACGTGGTCGTGCGCCGACGCGGCAAGGAGTTGCTGCATCGCCTGGGAAACCTGGCCGGTGGCGGCGGACCCAACCCGCAGGCCGCCGCCACCGAAGCCCCTCACCGGGAGTGCAACCACCAGTCGGGACGCAGACACAGCAGTCCGCCGGGCCAGCGCTTGATCAAGTCGCCGAGAACCAGCGGCGAGCACACCGGCGGAGGCGGCTCTGCGACGGACGCGGTGGGAGTGGCCGAAGCGGTGGGCCGGCCCAGCCGGAAGAGGGCCGACCGGTAGACCAGGGACGAGAGGGTGTGCGACCCGCACCGCCAGACGCCGTGCGGGCAGTAGTCCGTGATCGTGTTGTACACCGGCTTGTGCTGGTCGATCCACGCGAGCATGCGCCGCACGTACCCGGGGTCGTCACCGTTTCGGAAGAGACCCCATTCGGGATAGGAAATGGGCTTGCCGTGCAACGTCGCGAAATCCACCTGCGCCTGGAGTCCGTAGGGCTCCGTCACCTGCTCGTCGAAGGAGATCCCGCGCGGTTGGTCGTACGAGTCCATTCCGATGATGTCGACCGTGCTGTCCCCCGGATAACACTGGGTCCAGGCAACGGCGTCCAGACCGCGGCTCGGTGCGAAGTCGAACCGGAACCGCTGGCCCGGCACCGACCGCATCGTGGTGACGATCCTGTTCCAGTACGCCTTCCAGGCCTCCGGATCCGGCCCGCAGCGGTGGGTGTACGTCGAGCCGTTCATCTCCCAGCCGAGCACCACCACCGTGTCCGGCACCTGCGCGGCGACCAGCCGCTCGGCGAGAACACGGAAGTGGTCGTCGAACTGTCCCGCCGCGCCCTGCCGCAGCAGCAGCCGGACGTCGTCGTCGGACAGATCCTCCTCGTTGCGTTCCTGCATGGGCACGTTGAGGACGAGCATCCGGTTGTCCTGCTCCGTGCGCCAGCGCGCCCACGGGGCGAGGAAACGGGGATCGCCCTCGATGTCGCTCCAGCTGTCGCCCGGCAGATACGTGTGCCCGACGCGCACGTCGGCACCGCCCAGCCAGCGGCTGAAGCCCGCGATGCGGGCCACGCCCAGGGGTCCGGAACCGAGGAAGGCACCGAACGCGGGGGTCTCCGCCAGGGGCACCGGCGTGGTCGTCCCGGTGGCGGGCGCGGGCGTGAGGGGCGTCGACGGCTCGGGAACGGAGAGGGCCGGGGTGGTCACGGGTGGTGGCGTCACTGTCGGTGCGGGCGGTGTGATCACCGCCGTTGGTGTGGTCACCGCCGGCGCTGGGGCTGTGGTCACCGCGGGCGCGGGTGGTGGGGTCACCACGGGCGCGGGTGGTGTGGTCACCACGGGCGCGGGTGGTGTGGTCACCGCGGGCGCGGGTGGCGGTGGAGTCACCGCGGGCGCGGGTGGCGGTGGGGTCACCGCGGGCGCCGGCGTGACCCGGTTCGGAGCGGGGGTGCCGGTCAGGCGCACCGTCCCCGCTGCGAAGCCGGGATGGGACGCCAGCGCGGCCGAGGCGACGATCGTCGCCGCGACGACCATCAGGCGGCCGGTCCGGACCCGGCTCTGCTGTGGGGCCATTCCTGCTCATCTCCTCTGCTGTACCGCTTCTTCTTCCTTGTGCATCGGCATTTTTGACGCACAATCACCTGAAGTCAGTCATATGAAATGAAAGACCGCCACCGGCCCTATGGCTTTCGAGTGCCTTGCTCGCCCGGACGGGTGAGCCGATATGAAGGAACGAAGTCCGTGTCGCTGCTCGACACCCGCGTCCCTGCCGTTGTGCTGCGGATCGACCGGAACCCCTTTCACCACGGAACCCTGGGGGCCGTGCGCTCACTCGGCAGAGCCGGAGTGGAGGTGCACGTCGTCGCCGATTCCGCGGGAAGTCCCGTGTCCCGCTCACGTTTTGTGCACCGGATGCATTCCCCGCCGCCGCTCGGGGCGTCCCCCCGCGAGATCGCCGATGTGCTGCGGCGCGTGGCGGCCCGGATCGCTCGCCCCGCGGTCCTGGTTCCGATGGACGACGCCGGCGCGATCGCCGTGGGCCGCGACCGCGAGGCGCTCGCGCCCTTCTTCCTGCTGCCGGACGTCTCCGGTGAACTGCCCGAACGCGTCGCCGACAAGGCCGAACTGGCCGCCGTGTGCGCGTCCTTGGTCATTCCGCATCCGGTGACCCTGGTCCCGGACGGCCCGGCGCAGGCCGTCGCAGCCGTCCGGCGGCTGGGTCTGCCGGTGGTGGCGAAGTGGAGTCGGCCCTGGTTGCTGCCATCCGGCAGCGGACTGCGCAGCACGACGGTGGTGACGTGCGGTCAGCAGGCGCTCCAGCTCTACCTGCGCACCGAGGAGGCCGGCAGCCGGCTGCTGCTGCAGCAGTGGCTGCCCCCGGGCCCGGGCCGCGACTGGTTCGTCCACGGGTACGCCGACCGCTCCGGCGTCGTCCGCGCGGGCGGAGCGGGTCTCAAGCGGCAGGCCTGGCCGCGCGGTGCCGGGCTGACGGCGGTCGGCTGCTGGACGCCCAACCCGCAGCTGCGGGAGCTGGCCGAGCGGCTCACCCGTGAACTGGGCTACCGGGGCGTGTTCGACCTGGACTTCCGGCACTGCGCCACGACGGGCCGCTACCACCTGCTGGACTTCAACCCGCGTCCCGGCGCCCAGTTCCGGCTCTTCTCCGACGCCGCCGGTCTGGACGTCGTACGTGCCCTGCACCTCGATCTGACACGCCGTCCGCTGCCGGCGGGAGCGCCGCGGGAGGGGCGGGTGTTCGTGGTGGAGAACTACGCGCCCCTCGCCGCGCTACGACCGGTGCCCGCCGGGCGCGAACTGGCCTGGCAGGCCGCGGACGACCCCGCTCCCGGCCGGGCGATGTGGGCCCTGTGGTCCCGCCATGTGTTCCGCAGACTGCGTCGGCGGCCGCCCGCGGTCGCGGTGGCGCCCCCTTCGGTGCCCCCTTCACTGCCCCCGGCTCGCCGGAACGCCGGACCGACTCCGACCGACAACGAGAAAGCGAGCAGCCGCTGATGTACGACCTGCTGGTGGTGGGCGCCGGCCCGTACGGCCTGTCCATCGCCTCCCATGCCGCAGCCGCGGGACTGAACGTGCGTGTCCTCGGCCGGCCCATGGCCTCCTGGCGGGACCACATGCCCGCCGGCATGTTCCTGAAGTCCGAACCCTGGGCTTCCAACCTCACGGACCCGCAGGGCCGTTGGCGACTCGACGCGTACTGCGCGACTCAGGGAATGACGGCTCGTCACGCCGAGCCGATTCCGGTGGCGACGTTCGCCGCATACGGGCTGTGGTTCGCGCGCAACGCCGTCCCGCCGGTGGACGAGCGCATGGTGAGCCGGGTGGCGGCCCACCCGGCCGGTTTCGAGGTGGTCACCGAGGACGGAGAGGTACTGCACTCCAGGACGGTGGCGCTGGCGGTGGGTGTCATGCCCTTCGTGGAGATGCCGAGTGCGCTGCGTGGCCTGCAACCCGCACTCGCCTCGCACAGCAGCCATCACAGTGACCTCGACCGCTTCCGCGGCAGGGACGTCACGGTGATCGGCGGCGGCCAGGCGGCTCTGGAGACGGCGGCCCTGCTCGCCGAACAGGGCACCCGCGTACGGGTACTGGCCCGGGCCGACCGGCTGTGCTGGAACGACGTACCGCCCCTCTGGGAGCGTCCCTGGTGGGAGTCCGCCCGTCTGCCGCACAGTGGTCTGGGCTGCGGGTGGCGCAACTGGTTCTACGCCGAGCGCCCGGACCTCTTCCGGCGCCTGCCCGAGTCGGTCCGTGCCCGCGTCGCGTCCACGGCACTGGGTCCGGCGGGCGCCTGGTGGGTACGGGGCCGGGTCGAGCGGACAGTGGAGGTGCTGCTGGGCCGGGAAGTCGCCGCGGCTCGTGCGGTGCCCGGCGGCGTACGGCTGGAGATGGCGGGCCGGACCGGGGAGCCGCTCTCCTTGGAGACCGAGCACGTGATCGCGGCCACGGGGTTCCGAGCGACCCTGGACCGACTGGGCCTGCTCTCCGCCGAACTGCGGGGCGACCTGGCGGTGGCGGCCGACGGCTCCGCCGCGCTCGGGCGGAACTTCGAGTCCTCACACCCGGGGCTGTTCCTCGCCGGTCTGCTGACCGCCTCCGCGTTCGGCCCTGCCATGCGTTTCGTGCACGGAGCGACCTTCACGGCCACGACCCTCGTCCGAGGGGTGCGTCACCGGCTGGGCGGTACCCCGCTCGCCGTGACACCGCCGCCGCGGGTGGGCTGGAGACCCGCGGAGACACCGTCGCAGGCACGCTGCTGACGGAGGGTTCGCTGCGAGTGCCGGACGCGGTCGGTCCGGCACCCGCAGGGGAGCACTACCGGCGGGAGGCGCTCCGGCTTCGCCGGTACAGGATGACGCCGCTGGTCATCAGGAGGGCGGCCATGCCCGAGGCAGCCATCGTCTGGGTTCCGGTGCCGGTGTCGGGGAGGGAGGGCAGCTGCCCCGGGGGTGCCGCGGGCGGTTGCGTCCACGGCATGGTGGACGGGGTGTGGGAGGCCGGTGACACCGAGGTGGGCGGCGTCTTCACCGGCGGAGTGGTCCGCGGCGTCACCCGCGGAGTGGTCGGCGGTGTCTTCACCGGCGGGGTGGTGGGGGGATCCGTGGGCGGCGTCTCGTCGTCGCCGTAGCCGCCGGCGTCGCCGCCGCTGTTGTCGCCACCTCCGGTGTTGCCGCCACCGCCGCCGGTGTCGCCACCGCTGTCGCCGCTGTCGCCGCCACCGCCGCCGGTGTCGCCGCCACCGCCACCGCCGCTGTCGCCGCCACCGCCGCTGTCGCCGCCGCCGCTGTCGCCGCTGTCGTCCCCGCCGTAGCCACTGTCGTCGCCACTCCCGACGACCGACCCGGGGCCGCCCGCACCACCGTGCACGACGCCCGGCCGGGAGCCGCCCGTATCACCCTGTCCCGTGCCTCGCCCGGTACCGCTGGCGTCGCCCTGTCCCACGCCCTGCCCGGAACCGCGCGCGCCGGCACCCCCGGTCCCCACGCCGGAAGCGCCGGCATCGGCCTTGCCGCCGGCGCCCTGCTGACCACGGACGTAGTTGTTGTTACCCATGCTGGCACTGTCACCGTGGCCGGAACCGTGGGCGGCATCGGCCAGCGGAACGTCGGGGGCGCTGTGCCCGGCCGAGGCACCGAGGGAGTCCCCCGGAATCCCACCGGCCTGCGAGTCCGCGAACGCCGGGATGCCCCACAGCGACAGGATGCTCGTCGCGGCACCGGCCACGATCATTCCCTTGCTCAGGTTCTGTCGCACTCTGGTCGTCTTTCTGATCGAAGGAGCGTGAAGAGGAGAGAGGGCAGCTGTGCGAGTCGTCAGTTCTTCCTCCGGCGCCTGCTGTTGCGCCGGGAAGCAGCCTCACGCCTGCCGTAGTTTCGCTGCCATCTGATTTTCTGGCTGGTCCAGTGGTGAGATCCGGTGAAGTGCCAGTAGCGGCACTCCGGGCAGAGATAGATGCGGTCCGGGATTCTCTCCAGCAGCGGCTGCTTGACCAGCCAGATCCTCGCCTCGGATTCAGTGCGGAACGACGCTTTTCCTGATTCCGGACAGTGCGGCATGATGATCGTATCGCTCATGTCCCCTCCGAGGCGCGATTCAACTCACACCCTCTTCAGCAGAAGGATGAAGTCGATGGTGCCTCAGCGGGAAAAACCGCACCAGGCGGATACCACTCATTCGGCCGAGCAGCCGCCGGATTTTCATCCGCTTGGACCCATAGGACGATTTGCGTTCATTGCTACCGACGGTCGTATCTTTTATGTGAAAAGAGTCAGCGACCATCCAAAGGATGGCCGCTGACTGTATTGAGGCACCTCTGCGCGCAGGCCGGTGATCTCTCCCTGAACCAGCCGCCGGACGGTCAGCCGGTCATTGCGGCGGCGCGACCACGGTGCAGAAGTTGCCGATGTTCTGGGTCAGGTCGCCGCCGACGGTGATCGGCGCGTTGATGGTCACCAGCGAGGACTGGAACGCCTGGTCACAGTCCACGAGCTGGGTGTTGCCGACCGGGGCGGGGGGCGGCGTGTTGCCGCAGTCCGCCGCCTGGGCGGTGCCGGCGGCCGCCAGGCCGACGCCACCGAGAACACTGGTCACCATCATGACCTTCTTGAACCTGCGCACGTAATACCTCCGTGTGTTGACTTTCGACCCCTCGTGCCGGGTCGACCAGCACGACAAGGGGATGTCGAGCTCTTGCCGCCTCGACATCCCCTTGTTCGCGTAGGAGTACCGACTGGCGCCGGCGTCCCGGGATCAGCCGTCGATGTGCCCGATCACCGTGCAGAAGTTGCCGATGTTCGTCTCCGAGTCACCGGTAGTCGCAACGGCGACGGGGGCGAAGAGGGCGCCGCCGTCAAAGCTCTGCTCGCAGTCGACGAGCTGCAGGTTGTCGATGTTCGGGTCGCCATTGGCGCTGGCAACACCGCTGCCGATGAGGCCAATGCCGCCGACCATGACCGCCACGGCCGCAGCCTTCTTGAGCTTGTGCATCGTGTCTCCGATTTCTCTACGCACACGACCATCCTTACGGTACGCGCACGACTCGTCACAGACAATAACAGGCAACTCCCGGAATCCCGCATCTCAAACACACCCAATTGAGGTATGCCATCGCGATTACTAACGTCATATAAATGTGAATTCACTGGATTGGCGGCCCCTCGACCGGTCGCCATGAACACCACCAGCCCGGATGCCACGAACGCAAAAAAGCACCCCCGGCAGACACGCGAACAAGGACCTCAATATCCTCGTCCGCACCCGCCGGAGGCGCTTCCTTGGCCACCCCGGAGACTCGACGTCCCCGACGGGCGCCCTAAAGTCAGTCCTCGATGGAGCCGATCACCGTGCAGAAGTTGCCGATGTTCGTCTCCTGGTCACCGCCGGTGGCGCCAGTGACAGGGGCGAAGGCGAGGCCGCCATCGAAGCTCTGCTCGCAGTCGACGAGCTGCAGGTTGTCGATGGACGGGTCGCCATTGGCGCTGGCAACACCGCTGCCGATGAGGCCAATGCCGCCGACCATGACCGCCACGGCCGCAGCCTTCTTGAGCTTGTGCATCGTGTCTCCGATTTCTCTACGCACACGACCATCCTTACGGTACGCGCACGACTCGTCACAGACAATAACAGGCAACTCCCGGAATCCCGCATCTCAAACACACCCAATTGAGGTATGCCATCGCGATTACTAACGTCATATAAATGTGAATTCACTGGATTGGCGGCCCCTCGACCGGTCGCCATGAACACCACCAGCCCGGATGCCACGAACGCAAAAAAGCGCCCCCGGCAGGCATACGAACAAGGACCTCAATGTCCTCGTCCGCACCCGCCGGAGGCGCTTTCTGGCCACCCCCGGAGACTCGACGTCCCCGACGGGCGCCCTAAAGTCAGTCCTCGATGGAGCCGATCACCGTGCAGAAGTTGCCGATGTTCGTCTCCTGGTCACCGGTGGTGACGCCGGTGATGGGAGCGAAGGCGGTGCCGGCGTCGAACGACTGGTCGCAGTCCACGACCTGCAGGTTGTTGACGGCGAAGTCGCCGTACGGGTCGTCGTAGTGGCCGCCGCCGGCGCTGGCAACGCCGCCGCCGACAAGACCGATGCCGCCGACCATGACCGCTACGGCGGCGGCCTTCTTGAGCTTGTTCATGGTGTCTCCGTTTTCTTCACATACACACGGCCGTCCTTACGGACCGTGCCTGACTCGTCACAGACGATAACACACACCTCACTTACCGCCTCATTGCTCGCAGACCCAACAGAGTGCAACTAATCGAGCTATTAACTCTTTTCGGACAATCGGTCGGGACGTAAGGCCTCGATCTCAACGGTTCCGGCGGCAGGGAGGCGGGCTGCCAGCCCTCGTCCCTCGTCGTGCCGTGCCTGCTCATGGCCTCGGCGAGCTGACGTACGTCCTTGTCCCCGGTCCGCGTCGCGAGGCCGGCGGCGCGGTCCTGGAGTTCGCCGAGGCCTGGTCTCCGGGGAGGGAGGACCAACGGCCGTCTCCCTGTCGGAGGGCGTCGGCGAAGTACGCGGCGACGGCCGCGACCTGGAAGCGGGGGCCCGCCTCCTCCTCGGAACCGGCGAGGGAGCCGGTCTCCAGGCTGCCGGACTCCTCGTGCGGTGCGCGGGTGCCGGGGTCGGGCCGGCGGACGGTCGCCGTGGCGAGGTGGCCGTCGGCTCCGGATGGGTGTCGACACGGCCACGATCATGCTTGCGGGGGCTGCTGACCGATGGCAGGCGTACGTCGGTCGAGCCGATGGCCGCGCGGCTCGGTGCGGACGGGACCCGGCAGGCGCTGTCCATTTCATCACCACCAGTCCGTGGAACCCGGCCCGCATCCGGGCGAAATCGGCCTGGCGGATGGAGGAAGCGACCGGGCCGGAGGCCCTGGTCTTCTACGACACCTGGTTCCTCAAGGACGGGACGGCCTCGGCCTGTTTGTCGCGGCGGTACACCGGCACCGCCGGCAAGGGCACCAACTGCCAGGTCTGCGTGCGCAGGCGGCGCGGCTCCAGCCGGCCGTGGTTGACCGCGTCATCCTGTCCGGGTTCTACGACCCCTCAGCCTTTGGCCGCGGACTGCTTCCCCGCCCCCTTGGCGTCGCCGGGGGCCGCGGCGGGCTCCCGGCGCTTCTCCTTCGGAATGGCCGCCAGGACCAGGGCGATCACCAGCATGACGCCACTGACCACGAACACCGTCTGCATCGCCTCGGCCATGCCGTGGAGGAACGGCTTGGCCAGCCTCGCGTCGGCGTGGTCGAGGAAGGAGCTGTTGTCCAGCGGTACGTCGCCGTCCCTGGCGCCGAGCAGCACCTTGTTGGCGGCCTGCCCGGTCACGGACGGATCGTGGACCGCAGCCTCGTAGGCGGGGTCGGAGGGCGCGTCACGGTAGGCGGCGGTCACCCTCTCGCTGACCGCGCCGAAGAACATCGACAGGAAGACGGCGATGCCCGCGGTACCGCCGATCTGTCGGAAGAAGGTGAACGAGCCCATGCCCGCACCCATGTACTGCGGTTCGACCCCCGTCTGGATCGCGATCAGCATGACCTGCCAGCACAGGCCGACGCCGAAGCCCATCACCCCGGCGGCGATGGCCGTCTGCCACAGCGCGGTCTCCGCGGTGAGTGTGGAGAACCAGAAGGTCGCGACGACCATCAGCACGAGGCCGGAGAGCAGAACCACCTTGTAACGGCCCGTTTTGGTGACGTACGGGCCGGCGATACGCCCCGCGATGACGATGCCGAGCGTCTGGGGCAGCATCATCAGGCCTGCCCACGTGGGCGACAGGCCCTTGACCATCTGGAGGTACAGCGGCAGGACGGACAGCGCGCCGAACACGGCCGCCCCGACGAGGATGTTCACGCCGTTGTAGACGGAGAAGACCGGGCTGCGGAACATCGGCGTGGGCAGCAGGGCCGCTCCGCCCGCCCTCTTCTGCGCCAGCAGGAAAAGCACAAGACCGACGGCTCCCAGACCGAACAGAGCGAGCGTCCCTCCGGCGGTCCAGCCCCACTTGGGGCCCTGTTCGACCGCGAAGAGCAGCGGCAGCAGACAGGTGACCAGCGCCAGCAGCCCTGCGACGTCGAACTTGTGCGGCGTGCGGTTGGGCTGGATGCGCACCAGTACGGCGATGAGCAGCGCGGCCGCCAAGCCGATCGGCACGTTGATGTAGAAGGCCCAGCGCCAGCCCGTCACACCCAGGAAGCTGTCGAGCCCGGCGAAGAACCCGCCCGCGACGGGGCCGACGACCGCAGCGATACCGAAGACGGCGCCGAACCAGGCCTGGTAGCGGCTGCGTTCGGCGGGCGGCACCAGGTCGGTGAGGATCGCGAAGGCGAGACTCATCAGGCCGCCCGCGCCGACGCCCTGGATGCCGCGGAAGACCGCGAGCAGGGTCATGGACGGGGCGAGGGCGCACAGCACGGAACCCAGGACGAAGACGCCGACGGCGGTGCAGTAGACCGGGCGGCGGCCGTATATGTCGGAGAGTTTGCCGTACAGCGCCGTCGTGATCACCGAGGTGATCATGTACGAGGTGTTCGCCCAGGCCTGCTCCGAGAGGCCGTTGAGATCGTCGGCGATGGTGCGCAGCGCGGCGGAGATGATCGTCTGGTCGAGAGCGGACATGAACAGGCCGAGCAGCAGCCCCAGCATGATCAGCCGCATCCTGCGTCTGTCCACCGTGCCGGCACCGGAATCAGGTGTGGGTGCACCTGGCTTCGCTGTGTCTGTCATCGGGCTTTCTTCCTTCGGATCGCGGAGCTGGGGGCGGATCGCGGAGCTGGGGCGGGACCGATGCGCTTACAGGTTCGGACCGTGTACGGGTAGGGATCGCGCACAGGCGCGGACCGCGCACGCGCGGGCCGGGGCCGCGCGGAGAGTCGGGCCGCTGCGTCCGGACCAGAATGAAACCTCTAGTGCGCTGGAGGTCAAGAGATGTCCCGCGCAGGCCTGCCCCGGCGGCCGGCTCGGACCGGCGGCTCCCGTACCGCGGTTGCTTCCAGCACCACTCCAGGGAGGCTCGACACCCGCTCCCTAGCGTCTGCGGGCATGAGATTCCTTTTTGTTTCCGGAGGAAGCGCGGGGGCGGTCTTCCCCATCACCCCGCTGGCGCTGGCGGCGCGCAACGCCGGTCACGAAGTGATCGTCGGGGCGACGGAGAACGTCATGCCACTGGTCGCGGCGACGGGGCTGCCCGGGGCGGCGATCACCTCCCGCACCATGTACGACTTCATGCAGCGCGACCGGCACGGCAATCCGATGGAGATCCCCAAGGACCCGCACGAGCGGAACCTCTTCAACGGCCGGGGCATGGCCCGCCTCGCCCTCGGCAGCATGGAAGGCCTGGCCCTCCTGATCGAACGCTGGCAACCCGACGTCCTGGTCGCCGGAGCCCTCTCGTACGCCGCGCCGCTGATGGCCCACCGATTCAGCCTCCCCTGGGTGCGTCACGCGCTCAACATGGGTGAGCCCTCCATCATCGACCTGTCCGCGGCCGCCGAGCTGGCCCCGGAGCTGGAGCAGCTGGGACTGGCTTCCATCCCCGACCCGGACATGTACGTCGAGATCTGCCCGCCGGGCGCACGGCGGCCCGACGCGGGTCCCGTCCAGTTCATGCAGTACGTGCCCTTCAACACCCAGCGGGCATTGGAACCCTGGATGTACACCAAGGGCGACCGGCCGCGCGTGCTGGTCTCGGCCGGTAGCCGGGTCAGCGCCGACTACGAGGCCGACGCACTCTCCGCCCTGGTCGAGAAGGTCGCCGGGCTCGACGTCGAGCTGCTCATCGCGGCGCCGCAGGAGATGGCGGACGCGCTGGGCGACCTGCCGGACAACGTACGCGCGGGCTGGCTGCCGCTCGACGTCGTACTGCGCACCTGCGACCTGCTGGTGCACAGGGCAGGCGGCAACACGATGCTGCACGCCATCGTCTGCGGCGTCCCGCAACTGGTGATCCCGGCCATGCCCAAGCAGGTCGGAATGTCGGCCAGGCTGGCGGAGTACGGCGCCGCGATCATGCTGACCGCCGGACAGGACGACTCACCCGAGAACGTCGCCAAGGCATGCCGGGAGCTGCTCGAGGACCCGGCGTACAAGGCGAGGACCACGGAGCTGAGCAGGGAGATCGCGGGCCTGCCGACGCCGCACGACGTCACGATGGCCATCGCCGAGATGGTCCGCGCACGTATCGGCGGGTGAATCCGACACGCCGAACGCGCGACGGGTGCACCGGCCGGCGCTCACGAGCTGTCCGCGCGGATGTCCGGACCGGGGCGGCGCGCTGATCCACGCCTTGACATGCAGTGCACTTGAGGTTGCACGCTTACGCGCATGCATGCTGTGTGGATGAAAGAATACGGTCCCCCCGAGGTGCTGGTGGCCGGGGAGGCGCCGGACCCCGTCGCCGGCGAGGGACAGGTGGTCGTCGAAGTAGCCTTCGCCAACATCACCTTCGTCGAGACCCAGATCCGGTCCGGGTCCTTACGGATTCCGGGCGCGGCCGCCGATCTGCCGACCATCCCCGGAAACGGAGTGGGGGGCACCGTCCGATCCGTCGGACCCGGCGTCGACCCCGGACTGGTGGGCAAGCGGGTGGTGACCGGTACCGGAGGATCCGGCGGCTACGCCGAGCAGGTGTCCGTCCCGGCGGCCGGCGTCATCGAGGTCCCCGACGGTCTGCCCCTGGACACGGCGGTGGCACTGCTCGCCGACGGACGGACAGCGACAGCCCTGTACCGCTCGGCCGCGCCACGCGCCGGCGAGCGGGTGCTGATCGAGGCCGCTGCGGGCGGAGTGGGATCGTTGCTCGTCCAGCTGGTGACCCTGGCTGAAGCCACAGCCGTGGCGACCGCAGGCGCGCCCCACAAACTGGACCAAGCCCGCGAACTCGGCGCCCAGTTCGCGTTCGACTACACGAAGCCGGACTGGGCCACGCAGGTGCGGGAGACGGTCGGTGAGATCGACGTCGTCTTCGACGGCGTTGGCGGGGACATCGGCCGCGCGGCTTTTGAACTGCTGGCTCCCGGCGGTCGCATGTTCAGTTTCGGTATGGCCGCCGGAGCCTTCCCGGAGATCGACGAGGCCGAGGTGGTCGCCCGCGGCGTGACGGTACGCCGCGGCGTACCTGTCACACCGGACCAGGCGCGGGCGCTCACCACGAGCGCTTTGGAGGAGGCCGCGGCCGGAAACCTGCGGCCGGTCATCGGGCAGCGGTTCGCGCTCGATGAGGCAAGGCGGGCACACGCGGCGATCGAGGGGCGAGCGACGCTCGGTAAGACGCTGCTCGTACCCTGACACGACCTCACAGCCGGTGCCGGGGGCTTTCCTTCCAAGCCCCCGGCACCGGCTGTGGCCGCAGGTACGGGCACGGGTGCGCCGCAGCGGCTCAACCGCTGCCGGCGTCAGCCCCACGGCTGCCGACGCGATGGCGGGGCATTGCCCGGGCGCACCCTCGCTGAAGATCGTTCCCGCACCGCCAGGCCGAAGGCACCGTGAATGCAGGGCGTCTGCCCTGGGAAAACGGCCCTTCCTCGAGTGAAGCTCAAGCCCCGTTCCATCCCGACCGACCATTTTGTAGCTCGTGCGACTCAAGGGATGTCAGTTCTCAAGTACTGGCATTCCGGGAACCGAGTCGGCCCAGACCGAGCCAGATGAGGACGGGAAACGATCATGATCACAGCGAGTCATGCGCGAAGGGCGGTCGTCGCGGCGGTCGCGGTAACGGCCACGGCGCTGATAACCACCGGGGGCTCAGCCGCGGCGGACACGACCGCGGCCAACCCATACGTCTGCCAGATCAACGCGACACCCGGGCTGCCCTATTCACTGGGATTCACGTCCTCGGCGCCGGCGCAGGTGAAGAAGAACCGGAACTTCACGGTGAAGGTCACGCCTGACGCGATCACGCCCAACCCGGTGCACAACGACTACTCCTACGACCTCACCCTGAAACTGCGGCTGCCGAGCAACGCCCGCCTGGTCTCCTACCACCTCACCGGCGGCGACACCGCCGTGACGTCCCACGTCTACGGTGACGATCTTGTCCTGGAGGCGGCCGGTCCCTTCCCGGCCAAAGCCCCGTTCCAACTCCCCACGGTCGGACTGACCCTCAACGCGGCCGACGCGGGCGTGGTGACGACTTCTCCGGGCGGCACCGGGTACGACGACTACGGATTCGGCTGGGATTTCGTGCCCTCGGCCGAGGAAGCCCCGCACGTACCGAACCCGAGCAAACTGCGCTGCTACCCGAACCCGGCGCGGCCGATCACCGTGACCACCGTCGCCTGACAACGGAACAGCCCGTTTGACACCGCTGGTAGGGCCCGCGCTGGTTTTGGCGGGCCCTACCTCGAGGCGAGATCGGGCCAGGTGCGAGTGTGCGACAACGGCCGAAGCCACGGCTACGACTCGCGGCCTCGAACCGGGATGGCATTCTGCGACAACACGGCGCCAGAAGCGCCATGTGTTCGGCACGCCTGACCGCTGACTCTGGTCGGGAGGCGCGCCGGACGGTTCCTGGTGGAGGCATGTCGTGATGAGTACGGCATTCAGCTTTTTTTACTGAATTGCTTGGGGGATTTTATGGATTTAGACGTTCCCATGAATATAAGGATCCTTGGGCCACTCACTGTGCACATGAACGGGCAATCGATCGTCCCTAGTGCGGCAAAGCCGCGGCAACTGCTCGCACTGCTGGCCATCAGAGCGGAAAGCGTGGTCACTGTTCCCACGCTCATGGATGAGGTGTGGGGTGACGCGATACCGAAGAGCTCGGCCACCACGTTGCAGACCTACATCCTTCATTTACGCCGCATGATACGCACGGCGCTGCGTGAGACGCAGGAGGGCGTGGGCCCGGAGCAAGGTGGTGAGGCCAAGGAGATCCTCGCCACGTGTCTGGGCGGCTACCGCCTGGCCGCCTGCCCGCGGAACAGTGACGTGAGCGAGTTCCAGTCGCTGGCTTCGCGGGGCTCTCACGCACTGGAGACAGGTGATGCCCGCACCGCGTCCGCGGTATTGGGCCGGGCACTGGCGTTGTGGCACGGTCCGGCACTGGTGGACGTACCGGTCGGGCGGGTCCTGAGCGTGGAAGTGCTCGGACTGGAGGAACAGCGCACCCGCGTGCTGGAGCAGCGCATCGAGGCAGATCTACAGCTCGGACGGCACGCGTCGCTCCTGGCGGAGTTGCGCATGCTGGTCGCCAGGCACCCTATGAACGAGAACCTGGCAGGACAGCTTATGAGGGCGCTGTACTGGTCGGGCGGCGCCTGGCGGGCTTTCGAGACCTACCAGCTCCTGCGAAGAACGCTCGTGGAAGAGCTCGGAGTGGAGCCTTCCCGCCGTCTGCAGCGACTGCACCAGGAAATGCTCTGCGGCGGCCCGGAGACCTAGACCTGGATATTCAGCGGAATTGGGCGACTTGACACCCCGATGGCAGAGAGATGCCGCTGACCTGTAAGGACGCGAGTGTCTTCGTCGTATCCGCTGCAAGAATCAGGGCACCAATTCCCGGCGGCACCGGAAGAAACTGGCCACCTTCGAGAAGAAGGCCAGCCGGCCGCTGCCGGGATTCATTCGCAGTGTATCGGGCTTCAGGACTCCGCTGAGGAATACGTGATTCGAGCAGGGGGCGGATGGGGCGATCTCCCGGCTCGGAGCGACTGGGCAGCGCGCGGACGCGTGCACTGTTCGAGGCCACCGCGAAGCCGACGGTTCCAGCCGGTCATGATGAGGTGTTCTGGCGTGCCCTGCGCAAGTCGTCGTGGACGGCACGGTGTTCGACGTGCCCGCCGGCACGGACGACGCCGCGGCCTTCGATACCCCAGCCGGCGGGGTGTTGTCGCAGGCCCGCCTGGTCGCCCCCGCGGTGCGCGGCGGCATGGCCCTGATCGGGCCGCCTTCGGCTGCATCGAGGTCGGCGAACGCACCCTGTTCGAGCGGCTGCTGGGCAAACGGACCGAGGGCATGCTGCTGCCGGCCGACCGGGGCTTCCCCCTCCGCCCGCCCCTGCTCGTCACCACGTTTCCGCGGGTCCACCTGGATTGGACCGGCCCTCTAGGCCGGCTTCCCAGAATGTCCTGTGACCAACGCCCGGGACGAAGGCGCAAGTGAAGGATTGCCATGAAGGCGCTGATTCTGTCCGGAGGAGTGGGGACCAGGCTGCGTCCCTTCACCTATTCCATGCCCAAACAATTGGTACCCGTCGCCAACAAGCCGATATTGGTGCACTGTCTGGAAAACATCCGAGTGATCGGTGTCAAGGACGTGGCCATCGTTGTCGGCGACCGCGCGCAGGAAATCCGCGCGGTTGTCGGGGACGGCTCCGCGTACGGCCTGAACGTCAGCTATATCCAGCAGGAGGCGCCGCTCGGCCTCGCCCACTGTGTCTCCATCGCGGAGGATTTCCTCGGCGACGACGACTTCGTGATGTACCTGGGCGACAACGTCCTCGCGGAGGGGATCGCGGAGTCCGCCCGATCGTTCGCCGCGGATCGGCCCGCCGCCCAGCTGCTGCTCACCAAGGTGGCGGACCCGAGCGCCTACGGCGTCGCGGAGGTGGACGCAGAAGGCCGCGTCCTCGCTCTGGCCGAGAAGCCGCAGCGGCCGAGCAGCGACCTGGCGGTGATCGGGGTGTACTTCTTCACCGCCGCAGTGCACGACGCGGTCCGGGCCATCGGCCCCAGTGCCCGCGGCGAACTGGAGATCACCGACGCCGTCCAGTACCTGGTGGAACGCGGCGACCGCGTCGTCGGCCATGAGTACGCCGGCTACTGGAAGGACACCGGCAGCCCCGAAGATCTGCTGGACTGCAACCGGGTGCTGCTCGACAGGCTCAGCCACGGAATACGCGGTGAGATCGACGCGGCCAGCACCGTCGAGGGGCCGGTGGTGGTCGAGGCCGGGGCCGTCGTGCGGCGCTCGCGTCTCGTCGGGCCGCTGGTCATCGGCGCGGGCAGCGTCGTACAAGACAGCGAGCTCGGCCCCGGTACCGCCCTCGGCCGCGACTGCGTACTGGAGGACGCCGGGATCCGTCACTCCATCCTCCTCGACGGGGCGTCGATCCGGGGCGTGCGGGGCCTGTACGGCTCACTCGTCGGACGCTCGTCCACCGTACGCGCCGGAGGTTCGGCCGGCCTCCGGCTCATCATCGGCGACCACACCCGGGCGGAGGTGACGGCATGAGGATCCTGGTCACCGGCGCCGCCGGTTTCATCGGCTCCCACTACGTCCGTGAGGTCCTCGCGGGCAGGTACCCGGAATCCGACGACATCCGCGTCACGGTCGTCGACCGGCTTACCTACGCGGGCCGGCGTGACAACCTGCCGGCCGTGCACGAACAGCTCGACTTCGTGCAGGGTGACATCTGCGACCGAGACCTCCTCGACCGGCTGCTCCCTGGCCACGAGGCCGTGGTGCACTTCGCGGCCGAGTCCCACGTGGACCGCTCACTCACCGACCCGGGCGAGTTCATGCGTACCAACGTCATGGGCACCCAGCAGGTACTCGACGCGGCCCTGCGTGCCGGGGTGGACCGGGTGCTGCACGTCTCCACGGACGAGGTGTACGGATCGGTGGAGAGCGGTACCTGGACCGAGGACAGCCCGCTGCTGCCCAACTCCCCCTACGCCGCGTCCAAGGCGGCAAGCGACCTGGTCGCCCGCGCCTACCACCGCACGCACGGGCTCGATGTCCGCATCACTCGCTGCTCCAACAACTACGGCCCGCACCAGCACCCCGAGAAGCTCCTCCCCCGCTTCATCACCCGGCTGCTGACGGGGCACCAGGTCCCCTTGTACGGCGAAGGACACAACGTGCGCGAGTGGCTGCACGTGGACGACCACTGCCGGGCCCTGCACCTGGTGCTGACCAAGGGGCGCGCGGGCGAGATCTACAACATCGGCGGCGGCAGCGGTATGAGCAATCGCGAGATGACCGGGCGGCTGCTCGAACTCCTGCATACGGGGTGGGAGAGGGTGCGCCACGTCGAGGACCGCCTCGGACACGACTTCCGCTACGCGATCGACGACTCAAAGATCCGTGAAGAGCTGGGCTACGCGCCCCGCTGGTCGATCGAGAGCGGACTGGGTGCGGTCGTGGACTGGTACCGCGACCACCCCGACTTCTGGCGCGACCGGGCCTCCTGACGCCGGGCCGGCCTGGAGGTGTGCCCACCGCACGTCCCGGGCTCCACCAGCCTCACCTCCGACGGCAAGGGGACGGAATTCCGCCGACGAGAACGGAACTCACATGTCCACACCGCGAAGCCGTGCCCGCACCGCGGCCATCGCCGTCCCGCTGGCCCTCACGGGCCTGGTGGCCACCGTTCCCAGCGCCCAGGCCGCACCGGTGAAGACCTATTTCGCTGCCGCGTCGGCACCACGACCGGCCTCGCGTACAGCGGGCACGTCGACGCCGTCGCCGCGGCCACCGTCGGGCCGGGCGCGACCTTCGACGTCACGCTCGATCCGGCCGCGATCACCCCCAACCCCGGCCTACGACCAGGAGGTCAAGAACGTCGCCCTGCGGTTCAATGTGCCGGCCGGGCGCGAAGGTCCTTTCCTACGGGATCGCCGACGGTGGCGCCGCGGGCACGTTGCGGCTGGAAGTGGACGGCACCAAGGCCGTGCTGCGCGCCGCCGGCCCCTACGCGGCGGACACCGCCTTCGATCTGCCGAAGGTCACCGTCAGGCTGAAGGCCCCCGTCAGACGCGGCAGCCTGGAGACGGCCTTCGGCGGCACCTCGCACGACGACCCGGGCTTCAGCTGGAGTTTCATCTCGTCGAACTGGGACGGTGAGGCCCAGCTCGCCTGCTGGCCCGACCAGCCGATCGCGCTGACCAGGACGATAGTCAATTAACCGCCTCACCCGCTCGCTGTCGCGGGTGAGGACGTCGCCACGACGCACACATGCCGCGCCGGCCGGCCCCTCCGCGGGACGGCCGGCGCGGTCGCGCTTGACCTCCAGTGCGGTTGAGGTTGCAGGCTGGAGGAGGACGACGCGGAAGTGGGGAGACAGACGCGGAGTGGGGAGACAACAGCAGTGAAGATCGAGATCTGGTCCGACATCATGTGCCCGTGGTGTTACATCGGCAAGGCGCGCCTCGACAGGGCGATCGAGCGGTTCGACGGCCGCGACGATGTCGAGGTGGTGTGGCGCAGCTTCGAGCTCCGTCCGGAACAGCCCAGGACACCCGGTGCCTCGCTCGGTGAGATGATGCGGAGGAACCTCGGACTCGCGCCGGGGGATACGGTCGCTCTGTTCGAGAAGATCCGTGTCCTCGGTGAGGCCGAGGGCCTGGACATCCGGCTGACCGACGTACGCCCCGTGAGCTCCTTCGACGCGCAGCGCCTGGTGCACCTCGCCGCGGGGAGCGGCCTCGCGCACCGGCTGAAGAGCGAACTGTTCAAGGCGTACCTGACGGAAAACCAGAACGTGGCCGACCATGGCGTCCTGTCGCGCACCGCGACCGGCGCGGGGCTCGAAGCCGGCGCTGTCGAGGCGGTGCTGGCGGGAGATGCCTACGCCCAGGACGTTCGTGAGGACGAGGCTGCCGCTGTCCGGCGCGGGGTCACCAGTGTGCCGACCATCTTCGTGGACGGCACGCGGATCGCCGTCGGCGTCCCCTCGGTCGAGGAGATCCACTCGGCTCTGGTGGAGGCCGGCTGACATGACTGTGGCCCGTCCCGCGTACAACGTCACCGAGCTCACCGTCGGACAGCTGTCGGCGCGCAGCGGCGTCGCCATCACGACGCTGCACTTCTACGAGTCCAAGGGGCTTCTCACAAGCCGCCGTACCTCAGGCAACCAGCGCCGTTACACCCGGGACGCGCTGCGCCGGATCTCAGTGATCCGAGTGGCGCAGCGCGTGGGCATTCCACTGAGTACGATCGGCGACGCGCTGGCCGAGCTGCCCGGGGGGCGTACCCCTGACCGGGCCGACTGGGCCCGCCTGTCGCGGCGCTGGCGCGCGGCCCTCACCGAGCGGATCGACGAGTTGCACGCGCTCCGCGACGGCTTGGAGGACTGTATCGGCTGCGGCTGCCTGTCAGTGAGCGCCTGCCCGCTGACCAACCCGTACGACGAGCTCGGTGAGGAGGGCCCCGGGCCGCGCAGGCTGGGGGGCGGGGTGCAGACCGGGGTGCGGACCGCTCCGGTGGCCGACCCGTGTGGGGGCACGAGCCCGTCCTGCCAGGGCGGCGCCACGGACTGAGGTGTACGGAGTGCGGCGGACCGGGGCTTATGGCGTATGGCGGACCGGGGCACAGGGAGCGAGGGGCCCCGCTCCCTGTGCCCCGGTCCGCCGTGTCTCACTCCGTGTCGCGCGGCGGGGCCGTGGGGTGCAGCTCGCGGGCGTACGACTCGGCGGCCCCTTCGAAGCCCAGGACGACATGGCCTGCCGCGGTGTGCGCGTCCCGCCAGTGGCGCTGGAGCGGTGCGGTCTCCTGGTGGGCGCGGGTGCCCGCGGACGCGAACAGCCGGTCCACGGCGGCCGTGGAGAGCTCGGCGGCGAGTGCGCAGTCCCGGCTGTTGCGGGCCACATCGAGCTCCGTGACCAGACCGCTGTCGGCGGTACGGGCAGCCGACTCCAGGAGCAGCGCCGCCGTGTCGGCCTCGCCGGCGGCGCGGGCGAGGACGACGGCCGCGGCGGTCGTCAGGCCGCTGGAGGCCGATGTGTAGCGGGGTGCGCTCTCCTCGCGCCAGGCGGTCAGCGCCCCGCGTGCGGCGCCCAGCACGGGGGCCGCGAAACATAGCCCGTTGACTGCTTTGAGGGGCACCCGGTGGCAGGGCGCCTCCGCGCCGTCGGCGACTCCGACGACGATGGCATCGCGGGTGAAGGTCAGCTCGTCCGGTACGAACGTCCCGTCGGTCGAGAGCGTGTTGCTGCCGGTGCCGCGCATGCCGACCGACGACCAGGTGGCTTCCGTACGGTAGTCAGCGCGCGGCACCGCGAAGAATCGGGCGACCGGCTTCCTCTCGGTGGTCATCGCGCACACCAGTGCCCAGCACGAGTGGTCCACGACGCTGACGTAGGGCCAGGTGCCGCTGATCCGCCAGCCGCCCTCCTCCCTGCGGGCCCGGCCGAGCGGCATGAGCGCGCCCACGATCAGGGTGTCGGGGTCGTCCGCCCAGAGGCGCTTCTGTCCGGTCTCGGGGAGGTAGGCCGCCATCCGGCCGAGGGAGGCGGTCAGGGACGCGGCCCAGGCAGCCGAGGTGCAGCCCTCGCCGACCACGGACACCGCCCGCACGATCTCCTCGAAGGTTCCGGCGTCGCCGCCGTGCCTTCGGGGCACGAAGTGGCGAGCGAATCCCGCGTCCAGCATGGACCGCACCACCTCCGGCGCAAGTCGGCGGTCGCGCTCGGCGGCCTGTGTCCGCTCCGCCGCGATCTTCGCGACCTCCGTGGCCGCGACCACTACGGCGGCGGTTTCTGTGCGGGACGGGTGCTGTGTCGGCATCCTGGTCAGCTCCTCGTGACAGTGGCTGCGGCTGGTGCTCGGAGCCAGCCTCACGTGGGCCGCTCGAGCGGGACTACAGGGGCCGCCATGGAAGACCGCCGGGCTCCGGCGGCAGCGATTCAGGGGGACTCGGGCACGTTTCGTAACGCCTCCGTGGCATGTCCCGCGACGCTCTCGTGCCGCACGTGCTTGTCCTCGGCGGCAGCGGCTTCGACGGGTGGGCGTCAGACCGTCGTGACGTGGGCCGCCCGGTGGACAGCGTCGACCAACTCGGCCTGGCGGAGCACCGGCGCCTCGTCGCCTTCGCCCCCACGTACGGCACGGGCGAAGGCGGCGACGCGCGCGGCCGCCTGGTCGTGGGCGGGCAGGACGCGATCCTCGGCGCCGTCGGCGTGCTCGATCCGCAGCACCGGACGGTGGCCTGCCGCCGGTGAGTAGGCGCGGTCGAGGGCGAGACTGCCTTCGCTGCCGAGCAGCCGCCAGCCCGCCGTGTAGTGGTGTTCCATGCCGAACACCAGATGGGCGCCGGCTCCGGTGGACGGGGCGTCGAGGTGGGCGCTGCCGCCGAGGTCGACCCCGCGCGCGGAGTCGTGGCGCAGGACGGCGCCGCGCACCTTCAACTCCGGTCCGAGGAGGAGGGAGGCGAGGCGAATCGGGTAGACGCCGATGTCGAGGAGGGCGCCGCCGCCCAGATCGGCGCGGTAGCGGATGTCGGACGCGGGGCGCGGCGGAATGGTGAACGAGGCGTACAGCGACCGGACTTCCCCGATCACGCCCGATGTCACCAGATCCTTTACGGTCGCGTAGGTGTGATGGTGGACGAACAGATGGTTCTCCGCGAGTGCGAGGCCGAGCTCGCGGGCCAGGCCCAGCAGCCGGGCGGTGTCGGCGGCCCGTGTGGTGAGCGGCTTCTCGGCGAGGACGTGTTTGCCCGCGCGCAGGGCGCGTTCGGTCCACCGGGCGTGCAGGGCGGCCGGCAACGGTACGTACACGGCGTCCACATCGGGGCGCTCCAGCAGCGCTTCGTAACCCTCGACGGCCGCGCAGCCGTAGGCCTCGGCGGCGGCACGCGCCTTGTCTGCGCCGCGGCTGGCGATCGCCGTCACCTCGGTATGCGGCGAAGCGGCGAAGGCCGGCAGCATGCGGCGCAGGGCGATGTCGGCACAGCCCATGACGCCGATCCGCACCGTGTTCACCGGTCGGTTCCATGGCCGGGCAGGGTGCGTACGCACGCCAGCAGGGTGCGTGCCTCGACATCGACGAGGTTGCCCACCCGGCCCGCGCGCGTGAGCTGACGCACGGTCACCCAGGTGTAGTCCTCGGGGACATCGGCGTCCACATCGATGTCCGTGCCATCGAGCACGAGGTAACGGTTCTCCGCGTGGTAGAAGCGGCCGCCCTCCTCCGAGTGAACGGTGTCGAACAGCACCTGCTCGGGCCGCGCGGCCAGCACTGCGTCCAGATAGGGCGGGCGCGGTGCGTCGGCGGTCAGGTTGCCCGGGTTGCACTGCACGGTGGGGCCCAGCTCGGCGATGTCGAAGGTGCCCGCCTCGGCGCATGCCCGCACCAGCAGATGGCGCTCCCCGTGGATCTCCTTGCTGACGAAGGCGACGACACCGCGGCCGACCGGCGCCAGCATCGGCTGGGACCAGGAAGCCACCTCGCGGCTGTCGGCCTCGACGTCGACGCCGATGATCCGGAAGTACCGGCCCGTCTCGTGGGCGATCTCGCCGCGCTCGTCGTCCCTGTGCCAGCCGGAGACCTGGCTCAGCGGAATGCTGGCGCGCTCGACGTGTTGGCGCACCTTGGCTCCGGTGAACCAGTGCATCAGCGCCGCGGTGTCGTGCAGCGGCTTGTGCGGTGCCCGCTCCGGCGCCGCCGGCTCGTCCGGCAGCCCGGCGAGTACCGTGCGGGAGTCCATGTTGACGAGGTTGTCGACGCGCAGCAGGTCGGCCATGACCGGCCGCGGCACCCAGCAGAAGTCCTCGTGGACCGGGATGTCCCCGGTGGTCTCGACGACGATGTTGCGGTTGCGCTTGCCCAGGAACCACGAGCCCTGCTCGCTCTGGAGCGCGTCGTAGTGCACGTGGTCCCCGGCGCCCGGCGTGAGGAAATGATCGAGGTAGCGCACCGCGGTGCCCTGGTGCACCCGTGTGTAGTTGCTGAACGTGGCCTGCACGGTCGGCGAGAGCTGAAGGCTGTTGATGTTCCCCGGCTCCATCTTGGCCTGCATCAGCAGGTGCGGTACGCCGTCGAAACGCTTGACCAGTATGCCGAGAATGCCGATCTCCGGCTGTCGGATCAAGGGCTGGGACCAGGCGGGGCCGTCCGGGGCCTGCCGCTGGAACCGCAGTCCCTCGATGGAGAAGAACCGGCCGCTGCGGTGGCGGACGTCTCCGGTCGCCGGGTCGGTGTACCAGCCCTCCAAGGCGTGCAGCGGGGCCTGGGTCACCCGGTAGCGGTGGGCCGCGCCGCGTTCGGCGAACCAGGTGTGGAAGCCGGCCGCGTCGTCGATCCGCATCAGCCTGCCGCCTTCTCGGTGACGGACAGGGCGGCAGCGGACGGCCGGGTGACAGCGGTCGGCGCCGTCGTGTGCGGTGCGCCGCCGAACGGCGTGCTCACGGACAGGGCGCCGACGGTGAGGCGTACGCCCTGGCCGTGCGGCGCGTCGGCGAGCAACACGAGGCCGGGTGCGATCGCCGTCGGCCGCACGGTGCCCAGCGGTCCCGGCGTCCACGCGTCCGCCCGGAGTGGCTCGGGCAGCCCCTTCCCGAGCCGCTCCACGGTGAAGACCTCGGCCCCGTCGAGCAGCCAGCGCGCGACTCCTTCCGCCGCGTCCACGACGAGCGCGCAGTGGTGCGTGTCGGAGGGTACGCGCGAGGCGAGCGGCACGCTGTACGAGAACCCACCGCGCGCCCCGTCGGGGCCGGGGACCCGGCCGTAAAGGGCCCACACCCGGCCGCCCGTCAGTGCGAAGTCCATGATCAGTCCGGTTTCGCGGTCGAGTACGACGAGGGCGCCCGCGCCCTCACCCACCTCGTCGGCCACGGTCCCCGACAGCTCGGCCGAGAGGGTCGCTGCGACGACCAGCGTGGAGCCGCCGGTCGGACAGGCCGGGCCGAAGGCCGCCCATCGCAGATGGTCGGACGGCTCGCCGTCGGGCGGTACGAGGAAGGCGGGACGCCCGGTGCGTGAATCCGCGCCGGTGGGCTCCACCACAAGACCGGCGGCGGTGGCGCGTGCGGTGCCGTCACCGCCGGGGAGGGCGCCGGTGCGCCGCAGCGACCAGGGGGCGTCGGGCCGGGCTTCCGGGTGGCGCACCCGCAGCCCTTCGGTGAAGTCGTCGTGGAACAGGACCGTCATGGTATTTCTCCGGGCGGTGAGCCTTACAGGGACGGGAGGCAGTAGGAGGGAGGAGGGGGATCGGGATGTCGGCGGTCACGGGGCGGGCGGGCGGACCGGCCGCGCGGGCCGCGCAGGGGCACGCACGGGACCACGCCGGGGCAGGAGCAGGACAGGGGCGGCTCAGTCGGCGGTGCCGGAGCGCTCCAGGGCACGGGCCGCCGCGTCGACGATGGCCAGCCGCCCCTCCAGGCCGGTGGCGGCGGCCGACACCATGACCCCGAGGGTGGTCACGCCCGCGTCCGCGTAGGCGCGCATCCGGTCCGCGATCCGGTCGACAGGTCCGATCAGCGCCGTACGGTCGATGAAGCCCAGCGGGAGCGCGGCCCCCGCGCCCGGGCGGTCGCCGGCGCCGAACCGGTCGAGGAAGGTGGCCAGCTCGGCTTCGTACCCCATCGAACGGGCCATCGAGCAGTAGAAGTTGCGGTCGGGGTCGCCGATGCCCATCAGGTAGACGTACTGGCCGCGCAGCAGGTCAGCGGCCTCCAGCGGGGTGTCCGCAACGGCGGTGGGCAGGCTGGGCAGCACTTCGAAATCGCCCAGGTCGTCGGTGCCCCGTCCCTTTCGGATCTGTGCGACGGCTTCCGTAACGGTCTCCGGTGAGGTGAAGACGCCGAGCCAGCCGTCCGCTATCTCACCCGCCAGCCGCAGGTTGAGGGGGCCCACCGCCGCCAGTAACACCGGCAGCCGGCCGGAGCGCCGCTCGGTCAGCAGGTGCAGGGGGGCGGGCCCACCGATGTCGAAGTGGTCGCCCCTGTGGGTCACCGGTTCGCCGTCCAGGGCGCGCCGCACGATGTCGACGTACTCCCGGGTGCGCTCCAGCGGGTGGGCGAACGGCACGCCGTACCAACCGGCCGACACGTCGGGGTTGGACACCCCGAGGCCGAGGCGGAACCGGCCGCCGCTCAGTGAGTCGAGCGTGGCGGCGGTCAGTGCGGCCATGGCCGGTGGGCGGCCCGGGATCTGCATCACGCCGGAGATCAGCGAGATGCGTCTCGTCACCCCCGCGACCAGGCCGAGCACGCTGGCGGCATCGGACCGGTAGCCCTCCGGGGCCAGCACGGCGGCGTAGCCCGACTGCTCGGCGGCGCGGGCGAGTTCGCCCGCGCCCTGATGGACGAGGTTCACAGCGAGCCGCATGGCGGGACTCCTCGGGAGGCAGGGGCGGAACGGGTCACAGGAGGTGGGCGCCGCCGTCCACCAGAAGGACCTGCCCGGTGGTGTACGTGGCGCGGATCAGTCCCAGGACGGCGTCGGCGACGTCCTCCGGCCGGCCCGTCCGACGCAGCGGTGTGGTCTTCCGCACGTGCTCGGCGATCGGAGCGAAGAAGTCGCTGTTCTGCGTCCAGGGCGTCTCGACGAGTCCGGGCGCGACCGCGTTGACCCGCACGGCCGGTCCGACCGTGTTGGCCAGCAGCCGGGTCATGTGCTCGATGGCCGCCTTGCTCACGGCGTACGGGATCGAGCTGCCGGCCGGTCGGCTGCCCGCGATCGAGGACACGTTGACCACGGTGGCGCTGCCGGCGCGGGTCAGGTGCGGCATCGCGGCGACGGTGGTCTGCCAGGTGCCGATCACGTTCAGGTCGAGGATCTCCCGCCACACCTCGGGGGTGGCGGCGGCCAGGTCCGCGTGCGGAACGGCCCGGGTCCGCCCGGCGTTGTTGATCAGGACGTCGAGCCGGCCGTAGTGCTCGACTGCGGTGTCGACCAGGCGACGCGCGTCCGCCTCGGCGGAGACGTCGGCCTGGACGTAGAGCGCGTCGGGCAGCTCGGCTGCGGTCTTCTCGCCGTCCTCCACGGAGCGGGCGGAGTTGACGACGACGCGGTACCCGTCGGCTGCCAGTCGCTGCGCGACGGTCCGCCCGATGCCGGAGGAGGAGCCGGTGACCAGCGCGACCGGCGCGTCCCCGGCCATCAGTAGTTGCCCAGTCCGCCGCAGACGTTCAGCGCCTGCGCGGTGACCGCGGCCGCGTCGTCCGCCACCAGGTACTCGACCATCGCGGCGACCTCGCGGGTCTCCACGTACCGGCCGATCGGCACCCGGTTGGTGATGCGGTCGAAAGTCTCCTTCTCCGTCACCTCCCAGATACCGGCGTAGTGCTCGCGCACCCTCTCGGCCATGGGGGTCTCGACGAAGCCGGGGCACACGGCGTTGACGGTGATGCCCGTACGCGCCAGCTCCAGGCCGAGGGCCTTCGTCAACCCGACGACGCCGTGCTTGGACGCCGAGTACGGCACGGCGTGCACGACGCCCTGCTTGCCGCCTGTGGAGGCGATGTTGATGATGCGGCCACGCTTCTTGGCCAGCATGCCACCGAAGTTGAGGACTTCCTTCGTCATCAGGAAGACACTGGTCAGGTTGGTGTTGATGACGTCGAGCCAGAGTTCGTCGGGGATCTCGGCGGTGGCACCGCCGCCGCTGCGGCCCGCGTTGTTCACCAGGATGTCGACCGTGCCGTAGCGCTGCACGGCGGCCGCCACGAAGGCGCGTATCTGAGCAGGGTCGGCCACGTCGCACACCGTGCCGTCGGCGTCGAAGCCCGCGGTCCGCAGCTCCTTGACCGTCGTCGCCAGCCGCTCCTCGTCCCGCGCGCACAGGAAGGTGCGCGCCCCGAGTGCGGCGAGCCTCCATGCGATCGCCAGGCCGATTCCGCTGGTCGCACCGGTCACCAGCGCCACTGGCTTCGCTGCCGTGGCCGTCGAAGTCGCCGTCGTCATTGCTCGTCTCCCTTGGGTGGGGTGCGTGGCGGGGGCCTTGCCATGCCACGGGAGAGCGTGGCCGCCCCTCCTTGAGCGGGGCTGGAAACCCGATCGAGTGCGCGGCGGTCCCGGCAGGGCGGGCCCGGATCACCACCGCGGGCAGGCTCTGGTCCGACCGGTTCGCGAGTCGCTCTCGAGCCGGGCCGGGAAGCGTGCCGGTGTGTCAGTGAGGTACGGCGCGCGAAAGGACCCCCATAAGATGCCCAGCAGTACAGGAGAACGACAGTGACCCGACGCGCGGTGATCACCGGTGTCGGGGTGAGAGCCCCTGGCGGCCCCAGGACGAAGGAATTCTGGGAGCTGCTCACCGCGGGCCGCACGGCCACCAGGCCCATCAGCTTCTTCGACGCGTCGCCGTTCCGTTCCCGGGTGGCGGGCGAGGTCGACTTCGACGCGCGGGCGGAGGGCTTCTCCCCGCGGGAGGTCCGGCGCATGGACCGTGCCACCCAGTTCGCCGTGGCCTGTACGCGGGACGCGCTGGCGGACAGCGGCCTGGAGACCGGCGCGGTCGACCCTTCCAGGATCGGCGTGGCCCTGGGCAGCGCCGTCGCCTCGGCGACCAGCCTGGAGAACGAATACCTGGTGATGTCGGACGCCGGCCGTGAGTGGCTGGTGGATCCGGCTCATCTGTCGCCGTACATGTTCGACTACCTCAGCCCGGGTGTCATGCCCGCCGAGGTGGCCTGGGCGGTGGGGGCCGAGGGCCCGGTCACCATGGTCTCCGACGGGTGCACCTCGGGTCTGGACTCGGTCGGCTACGCAGTCCAGCTCATCCGCGAGGGCAGTGCCGACGTGGTGATCGCGGGAGCGGCCGACACCCCGGTCTCCCCGATCGTGGCCGCCTCCTTCGACGCCATCAAGGCGACGACGACCCGCAACGACGACCCGTCCCACGCCTCGCGGCCCTTCGACGGCACGCGTAACGGCTTCGTCCTGGCCGAGGGCGCCGCCATGTTCGTACTGGAGGGGTACGAGGCCGCCAAGCGGCGCGGCGCGCACATCTACGCCGAGGTCGGCGGCTATGCCACACGCTGCAACGCGTACCACATGACGGGCCTCAAGAAGGACGGCCGCGAGATGGCGGAGTCCATTCGGGCCGCCCTCGACGAGGCCCGTCTGGACCGCACCGTCGTCGACTACGTCAACGCGCACGGTTCCGGCACCAAGCAGAACGACCGGCACGAGACGGCCGCGTTCAAGCGCAGCCTCGGCGAACACGCCTACGCGGTGCCGGTCAGTTCCATCAAGTCCATGGTGGGCCACTCCCTCGGCGCGATCGGCTCCATCGAGATCGCCGCGTCGATCCTGGCCATCGAGCACAACGTCGTCCCGCCGACGGCGAACCTGCACACACCCGACCCCGAGTGCGACCTGGACTACGTACCGCTCACCGCGCGCGAACAGCGCGTCGACACGGTACTCACCGTGGGCAGTGGCTTCGGCGGATTCCAGAGCGCCATGGTCCTGCACCGCCCGGAGGTGGCCGCATGAGCACGAGTTCCCCCGTACGAGCCGTCGTGACCGGCCTCAGCGCCGTCACACCCGGCGGACTCGGCATCGAAAGCTACTGGAAGTCGCTGCTGACCGGCGAGAACGGCATCAGCGAGGTCTCCCACTTCGACTCCACTCGCTACCCGGCCCGGCTCGCCGGGAAGATCAAGGACTTCGAAGCGCGCGATCACCTGCCCAGCCGGCTGCTCCCGCAGACCGACGTCTCCACCCGCTACGCACTGGTCACCGCCGACTGGGCGCTGGCCGACGCGGGCGTCGGCCCCGACTCGGGCCTTGACGACTACGCCCTGGGCGTCGTGACCTCCACTGCCCAGGGCGGATTCGACTTCACCCACCGTGAGTTCCAGAAGCTGTGGAGCGAGGGGCCCGAGTACGTCAGCGTGTACGAGTCGTTCGCCTGGTTCTACGCCGTCAACACCGGCCAGATCTCCATCCGCAACGCCATGCGCGGCCCCAGCGCCGCCCTCGTCGGTGAGCAGGCAGGCGGCCTCGACGCCGTCGGCCACGCCCGCCGCACGGTTCGCCGCGGCACCCGGCTCGTTCTCAGCGGCGGCGTCGACTCCGCGCTGGACCCGTGGGGGTTCGCATCCCAGCTGGCGGGCGGCCTGGTCAGCACGGTCGCCGATCCGGACCGCGCCTACCTGCCCTTCGACACCGACGCGTCCGGCTACGTGCCGGGCGAGGGCGGAGCCCTCCTCGTCGTCGAGGACGCCGCGTCGGCCCGCGAGCGCGGAGCCGAGCGGATCTACGGCGAGATAGCCGGCTACGCCGCGACATTCGACCCGGCGCCCGGCTCGGGCCGGCCGCCCGCCCTCGGCCGCGCCGCCGAACTCGCACTGGCGGACGCTGGTCTGACGCCCGCCGATATCTCCGTGGTGTTCGCCGACGGTGCGGGCGTCCCGGAGCTGGACCGTGCCGAGGCCGACGCGATCAGCCGGCTCTTCGGCCGGCGCGGTGTCCCGGTGACCGCGCCCAAGGCCCTCATCGGCCGCCTGTGCGCCGGTGGCGGCCCCTCCGACCTCGCCGCCGCCCTGCTCGCCCTGCGCGACCAAGTCATTCCGGCGACCGGCCGCACCACGAGTGTGCCCGACGCGTACGGCCTCGACCTGGTGACCGACGAGCCCCGCGAGGCCGCCCTGAGCGCTGCCCTGGTGCTGGCCCGCGGCCGTCACGGCTTCAATTCGGCCGTGGTTCTCACTACTGCCTGATACCGATACGGCCGGGGTTCTCACCATCGCCCGGAACCGATTCGGCCGTTGTCCTCGCCACTGCCCGACACCGATTCCCAAGGAGACTCCGCACATGGCTGGACTGACCCTCGACGGACTGCGCACCATCCTCGTCGCCTGCGCCGGCGAGGACGACGGCGGCAACCTTGCCCGCGACATCCTCGACACCACCTTCGAGGACCTCGGCTACGACTCCCTCGCTCTGATGGAGAGCGCTGCCCGCATCGAACGCGACCTCGGCGTCACCCTCGACGACGAGGACGTCAACGACGCGCTCACCCCGCGCATGCTCCTCTCCCTCGTCAACGGCGCCGCGGCCGAAGCCGTCTGACGCCCTCTCACGGTCGCGTCCGGGGGCACCCACTCCGGTAGCGCCGACCGACCCGACGCGCCCATGCCCCGCCGAAGGAGTACGCACCATGGCCCACACCGCCACACTCGTCCACCGCAGTGAGCACACCGTGACGGTGGCCGCGCCGGCCGAGGCGCTCTACGCGCTCGTCGCAGACGTGACGCGGTGGCCCGCCGTGTTCGAACCGACTGTGCATGTACGGCACCTGGCCAGGGAAGGGCGGACCGAGCGGTTCGAGATCTGGGCCGAGGTGAACGGCGCGATCGCGCACTGGCGGTCGCGCCGGGTGCTGGACCCGCGGCGGCTGTACGTGTCGTTCAGCCAGGAGCACAGCCGCCCGCCCGTGATGTCGATGTCGGGCGGCTGGCTGTTCCGGCGGCTGGCCGACGGACGTACGGAGATCGTGCTGCGTCACCGGTTCACCGTCGCGGACGACGATCCGGGGGCCGTGGCCCGCGTCGAGGAGGCACTCGACCGCAACAGCGCCCGCGAACTGGGCGCGCTCGCGGCGCTCGCCGAGACCGGGTATCCGGCCGACGACCTGGTCTTCTCGTTCACCGACACGATCCCGCTCCAGGGCACCGCCCAGGACGCCTACACCTTCATCGAGCGCGGCGAGCGCTGGGCGGACCTGCTGCCGCACGTCGCCCGGGTCGAACTGACCGAGCCCGAACCGGGCGTGCAGTGGCTTGAGATGGACACCGTGACGGCCGACGGCTCCACCCACACCACGCTCTCGGCGCGGATCTGCCGGGCACCGGAGTGGATCGCCTACAAGCAGCAGCGCACACCCCGGTTGCTGTCCGGCCACAGCGGCGAGTGGACGTTCACACAGACCCCCGAGGGTCCCGTCGCGACGGCACGCCACACGGTCGCCGTCGACCCGTCCGCCATCGTCGAGGTCCTCGGCGCGGACGCCACCCTCGCCGACGCCCGCGCCTACCTCCGCGACGCACTCGGCGGCAACAGCCGGGCCACCCTGCGTCACGCCGCCGAGGCGGCCCAGCGCGTCTCGTAGTCCCTGCCGCTGAGCCTTCGGCCTTCGGCCGGGAACGCCCGCGGGCCGGCGGCGGCCGACGGCCCGGCCTCTGATCAGCACGACACCTGGTACGCACCGGGGCCGCCGCCCCGGTGCGTACGCCGTCTACGCCCCGGCCGGGGGACGCGCCCCAGTGGACCGCGCGCTCCCGTCCGCCATGTTCTGAACCGGAGCCGCGCCCTGCCGGCGGGCGGCGGCTCGGAGCGTCTCGTGCCCGTCCCCCGCGGCGAGAGACACTCGCCGGACGCGCAGACGCACCCCCTGGCCGTACGCCGACGTCGCGAGCAGCCCCAGGCCGAGTGCCAGGCGGTCGGGGGCCACCTCGATGCGCGGGCCCGGGGTGGACCACTCCAGGTGGCGGCCGTACGCGCGGGCATCGAGCTCCAGGCCTGTACGGTCCACCGCGAACACCTCCTCCCCCTCCAGCGACCAGCGGGCCCGCCCGGCCGACGGATCCACCTCGACGGCGCAGCGATGCCACTCCCGCGAGGCGCGGGCCGTCAAGGGCACGGCGTACGCGAAGGAGCCGTGCACCGAGCCGGGACGGGGGAGCCGTTCGTACAGCGCCCATACGAAGCCGTCCGTCAGGGCGAAGTCGAAGGCCATGCCTGAGGCCATGTCCACGCAGATCAGCGCGGCCATCGCACAGCGCGGACCGTCTCCGTCCGGGTGCCGGTCCGCTCCCAGTACCCGGGCCGACAGCTCCGCCTCGGCCCGGAACGGCCCCGGCCCGCGGGCCTCGGGCCGCGCGAAGGCCGCCCACCGCAGTTGGGCCGAGTCCTGCTGCCCTTCGGGGGCCTTGGTGAAGGCGGGCGGCTCCCGGCCCGCCGAGCCGTACCCGGACTCCACGCACAGTCCGTCGCCGTCACCGGGTGTCCCCGCCCGTCCGTCGCCCTCCGCCAGCCACGGCAGCGGTCGCAGCCGCCAGCGGGCCGCCCGCCCCGGCATCGCCCAGTCCTCGCGGAAGTCGTCCTCGAACAGCATGTCCTCTCCCTCTGCAGCCCAGGTAACGGGTCGAGGATCTGTGGTCGCGCTCAAGCCGCAGTGGAGGGTGCTTCGAGCCCGCCGGGTGAGGGTGGGGTGTCCGGCGGATCAGGGCCGGACATCCCCTTGCGCCATCGCCCGCACCCTGGAGAACCGATGACCGCCACCGCAGTACGTACCGACGTGTACGCCCAGGTCCAGCACTTCTACGCCCACCAGATGCAGGCCCTCGACGGAGGCCGCTTCAGCCAATACGCGGCCACCTTCACGGAAGACGGCACCTTCCAGCATTCCCCCGCCGCGGAACCCGCCGTCGGCCGCGCCGGGATCGTCGCCGAACTGGAGGAGTTCCACAAGCGCTTCATCGGCGACCCGGTCCAGCGCCGCCACTGGTTCAACCACATCGCCCTGGAGCCGCAGGCGGACGGCTCGCTGCGCTCCACGGTGTACGCCCTGGTCGTCACCGTCCGGCCCGGCGGCAAGCCGGAGATCGCCCCCAGCTGCGTCGTGCACGACGTCCTGGTCGTCACGGACGAGGGCGTGCACACCCGCTCCCGCCTGGTCACTCACGACCAGCTGACCTGACCCGTGGCTCCGCCGCCACCGCTGCGGCCGGTGCCCGGCGGACCGCCCACTCCGGAGTCCGGCCTCGGTCCCGGACAGCCGTCCCGCACCTTGGGGCCGGACACCGCGGACCCGGCCGGGCAGCCCGTGCTGAGAGACGCGGCCGGTGCCCCGCTGGCCGGCGGGGCACCGCGGCCACGAACAACCTGTCGGAGGCGGTGGTCAGCATGGTCGCGGCGTACCACCGGCCACCGCGTCCGGGCCGCTGACCGAGCCTGGAACCGCTCGCATTCGAGCCGGGCTCCACCCGCTCAACCGACTATGGGCCAGATTCATGATGTCGACGAGGAGGCCCGCATGACCGGAACAGCCGCTGGTACAGCCGTCGGAGCAGTCGCCGGAGCAGTTGTCGGCGTGTCCGCCGAAGCCCCTGCCGGGGTTGCCCGGGGACCGGCCGGCGGGCGGCCGGAGATGACCGAGGTCGCCGACGGAGTCTTCGCCTACGTGCAGCCGGACGGAGGCTGGTGCCTGAACAACGCCGGCCTCATCGTCTCGGGCGACCACACCGCGCTCGTGGATACCGCGGCCACCGAGGCGCGCGCCCGTTCGCTGCGCGAGGCCGCGCTCCACGTTGCCGCGACCGCCCCACAGGTCCTGGTCAACACCCACTTCCACGGCGACCACACCTTCGGCAACTTCGTCTTCCCCGAGGCCCTGGTCGTCGGCCATGAGCGCACCCGCACGGAGATGGCCGAGGCCGGCCTGCACCTGACGAGCCTGTGGCCGGAGGTGGAGTGGGGCGAACTGGAACTCTCCATGCCCACGCTGACGTTCCGTGACCGGATCACCCTGCACATCGGTGACAGGAGTGCCGAGCTCCTGCACTTGGGGCCGGCACACACCAGCAACGACACGGTGGTCTGGCTGCCCGCCGAGCGGGCGCTGTTCACCGGCGATCTGGTGATGAACGGTGTGACGCCATTCTGCCCCATGGGCTCGGCCGCCGGTTCCCTGGAGGCTCTGGACACGATGCGCGCCCTCGCCCCCGAGGTGGTCATCCCCGGCCACGGACCGGTCGGGGGACCCGAGTTGTTCGACGAGACCGAGGGCTATCTGCGCCTGCTCCAGGATCTCGCCCAGCAGGGTCTCGCCGAGGACGTCGATCCGGTCGACCTGGCCCGCCGCACCGACCTGGGCCGGTACGCGCGCTGGCTGGACGCCGAGCGGCTCGTACCCAACCTCCTCCGGGCGTACGCCGAGGAACAGGGGGAGCCCCGCGGCTCCCGTGTGGACATGAGTGCGTACTTCAGCCGCATGGTGGAGTACCACGGCGGACTGCCCGCCTGCCACGCCTGATCGCCGCGCGCTCATACGCGCGCGGCGATCTCCGCGACCGCGGTGTCCCACGCGGCGAAGGCCCCCCGCTGGTAGAGCAGCGGGCGGGCCTTCCCGTGCGTCCTGACCTGTTTCATGCGCCCCATCAGCAACTGGTGGTCACCGGCCGGCACGGCCCGCACCAGGGTGCATTCCGCGTGGCCGAGCACCCCGTCCAGCAGCACCGGGCAGTCGGGAACGGACTCTCCGCGACGCCAGGCCACCCCGTCGAACTTCCGGTCCGAGCGCCCCGCGAAGGTCCGCGCCAGCTCCTCACCACCCTCGGCGGCCAGGAGGTGCAGCGCGAAGATCCCCGAGTCGAGCAGCGCGGGCAGTGTGCGGGACCGTTCGTCCACGGACACCAGCAGTAGGGCCGGGTCCAGCGAAACCGCGCAGAAGGCGTTGCAGGTGAATCCGAGCGGGCTGCCGTCGGGACCCACCGTGGTCACCACCGCGACGGCCGTTGGTACGGATCCGAAGAAGTCGCGGAATGCCTCTGGTCCCAAGGCCATGCCCCTCACCGCCGTCACTGAAGTCGCACGTTCGCAGTGCCGGGCGGACCCCGGCCACGCTGAGCAGCGTGGCCGGGCTTTCTGGAGGTGCCCTGGACTCCCGCTGGAGCGGGGGGGTCCTGGGCTCCGCTGGAGCCGAGGGCGGGGCTTGCTTACCCGACACGTGGGTGATATATGAGCAAATGGCCATGTTCTGACGCCGCGAAAACCATATTGACCGGTTATCTCTCCTGCCCATACGTCGCGGCGGGCGATCACCTCGACGCCACCGGAGCACAGCTGAGGAGTACCGTCACGCAGGCGGTCGTCCGGGCTTCGCCGGTTGAGGTGAACTCGGTTTCCTGCCGAAGGGATTCGGCACGTTCGGCGAGCGGCTGGTCCTGCCTTCCGCACGTCACTCCGGCGGGTGACGACTGGGGGCTCGGGTGATCGATCTTGGCCGGTTCCGCGACCCGCGCTGCGCCCACTCGTTGAGCATGTTGCGGGCGTCAGGACTAAATCCGACCGATCGATCCGAGCTTTACAGGTGCCCGATTTGACCGAAACGCCATGCGTGAAATGCGCGACTGGTGTCCTCCGCCAGGCAATGTCCGCCCCGTCGCGACGCCTGGCACGCTCCCCCACTGCCTCAAGGGCGTGGGAGGTGCCCCCACTCGCCGCACCGGGCGAAAGCCCAAGTACAACCAGTACGAGGGCCTCCGTCCGGCACGCCGACAGCACGCACCAGACGCCGCTCCTCTCGGGCAGACATTGCCTGCCGCGGCACTAGGAGACCACGTCCTTGCGGGCGAAACCCCGGAAGGCCAGGGCGAACAGGACCAGCGCGTACGTTATGGAGACGGCCGTGCCCTGGATCATGCCGGACCACTCCGCGTGCGGCTGGACGGCGTCCGCCCAGGCGAACTGCCAGTGCGCGGGCAGGAAGTCGCGCCAGTGGCCGAGGGCCGTGACGGCGTCCAGGACGTTGCCGACGATGGTCAGGCCGACCGCCCCGCCGACCGCGCCCAGGGGGGCGTCCGTCCTGGTCGACAGCCAGAACGCGAGCCCCGCGGTGACCAGTTGGGACACGAAGATGTACGCCACTACCACCACGAGACGCTGGGCGGCGGTCCCGGAGTCCAGCGTGCCGCCGGTGGGGACCTGCAGCGGGCCCCAGCCGTAGGCCGCCGTACCGACGGCGAGCGCCATCACCGGCAGCAGGACCATCGCAGCCAGGCTCATGCCCAGCCCGACGACGAGCTTGGACCACAGCAGCCGGCCGCGGGGCACGGGAGCCGCCAGCAGATACCGCAGGGAGGACCAGCTCGCCTCGGAGGCGACCGTGTCCCCGCAGAACAGGGCCACCGGGACGACGAGCAGGAAGCCCGCCGACACGAACAGGTTCACCGCGGCGAAGTTGGCGCCGGACGCGGTGGCCGTGTCCATCAGGCTCACCCGGTTGCCTCGCCCGTCCGGGTCTCCGCCGATCGCGAAGGCGATCAGCAGGACGAACGGCAGCACGGCGAGGACGGCGCCCATGAGCAGGGTGCGGCGGCGCTTGAGCTGGCGGGCCAGTTCGACGCGGAGCGGCAGCGTACGGCGGGCCTGGTAACCGGAGGCGACCTCGGTGAGGGTGCTCATGCGGAACCTCCGATCAGGGTGAGGAAGGCGTCCTCCAGACGGCGATGCGGTCCGACCGACTGTACGGGCACCTCGAGCCGGACGAGTTCGGCGACCAGGCCCTGGGCGCTGCCCCCGGCCTCGAGCCGGACCAGGATGCCGTCGTCGGTGCGCAGGGCGGAGCCCACGCCCGGCAGGGCGGCGACCTTCTCGACGATGGGCTCCTCCACCGGAGCGGCGGTGCCGACGAGCAGGGTGTCGCCGGAGCCGACGATCTCCCCGACCGGGCCTGCCTGCACGAGTCGGCCGCGGTCCATCACCACGAGATGGGTGCAGGTCTGCTCGACCTCGGCGAGCAGATGGCTGGAGACGATCACCGTGCGGCCGGCGGCCGCGTACCGGATCAGCACCTCGCGCATCTGGCGGATCTGGGGCGGGTCGAGGCCGTTGGTGGGTTCGTCGAGGATGAGCAGGTCCGGCAGGCCCAGCATGGCCTGGGCGATGGCGAGCCGTTGGCGCATCCCCTGGGAGTAGGTACGCACCGCGCGCTCCAGCGCGTCCCCCAGACCCGCGATCTCCAGCGCTTCGTCCAGGTGCGCGTCCTGTGCGGGCCGGCCGGTCGCCCGCCAGTACAGCTCCAGGTTCTCGCGTCCGGAGAGGTGCGGGAGGAAACCGGCGCCCTCGACGAAGGAACCGACCCTCGACAGGACCGGGGCGCCGGGGCGGATCGCGTGGCCGAAGACCCGGGTCTCGCCACCGTCCGGTGTGATCAGGCCCATCAGCATCCGCAGAGTGGTGGTCTTGCCGGCGCCGTTCGGCCCCAGCAGGCCCAGGACCTGGCCCTTCTCCACACGGAAGGACAGGTTCCGTACCGCGTACCGGTCCACCGATCCCGCGTACCGCTTGCTCAGGTCCGTGATCTGGAGGGGGACCTCGGCCAGCCGCGGGTCGGGGGCCGGGGTCGCCGTGCGGCTGCGGCCCGTCACCAGCAGCGTCAGCGCGAGTACGGCGCCCCCGAGCGGCAGCCACCACACCCACGCGGGCAGCGGTACGGCCGCGGTCGTCACACCGGGCGCGGTCGGCACCTGCAGGTCGCCCTTCAGGGCCACCGTGTACGTCGCCGGGGCGGCCGGTGAGGCGTAGCCGAGGTCCGTGGAGGCCAGGACCATGCGCAGCCGGTGGCCCTGCTCCACCTCGTGGTCGAGGGCGGGCAGCGTGATCGTCACGTCCTTGCCGACCTTGGCGCCCTCGACCCGGACGGATGCGACCAGTTGGGAGGGCAGCACCGGCTGGGCCGCCCCCGGGCCGACGTCGTACACCTTCCCGAAGAGCACGGCGTCGTCGCTGGTCGAGCGCACATGGACGGTGACCGTCGGGGAGCCGGTGATCCGGAGGTTACGGGTCATGGGCGCCGACTCGAAGCGGGCGAACTGGCCGGGGAAGTCCAGGGACACGCCGAGCCCCAGCGACGACAGCTGGGAGAGGCCACCGGAGCCGCCGATGCCGGGCAGGGCGGAGACGGCGGGCGGGTTCCCGCCCGCCGGGTTGGCGAAGCTCTGCTCGCGTCCGGTCAGGGCGACCGGACGCTGTCCGCTCTCCAGACCCGGATAGGTGTCGCCGCTCGCTCCCCTCAACTGCGCGGCGCCGTCGGTGGAGTCGACGCCTCCGGTGCGGGTGACCCGGAAGGCCGGTCCGGTGTCGACCCCCTTGTCGTCCTTGAGGTAGCGATCGAACCACGTACGCACGCGTGCCTGGACGCGGTCGTTCTCCCGGTCGCCGCCGTCGTGCCCGCCCGCGATCCAGTCGACGTCGACCGGGGCGCCGTTGGCACGGATGGCCTTCGCCGCCGCGTCGGCCTGGCCGAGCGGGAAGAGGGAGTCGGTCTGGCCCTGCGTGATCAGCGTGGGCACCTTGATGCGGTCCCCGACGGCGGACGGCGAGCGCTCCTCGAGAAGTCTGCGCGCCTCGGCGTCCGGCGTGCCGGACTCGGCGACCCGGTCGTACATCCGGCACAGTTGCGCCTCGAACCGGTCGCAGCCGCCACCGGCGTTGATGAAGATGCCGCTCCACAGCTTCTTGAAGACGCCGTTCGGGAACAGCGCGTCCGCGAGGTTCCAGTAGGTGATCGCCGGGGCGATGGCGTCCACCCGGTGGTCGTACCCGGCGGCCAGCAGGGAGATCGCGCCGCCGTAGGAGGCGCCGGCCACACCCACCCGCGGGTCGTCGGCCTTGTCCAGTTGCACCCCGGGCTGTTTCGCCAGCCAGTCGATCAGCTTCGACACGTCGGCGACCTCACCCCTGGGGTCGTTCAGCCCTATCTTCCCGGTGGACTTCCCGAGGCCCCGCGCCGACCAGGTCAGCACCGCGTATCCGTCCCTGGCCAGGTCCTCGGCCTGCTGCTGGACGTCGGCCTTGCTGCCGCCGAAGCCGTGTGCCAGCAGGACGGCGGGGCGGCGGCCGCCCTCACCGGCGGTGATGTACGACGTGTCGAGGCGCACCCCGCCGCCCACGGCCATGACCCGGTCGGTGCGGTGCACCTGGGGCACACCGTCGGAGGCGACAGCCGTCCACGTGCCGGCACCGGCGATCACGACCACGGCGGCCGCGGCGGCGGCCAACCGTCGTGGCCCTTGTCGCGGCAGCCTCGATCCGGGAAGTCGAAGATCCATGCGTCAACGGTACGGGCCACCACGGACAGCCGATGCAGCCCCCGGGCTGAACCTCCGTGGTCCCACGGGTGTACGGGACCGCTGTCCCGTACCGCGTGCGTGGTACGGGGCGACACGGGCCCCTCCCTGTACCGACGTGGCCCGCGGTCGTCCCGGGCGCCCGATGTCACTGAGCCACTGACCATTCCTATTGTCTGGTGGAATCCCAACTCATCAGCGCATGGTCATACCGCAACCACCGAAAATCGCACGATCAAAACAGAATTCAAGCGCCGATGTGACGAATTAGCCCGAGCGCACTGTTTTTCACTCGGATGCCTCACACCTGGGTCACAAATGAATTCGTTGTGGGGTGTATGACAAGAGCGCAACTCCCCACGGCAACCGCGGGCGGGTATTCACACGGTGTCAAGACCCCCGCCTCACAGCTCGGGGAGTGGACATTCAGGCCGGCCCCGGTGACCTCCGCCCCGGAGGCGGCCGCGGTCCTCCAGCGCGGCATGGAGCGGGTGGAGCTCAGGTACACCTCGGCGTTGCTGAACGACTTCCTGTTGGCGATGACCCGGATCCAGGGCGACTTCACCCGCCTGTCGGGCACCACCGGGTTCGCCGCCGTCCCCGATACGCGCTCCCGGCGGCACAGCCATGCATGAGACGCAGTCTTTCTTTTCCTCCCGCAACGGCCACGTCGGCGAGAACCTGTACGACGCGTGGGTGAACTCGACCCGTCACGCCGCCCGTACCGTGTCCGGCAGGGAGGCGTGGTCCCCGGACAAACTGCACGTCACGGCGAACTGGGACCCCGCCGAGGAGCTGGCTTACCTCCTGCAGGCCCAGACCGCCGAGAACCAGTTGACCGAGGGCCCTCTGTACGAGGACGGCTTCCCGCCGGAGCAGGAACCCGTGTTCACCCCCGAGGGCTCGGTCAGGCGCCCGCGTCCCCCGGCGCACCGGCGGGTCCGCACGCCCAAAATGCTGCTGTCGAGGATGCAGACGGTCAGCTTCATGGTCGCCTCGATGGCCAGCGTCATCGTGGCCATGGTCAGTGTGTTCAGCGGCATCGTCGCCTACGACCCGTTGCGTCAGGTGGCGACCGCGGTCCCCGCCCACTCCCTTGCGGCCCGCTGGTGGCCGCTGCTGGTCTACGGGCCGTGGATGGTCTCCTCCCTCTCGATCCTGCGAGCCGCTCTGCACCGCCGCCGCGCCGCACACTCGTGGTGCATCGTCATGTTCTTCTCGGCCGTGGCCATGGCACTGAGCGTCATCCAGTCACCGAAGACCATTCCCGACATCGCCGCCGCGGCACTCCCGGCGATCGCCGCGCTGACCTGCTTCCAGCAGCTGGTGCGCCAGATCACGCTGACCCGTCCGCCCCGCAAGGCCGCCCGGCGGCATCGCGACGCCTCGCCGCCGCCCGAATAAGCGGGTGCGGCCGGTGAAGACGCACCGTCAGCTCGCGCATTCTGATCAACAGACGTGTCGGTGAATTCGGTTGAGGGTTCTGCGAACTCGGGCGAACGCAGACGACCACCGAAGAACTCAGGCGAAGTCAGGCGAACTCCTGGTGATTCGACGCGCCGCACGAGCGGGAGGTTCGGGCGGGTGCGGGCCTTGATCGCGTCGAGTGTGCGGGCGCAGGTCAGACGGCGGGCAGGGAGTTCGAATTCGAGGCTCGGAATACCGGATCGATCATGACGGCGTCTCCTTTGCGGGACGCCGTTTTTGTGCATGCCGGTCCGCCGAAAGCGTCGGCCGTGACGGTTTCCGCCTGCTGAGCCGGGCACCTTGAGGTCGCCGCTCGGCCATCGCGTAGGCAAAGGACGGGGCTCCTCAAGGAGGCAGCGCGTCAGCCGGGCGGGCGGGGAGGTGAATACCGCACCACGCAATTGACCCGGGCACTCGCCGGGCGCCTGGCGGGCGGACCGGGCCATGGGCAAGGCTCGGGGGACTCTCCGACATCAGGGGAACACCCTTTCCAGGAGCGAACATTCTGGAGGCATTCGCCATGGTTCGCCACCCCTTCCGCGAAAGGGAAACGCCCACGATCATGAGCGTGCCGGGGCCACCACCCTGGCGGCGAGGGAGAAGTACGTCGCCCGAGCGGGCCGACCGGATCCCGGAGGAACATGATGCAGAGAGCCCCGAAGCAGGCCACGGAATGGCTGGCCGCCGCGGCGACCAACCCGCGCGACTGCAAGCGGCAGTGGCGAGGAGAGTCGGGGATCGCGGTGCTGGCCTGCGGACGGTTCTGGGATGTGCTGAGCATGTCGGAGGAGCTGGGCCTGCTGGCCCTCGACACCCTGCTGTGCGTTGCGCCGCCGCCCGGTCCCGTGCTCGTCGACGCCGCCGCCCGCCGGGTGGGCTTCTTCCTGCCACCGGATCCCAAGTGCCGCTGGATCGGCTCGGACATTCGCTATCTGGGCCAGGACGCGTGGATCGCGGCTCCCGCGCCGCACCGGGCCGCGGGGCGCCTGCGCTGGCTGGTCCCGCCCGACGGCAGCGGCACGCTGTTCGTCCCGGCCGCCGTGGAACTGGCACTTCAGCAGGCGCTGGGCACTCTGTCGATGCAGGCCGGCGCGCGGCGGCTGTGTCCGACGTGCGGACCGGCCACCCCGCGCGCCCGCGCCGGGAGCGGTGGCCGCCCCGCCGACAGGCCCACTCCGTAGGCGGGGCACCCGCCCCGTACGCGGGACGCCCGCCCGTACGGGGGGGGACACCTGCCCCGTAGGCGGAACCCTTGCCCGTACACGGGACCCCGCCCCGTACGCGGAACCCCGCCCCGTAGGCGAGACGCCCCCAGCCGAAGGCCCGCGCCGCGATCAGTGGTTGCGCGGGAAGCCCAGGTCCACGCCCGAGGGGGCGTCGGCCGGGTCGGGCCAGCGGGTGGTGACGACCTTGCCGCGGGTGTAGAAGTGCGTGCCGTCGTTGCCGTAGATGTGGTGGTCGCCGAAGAGCGAGTCCTTCCAGCCACCGAAGCTGTGGTAGCCGACGGGGACCGGGATCGGGACGTTCACGCCGACCATGCCGGCCTCGATCTCCATCTGGAAGCGGCGAGCGGCACCGCCGTCCCGGGTGAAGATCGCGGTGCCGTTGCCGTAGGGCGAGCGGTTGATGAGGGCGACACCCTCGTCGTACGTGTCGACGCGCAGCACGCACAGCACCGGGCCGAAGATCTCGTCCTGGTAGGCCTTCGCCGACGTGGGCACCTTGTCGAGGAGCGAGATGCCGATCCAGTGGCCGTCCTCGAAGCCGTCCACCGTGTGACCGGTGCCGTCGAGGACGACCTCGGAGCCCTCGGCCGCCGCGCCCGCGACGTACGACGCCACCTTGTCGCGGTGGACCTTCGTGATCAGCGGGCCCATCTCGGAGGCCGGGTCGTTGCCGGGGCCGATCTTGATCTTCTCGGCGCGCTCGCGGATCTTCTCCACCAGCTCGTCGCCGATCGCGCCGACCGCGACCACGGCCGAGATCGCCATGCAGCGCTCGCCCGCCGAGCCGTAGGCCGCCGAGACGGCCGCGTCCGCCGCCGCGTCCAGGTCGGCGTCCGGGAGGACCAGCATGTGGTTCTTGGCGCCGCCCAGGGCCTGGACGCGCTTGTGGTGCGCGGAGGCCGTGGCGTGGATGTAGCGGGCGATCGGAGTCGAGCCGACGAAGGAGACGGCCTTGACGTCCGGGTGCTCCAGGAGTCGGTCGACGGCCACCTTGTCGCCGTGGACGACGTTGAAGACACCGTCCGGCAGACCCGCCTCGGCGAACAGTTCGGCGATCTTCAGAGAGGCCGACGGGTCCTTCTCGGACGGCTTCAGCACGAACGTGTTGCCGCACGCGATGGCCATCGGGAACATCCACATCGGGACCATCGCCGGGAAGTTGAACGGCGTGATGCCGGCGACCACGCCCAGCGGCTGGCGGAGGGACGAGACGTCCACCCGGGTGGCGACCTGCGTCGACAGCTCGCCCTTCAGCTGCACGCTGATACCGCAGGCCAGGTCGACGATCTCCAGGCCGCGGGCGACCTCGCCGAGGGCGTCGCTGTGCACCTTGCCGTGCTCGGCGGTGATCAGCTCGGCGATGGCGTCCCGGTTGGCGTCGAGCAGCGCGCGGAAGCGGAAGAGGATCTCCGTGCGCTTGGCCAGTGAGGACTGTCCCCAGGTGGCGTACGCGTCCTTGGCGGCGGCGACCGCCGCGTCGACCTCGTCGACGGTGGCGAACGGGACCTTCGTGGTGACCGCGCCGGTCGCGGGGTCGGTGACCGGCCCGTACGTGCCCGACGCACCTTCGACGGACTTGCCGCCGATCCAGTGGTTGACGATCTTCGTCATGACCGAGTGCTCCTTCACAGATGGCGGCGTCGGGTGGAGACGTGCCGTTCGTACAGCTCACGGGCCTTCACCGCGGACGGTCGCGTCGCGGTCTCGGCCACAGGTACATCCCACCAGGCCTGCGCGGGAGGCGGACCCGCCGACACTGTGTCCGCGATGTCGGTCTCCACATAGACACAGGTGGGAGTGTCCGCGGCCCGCGCCTGGGCCAGGGCGGCGCGCAGGTCGCGTACGGTCTTCGCGCGCAGCACCCGCATGCCGAGGCTCGCCACGTTGGCGGCCAGGTCCACCGGGAGGGGCGCCCCCGTGTACGTACCGTCCTCGGCCGGGTAGCGGTAGGCGGTGCCGAAGCGCTCGCCGCCGACCGACTCGGACAGGCCGCCGATGGAGGCGTAGCCGTGGTTCTGCACGAGCAGGATCTTGATCGCGATCCCCTCCTGCACGGCCGTCACGATCTCTGTCGGCATCATCAGGTACGTGCCGTCACCGACCAGCGCCCAGACGTTGCGCTCGGGAGCGGCCAGCTTCACGCCGATCGCGGCCGGGATCTCGTAGCCCATGCAGGAGTAGCCGTACTCCACGTGGTACTGGTCCCGGGAGCGCGCCCGCCACAGCTTGTGCAGGTCGCCGGGGAGGGAGCCGGCCGCGTTGATGATCACGTCCGACTCGTCGACGAGGGCGTCGAGGGCGCCGAGGACCTGCGACTGCGTCGGGCGTACGTCGGGTTCCTCGGCCTCGTAGCAGGCGTCGACGCGCTGTTCCCAGCGTTCCTTGTCGAGGGTGTACTCGCCGGCGTACGTGTCCGTGACCCGGTGCCCGTGCATCTGGAGGGCCTCGGTCAGCTCCTGGAGGCCGCTGCGGGCGTCCGCGACCAGCGGCAGGCCGGCGAGCTTGTGGCCGTCGAACGGGGCGATGTTGAGGTTGAGGAAGCGGACGCCGTCGCCGGTGAACAGGGTGTTCGAGGCGGTGGTGAAGTCGGTGTAGCGGGTGCCGACACCGATCACCAGGTCGGCCTGGCGGGCGAGTTCGTCGGCGGTGGCCGTGCCGGTGTGGCCGACACCGCCGACGTCCTGCGGGTGGTCGTGGCGCAGGGAGCCCTTGCCGGCCTGGGTGGAGGCGACCGGGATGCCGGTGGCCCGCGCGAACTCGTCGAGGGCCTCCTCGGCGCGGCTGTGGTGGACGCCGCCGCCCGCGATGAGGAGGGGCTTGTCCGCGGCCCTGATCACCCGTACGGCCTCGGCGAGTTCAGCCGGGTCGGCACCCGGACGGCGGACCGCCCAGGTGCGCTCGGCGAAGAACTCGTCCGGCCAGTCGTACGCCTCGGCCTGCACGTCCTGCGGGAGGGCGAGGGTGACCGCGCCCGTCTCCACGGGGTCGGTGAGCACGCGCATCGCCTGGAGGGCGGCCGGGATCAGCGCCTCGGGGCGGGTGACGCGGTCGAAGTACCTCGACACCGGGCGCAGGCAGTCGTTGACCGACACATCGCCCGCGTACGGGAGTTCGAGCTGCTGGAGGACCGGGTCGGCGACCCGGGTGGCGAAGGTGTCACCCGGGAGAAGCAGGACCGGGAGGTGGTTGACGGTCGCGAGGGCGGCACCGGTGACGAGGTTCGTCGCGCCGGGGCCGATGGAGGTCGTCACCGCGTGTGTGGACAGGCGGTTCGACTGGCGGGCGTAACCGACGGCCGCGTGCACCATGGACTGCTCGTTGCGGCCCTGGTGGTACGGCATGTCGTCGGCGTACTCCACGAGCGCCTGGCCGAGGCCGGCGACGTTCCCGTGGCCGAAGATGCCCCAGGTCGCGCCGATCAGCCGCTGCCGTACGCCGTCGCGTTCCGTGTACTGGGCGGCGAGGAAACGCACCAGCGCCTGCGCGACCGTCAGCCTCGTCGTCGAGGTCATCGGTAACCCTCCGTGTGATCGGGGTGGAAGCAGATCCGCCACTCCCGCGTCTCGCCCGGGCCCGCCATGACGTTCAGGTAGTACATGTCGTGGCCGGGCTGAGCGATCGACGGGCCGTGCCATCCGTCGGGTACGAGGACGGCGTCGCCGGAGCGGACCTCCGCGAGGACGTCTGCTCCGCCCACGCGTGAAGGGGATACGCGCTGATAGCCGAAACCGTTCGGGCCGTCGATCTCGAAGTAGTAGATCTCCTCCAGCTCCGCCTCCTCGCCCGGCCGGTGCTCGTCGTGCTTGTGCGGCGGGTACGAGGACCAGTTGCCGCCGGGCGTGATCACCTCGACGGCGATCAGCTTGTCGCAGTCGAAGGCGTCGGCGGAGGCGAAGTTGCGGACGTGGCGCGCGCGGTTCCCGCTGCCGCGCTGCTCCACGGGGACCTCCGGCGCGGGGCCGTAGCGGGCGGGGAGTTGTCGCTCGCACTTCGCTCCTGCCAAAGCGAAGCGGCCACCCGCGCCGGAGGTGATCTGTGCCCGGGCTTCACGGGGTACGTACGCGAAGTCGGAGACTGACGCGAACACGCTTTCCCGGCCCGAGAGTGGGAACTCTTCGCCATCTGTTTGTACGACACATCCACCTTGCAGCGGGAGGACGATCCATTCACTGTCCCCGGCGGTGAAGGTGTACGCACCGCCCGGCTCCAGCTCGACGATCCGCAGACTGCTGTGGGTCCAGCCGGCCCGCTTGGGGTCGATGTCGAGGACGTGGTTCCCGTCCGCGGTCGTCCCCTTGGCGACGTACAGCTCGTTGCTGGTCATGCGGCCCTCACAGCAGTCCGACGGCGGTGTCCACGGCGGCGGCCACATCGCCGTCCGCCGGGTACAGCAGTGAACGGCCGACCACCAGGCCGCGCACGGTGGGCAGTTGCAGGGCGCCGCGCCACTTCTCGTACGCGCGGGCTTGATCCTCGGCGGTGCCACCGACCTCGCCGCCCAGGAGCACGGCGGGCAGCGTGGAGGCCGCCATCACTTCGGCCATGTCGTCGGGGTTCTCGGTGACCGGGACCTTCAGCCAGGTGTAGGCCGAGGTGCCGCCGAGGCCGGAGGCGATGGCGATGGACTTGGTGACGGCCTCGGCCGACAGGTCGTTGCCGAGCCTGCCCTCGTCGTCGCGGCGGCTGATGAACGGCTCCACGAAGACCGGGAGCCGGCGTGCGGCCATGTCGTCGATGGCGCGGGCCGTGGACTCCAGCGTGGTGAGGGAGCCCGGGTCATGGTAGTCGATCCGCAGCAGCAGCTTGCCCGCGTCGAAGCCGAGGCGCTCGATGTCCTCGGGGCGGTGGCCGGTGAAGCGGTCGTCGAGTTCGAAGCTGGCGCCCTGGAGGCCGCCGCGGTTCATCGACCCCAGGACGACCTTGCCGTCGAGGGCGCCGAGCAGCAGCAGGTCGTCCAGGATGTCGGCGGTGGCGAGGACGCCGTCCACGCCGGGGCGGCTCAGCGCCAGGCAGAGGCGTTCGAGCAGGTCGACGCGGTTGGCCATGGCGAACTTGCGGTCACCGACACCGAGGGCGCCGCGTGCCGGGTGGTCGGCGGCGACGATCATCAGACGGCCGCTCGCGTCGATCAGGGGCCGGCGGGTACGCCGGGCGGCGGCCTCGGCCACGGCCTCCGGGTGGAGGGTGCGGGTGCGGACGAGGTCCGTGATGTCGATGGTCACTTGACGGCTCCCGCCGCGATCGCGGTCTCGATCTCGTCCGGGGTGGGCATCGCTGACGAGCACTCCAGTCGGGAGGCGACGATGGCGCCGGCCGCGTTCGCGTGCCGCATGATCTTCTCCAGGTCCCAGCCTTCGAGCAGACCGTGGCAGAGGGCGCCGCCGAAGGCGTCACCGGCGCCGAGTCCGTTGAGGACGGTCACCGGGAGCGGGGGCACCTCGGCCGACTCGCCCTTGTTGTTGACAGCGAGGACGCCCTTCGGTCCCTGCTTGACGACGGCGAGTTCGACACCGGCGTCCAGCAGCGCGCGGGCGGCGGCGTGCGGCTCGCGCACTCCGGTCGCCACCTCCACCTCGTCGAGGTTCCCGACGGCGACGGTGGTGTGCTTCAGGGCTTCTCGGTAGAAGGGGCGGGCCGCGTCCGGGTCGGACCAGAACATCGGACGCCAGTCCAGGTCGAAGACGGTCAGGCCGGCCTTGGCGCGGTGGGCGAGGGCCGCCAGGGTCGCCGTACGGCTGGGCTCCTCGCTCAGACCGGTGCCGGTGACCCAGAAGATCCGGGCCTCACGGATGGCGTCCAGGTCGAGCTCCTGGGCGCTGATCTCCAGGTCGGGTGCCTTGGGGCGGCGGTAGAAGTAGAGCGGGAAGTCGTCCGGCGGGAAGACCTCGCAGAAGGTGACCGGCGTGGGCAGGCCCGCGACCGGGGTGACCCAGCGGTCGTCGACGCCGAAGCCCCGCAGCTCCTCGTGCAGGTAGGTGCCGAACGGGTCGTCGCCGGTACGCGTGATCACCGCGGCGTGCCGTCCCAGGCGGGCCGCGGCCACCGCGACGTTCGTCGCCGAACCGCCGAGGAACTTGCCGAAGGTCTCCACCTGCGGCAACGGGACGCCCGTCTGCAACGGATAGAGGTCCACTCCGATCCGCCCCATGGTGATCAGGTCGTACGCCATCGAGTTCCCTTCGTGCGACGTGACGGCTCCTGGCCGCGTCGGCTCATGGCCCCGTCGGCTCCGGCCGCGTCGGCTCGTATCGGCTCTCTCAGGTTTTTAGCCCGGCGCACGCCGCCCTGTCAATACTTTGTCCAGACATTCGGACCAGCCCTTGACAGCGCTTACCAGGCGCCCGGAAGCTGACTGTCATGACGTCGTTGCCACCTCAGTCCCCATCTTCCGGTGTCTCCCGCATCCGCGTCGGATCGGCGCCCGACTCCTGGGGCGTCTGGTTCCCGGACGATCCCCAGCAGGTCCCCTGGCAGCGCTTCCTCGACGAGGTCGCGTCCTCCGGCTACGAGTGGATCGAGCTGGGCCCGTACGGGTATCTGCCGACCGACCCGGCCGTCCTCACCGAGGAGACCGCCAGGCGTGGCCTGAAGGTGTCCGCGGGCACGGTGTTCACGGGCCTGCACCACGGCGAGGCCGTCTGGGAGAAGACCTGGGCGCACGTCGCGGACAACGCGGTGCTGGCCCAGGCGATGGGCGCGTCCCATCTCGTGGTCATCCCGTCCTTCTGGCGGGACGACAAGACCGGCGAGGTGCTGGAGCCGGACACCCTCACGCCCGAGCAGTGGCGCAATCTCACCTCGCTGACCGAGCGACTGGGCAAGGAGGTGCGGGAGCGGTACGGCCTCCAGATCGTCGTCCACCCGCACGCCGACACCCACATCGACAGCGAGGAGAACGTCGTCCGCTTCCTCGACGGGACGGACTCCGGCCTGGTGTCGCTGTGCCTGGACACCGGGCACTACGCGTACTGCGGCGGCGACAGCGTCAAGCTGATCGAGACGTACGGGGAACGGATCGGGTATCTGCACCTCAAGCAGGTGGACCCGGAGATCCTGGCGGACGTACGGGCGAACCAGGTGCCGTTCGGGCCGGCCGTCGCGCGCGGCGTGATGTGCGAACCGCCGTCGGGCGTGCCCGCGCTCGGGCCCGTGCTGGAGGCCGCGGGGAAGCTGGACGTCGATCTGTTCGCGATCGTCGAGCAGGACATGTACCCGTGCGACCCGGACCGGCCGCTGCCGATCGCACAGCGGACCCGGGCGTTTCTCCGGTCCTGCGGGGCGTAGCCCTCCGGGGGTGAGGCGTAGCCCTCCGGGGGTGAGGCGTAGCTCCCCGGGGTGAGGCGTAGCTCCCCGGGCGTCTGTCGGGGGCGCGGGGTCGGCCAGGGACGCCGGGGCGGATAGCGGCCCGGCTCAACAGGTCCGGGCTGTCTTGCGCATCGCGCAGCCGGTGTCAACGCGCCACGCCCCTGAATCGGCGTATGCCTTTGTGGCATTCGTGTCACAAATGCCCCCTTCGTGTCACGCATGTCGCGACTATGCAGGTCTTGCGTCACACCCGCGCACGGGCCCTTCCCTGGCTCCGCACGGCGTCGTTCACCGAGCGCAGGCTTTGTGATCGCCAGCGCAGTGCCCGGTACCCCCGACGGCCGCCCCCGGCCGCCGCCGCGGCACACGCAGGGAGGTGCACTCATGACCGACCGAAGGCTTTGGTCCTACAAGGAGATCGCGGCGCACATCCGGGTGCAGCCGGACACCGTGCGGTCCTACCGCAAGCACGGTCTGCTGCCCCCGCCCGACCATGTCGAGGGCGGCAAGCCCTACTGGTACGCGGACACGGTCCGCGCGTGGGTGGCCTCCCGCCCGGGCAACCGCGGCCGGAGAGAGGCCTGACCTCTTCCGGGAGGGACCTGTGCTCCGCACGAGGGTGGGGCACAGGTCCTCTGCCCCACCCTCGTGGGGGGCTGTCAGCTCCACGGACGTGCGGGGACTGTCAGCTCCACGGCGCGATGACCGTGACGCCCGCGCCCGGTGCCGTCCCCATCGCCGCCAGCGCGGCCGGGGTGGCGTCCAGGGTGATCCTGGACGTGACCAGCAGGTCGGGGCGGAGGACTCCCGCACGCACCAGTTCCAGCAGCGGCGGGTAGGCGTGGGCGGCCATGCCGTGGCTGCCGAGGAGTTCGAGTTCGAGGGCGATGACGCGGGCCATGGGAACCGGGGTCGCGCCCGTCGGGGAGGGCAGCAGGCCGACCTGGACGTGCCTGCCCCTGCGGCGCAGCCCGTTCACGGAGGCGGCACAGGTGGCGGGCGAGCCGAGGGCGTCGAGGGAGAGATGGGCGCCCCCGCCGGTCAGCTCGCGGATCGCCGCCGCCGTGTGCTGCGTGCGGGACGCGTCCACGCACTCCGTCGCGCCGAACTTCCGCGCCAGGTCCAGGGCGTGCGGGGAGACGTCCACCGCCACCACCCGCGCCCCCGAAGCCGCCGCGATCATCACCGCGGACAGGCCGACGCCCCCGCAGCCGTGCACCGCGACCCACTCCCCCGCCGCGACCCGGCCCTGCTGCACCACCGCACGGAAGGCCGTGGCGAACCGGCAGCCGAGGGAGGCGGCGGTGGCGTAGGACAGGTCGTCCGGGACGGCGATCAGGTTCACGTCGGCGTGGTCCAGCGCCACATACTGGGCGAAGGACCCCCAGTGGGTGAAGCCGGGCTGGGTCTGCCGCTCGCACACCTGCTGCTCGCCCGCCGCACAGGACGGGCAGGTGCCGCAGGCGCACACGAAGGGAACCGTCACGCGGTCGCCGGGACGCCAATGCGTCACCCGGGTCCCCGCAGCCTCGACCACGCCGGCGAGTTCGTGCCCCGGCACGTGCGGCAGCGCGACGTCCGGGTCGTGGCCCTGCCAACCGTGCCAGTCGCTGCGGCACAGCCCCGTGGCCTCGACCCGCACCACGACCCCGTGGTCCGCGGGCTCCGGGTCCGCCACCTCGCGCACCTCGGCCGGCTCCCCGTACCGCTCGAACACCACAGCCCGCATGAGCGCTCTCCGCTCCTTCGCCGATCACCTCTGACGGCGGCACGCTATCCGTGCGCGCCCTGCCTGTCCCAGCCGGACGGCCGCGACCCCCGGGAAAATGCCGGGCGAATATCCCCTGGCCCCAGCACCTGGTCGGTGAAGTCGGCCTGCAAGATCGCCGAACGCTCGTGGAGGTAGTCGGCGTAGCGCGACTACCTCAACCCGTTGTCGGCAGCGTTTCCGAACCGGTGAGCCAGGCAGTCACACTCCCGTCCTGCCGTCAGGGCTCATCACCACCTTCGACGGGCCCTCGCCGACCTGCAGGTCGGCGACGACTCCCCCGCGCACGGCGTCGACGACCGTGACCGTGTCCCGGCCACGGTTCGCGACCCAGAACTGCTTGCCGTCGGCGGTGAAACTGCGTCCGGTTCCGAGGAGACCGGGGATCAGCAATGGTCTCCGGCTACCCGACCACATTCAACGCCGGGGGCGAGGCGCTTGTGCTGGGTCTACAGCTCGATGTCGAGCCGTTCCACGTCGGTGAACTCCACGCCCAGCCCGTGCGCGCGGCTGTTGTTGGCGCGGAAATACATCTGCGCGAGGCCGTCGGCCGCGATCTGCTGGTGCTGCTGCTCGTTGGCGCCCTGCTCACGGGCGGTGAACAGGCGGTCGGCCCACTGGGGCGGCAGGGCCTGGGGTGATCACGTGGACGGCGTCAGGAGAAGAAACCTCGATCACGGACATGACGACTTGCCGTCTCTCTCAGCCCTTTACCGCACCGGAAGTGAGCCCCTGGACGATGTGGCGGCTGGCGAAGGCGAACAGCACCATCGTGGGCAGGATGGTGAGGACCGCCGCCGCAGACATCGAACCCCAGTCGATGTTGAAGCTGGAGATGAACCCGTTCAGGGCCGTGGGGACGGTCTTGTTCCTGTCGCTGTTCATCAGCGTCACCGAGAGAAACAGCTCGTTCCAGCAGTTGACGAAGTTGAAGATGAACGCGGCGACGACCCCGGGGCGCATCACCGGCAGCAGCACCCGGAACAGCGCCCCGAACCGGGACAGGCCGTCGATCATGGCGGCCTCCTCCAGCGCGTCCGGGATGTTCTCGAAGAAGCCGCGGAGCATCACCGTGCAGAAGGGGATGCACACGGCGATGTAGACGAGGATGAGCCCGAGCCGGTTGTCGACCAGTTTGAGGTCGGTCATCAGCAGGTACAACGGCCCCAGCGCGATGAAGGTCGGAATCATCTGGGTGACCAGGGCGGCCATCAGCAGCGCGGACTTGGTGCGGAACTCGAAGCGGGCCAGTACGTACGCCGACAGCATCGAGATCGCCGTGGCCATCGCGCCCGCGACGGTGGCGACGAGGAGGCTGTTGGTGAGGTAGACGCCGAAGTCGGCCTTGCCGAACAGGCCGCTGTAGTTCTCCAGCGAGAAGTGCTCGGGCCAGTAGGCGATCGGGTAGGCGAAGATGTCGCCGGGCGCCTTGAGCGAGGTGATGGTGATCCAGTACAGGGGGAAGACGGTGAAGACCAGCCACAGCCCCAGGAAGGCGAACTTGATGGCCCGGCCGGCCGTGGACTCCTTGCCGATCACGGCTTCACCTCTCGTTTGTCGTTCCGCTTCTCGCGCGTGGCCAGAAGGTAGAAGACCGCGAACACCAGCAGCGTGGCGACCACAATGAGGCCGAGCGCCGAGGCCTTGCCGTAGTCGCCCTGCTGGGTGATCTTGATCATCCAGGTGGTCACGATATGCGTCTCGTTGTTAGGTCCGCCGCCGGTCATTCCGAAGATCAGGTCGGGGAAGTTGAAGATCCAGATGATCCGCAGCAGCACGGTCAGCGCGAGCGTGACCCGGATGTACGGAATGGTGATCTGGAACAGCGTGCGCACCTTGCCGGCACCGTCGAGTGCCGCCGCCTCGTACAACTCGTCGGGGACGGACTGCAGCGCGGCCAGGATCATGATCGCGAAGAAGGTGACGCCGTACCAGACGTTGGCGACGAGCACGGCGAACATCGCCTTGTGCGGGTCGGCCAGCCAGGCGACCGGCTCGTCGATCAGACCGGCCTTCTGCAGCAGGTCGTTGACGACGCCGAACTCGCTGTTGAACAGCCAGCGGAAGAGGATGCCGATGAGGAACCCGGAGATCGCCCAGGGGAAGAAGACCAGCGCCTGGTAGAGGCCGCGGAAGCGGAACCTGCGGCGCAGCCACAGGGCGAGGGCGAAGCCGATCACCAGCTGGGGCACGATCGACCCGAACACCCAGATGGCGGTGTTGGCAAGGACGGTGTCCCAGGCGGGGTCGGCGAAGACGTCGCGGAAGTTCTTCACGCCCACCCAGGAGGTGTCGGTCAGGTCCGACAGGTTCCAGTGACGGAAGGCCATCTGACTTCCGGCGATCATCGGGTAGTACGTGAAGACCGCCACGAAGATCGCGGCCGGGGCCATGAAGACGGCGATGAGGAAGCCCCGCCGGGAGGTGAACTCCGGCTTGCGGCGGCCTTGTTCGGCGTTGCGGGTGGGCGGGGCGCCTCCCTTGCGGGAGGGGCCCGCCGTGTTGGTTTTCGTCGTTGTGGACGCGGCAGGCATGCCTACTTCTCCTGATCCCACTTCTTGGTCCAGTACGCGTTCCAGCCGGCCAGCAGCGCCTTGGGCGTCGTCTTGCCGAGCACCATCTTCTGCACGTCGGCGTCAGCCATCTGCTGCCACTCGGTCCACCAGGTGACCCCGCGCGGCTGGCTGACGCTGAGGTACTTCTCCGGGTGCTCCGTCATGGTGACGTAGCTGGACCAGGGGCCGGTCTTGTAGAACGACTCCTCGGTGGCCGACTTGAGGATCGGCACCAGGCTGTTCTTCTTGGTGAAGGTCGTCGACGCCCCGCCCTCGGACAGGAACTCGACCAGCTTGACCGCCTCGGCCTTGTGCTTGCTGCCGTCCGCGATGCCCCACCCGGCGGTGGCCAGCGGCTGGACGGTCTTGCCGCTGGGTCCTGCCACCAGCGGGGCGGTGTCCCACTGGTCCTTCGCGATCGCCTTGGACTCCGCGACGGTGGCGATCACTTCGGGATCCTGGAGCAGGAAGGCCGTGGAGCCGTTGGAGAAGCCCTCGACCATCTCCGGATAGCCCCACGAGACGGACGACTTCGGCGATGCCTGCTTGAAGAGCTTGAGGTAGGTCTCCATGGCGTCGAGGGCCTCGGGGGCGGAGAAGATCGTGCTGCCGTCCTTCAGCTTGAAGCCGTTGGTGGGGTCGATCCTGTCGGCGACGTACGCCTCGATGACCGCGGTGGCGTTGCTGTTGGCGTTGGCTCCGCCGCGGAATGCGTAGCCGTACCGGCGCTTGGCCGGGTCGTGGATGGCGGAGGCCTGCTTCAGCAGTTCGTCCCAGGTGGCCGGCGGCTTGCTGAAGCCGGCCTCCTTGATCAGGTCGGTGCGGTAGAAGAGGCTCAGGCCGTAGAAGCCGTACGGGACGAAGTAGGTCTTGCCCTCGGCGTCCTCGGAAGCCTTGACGGCGTTCTCCGTCATGGCCTGCCAGCCCTTCCAGCCGGTGAGGCCCTTCTTCATGTCGTAGAGCCAGCCGTTGTTCGACCATGGGCCCACGGTGGTGTCGCGCACTTCGAGGGTGTCGACGCCGCTGCCGGACTGGAGCATCTGCTGGATCTTCTGGTCGGCCTGCTCGGTGGGCGGCGAGATCAGATTGACCTTGATCTTGGGGTTCTGCTTTTCGAAGTCCGCTATGAGGTCCTTCAGCAGGTCCGTGCGGGCGGGGTTCGTCAGGCTCTCGACCATGTTGAGGGTGACCGCTCCGCCGCCCCCACCGCCGCTCATGGTGGAGCAGCCGGTCAGGACCAGCGCGCTGGCCGTGCCTAGGGCGAGTACTGCCGTCCTTCTTCTCATTTTCGCCGACCTCTTCCTTGGATATGGCCGCGCCGGCGGCGGCTTCGGGGACAGGGGGTTGCGGTATCGCGCAGCTACGACGCGTCGGGCTGTTCGCGGGCCGCGCGGGCCCACTCACCGAGGACGGGGACGCACTCCTCGGCGAAGTGCTCGTAGTCGGCGGCGGTGTTGTAGACGTGCGCGGACAGACGGAGATAGCCGGTGCCGCCGAAGCTGGTGAAGGCCGTCTCCACACCCAGCTCGCGGGCCGCCCGGTCGCGCAGGGCGTCGGCCTCGATGCGGCTGGCAGCCAGCCCCGCCGGCAGTCGGACCAGCCGCATGCCGGGGATCGGCATTCCCACGTCAACAGTGCTGGAGGCGCCGGTCAGTTCGGCGAAGGCGGCGCCGACGACGCGCTCGGCGTAGCCGGCCAGGTCGTCCATGTACTGGCGGGCGGTCCCCCAACCCCAGGTGCGCTCGATGAAGTCGAGCGCCGTCGGCGCCGCGAGATAGCTGGTCGCGTCGACCGTGCCCTGCTGGTCGAAGCGGTCGGGATAGGGATCGGCGGCGCCCCACGAGTCGATCAGGGGGTAGAGCCGCTCGCGCAGAGCGCCGCGGGCGACCAGCGCGGCGGTGCCACGCGGTGCGCAGCCCCACTTGTGCAGGTTGCCGACCCAGAAGTCGCACGTGACACCGTCAAGCGGGGCGGCGATCAGACCGGGGGCGTGCGCGCCGTCCACCAGTAGCGGGATACCGCGCTGCTGAGCCTCAGCGCCGATCCGCTCCACCGGCATCCGCCGTGCGGTCGCCGAGGTGATGTGGTCAAGGACGATGAGGTCGGTGGCCTCGCTGAACTCGGCGGCCACGGCCTCGTACGCCTGCTCCTCGTCCGCGTCCAGCGGCACCTTCGCGGTGCGTACCCGGCCGCCCCAGCGGCGTGCCAACCGCTCGGCGCCCATGGTCACGGCGCCGTAGCCGTGATCGGTGACGACGATCTCGCCACCGCGGCGGCGAGGGAGGCCGGCGTACACCACGCTGGCGCCGGCGCTCGCGTTCGGCACCAGGGCGAGGGCGTCCGGGGCGACCTCCAGGAAGGCGGCGAGCTCGACGCGGGTGGCGGCGATCCGCTGCGGCAGTGCCGGGAACCACACCACCGGGGAGCTGTCCATCTCCGCGCGCAACTGGTTCTGCCGCTCCTGTGCTCCCGAGGGGACCGCCCCGAACGAGCCGTGGTTCAGGTGCTTCATGGCCGCGTCCAGCGACCACGCTTGGGCTGCCGGCCGGCCGTCGGCCAGCAACAGGGGGCGCGGGGCGGTGGTGACCTCGGTCTCGCTCACATCACTCCATATCTGCGGACTCGGATAGGCAAGTCATCGGATGACTGGTGAGGGACATCTGATGTCTCGGTATCCTGGCACCGCATTTTCCGGATGCACAAGGGCCTTCGAGGGAAAGTCATCAGATGAGTCTTGGCCGATACACACAAGACATCTGATTACTCGCTACAGTGCGATGCGGGCCCCGGCGAGTCACCGGCCCGCAGGGGAGGAATCGGATGTCCGCAGTCGACAGGGCGTTCCACGGCCTACGCCACATGATCGCGACGAGCCGCCTGGGCGCGGGAGAGCGCATCCCGCCCGAAGCGGAGCTCTGCGAGGAACTCGGTGTCTCACGCGGATCGTTGCGCGAGGCCGTGCGGATGCTCGCGGCCCTGGGAGTGATCGAACCACGGCACGGCTCCGGCACCTACGTCTCCCAGCTCAGACCGGAGGACGTCATCGGCAGCCTCTCGCTGACCGTCGAACTCCTGCCCTTTCCCGGACTGCTGGAGGTGTACGAGATCCGGCGGGTCCTGGAGGCTCATATCGCGGCCAAGGCGGCCGCGCGCCGAACCCCCGAGACGGTACGGACGCTCTTCTCCCTCATCGACGCCATGGAAACCACCGACGACCCCGCCGAGGCCTCGGACCTCGACCACCGCTTCCACGCGGAGATCGCCCGGGCCGCCGGAAACCCCGCCGCCGCCTCTCTGCTCGCGGTCTTCCGCGCCCGCTCCCGCAAGTACCAGATCTTCACGCTCCCTGAGGGCCCGGAGTTGCGGCGCAAGAGCGACGAGGACCACCGCGTGCTGGCCACCGCGATCGCCGACCGCGACCCGGGCGCCGCCGCCGGCGCGGCCGAGGCCCACGTCGCCCAGACCGAGCGATGGCTGCGCGCCCTCATGCCGCCCGTGGAGGAGGACGGCAGCTTGGCTGACGACACCCCGAGCTGACGGGCTCGGTCGTCGGCGGTCCTGCCCGGCGACGTCAGCGGACGTTTCGCCGGAATGTCTGGAGATTCGTGAGGAGGAGAGCGAGGGTCTCCAGACCCGGGAAGTGGCCGCCGCGGGGGAGCTCCGTCCAGTGGACGATGTTGTTGGTCCGTTCGGCAAGATGCCGTACGGGCACGGAGGTGTCGGCTGGGAAGAAGGCCAGGCCGGTGGGTGTGGAGGAGGGTGCGGTGGCGCAGGCGAAGCCCCGTGCCCGCGCGGCCTGGACAACCCCGAACAGGTGCCCGCCATCGTGGTCGACTACGTCGCCGAGTAGTTGCGACTGGATGCCGCGGAGTTCGTCGGCCACGGCACGGAAGAGACCCGCTGGGATCACCAGGACCAGATACACGAGGGGCACGGGTACACGAAGTTCGAGTTCGGCCAGTGGTTCGCGCTGGCCCGCTCGATGTACCAGCGGGCGTGGATCGGCTCGGAGCGCCCGACGCTGCTGTTCGACCTGGTCGCCAAGCGGCTGGTGGACAAGAAGGTCGTGCTGCCCGGGGTGACCCTGCTGGAACGGCTGGTCTCGGGCTCGCGTGAGCGCGCCGAGAAACGAAACCGATCGTCGGGTCATCGCTCACCCGTACACTCTGGCGGCCCCGACTGGTGTCAAAACTTCTGACAGCAACACCGGTTTCCTGGTCCGTTCCTACTCGGACCCCAGGGTCCGAGCCGTTGTGCTCGCCTGCGGGCGCCGCTACTTCTGATCGGAGGCGCAGAGTTCCTTGTCGATCAGGGTGTTCTGAGCGTCCGACGTCTGCTCGCAGGTAGTGATGCACGGGCAGACCGTGCTCCTCGCCGACGCCGAAGGCGCCGTCGGCCAGCGCTGCGGTGATACTGGGATTACGACAGGGAAGCACGCAGACTCCACCGTGAGTCACGACCACCTCGCGGTGACCCAGAAGTTTGCGGCTGCGCGCATTCTGATGCCCGACCCCCCTGGAGTCCAGCGCCACCCTCACATAAGCTCTTCACAAGGCTCGCGCATCATCCTTACGCTTGGGCCTCGATTTGCCGCATCCGTGGTCTTGCGTATCTATCGGACATATGCAAGAGACGCAGATCACAGTGGTGTGAACGTAACCATCGAAGGGATTCGAAGGTCTAAGTTGACAGTGTCAGGCAGCGTCTTGGGGGGCGTTCCCTGGCATCCGAGGATGTCTTGGGGGACTTCCTCGGAAATGCGTTGCCGGGGCACGTACACCGGGAAGCTTTGAGCGGCCCTCCCGGCGTGCGCTGTCCCGGCAGACCGCACCGAGGAGTAGTACGAGCAATTTTGCTCGTTCTGCTCAACGGCAGTACCGAGCTTTACCGCAAGACAGCGATTCAGGCGCTGGTTCCCACAGACGCCCGGCCGGATCCCGTGGGGGGAATCCGCACCGGGACTGGGAAGGCGCCCTGGTCGTCGGCCCGTGGGGGGACCGGCGCTGGGGCGCCTTCCGCATGTCACCGCCAGGCGGGCATCCGGTCGGCACCCGAAGATCCGCAGCCGGCTGAAGCCGTACTCCGGCACACGACGAAGGCCCCGCACCCGGCCGAAGCCGTGCACGGGGCCCTGATGTGACGAACGACTCACCGCCTCCGAGAGCGCGGCGCCGCGACGGGGCACCGGTGAAGCGGCGCCCTCACCGGCAGGTGTCAGCGCCCCTCGACCGGAACGAAGTCGCGCTCGACCACGCCCGTGTAGATCTGGCGCGGGCGGCCGATGCGGGAACCCGGCTCCTTGATCATCTCGTGCCACTGGGCGATCCAGCCCGGCAGGCGGCCGAGGGCGAAGAGGACCGTGAACATCTCGGTCGGGAAGCCCATGGCGCGGTAGATCAGGCCCGTGTAGAAGTCGACGTTCGGGTAGAGGCTGCGCGAGACGAAGTAGTCGTCGGAGAGCGCGTGCTCCTCCAGCTTGAGCGCGATGTCCAGCAGCTCGTCGGACTTGCCGAGAGCCGAGAGGACATCGTGCGCCGCCGCCTTGATGATCTTGGCGCGCGGGTCGAAGTTCTTGTAGACCCGGTGACCGAAGCCCATCAGGCGGACGCCGTCCTCCTTGTTCTTCACCTTGCGGATGAAGGAGTCGACGTCGCCGCCGGAGTCGCGGATGCCTTCCAGCATCTCCAGCACCGACTGGTTGGCGCCGCCGTGCAGCGGGCCCCACAGCGCGTTGATGCCGGCGGAGATCGAGGCGAACATGTTCGCCTGCGAGGAGCCCACCAGACGGACCGTGGAGGTCGAACAGTTCTGCTCGTGGTCCGCGTGCAGGATGAGCAGCTTGTCCAGCGCGGCGACGACAGTCGGGTCGGGGTCGTAATCCTGCGCCGGGACCGAGAAGGTCATGCGGAGGAAGTTCTCGACGTAGCCCAGGTCGTTGCGCGGGTAGACGAACGGGTGACCGATCGACTTCTTGTACGCATACGCGGCGATCGTCGGAAGCTTGGCGAGCAGCCGGATCGTCGAGAGGTTGCGCTGCTTCTCGTCGAACGGGTTGTGGCTGTCCTGGTAGAAGGTGGACAGCGCGGAGACCACCGACGACAACATGGCCATCGGGTGGGCGTCGCGCGGGAAGCCCCGGTAGAAGTTCTTGACGTCCTCGTGCAGCAGGGTGTGCTGCGTGATGTCGTTCTTGAAGACGGTGAGCTCGTCGACAGTAGGCAGCTCGCCGTTGATCAGCAGATAGCCGACCTCCAGGAAGGTGGAGCGCTCGGCCAGCTGCTCGATCGGGTAGCCCCGGTACCGGAGGATGCCCGCCTCACCATCGAGGTAGGTGATGGCGGATTTATAAGCGGCGGTATTCCCGTAGCCGCTGTCCAGAGTCACCAGACCGGTCTGGGCGCGGAGCTTCCCGATGTCGAAGCCCTTGTCGCCGACGGTGCTGTCGATCACCGGGTAGGTGTGCTCGCCGTCGCCGTACCGCAGTACTACAGAGTTGTCGCTCACGTCATCCCTCACCGACGTTGTGCCTCTTCTTCGAGGTTGCCCTGACTGTCTCTACCATCCCCCATTTGGCGCAGAAGAGTGCACTCGGGGTCGGCCGTTGGGCGTATTGGCGGCACTGAGTGCCGCCAACCTGGCCATCCTGCCCCTCCCGTACCCGCTTCCGGAAGAGCTCTGTGACCGACATGACTCATTTGATCGATCATTTTTTGCGATGTCGGTCGCGAGCAGCCCGCCGAGAGGATCAAAGGACGCAGCCCGCCGAGGAGGTCGGAGCCGTCAGCCCACCAAGGACGTCCGAGCCCGTCAGCCCACCAAGGACGTCCGAGCCCGTCAGCCCGCCGAGGAGGTCGGAGCCGTCAGCCCACCAAGGACGTCCGAGCCCGTCAGCCCGCCGAGGACGTCCGAGCCCGTCAGCTCACCGGCCCGAGAGCCGGAAGTCCAGTGCCGTGCAGCGCCGTCCCGCCGACACCGTGCGCACCGCCTGGCCGATCGCCTTGCGCGAACCGACCAGGACGACCAGCTGCTTCGCCCGGGTGACCGCCGTGTACAGCAGGTTCCGCTGCAGCATCATCCAGGCGCTGGTGGTGACCGGGATCACCACGGCCGGATATTCACTTCCCTGTGAACGGTGGATGGTCACCGCGTACGCGTGCGCCAGTTCGTCCAGTTCGTCGAATTCGTACGAAACCTCCTCGTCCTCGTCCGTCAGCACGGTGAGGCGCTGGTCGACAGGGTCGAGCGAGGTGACCACGCCCACGGTGCCGTTGAAGACACCGTTGGCGCCCTTCTCGTAGTTGTTGCGAATCTGGGTGACTTTGTCGCCGACCCGGAAGACCCGGCCGCCGAACCGCTTCTCGGGCAGCTCCGGGCGGCCCGGAGTGATCGCCTGCTGGAGAAGACCGTTGAGGGTGCCGGCGCCGGCCGGTCCCCGGTGCATGGGCGCGAGTACCTGCACGTCCCGGCGCGGATCGAGCCCGAACCGGGCCGGAATCCGGCGGGCCACCACGTCGACGGTGAGCCGGCCGACCTCCTCCGTGTCGTCCTCGACGAAGAGGAAGAAGTCCTTCATGCCGTCGGTGACCGGGTGCTGCCCGGAGTTGATCCGGTGCGCGTTCGTCACCACGCCGGACTTCTGGGCCTGGCGGAACACGCGCGTGAGGCGCACGGCGGGGATCGGACTGCCGTCGGCGAGCAGATCGCGGAGCACCTCTCCCGCGCCGACGCTGGGGAGTTGGTCGACGTCCCCGACGAACAGCAGGTGCGCGCCCGGGGGCACGGCCTTGGCCAGCTTGTTCGCGAGCAGCAGGTCCAGCATGGACGCCTCGTCGACCACCACCAGGTCGGCGTCGAGGGGGCGGTCCTTGTCGTAGGCCGCGTCGCCGCCGGGCTTGAGCTCCAGCAGTCGGTGGACGGTGGAGGCGTCGGCGCCGGTGAGCTCGGACAGACGTTTGGCGGCTCGGCCGGTCGGGGCGGCCAGGACGACCTTCGCCTTCTTGGCGCGGGCCAGTTCCACGATCGAGCGGACCGTGAAGGACTTGCCGCAACCGGGGCCGCCGGTGAGGACGGCGACCTTCTCGGTGAGCGCCAGCCTGACGGCCGCCTCCTGCTCGGGGGCCAGCTCGGTCCCGGTGCGCGCGACGAGCCAGCCGAGCGCCTTGTCCCAGGCCACGTCCTTGAAGCCGGGCATGCGGTCCTGGTCGGTGCGCAGCAGGCGCGACAGCTGGGCGGAGAGGGAGAGTTCGGCGCGGTGGAAGGGGACGAGGTAGACGGCGGTGACGGGCTCCGAGTCGCCGTCGGGACCGGGAACCTTCTCCCGTACGACACCGGGATCCTCCCCCTCCTCAGGGGGCGCCGCCAGCTCGGCGAGGCACTCGATGACCAGACCGGTGTCGACCTGGAGCAGCTTCACCGCGTCGGCGATCAGCCGTTCCTCGGGGAGATAGCAGTGGCCCTGGTCGGTGGACTGCGACAGGGCGTACTGCAGGCCCGCCTTGACGCGCTCCGGGCTGTCGTGCGGGATGCCGACGGACTGGGCGATCTTGTCGGCGGTGAGGAAGCCGATGCCCCAGACGTCGGAGGCCAGTCGGTAGGGCTGGTTCTTCACGACCGAGATCGAGGCGTCGCCGTACTTCTTGTAGATGCGGACCGCGATCGACGTGGACACCTCGACGGTCTGGAGGAAGAGCATGACCTCCTTGATCGCCTTCTGTTCCTCCCAGGCGTCCGCGATCTTCTTGGTGCGCTTGGGGCCGAGTCCGGGGACCTCGATCAGGCGCTTCGGCTCCTCCTCGATGACCCTCAGGGTGTCCAGGCCGAAGTGCTGGGTGATGCGGTCGGCGAAGACCGGACCGATGCCCTTGACCAGCCCGGAGCCGAGATAGCGGCGGATGCCCTGGACGGTGGCCGGCAGGAGCGTCGTGTAGTTCTCGACGGTGAACTGCTTGCCGTACTGGGGGTGTGAGCCCCAACGGCCCTCCATGCGCAGGGACTCGCCGACCTGGGCGCCGAGCAGCGCACCGACGACCGTGAGGAGGTCGCCGCCGCCCCTGCCGGTGTCGACGCGGGCGACCGTGTACCCGTTCTCCTCGTTGGCGTACGTGATCCGCTCCAGGACGCCCTCGAGCTCCGCCAGTCGCCGCTCCCCCGCCTGTGGGGAGTTCCCCGTCTGCCGGGAGTTCCCCGTCTGATTGGACATGATCCGACGCTACAGCCGGGGTGTGACATCACGATCCGGTCTCGGGGTCTTGCCTTCCGCCGTGTAATCGATTCCAATCCTTCAGGTGGGTCGATGTAATCGATTCCACGAGTCGAGTGAATTGCGCGAGTTGTACGAGTTGCGCGAACTGCGCACGTTGCGCGAGTTCACAAGCCCACGAGTTCCACAAGGAGGTGGAGCGGCGATGGCGAGCATCAAGGACGTCGCTGCCGAGGCGGGGGTCTCCGTCGCCACGGTCTCGCGTGTCCTGAACGACCATCCGTCGGTCAGCGCGGACGCACGCACGCGTGTGCTGGCCGCCGTCGAGACGCTGGGCTACCGCCCGAACGCCGTCGCCCGGTCGCTGCGCACCGACCAGACCCACACCCTCGGCCTGGTCATCAGCGACGTACTCAACCCGTACTTCACCGAGTTGGCCCGCTCCGTCGAGGAGGAGGCCCGCGCGCTCGGCTACAGCGTCATCATCGGCAACGCCGACGAGCGGCCCGACCTCCAGGACCACCACGTACGGAACCTGCTGGACCGCCGGATCGACGGTCTGCTCGTCTCCCCCACCGACGGCGGCTCCCCGCTGATGCTGGACGCCGCGCGCGCGGGGACGCCGATGGTCTTCGTGGACCGGTGGATTCCGGGCCTGGACGTGCCGGTCGTGCGGTCCGACGGACGGGCCGCCGTACGGGACCTCGTCACGCACCTGCACGGGCTGGGTCATCGCAGGCTCGCCATCATCGCGGGGCCCGCAGCGACCACGACCGGGCGGGAGCGTGTGGAGGACTTCCGCGAGGCGCTCGGCGCGTACGGGCTCCAGCTCCCCGACGCCTACACGGGCCAGGGCGACTTCCAGGCCGCCAGCGGGCGGCGGGTCACCGAGGGCTTCCTCGATCTGCCCGAGCCGCCCGAGGTCGTCTTCGCGGCGGACAACCTGATGGCCCTCGGTGCGCTGGACGCGATCCGCGCGCGCGGGCTGCGCGTTCCGGACGACATCGCGCTGGCCGCGTTCGACGACATCCGCTGGTTCGTCCACACCGATCCGCCGATCACCGCGATCGCCCAGCCCACGGGCGAACTGGGCCGCGCCGCCGTGCGCGCGCTCGTCGACCGCATCGAGGGGCGGCCTCCCGAGTCCGTCACCCTCCCCGCCCGTCTCGTCGTACGCCGCTCGTGCGGCGAGTCCGCCGGCGAGTCCCGCGGCGAATCCCGCCGCGAACCCACCATCAAGTCCCCCGTCGAGTCCCCCGTGACGAACAGGAGCCAGTCGTGAGCAGCCCGGACGAGTTGCTGCGCATCGAAGGCATACGCAAGACCTTCCCGGGTGTGGTCGCGCTCGACGGCGTCGACTTCGACCTGCGCCGGGGCGAGGTGCACGTACTCCTCGGTGAGAACGGCGCGGGCAAGAGCACCCTCATCAAGATGCTCTCCGGCGCCTACACGCCCGACGGCGGGCGGATCCTGGCCGGCGGCGAGGAGGTACGCATCCATGGTGCGCAGGACTCCGAGCGCCTCGGGATCGCCACCATCTACCAGGAGTTCAACCTCGTTCCCGATCTGACGGTGGCCGAGAACATCTTCCTGGGGCGGCAGCCGCGCCGCCTGAGGATGATCGACAAGAAGAGGATGGAGGCCGACGCGGCCGTCCTCCTGGAGCGCGTCGGGGTGAACGTGTCGCCCCGCGCGCGGGTGCGTGAACTCGGTATCGCGCGCCTTCAGATGGTCGAGATCGCCAAGGCGCTCAGCCTGAACGCGCGCGTGCTGATCATGGACGAGCCGACCGCCGTGCTCACCTCCGAGGAGGTCGAGAAGCTCTTCGCGATCGTGCGCACCCTGCGCGAGGACGGTGTCGGCATCGTCTTCATCACGCACCACCTGGAGGAGATCGCCGCGCTGGGCGACCGGGTGACGGTCATCCGGGACGGCAGAAGCGTCGGCCAGGTGCCCGCGACCACGCCCGAGGACGAACTCGTACGCCTCATGGTGGGCCGGTCGATCGAGCAGCAGTATCCGCGGGAACGGGCCGACAGGGGCACGGACCGGGGCTCTGACCCGGGCTCTGACCGGGGCTCTGACCCGGGCACCGCGTTGCTCTCCGTCGAGGGACTCACGCGCGACGGCGTCTTCCACGACGTCAGCTTCGAGGTGCACGCCGGTGAGGTCGTCGGTGTCGCGGGGCTGGTCGGGGCCGGGCGTACGGAGGTCGTACGGGCCGTGTTCGGGGCGGACCGGTACGACCAGGGGGCCGTGAAGGTCGCCGGTTCCGCGCTGCGCCGGCACGACGTCAACGCGGCGATGGCGGCCGGCATAGGTCTGGTCCCCGAGGACCGCAAGGGCCAGGGGCTGGTGCTGGACGCGTCCGTCGAGGACAACCTCGGGCTGGTGACCCTGCGTGGCGCGACCCGCGCCGGGCTCGTCGACCTCAAGGGGCAGCACGAGGCCGCCGAGCGGATCGCCGGGCAGCTCGGAGTACGGATGGCCGGACTCGGCCAGCACGTACGGACGTTGTCCGGCGGCAACCAGCAGAAGGTCGTCATCGGCAAGTGGCTGCTGGCCGACACCAAGGTCCTCATCCTCGACGAGCCGACGCGTGGCATCGACGTCGGCGCCAAGGTCGAGATCTACCAGCTGATCAACGAACTGACGGCCGCCGGTGCCGCCGTCCTGATGATCTCCAGCGACCTGCCCGAGGTGCTCGGCATGAGCGACCGGGTGCTGGTGATGGCCCAGGGCCGGATCGCGGGCGAACTCTCCGCCGACGAGGCCACCCAGGACGCGGTCATGGCCCTCGCGGTGAGCAACCCCAACCTCACTCCTGCTCCCCCTTCCCCTTCCACTTCCACTTCCCCTTCCACTCCCACCACCATTACTGAACCGGAGGCCGGCCGTGGCCGCTGACACGCTCAAGAGCGGGGCGGGCGCCGGTGGCGCCGCGGCGGTCCGCCGTCTGCTCCTCGACAACGGCGCGCTCACCGCGCTGATCGTCCTCGTCGTCGCCATGTCGGCGCTGTCCGGGGACTTCCTGACCACCGACAACCTGCTGAACGTCGGCGTCCAGGCGGCCGTGACCGCCATCCTCGCCTTCGGTGTCACGTTCGTGATCGTCTCGGCCGGCATCGACCTGTCGGTCGGCTCGGTGGCGGCCCTGTCGGCCACCGTGCTGGCCTGGAGCGCCACCTCCCACGGCGTACCGGTCGCGATAGCGGTCGTGCTGGCCGTCGCCACCGGCATCGCCGCCGGTCTGGTCAACGGCTTCCTCGTCGCGTACGGCAAACTGCCCCCGTTCATCGCGACGCTGGCCATGCTGTCGGTGGCCCGGGGTCTGTCGCTGGTGATCTCCGAGGGCTCCCCGATCGCCTTCCCGGACTCGGTCTCGCATCTGGGGGACACGCTCGGCGGCTGGCTGCCGGTGCCGGTGCTCGTGATGGTGGTGATGGGGCTCATCGCCGCCTTCGTGCTCGCCCGGACGTACATCGGCCGTTCGATGTACGCGATCGGCGGCAACGAGGAGGCGGCCCGCCTCTCCGGGCTGCGGGTGAAGAAGCAGAAGCTCGCGATCTACGCCTTCTCCGGCGTGTTCGCCGCCGCCGCGGGTGTCGTGCTCGCCGCCCGGTTGTCCTCGGCGCAGCCGCAGGCCGCCGACGGGTACGAGCTGGACGCGATCGCCGCGGTCGTCATCGGCGGTGCCTCCCTCGCGGGCGGTACCGGCAAGGCGTCCGGCACGCTGATCGGCGCGCTGATCCTGGCGGTGCTGCGCAACGGGCTGAACCTGCTCAACGTGTCGGCGTTCTGGCAGCAGGTCGTCATCGGTGTCGTCATCGCGCTGGCGGTGCTGCTGGACACCCTGCGCCGCAAGGCGGGGGCGACCACGGTGGCGTCCGGTACGGGCAGCAACAAGGGCAGGCAGACGGCGACGTACGGACTCGCGGCGGTGGTCACCGTGGCGATCGTCGGCGCGACCTCGTTCCTGCACAACGGCACCTCCTCGGCCTCGGCCCCGAAGATGGGCCTGTCGCTGTCCACCCTCAACAACCCGTTCTTCGTGCAGATCAGGGCGGGCGCCCAGGCCGAGGCGAAGAAGCTGGGCGTGGACCTGACCGTGACCGACGCGCAGAACGACGCCTCCCAGCAGGCCAACCAGTTGCAGAACTTCACCAGCGCCGGCCTGGGCGCGATCATCGTCAACCCGGTGGACTCGGACGCGGCGGGCAACTCGGTCAAGGCCGCCGACAAGGCGAGGATCCCGGTGATCGCGGTCGACCGCGGCGTCAACCAGGCCACGGTGGACGCGCTGGTCGCCTCCGACAACGTGGCCGGCGGCGAGCTCGCGGCGAAGACCGTCGCCGGGAAGCTGGGCGGCCAGGGCAAGATCGTGATCCTCCAGGGCCAGGCAGGCACCTCCGCCGCCCGGGAACGCGCCGAGGGCTTCGCCAAGGGGCTGAAGGCCTACCCGGGCATCCAGGTGGTGGCCCAGCAGCCGGCCGACTTCGACCGCACCAAGGGCCTCGACGTGATGTCGAACCTGCTCCAGGCGCACCCGGACGTCCAGGGCGTCATCGCCGCCAACGACGAGATGGCCCTCGGCGCGGTCAAGGCGCTGGGATCCAAGGCCGGTACGTCGGTCTCCGTCGTCGGCTTCGACGGCACGCCGGACGGCCTCACCGCGGTGAAGGCGGGCACGCTGTACGCGTCCGTCGCGCAGCAGCCGAGCCAGCTGGGCAGAATCGCCGTGGACAACGCGCTCAGGGCCGTTCAGGGCAAGAAGGTCGAGCAGACGGTGAAGGTGCCGGTGAAGGTGGTCACGAAGAAGAACGTGGCCGGCTTCAGCGGCTGACATCGGCGAACGGGCGGGCGGTTGCCTTCGGTCATCTCCGGGGACGACCGCCCGCCCCGAGTCACGTACTGCACGTACTACACGTACTAGGGGAGTGACTTCATGTACGACTACGACCTCCTGGTCGTGGGGTCGGCCAACGCCGACCTGGTGATCGGTGTCGAGCGGCGGCCCGGGGCCGGTGAGACGGTGCTCGGCTCGGACCTGGCCGTGCATCCGGGCGGCAAGGGCGCCAACCAGGCCGTCGCGGCGGCCCGGCTCGGGGCGCGTACGGCCCTGCTGGCCCGGGTCGGCGACGACGCCCACGGCCGGCTGCTGCTCGACTCGCAGCGGGCGGCCGGCGTCGACCCGGTGGGCGTCCTGGTCGGCGGGGCGCCGACCGGGGTCGCGCTGATCACGGTGGATCCGTCCGGGGACAACAGCATCGTGGTCTCGCCGGGCGCGAACGGGCGGCTGACGCCGGACGACGTGCGGGCGGCCGGAGGCCTCGTCCAGGCCTCCCGGGTGGTGTCGGCGCAGCTGGAGATCCCGCTGGAGACGGTCGTGGAGGTCGTACGGAATCTGCCGACGGGCAGCCGGTTCGTGCTGAACCCGTCGCCGCCGCGGCAGTTGCCGGCCGAGGTGCTGTCGGCCTGTGACCCGCTGATCGTCAACGAGCATGAGGCGAAGGTGATCCTCGGCGGGGCGAGTGCCGGCGACACCCCGGAGGACTGGGCCCGGCAGCTGCTGGCGAAGGGCCCGCGGACGGTGGTCGTCACGCTGGGCGCTCAGGGCTCACTGGTCGCGTCCGCGGAGGGAGTGGCCAGGGTGCCGTCCGTGAAAGTGGCCGCCGTGGACACGACCGGCGCGGGTGACGCGTTCACCGCGGCGCTTGCCTGGCGGCTGGGCCCGGGCTCGTCCTTGGCGGAGGCGGCGGCGTACGCGTCCCGGGTGGGGGCGGCGGCTGTGACCAAGCAGGGGGCGCAGGACTCCTTTCCGACCGCTCGGGAGGTCGAGGCCCTGTGAAGAAGGCCGGAATCCTGAACCGTCATCTGTCCGGAGCGCTGGCCGAACTGGGGCACGGGGACGGGGTGCTGGTGTGCGACGCCGGGATGCCGATACCGGACGGTCCGCGGGTCGTGGACCTGGCCTTCCGGGCCGGGGTGCCCTCCTTCGCGGAGGTCCTGGACGGTCTGCTGGCCGAGCTGGTGGTGGAGGGCGCGACGGCGGCGACGGAGGTCCGGGACGCCAATCCCCCGGCCTCGGCCCTGCTGGACGCACACTTCCCCGAGCTGGCCCTCGTCCCGCACGAGAAGCTCAAGGAGCTGTCGGGGGGTGCGCGGCTGATCGTCCGCACGGGGGAGGCACGGCCGTACGCGAATGTGCTGCTGAGGTGTGGGGTGTTCTTCTGAGCGTGGGCATCCCGCGTCGGAGCCGCGTGCGACAACCGCCCGGATCGCGGGCCGGTCCGGGCGAGGCGAACCCCGGCCGTGGAAAAACTTCGAGGGGGTCCGATCCGTCGACCGGGCCCCCTCGGTTTCCCTCCCCATCAGAACCCCGCGATCCCCCCGGATCCCCCTCCGAGACGTCCTGATGCCCAGTACGACCCGGGAAGCGGGGAAAGGGTTGTACGGCATCCTCAGATTTTTTTCTCCGCTGCCCGGCGCGGTAGCGCCGTCGAGCAGTACTTCGACGCGAACGGCACCAGCGGCATGGCCGGCCAGCCCGGTGTCCACGAAGAGTTCTTCAGGTGCGGGCGCGACGGGTGCGCTGGGGTGGGTGCGTGAGGCGCTTCTCCAACTGCTGGGCCGCCTGCCGGAGCGCGTCGAGCCGGCCTTCGGGCCCGTCGGGGAATCGGTCCTCCGCGCCGCCCAGGCTGAGGCTGCCGTAGGGCTCACGGCCCAGGAACACCGGCACGGCGACCGTGGCGATCCCCGTGTCGTACTCCCCGACCGTCCATGCGTACCCCTGCGAGCGCACCCGTAGGAACTCCCGTTCCAGCTGGTCGGGGTCGGTGATCGTACGCTCTGTGAAGCGGGCCATGGGCCGGTCCCGGAAGAGCCGGTGGCGCTGCTCGTCGGGGAGGAACGCGTAGTACGACTTGCTGGTGGCACCGGCGTGCGCGGGATAGAGCTCACCGACGAGCGGGTAGTAGCGCAGCGGCCCCGATGCGCCTTCGGCCGCCGCCACACAGCGCATGTGGAAACTGTCGGGGAGGCAGAACAACACAGTGTCACCGGTGGCACCGCGCAGCTCTTCCAGCACGGGTCCGGCCAGCAGCTCGAGCGATCCGGAGCGCTCCCACAGCCGCCCGAGCCGCAGCACGGCAGGCCCGATGCGATAGCGGCGGGTCGCCGGGTCCGACACCAGGAACCCGCGTCCGGCCAGCGTGGACAGGAGCCGCTGAGCCACGGAGGTGTCCCAGCCGAACTCCGTGGCGACCTCGGTCACACCCCAGTCGGGTCTGGTCCGCTCGAAGGCCAGCAGGACGAGCAGGGCCCGGTCGACGGTTTGCAGGGCGCCGGCAGGGGTCCGCCGGTCCAGTGCGATTTCAGCCATCGGCATCTCACCATTCAGACCTGGATTGCATATAACGGGAAACAGTTGCGGACAACGCTATCCGATCCCGAATCTGCTGTCGCAGCAACCGGCAGCAGAGCGCCGTACGGGTGCGGACGGAAGCGAGAGAGACCGCCCATGTTGAAGTACGTATTGGACATCGTGGATCTGCTGGACGATCCGGACGCCGACGGCAAACGCGTCGTGGACTACCTCGACTCCCTGGCAGGCCCCGACGGCTCCGGCGCCCGGGTCACCAACGTCGTCGGCGAGTACGGCTCCACCGACTTCGTGCTCGTGCGCATCCCGGGCCGCACCGGCCGTTCCGCGGGCGGCGCGGCCCGCACCCTCGGCGTGATCGGGCGGCTCGGCGGGATCGGCGCGCGACCCGAGGTGACCGGCCTGGTCTCCGACGCGGACGGCGCCGCCGCCGCACTCGCCGCCGCCGCCAAGCTCCTCGACATGCGCCGCCGCGGCGACGCACTGCCCGGCGACGTGATCATCGGGACCCACATCTGCCCGAACGCGCCCACCGAGCCGCATGACCCGGTGCCGTTCATGGGCTCGCCCGTCGACATCGCCACGATGAACCGGCACGAGGTGACCGGCGAGATGGAGGCCGTGCTCTCCGTCGACACCACCAAGGGCAACCGCATCATCAACCACAAGGGCCTGGCCCTGTCCCCCACCGTCAAGGAGGGGTGGGTGCTGCGGGTCAGCGAGCAGCTCGGTGAACTGCTCGCCGTCGTCACCGGTGCGCCGTTGGTCACGTATCCCGTGACCACGCAGGACATCACCCCGTACGGTAACGGCGTCCACCACATCAATTCGATCCTGCAGCCCGCCACCGCGACCAACGCCCCGGTCGTCGGGCTGGCGATCACCTCGGCCGCGGCAGTGCCCGGCTGTCAGACGGGCGCGAGCCACGAGAGCGACATCGCGTCCGCCGCCCGCTACGCCGTCGAGGTCGCCAAGGCCTACGGCGGCGGCCAACTGGACTTCCACGACGCGGTGGAGTTCGAGAACCTCGTCAACCGCTATGGCCCGCTGTCGCACCTGCAGACGGCCGGCCGTGAGTCCCGGGAGTCCTCATGACCTCCACCACCTCTCGTACCGAGAGCCCGAAGCAGTTCGGCAGCGACGACTACTCGCTGTCCCGTGTCCCGCGCAGCCGGCGGCTCGGCTTCTGGACGATGCTGCTCCAGTGGCTCGCCCAGTCCGGCTCGATCTCGCAGTTCACGCTCGGCGCGACCATCGGCATCGGCATGACCGTCCAGAACGCGTTCCTCGCCTTCACGTTCGGCGCCGTGATCCTCGAGATCGTGATCTTCGCGGTCGGCCTGGCCGGCATGCGCGAGGGCCTCGCCACGCCACTGCTCACCCGCTGGGCCGGTTTCGGGCGCAACGGTTCCGCGCTCGTCAGCTTCGTCATCGCCATCAGCCTCGTCGGCTGGTTCGGCGTACAGAACACGATCTTCGGCACCAGCGTGTCCGCGCTGGCCGGCGGCCCGTCCTGGATGTGGTGCGTGATCGCGGGCGTGGCCGTCACCGTGCTGGTGATCTTCGGTTTCCGCTTCATGGCGCTGTTCGCGAAGATCGTCACCCCGCTGTTCTTCGCCCTGGTCGCCTGGTCCGTCACCGACGCGCTGATGGACCACTCGATCGGCGACCTGATCAGCTCGCCGCCCCCCGGCCAGACCATCCCCCTGGCGGTCGCCGCGACCGCGATAGCGGGCGGCTACATGACCGGCGCGATCGTCTCGCCGGAGATGACCCGCTACAACCGCAAGGGTTCGCACGTCTTTCTGCAGAGCGCCTCGTCGATGATCCTCTCCGAGTACATCGTCGGCCTCACCGGTGTACTGCTCGGCCACATGGTCAAGAGCAGCCAGGTCACGCACATCGTGCTCAGCACCTCGGGTCTGGTCGGCGTACTGATCGTGCTGATGTCCACCGCGAAGATCAACGACTGGAATCTGTACGGCTCCTCGCTGGGCGTCGTCAACTTCTTCCAGGTCGTCTTCGGCAAGCGGCTGCACCGCGGCGTCGTCACCATCGTGCTGGGTATCGCGGGGACGGTGCTCTCCGCGGTCGGCATCATGACCCACTTCACGGAGTTCCTGTCCGTCCTCGGCGTCGCCATCCCGCCCATCGGAGGCATCGTCGTCGCCGAGTACTGGGTCGTACGACAGATGCGCAAGCCGCTCGACGAGACCCGCGAGGCCGAGACGCTGCCCGCCGCCTCGCCCACCTGGGTTCCGATGTCGCTGGTGATCTGGGCCGCGGCGTTCTGCGTCGGCAAGTTCGTCACCGTCGGCATACCGGCACTGAACTCGCTGGCCACCGCCTTCGTACTGTATTCCGTGCTCGGCCTGCTCGGTCTGGTGAAGCCCTACGGCACCTCGGCCCTGGACGACCAGGGCAGCAGTGCGCCCGCCGTCCCCGAGACGGCCACGGTGGGAGCGGCATGAGCACCCCTGTCACCCTTGTGTCCACCGCCTCCGAGGAAGCCCAGCGCGAGGTCGTCGAACTCTGCGCCGAGCTGATCCGCTTCGACACCTCCAACCCGACGAGCGACGAACGCGCCTGCGCGGACTGGGTCGTGGACCGGCTCGCCGAGGTCGGCATCGGGTCCGAGCTCGTGGAGAGCTCGCCCGGGCGGGCCAGTGTCATCGCCCGGATCCCCGGCGCGGACCCGGACCGCGGCGCGCTGCTGGTCCACGGCCATCTCGACGTCGTACCGGCCGACGCGTCCGAATGGCAGGTGCCCCCCTTCTCCGGAGAGATCCGCGACGGCTACCTGTGGGGCCGCGGCGCGATCGACATGAAGGACACCGTGGCCGTCATGCTGGCCACCGCCCGCCACTTCGCCCGCACCGGTATCCGGCCCTCGCGCGATCTCGTTCTCGCCTTCCTCGCCGACGAGGAGGCGGGCGGCAAGTACGGCGCGCATTGGCTCGTCGAGCACCGGCCCGAGTTCTTCGCCGGCGTGACCGAGGCGATCGGCGAGGGCGGCGGTTTCTCGTTCGCCATCGACGACACCCGGCGCCTCTACCCCATCGAGAACGCCCAGCGCGGCATGGCCTGGATGGAGCTGACGGCCACCGGCCGGGCAGGGCACGGCTCGTCCCCGAACGACGAGAACGCCGTCACCGATCTCGCCGAGTCCCTGACCCGCGTCGGCCGCCACACCTTCCCGATCCGCCTGATCGAGCCCGTACGCGCCCTGCTCGCCGAAGCGGCCCGCCTCCAGGGCGTCGACTTCGACGAGAACGACATCGAAGGAACCCTGGCGAGGCTCGGACCGGTCGCCGACTTCATGCAGGTGGTGCTCCGCAACTCCGCGAACCCCACCATGTTCTCGGCGGGCTATCAGACCAACGTCATCCCGGGGAAGGCCACGGCCCGCGTCGACGGCCGTTTCCTGCCCGGCCACGAGCAGGAACTCCACGACACCATCGACGAGTTGCTGCTCCCGTCCGTCACTCGCGAGTGGGTCAACCACGACGTCGCCCTGGAGACGACGTTCGAGGGCCCCCTCGTCGACGCGATGTGCGAGGCGGTACGCGCCGAGGATCCGGACGGCCACCCGGTGCCCTACTGCAACCCCGGTGGCACCGACGCCAAGGCCTTCACCAAGCTCGGCATCCGCTGCTTCGGCTTCAAGGGCCTCAAGCTCCCGCACGACCTGGACTACGGCCGCCTCTTCCACGGCGTCGACGAACGCGTCCCGCTGGACGGGCTGCGGTTCGGCGTCCGCGTCATGACCCGCCTCTGGCAGAGCTGCTGACCGGCTGCTCCGCCGGTCATCGATCCGGGCGCCTCGGATATTTTGCAGGCGCCCGGGACCACACCGCGACCAGTGGCGCACGGCAGGCGCGTGACCCGACCGGCCGTCACGTCACCCGCCGGTCACAAGCGCCCCCTTTGACCCGTATCCACGCCATCGTGGGGTTTATGGATACTTCTCACCTTTTCACTGGTCGGCGCTGTGACGATGGCCACCGAGAGGACTCCACTTCTGCGGAGCCTCCGGGACAGAAGGACATACACATGCGAGTCAAACAGGCGATCGGCGCGGGCGTTCTGACCCTGGCCCTGGTATCCGGAGCCGGCTGGGCCGCCCAGGCCACCACCAGCGACACCGCTGCCGGCCACGCTGCCGCGGCCAAGGCGCCGGCGCGGGCGCGGGCCGGGGCCGTGGACGGCTACCAGATCGTCCAACTCCCCAACGCCAACGTGCCCAACTTCCAACGCCGGACCCTCTACTGCCCTGCGGGCAAGAAGGTCCTCGGCGGCGGCGCCGAGGCCCAGGGCAACGGCGCGGTACTGGTCGGCAGCTTCCCCACCCCCGACGGCACCGGCTGGATCGCCCTCGGCCGACAGGACGGCTACTCCACGGTCGGCATCAGCGTCTACGCGATCTGCGCCAATCCCTGATCAGACAGTCCCGACATGGTGGTGGTTGCCGTCCAGCCGGAGGCAACCACCACACGTTTGATCACTCCCATGCCTCACCCGGCGAGACGGGCTCCCCGGCTGGTACATGTCCAGTTACAGCGGCGGCGATCAGGGCGAGTGCCTTGAGATCGTCACCTGGCCCGACGCCGTCCGAGTCCGGGACTCCAAGAACAGGCGGGGTTCCCAGCTCGCCCTCTCCCCGCCGCCTAGGCCGACTTCATCGCGTACGCCGGCCGGGAACGAGCGACCGGCGCCGCGCCCTGACGCATCGGACGGGTGAGGAGGCGCTGGAGCGGGCATGGGTAGGGGCGTGACCGAAGTGCGGGTGGGGATCAGCGTCGACGGCACGGCCGGGAACAGCACGGCCATGAACACCTCTGTACACGATCTGCGGCGACGCCTGTCCGCTGAACCGCAGTTGCGCGGCCGACTCCGGCCCGCCGACTCGGCGCCGCCGCCCGGCGCCATGGGTCTGCCCGGCGAGGCGCTGCTTGCCCTGCTCGAACCGGGCGGGGTCGTCACGACGTTCGCCGCCGGCCTGATCACCTGGCTGGCCACTCGTCGGACCGCGTGCACGGTGAGCGTCACCCGTCCCGACGGGACGGAGATCACCCTCACCTCCACCAGCGTCACGAACCTCTCGGCTCAGAAAAGGGCCCAGTACATCCGCGAGATCACGGCCGCGCTGGACGAGGGGGTCGCCGAGACCAGGAGCGCGCCGAACGAGGCCACCCCCGAGACCCCCGCCGCCCCGAACAGCACCTCCGGCACCTCCCGCACCTCCGGCACCACGACCAGGCCCGACGAGGGCACGTCACGGCAGGAGTAGCACATGTCGGCGCCGGACAGCGTCCACGACGGCGACTTGGGTGACTTCGCGGCGCCGGGTGCGTACGCGATCCTCATCGGTACGCCCGACCACGTCCCGGCCTCCGAGCTGCCCGATCTCCCGGCTGTCGCCACCACACTCGACGACCTCGAAGCGGTGCTGAACGACCCGTGCGGGATGCGCGGCCGGGTACACCGCGTACCCCCGGACGCCACGTCGAGCGAGATCGTCGAGGCAGTGGAACGGGCTGCCCGGGAGGCGACCGGCCCGATCCTGCTGTGCTACGTCGGGCACGGCATCCTCGGCCCCGGCGACGAGCTGTACCTCGCCACCCGCGCCAGCCGGTCACCCGGCCGGATCGCCGACGCGGTGCCCTACGGCACGGTCAGAAACCTGCTCACCGAAGCGCCCGGCGGCAGCGTCGTCGTACTGGACTGCTGCTACTCGGGCCGGGCCAAGGTGCCCGGTGGCCCGGCGCAGGGCTCGCCGCCCTTCCTGGTCACTCGCCCGGACGGCAGCTTCCTGCTCAGTTCGGCCTTCTGGTACGACCTGTCGTACGCGCCCCAGGGCCACCGGCACACGCTGGTCGGCGGGCGGTTGATCGACCTGCTCACGGACGGCGACCCGGCCGGCTCCCCGTGGCTCACGCTGGACGGGCTGTACGAGGCCGTCGACCGCGCCTTCCACGGTGAATCGATCCGCCCCTGGCGACAGAGCGAGGGCACCCTCGGCTCCCTGCGGCTCACCCGCAACCGCGCCTACCGGGACCCCCACGATCCCGGCACCGAACCGCCAGCCGACGTGCCGTGCCCGTACCCCGGGATGGAGCCCTTCGGCACCACTCAGGCACGCCACTTCTTCGGCCGCGAGGACCTCACCCGGCGGCTGCTGGACGCCGTGTGCGACGACCCGCGGGAACCGCGGCGGGGCGACACCGCACCCGTCGTACTCGTCGGCCAATCCGGTGTGGGCAAGTCGTCGCTGCTGACCGCCGGGCTGTTGGCCGGTCTGGAGCGGCGCCGCGCCGAACCGTCCGCTCACGGCGGCCTGCCGTGGCCGCCCGTGCTGCTGCCCGCGCCCGGCCCGCGTCCTTTGCGCGCGCTGGCCGAGGTGTGGGCCAGGGCCACCGGCCGGCCGCCGAACGAGGTGCACCGGGCTCTGACCGAAGGACGGCTGACGGAGCCGTTACCCGGCCGGGAACCTCACCGCCTCCTCGTCGTCGACCAGTTCGAGGAGGTCTTCACCCGCTGCACGGACGCGAAAGAGCGTGCCCGTTTCATCGACGTCCTGACCCGCCCCCAGGGCACCGCCGAACCGCCGCGGGTGGTGCTGGGCCTGCGGGCCGACCACTACGGCGACTGCCTCACGCACCCCGGTCTCGCCCGCGCGCTCGACCACGGCCAGTTCACCGTGCGACCGATGAACGACGACGCCCTGCGCGCCGCCGTGGAGCGCCCCTCCCGGGCCGCCGGTCTGACCCTCGAACCCGGCCTGACCGACCGTCTGCTGCGCGACCTCCGGCACGGCGAGACCGGCCACGATCGCGACGCCGCGCTCCCCTTCCTGGCCCATGCCCTGCGCGAGACCTGGCTGCGGCGCAGCGGCGCCACACTGACCCTGGCCGGGTACGAGGCGACCGGAGGGATCTGGCGTGCGGTCACGACGACCACCGACCACCTGTACGACGGTCTCGCCCCGGCCGAACGCGGAGCGCTACGCGAACTCCTCTTCCGCCTGGTCCACTTGACCGACGACGGGGTGGTGGTACGGCGCCGGGTGCCCGTGGCCGACCTGCTCGACGGCCTGTCCGCCCCGCAGCAGGTCGCTACCCGCTCCGTGCGCGAACGGCTCGCCACCGCCCGTCTGATCACTGTGGACCAGGAGTACGCACAGATCGCCCACGAGGCACTGCTTCATGCCTGGCCGCGGCTGCGGACGTGGATCGAGGAGGACAGGGACCTGCTCGTCCAGCGGCAGAGGCTGGCGGACAGTGCCCGGGAGTGGGAGGCGGGCGGGCGGCACGGGGACCTGCTGCTACAGGGCATCCGGCTGGATGCCGCCGTGGACCTGCTCCGGGCGGAACGGCTGCGCCATCGCCGACTGCCGCGTGCGGAGGAGGCCCTCGTCCATGCAAGCCTGGCGGCGGACCGGAAGCGGCGGGAAGGCCTCAGAAGGCGGCTGCGGGTCCTCGTGTCCCTGCTGTGCGCGTTGGCGGTCGTCGCGGTGCTCGCCGTGTGGCAGACCGTCGAGGCGAACCGGCAACGCGGCGAAGCCCAGGACCAACGGCGGTTGACCACGCTGCGCGCCCTCATCGCCGAGTCGCAGAACCTGCGCGACGAGAACCCGCGGCTGTCCCTGAGACTCGCCCTGGCCGCCCACCGGATCGAGCCCACCGCGGAGTCGCGGGCCGCCGTGTTCGGCACCCTGGCGGAGAGCCGGTACGCCGGAAGTACCTCCGATGAGCGTGCGGTCACGGCCGGCCCCGGTGTCCTCAGCCGCGACGGCCGGCTACAGGCCGCCGCGCAACGGGACAGCATCGGTCTGTGGGACGTCTCGGACGCCACCCGGCGCAGACAGCTCGCGACGCTCAAGGGCTGCGGCGAGTACCCCAACGGTCTCGTGTTCAGTGCCAACGGCCGCATGCTGGCCGGTGCCTGCGACAACGGCACCGTCGTCGTGTGGTCGCTGGCGGACCTGAAACATCCGCGGCGCGCGGCCGTCCTGAGGGTCGACGGCCTGACGGGCAATCCCTCAGGAGTCGCCTTCAGCACGGACGGAGAGCTGCTGGCCGCCGCCGGATGGGGTGACGGCGAGAGGGCCTCCGCGCCGGACCGATCCGTTGTCCTGTGGAGCCTCTCCGGGAACAAGCCACGGCGAGTGGCCGTGGAGCGTGGCGTCTACGACAACAGCGTCGTGCTCTTCAGCCCGGACGGGCGGACCCTGGTGAGTTCGACGGGGCGGGTCGAGGCCAAGGAGGAACCCACCGACCGCAACTCCATCACCCACACCTCGGGCGCCACCGTGTGGGACGTCTCCACGCCGGCGCGACCACGACGGCTGACCCGCTTGGACCGGGTTGACGAAAAGATGGCCTTCAGCCCCGACGGCCGGCTACTCGCCACGGACCATGACAACGACGTCGTGCTGTGGGACATCACCAGCCCCGCGCAGCCCAAGGCGCGAGCGGCCTGGCGCGCTCACAAAGAATCCGTCACCGCTCTCACATTCGACCGATCGGGAAAACGGCTGGCCACGGGCTCGTCCGACGACTTGGTGACGGTGTGGGACGTCGAGAACAGCGCAAAGCCCCAGCAGGAAGTGACACTGAGAGGCCACGAGAGAGCGCCGCTGGACATGGTCTTCGGCGAGGACACCCTGACGGCCGTCAGCCCGGAGGAGGTCATCCGCTGGAGTCTCGACGTCCCCGGACGGCCCGAGGTCCTGGCGACCATAGGCGACCTGGACGGTCACACCGCGGCGGCCGCCATCACGCCGGACGGGAAGACCATGGCCCTCGCCGGTTACGGACAGACGATCACCCTGTGGAACATGACCGACCCGAGCCGCCCGAAACGCGTCGGGTCCGTGGATGTGAAGGCGTTCGTCCAGGATCTCGCCGTCAGCGCCGACGGAAACATCCTCGCGGGGGCCGATCGCAAGGACAGGATCACCCTCTGGGACATCACCGAGTCCACCCGGCCTCGTCAGCTGTCGGTCATCAACCCCGTCAGGAAGCGCGGCGACGCCAACTGGATGCATCTCAACTTCTCGCCGCGCGGCGCGACCCTGGTCGCCAACGGCGCGGCGACGCTGGTCTCCGACGGATGGGCCGCGCTGTGGGACGTGAAGGACCCCGAGCACCCCGAGGAACTGGGCGCGTTCAAGAAGGGGGTGACTCCCCTGACGTCGGCCGAGTTCAGCCCCGACGGCGAGCTGTTGTCGGTGCCCTCCGGCACCGACACGTACCTGGTCCGCTACCGCTCGCCCTCCGCCGAACCGATCCATCTCCGTGACGCGTTCGCCGATTCCGCCTTCTCCCCAGACGGCAAACTGCTCGCCACCGCGCTGAGCAAGGAACTGCTCTTCCTGGACATCAGCTCCCCGGAGAAGCCCCGCAAGGTCGCCGAGACACCGAAGGGGGACGAGGACTCCAAAAATCCCGTCTTCCACCCCGACGGGAACCTCCTCGCCACCACCACCGAGTCCGGAGACATCCGTCTGACCGATGTCGGAGACCTGTCCCGCCTGCATACGGCCGCGACCCTGTCCGCCTCCGAGCAGCTGACCCTGCTCGCCTTCAGCCCCGACGGCCGCCTCGCCGTGACCTCCCTGTACGGCGGCCCGGTCCAGATCTGGGACCTGCACGCCCTCCCCGCCATCAGCGCCGATCCCATCGGCAGGGCTTGCAAGCTGGCGGGTGGAGGGCTCCCCGAGGACAACCCTCTGAAGCCCCTCGAGGACAAGTGGTCGACGTATGTGTCAGGACTCCCGTACCAGGACAGCTGTCCAGAGCACGGGGAGTCCTGACCGCCCTGACCGCTGAGGGTGCCCTCGCGTCACCTTCGCCAGAACAGGTGGTGCGTCACGCCGCTCGGGCTGGGCACGACCTCCAGGTGGAACCGGTCGAGCAGCTCATCGGGGGACTCCCACAGTCGCAGTCCGGACCCGAGCTTTACCGGCGAGACCACCACATGCATGGCGTCGACGAGGTCAGCGTCAAGGAACTGCCGAATGGTGGTGACCCCGCCGCCGAGTCGGACGTCCTTGCCCTTCGCCGCTTCCCGCGCCCGTTCGAGGACCGTGGCCGGGTCGCTGTCGACGAAGTGGAACGTGGTGTCGGAGAGCGTGAACGAAGGGCGCGGGTGATGGGTCATGACGAACACCGGTGTGTGGAACGGGGGCTCCTCCCCCCACCAGCCGCGCCACTCGTGGTCCGGCCAGGGCCCGCGTTGGGGCCCGAACTTGTTGCGGCCCATGATCTCGGCCCCGATGTTGCGTGCGAAGTCTCGCGTGAAGTAGTCGTCGAGGCCCCGGCTCCCTCCGGGATCGGTGCGCATGGGCCAGCTCGCCGTGGCTCCGGCCCAGGTGAACAGCCTCGCCGGGTCGACGGCGTGGCCGAACGGACTCTCAAGGCTCTGATCCTCACCGGCACCGATTCCGTCACTCGAGACGGTGAAGTTCATGACTCTCAGCAGTTGATTCACGTGTTTCCTCGTCAGGTCCTGGCGCGTCATCGTGGGGCGAGGCGCCTCACATCATGACGTCGAACGGCAGGTGGCCGGATCGACAGCGGCCCGCAACTTTTTTCCAAAGCGAAGACTGTGCCTGGTACCGATCGCCGGATCCTTCGGGTTCGTCACCATGCTCACGTACCTCAACGGTTCAGGTCCATGATCCCGACCCCGAGTCCTTGGTACGGCTCCGGTGCCACGGTGGCGATCAGACCGCCCGTGGGGAGCGTCTGGTTCGGGCGGGCGGTGTGGACGGCGGCGGATATGCCGAAGTCGACGCCTGCGCGACCCAGTTCGGCGATGGTCACCACCATGGCGTAGTCGTCGTCGATGAGATGGAGAACGTCCACCAGCACACCCACGTGGCCGACGATCCCGGCGCGTCGGCGCTCGGCCTCCAGGAGACACAGGACAGGGACCCACAGACGCACGTCGTCACTGGAGGCAGCGGCATGGATGAGGCCGGAAACCTGCTTGTCCCCTCCCAACGCCAGGAGGGTGGGGGTGTCGAGGACGTAGTGTTCGGGCCAGCTCAAGGGGACGACTCCGTCTCGGCCGGGGCGGCGCGGTGAGCGGCGGCGGCCTCCCGCATCTTGCGCCGCATCTCGGCGGACTCCTCGTCCGAAACGTAGTGCCCGAAGCGCTCGGCGAGCACCGCACGCGTGCGGTCGGCCCGTTCCCCGATCTGCTCGGGAGTCAGCGTCTGAGCGGCTATGTCCTGCATGAGGGCACGGAGACTGGTGCCTCGCGCCTCGGCCACGGCGGCCAGTTGATCACGGACTTCGGCGGGCACGCGGATCATGACGTCGGACATGCGTCGAGTATACGTCACGTATACGTCGACGGGCGGAGAGTAGGGTCGCCCCGTCCCACCAGATGCGGTATGTGTCCCCCGTGACGCCCACCTGGCGTGCGGGGAAGCGTTCCGCGACGCAGCGGGCGGAGCTGCCGCGCTGGGCGGGCGGGGCGGTGCGTCCCCGTCTTGTTGAACGTGCGCGAGTCGTTCTTGTCTGTGCGGACGGGGCGTCAAATGCCGCGGTGGCGGCGGATCTCGGCGTTACTTCATCGACGGTGGGCAAGTGGCGTTCCCGGTTTGCCGCCCACCGGCTGGCGGGCCCGGCATCCCCGCTTCTCTCACCGAGACACGTCGGACGGCGCGTGTCTGCGCAGCGACGGCGAGGGGCGCGAGGAGAAGACAGAGCTGCGCTCGGTGGCCGACACCACGTATCCGATCTACCGGCGTCGGTTCACCCCACTGCGTCACCGAGCACGAGGAGCCGCTCGGGAAGCCGCGGCAGTCGTTCGTAGCGGCGCCGCAGACTCGCGGGGAAGCGGAAGGAGACCGGATCGGTGATCGGTTCGGCCTCCCGGATGTGCTGGTGGATGTCCTCGACGGGAAGCGACCGGGCGAAGCGGTGGAACCCGTCGGGATCGGTGGGTGGGTGGTCGCCGTGGAGTCCGGTCAGCGACAGCAGGGTGGTGCGCGGATCGACCTGCCCGAAGAACGCGCCCCTGGGGAATTCGGGTGAGGCGATGCAGTTGATGAACCGCGCTCCGTCGGGCACGTTCGGACGGGTTCGGTACAGGCGGGTGGTGTAGGCCAGGACGATCGGCATGCGCGTTTCGGCGGGTCGCTCGTAGCCCATCTCTTGCAGCCACACGGGAGTGCGTGATCCGCGGCCGGTGGCGTCGACGAACAGGTCGGCCTGGAGAGTCGATTCGTCCGCGGTCTCCGGTGCTGTCGGACGCAGCCGGGCTCCGGTCACCCGTGTCCCGTCCGGTGTCGACAGGAGGCCGAGCAGCTCGGTGCGTTCGAGGAAGGTGACGTTGGTCAGCGCCGCCACTTTGCTGCGCAAGTACTCTTCGAGGACGGCGCGTTGGGCAGTCACTGATGACAGGCCGGTTCGCCGGGGCTGGAACTGCCGCGCGTTGTAGTACCAGCGTTGCTCGCCCAAGTCTCCTACCCGGCCGCTCTTTGACGGAGTCGGCAAGCACCGACTGCACGGCGGTCACACGGTGCGCCGGTCGTGCATGCCGGTGATCTCCAGCAGGCGGAACGTCACCGCAACGTCACCGGCCCTGCGTGCCTCGCACCGCCGCTCGATGACCCGTACACCGGCCTGAGACGCCAGCGAGTCCAGCCGGCCCGCGTCACCGAGGCTGTTGAACCCCAGGAACAGGCGCCCCACCCCGGTCAGCCGCGCCAGGCCCTGACACAGGTAACGCTGGTGCGCCGCGTAGTCCCGATCGAAGATCGCGTACTGCACTTGCCGGCTATAGACGAAATCCTCCGGTGCCCACACGACGTTGGAGTTCCAGAACACCAGGTCGAACCGCTCACCCGGTTCCAAGGCGTCGAACAGATCGCTCCGCTGCACCCGCACCCGGTCCGCCACACCGTGACGCGCCGCGTTGAGCCCGGCGTTGACCACGGCATCGGAGCTGATGTCCGAGGCGGTGACCCGCTCACAGCCCGCCATCGCCGCCGTCACCGCCGTCACGCCCGCGCCGCAGCCCACCTCCAGAAAGCTGCCCCCCACAGGAAAGGGAAGCCACTGGGTGAACAATTCGGTGGAATCGGTATGGACCGGAGCGAACACCCGGGGAAGCAGATCCCACCGCGACCCCAGCATCTCGAACTCTCCCGGCTCCCTCTCTCCGCCGTGCCGTTCCACCAGGCGCCGACCGACATCGAGGAGAGCAGCAGCGGCTGGCGGGGAGGCAGGAACGGCAGGTGCGGGAGCGGACCGGACAGACATGAGGATTCCTTGTCAGGAGGTGTGGTTCTTCAGAGCCGGACGCAGGGGCGGCCACTCGTCAGGGACTCGGCGGCCTGCCGACCCCGGTGCGCACGCCGGGGCACAGCTTCACCGGTCTGGCGGGTAGTGCTTCCGGATCACTTGATGGATGGGTTTGCCCGCCGCAGACCCGGGCGGAGGAGCGCTGGCCTCCAGCATGGAAGCAGCGCGCCTCCGGTGGCACGGTTGCTTCGTAGGTGAGCGCGCCGACGGTCGGTGAACGGTGAAGGGATGACGATGAGCACTGCCCCTGCGGCAGCCACAGGTGACGAGCACTCCGCCGGTGCGATCCGCACGGTCGCGGGGATCGGGGTCGCGGAGTCCAAAGGGGACGACGGCCCTGCTGCCTCGGCTCAGTTGAACCTTCCCTACGGGGTCGCGGTGGACAGCGCCGGAGCCCTCTACGTCTGCGACTACAAAGGCCACCGGGTTCGGAAGATCACGACTGACGGGAAGATCAGCACGGTCGCCGGCACGGGCACTGCGGGCGCCGACGGTGACGGCGGCCCGGCGGTCTCGGCCCAGCTGAACGGCCCTCGCGGGGTGGCGGTGGACAGCACCGGCAACCTCTACATCGCCGATGGCGACAACCACCGGGTTCGCAAGGTCGCGGTGGATGGGGAGATCAGCACGGTCGCCGGCACAGGCTCCGAGGACTTCGGCGGTGACGGCGGTCTCGCCATCGCCGCCCAGTTGAACAACCCGCGTGGGGTAGCGGTGGGCAGTGACGGAACCCTCTACATCGCCGATGGCGACAACCACCGGGTTCGGAAGGTAACGGTGGATGGGGAGATCAGCACGGTCGCCGGCACGGGCGCCGCGGACTTCGGCGGTGACGGCGGCCCGGCGGTCTCGGCCCAGCTGAACGGCCCTAGTGGGGTGGCGGTGGACAGCACCGGCAACCTCTACATCTCCGACCACGTCAATCACCGGGTTCGGATGGTCTCGGTGGATGGGGAGATCAGCACGGTCGCCGGCACGGGCACCGAGGGCTTCGGCGGTGACGGCGGCCTTGCCACCGCCGCCCAGCTGTACCACCCGACGGGGGTGGTGGTGGACAGCGTAGGCAACCTCTACATCGCCGAGTACAACGGTCACCGGGTTCGGATGGTCGCGGTGGACGGGGAGATCAGCACGGTCGCCGGCACGGGCACCGAGGGCTTCGGCGGTGACGGCGGCCCGGCCGCCTCGGCCCAGCTGCGCAACCCGTGGGGCCTCGCTGTGGACTGCGTCGACGCCCTCTACATCGCCGACCACAACAACCACCGCCTGCGGAAGGTCGCGGCGGCGCCGATGGCCGGGCTGCCCGAGTCGGGCACGTTGGTCTCCTGGGCCAACGTCCGCAGCAAGCTGCGGATGGCGGTGGCGCGTGAGTCCACCAAGGACGGGGCCGAGGTCCACCAGATGCTCACCGTCCCCAGGGACCACCAGCGGTGGCGGCTGGTCGTGGCGGGCCAGGACGACGGAGAGGTCCTGTACCGGATCGAGAACCTGCGCAGCGGCAAGGTCCTGGAAGTCGCCGAAGCGCGAGAGCGGGGCGGGGCAATGGTCGCGCAGCGCGCCTACGAGGGCGATGACGCACACCACCAGCACTGGCGGCTGATCCCGGTGGGCTCGCTGACCGACACCCCGCGGGTGTATGAGATCGCGAACCGCAACAGCGGTCTGCTCCTGCAGGTCGACACCAACGCGCGCACGGTGATCAAGCAGCACGGAGCAAAGAGCGGCCACCGTGACCGGCAGTGGCAGCTGCTCCCCGTGTGACCGACGCACGGGAGGGGGGCAGGGGCGTGATCGCCCCTGCCCCCCTCGCAGGCCGGGCTCTATTGGGGGCTGGGCGGGTCCTCGGCGGTCGCGTTGGTCTTCTTGGTTTCCCCGAGGGTCTTCGGGACTTGGGCGGTCGCCGTGGGCGGCGCAGGGGCTTCTTTGGCTTGGGGCGTTTCCGGGGCTTTGGGGTGCTTGGTGTAGTTGTCTTTCTTCGGCTTGTCCTCCAGGTCCTCGTTCTTCTTCAGGTCGTCGCGGACCGTCACCCTCTCGCTCGCCTTGTTCATGCCGTCGAACGCCGCCGTGGACACCGAGCTGGGCTCCTTGGCGTAGGCCTCCTGGGCATCGGCTGATTTCTGGGCGGTGCGGATGAAGGAGCCGAGGAAGCCCAGGACGGCCCGTGCTTCGGGTGACTGCTCCTGTACGACTTTCGCCCGGGAGGAAGCCCCGTGGATCGCGTTGCTGAACAGGCTGGTGCTCTTGTCGTCGTATGCGTCCTGCTCGACCTCCTCGAAGTCATCCACACCCGGCTGCGACCTGTCTTTGTCGGTCTTCACCGAGAAGAGCCCCGCGCTGTTCTTCGCGGAACCGAAAATGTTGTCGAACACCATGGTCATCACCTCTGGTCGTCGTGGCGGCGGAACCGTCCGGTCAAGGCCCCTTGTGGAGCGCTCGCTGGCTGAAGGTCAGGCTCTCCTCGTCGAACATCGTGTGGTGGACGTCCAGAGCGGAGACGACCTCGGCCAGCCCCTTCATGCGGAAGCCGGCGCCGCCCGCCAGGTCGATGTCGCCGATGTCGCGGGCGACCACCTGGGCGAGGCCGGGGAGGTTCCCGGACTGCGGGGGAGACAGGACCGCCACCGGCACCGCGTACTTCACCGCGAGGAACCCGGAGAAGGTCACCGGGATCTCGTACGTGTAGTGCTTGTGGGTACGCCGCTGCGTGGCAATGGTCTCCACACGGGAGCTTGCCGGGACCTGCCCGGAGATCTGCGACTTCGACGTCCAGCTGGTGGTCAGGGACCCGCCGACGGTGGCCGCGATACCCAGCGCCAACTGGGCGTTGAGCGACGCGCTGCCGGTGGCGCTGCCCTGGGTCGTGAACGCCACCGAACTCGTCACCGAGTTCGACGCGGAGTTCCCCATGGAGTTCGTCGTGGCCGTTTCGGTGGCGTTGGCGTTGTCCACCCCGACGCTGTCCTTGCTGTTCTTGTTGGTCACCGTGTTGGCGTTCTTGTTCGCCATGTCGTTCCGGAGCTGCGTTCCGAGCTGGGCCTGGAGGTCCATCTTGAGCTGGTTCTGCAGTTGCAGCTGCAGCTGCGCGCCGACGGTGCCGCCGAAGGTGAGCTTGGCGTCCCCGTGGAGCGACCACGTCACTCCGTTCGACACGGTGAAGTCGACCGAGTCGGTGAAGGTCATAGAAGACGTCTGGCTGCGGTTGACATAGGCGCGCGAGGAGAACGTGTCGGGCGCCGGCTGGGTGATGTCGCACCGCTCCTCGATCAGCGGCTCCCCGAGGTTCATATAGCCGAGCCAGCCCAGATCGAACGCGGAGCCAGGAAAATCACCGAAGCGCAACTTGTTGATGGAGAACCCGACGGGCTTGTGCTGCACGCCGTAGTTGTCGGTGTAGACCAGGTTGGGGTGGTTCAGGATGGACTGCCAGGTCTGAGCGATGTTCAGTTCCCGCAGGTTTTTCTTCGTCAGCGGATGGCGCTTGAACCGTTCCAGGTTGTACGCGTTGGAAGGCAATGTCTGTCCTCGACTGATCTGGGCTAACCGCGCTCGGTGAAATCTAAACAGTAATCTGCGTGCGTTCCGAAAACTGAAGCTATCAGGGGCCGCATTGCCCGGTAAGGCGTCTGTGCACATCACGCTCAATCGAGTGAAAAGAATCGATGGCCGCTCAACTGGGTTCAAGAGGCGGTAGGTTGAGGAGCTGTCGATCACTCGGCCGATGGTTTTCCCACCGATGGTTTTCCAGGAGTCCTGCCTGCGGCGTTGCTTTACGCGAGGGTGCTCGATTACGTCACCCGTCGTTCTCGAATTCCTTTCGATTGAGAGCGGCTAAGCCTGCCGCAATTCCCCGTGATAGACGACTGCACTGAGCGTGCGGCGTATTGTCCCCGTATCCAAAAAAGGTGAGGTTTCCGCGATGTACACCCAAGAACGCACGGCGATGTCGAATTTGGTGGTCGGCGGCCCGGTAGCCGTGAACAGCTACGACAACGCGATCGTGGCCGCGCTGATCGAGAGCCGTCCGGTCATGCTCGTCCACGCCTTCAACGGCGGCTATCTGCGGCCGGCCGAGCTGAAGGAGGACAGCCACGACAAGGGCGTCAAGCTGGCCACCACGCTCGATCCGGCCACCAAGGAGGCGCAGGGCCACCTCTGGCACATCACACCTGCCGGGTTCTTCGGGCAGCGACCGCTGTACTTCATCGAGAGCGCCGCGGGCCAGGTGCCGCCCCCCACCGCCAAGGCGAGCGACACCGACGCCGGGCGCGGCGACGACGGCGCGCCGAAGCCGCAGCGCCGGCGGATCACCGTCCACCAGGAGGCCCCCAAGAGCACGGCCGACACCGTCCAGGTCGGTCTCCCCGACAAGGTGGGCGACCAGTGGCGCGGTATGAACGGCGCACCGGAGGACACCCAGCTGTGGGTGGTCACGGTGACGCCGTGGGGCGGGATCACGTTCGTGCCGATCACCCACCCCGACGCGATCCTCGGGTTCAAGGACCACGCGGTGACGGCCGACAGCGAGGTGCGTCTGACCTACAACTGGGGCGGGGACTTCACCGGGACGGTCATCAACACCTTCTACCCGCGGCTGCCCAACGAGTGGAATGTCCCGTACCACCACGTCTTCACGTGACCTGCCGCCACCGCCGCGCCGCATCTGTCCCGAGCCAACGCCCCAACCGCCCGGAAGAGGCACCACGATGCCCGTGCCCACGCAAGAACTGAAGCTGTACATCGTCCACGCCGCCACGGGCAAGACCCTCGGCGCCAAGGCCGCGCCCGGCGCAGACGGGGCCCTCGTCGTCCGCGACTACCCCGACGGCGGCCCGAGCCCCGAGCAGTGGCAGCTCACCCCCGTACAGGCCGCACAAGGCGGGCAAGGACAGGACGAGCCGGCGTATGTGATCCGCAACGCGGTCACCGGCAAGGTCCTCGACAACCCCGCCGACGCGGACCACGGCGTCCGCCAGTGGGACGCCACCGCCGCCAACAAGGCCCAGCAGTGGCACCTCGTCCCCGTCGAGGGCGAAGCGGGCCTCTACTTCATCGAAGGCGCGACCGACGGCGCCGTTCTCGACCTCGACGACCCTGGCACGGACGACACCCGGATCATCCTGCGCGAGCACGACGACAGCGCGGAAAGCCAGCACTGGCGCCTCGTCCCGGCCGAACCCGAACGCACCAGCGACCCCGTGCTGCGCTACGCACCCCTGAGCCACTGGAACGGCCGCCGCTCCTGGCGACTGACCCGCTCGACCGCGCTACGGCCGGCACCCGGTGCGACGCCCTCCTTCAGCGACATGCTGCTGGTCCTCGACCGCTTCGGAAGTGACCAGGACGCCGGCGGGTGGAAGACCGACGGACCCAACCGCTCTCCCAGCGAGCACCTCGACTGGTGGGCTGGGGTCGGTGCGAGGTTCCTCGCCCGCACCACATGGGGGCTGGACATCGTGGGACTCAAACCCGCCACGGGGGCTGTGACGTCTTCCAGCAGAAGCGACGGCACCTTCGAGGACGACGAGCGCGTCCTGCACCAGCCCGGGCCCTCCCCGAGCCCCAAGGATCTGTGGACCCTCGCGCACATGACGGGCAGCGAGACCGAGGTCGTCGTGCTCTGCGCCGACGGCGTCCGGGTGTCGCGTCAAGACGAGGACGGGACATTCAAGCCCGCGGGTGGCGAGCTGCTTCTTGGGGCGTTCGGGCATGGTCCGCAGGCCGGCGGGTGGCTGGCGGACAAACACCCCCGCTTCCTCGTCGACACCACCGGTGACGGCCGCGCCGACATCGTCGGCTTTCACGACGACGGCGTCTGGATCTCACTCCAGGACTGGCAAGGGACGTTCGCACCTCTCGGCGACGAACCCGTTCTCCGGGCGTTCGGCCACGACGAGAAGGCGGGTGGCTGGCTTGCCGAAAAACACCCCCGCTTCCTCGTCGACACCACCGGTGACGGCCGCGCCGACATTGTCGGCTGCCACGACGACGGCGTCTGGATCTCACTCCAGGACGAAGAAGGCACGTTCGCCGACCCCCTGTACGTCCTCGACGACTTCGGGGCCGACCAGGGATGGAGCTCAACCGAGGAACACCCCAGGTTCCTGATCAGGGCCCTCCACTCCAGGACATCGGACATCATCGGGTTCGGCCCACAGGGCGTCGTCGTCGCACACGGGCGCGGCGACGGCACGTTCGAGCCCTCCAAGCTCGTCCTGAACGAATTCGGTACCGCCCAGCAATGGACGAGCAAGAAGCACCTCCGGTGCCTCGCCGACGTCACCGGTAACGGCTACCTGGACATCGTCGGCTTCGGCGACGAGGGAGTCTGGGTCTCGCACAACCACGGCGGCGACCAGTTCGAGCAGGCCCAACTGGTGTGCCGCGGGTTCGGGTACAACGAGGACGCAGGCGGCTGGCGGGTCGACCGCCACCCCCGCTTCGTCGCCGACGTCACCGGCAACGGCTGCGCCGACATCGTCGGCTTCGGCGGCCCAGGCGTCTACGTAGCCCGCAACCTCTACCGCCGCTTCAGGACCCGCTAGCCGTCCAAGGGCGCCCACGCCCGCAGCACGGCGACTGGCCGTGGGCGTACCGGAACCTGTCACCTCGACCCGTCGTGCTGCCCTCACCGGCTGGTACAAGTCCAGCTACAGCGGCGGCAACCAGGTGTCGCGCCCGATCCTACGTCCGTGGCCTGCCCGTCCGTGGCGGAGGCGGGCAGGCCACGGACGGTTGGGCCACGGACGGTCAGGCCACGGACGGTCAGTCCGCCGTGTGCGTCACGAAGCGTTCCGCCGTCTCCGCGAGGACCTCGCGCCCGTCCCGCGCCCACAGCCCGTCGTTGAACAGCTCCACCTCGATGGGGCCGGTGTAGCCGGCCGCCGTCACGTATCCCAGCCACTCCCGCATGTCGATCGCGCCGTCGCCGATCTGGCCGCGGCCGTTGAGGACGCCCTCCGGCAGCGGGGTGGTCCAGTCGGCGAGCTGGAAGGTATGGATGCGGCCGGAGGCGCCCGCGCGGGCGATCTGCTCGGGGGCCCGGTCGTCCCACCAGATGTGGTACGTGTCCACGGTGACGCCGACCTGCTGGGCCGGGAAGCGTTCCGCGAGGTCCAGGGCCTGGGTGAGGGTGGAGACCACGCAGCGGTCGGAGGCGTACATGGGGTGGAGCGGCTCGATGGCCAGCTTCACTCCGTGGTCCTCGGCGTACGGGCCCAGTTCGGCCAGGGCGTCGGCGATCCGCTCCCGGGCGCCGTGCAGGTCCTTCGAGCCGGCGGGCAGGCCGCCGGAGACCAGCACGAGGACGTCCGTGCCGAGGGTGGCCGCCTCGTCGACCGCGCGGCGGTTGTCGTCCAGGGCCCGGGACCGCTCGTCCGGGTCGATGGCCGTGAGGAAGCCGCCCCGGCACAGGGTGGTGACGACCAGGCCCGCGTCGCGGACCAGCTTGGCCGTCGCCTCCACGCCGTACGTCTGCACGGGTTCGCGCCAGAGGCCGACGCCCGGCACACCCAACTCCAGGCAGCTGTCGACCAGTTCCGGCAACGACAGCTGCTTGACGGTCATCTGGTTGATGCTGAAGCGCGCGAGGTCGGTCACTGTTCCACTCCGTACACGGACAGCAGGTTCTTCATCCGCTCCTCGGCCAGCTTCGGGTCCGGGAACAGGCCGAGGCCGTCGGCGAGTTCGTAGGCGCGGGCGAGGTGCGGCAGGGAGCGGGCCGACTGGAGGCCGCCGACCATGGTGAAGTGGCTCTGGTGGCCGCCCAGCCAGGCCAGGAACACCACGCCCGTCTTGTAGAAGCGGGTCGGCGTCTGGAAGAGGTGGCGGGACAACTCGACGGTGGGGTCGAGGAGTTCACGGAATCCGGCCACGTTCCCGGTGTCGAGGACGCGGACCGCCTCCGCCGCCAGCGGCCCCAGCGGGTCGAAGATGCCGAGCAGGGCGTGACTGAAGCCCTGCGCGTCGCCCGCGATCAGCTCGGGGTAGTTGAAGTCGTCGCCGGTGTAGCAGCGGACGCCCTGCGGCAGGCGACGGCGCAGGTCGACCTCGCGCTGGGCGTCCAGGAGGGAGACCTTGATGCCGTCGACCTTGTCGGGGTGGGCGGCGATGACCTCCAGGAAGGTGTCGGTGGCCGCGTCCAGGTCGGACGAGCCCCAGTAGCCCTCCAGCGCCGGGTCGAACATCGGGCCGAGCCAGTGCAGGATCACCGGTTCGGCGGACTGGCGCAGGAGGTGGCCGTAGACCTCCAGGTAGTCCTCGGGGCCCCGGGCGGCGCCGGCGAGAGCCCGCGAGGCCATCAGGATGGCCTGCGCGCCGGACTCCTCCACGACGGCGAGCTGCTCCTCGTAGGCCGCGCGGACCTCCGCCAACGTCCCCGAGGCGATCTGGTCGGTGCCGACACCGCAGGCGACGAGACCGCCGACCGCCTTGGCCTCGGCCGCGCTGCGGCGGATCAGCTCGGCCGCGCCCGCCCAGTCCAGGCCCATTCCGCGCTGGGCGGTGTCCATCGCCTCGGCGACGCCGAGCCCGTGCGACCACAGGTGGCGGCGGAAGGCGAGGGTGGCGTCCCAGTCGACGGCGGCGGGCCCGTCGGGCGACACGTCCGCGTACGGGTCGGCCACCACATGGGCCGCCGAGAAGACCCGGCGGGAGGTGAAGGGGGCGCCGGTGGTGAAGGCGAGGGGCTCGGTGCGAGGCTCGTAGGTCCGCACGCCCCCCTTGCCGTCGGGCAGCTGGACGGTCACAGCTCGACCTCCGGTACGTCGAGACGGCGGCCCTCTGTCGACGACCTCAGGCCCAGCTCGGCGAGCTGGACACCGCGGGCGCCGGCCAGCAGGTCCCAGTGGTAGGGGGCGTCGGCGTACACGTGCTTGAGGAAGAGTTCCCACTGCGCCTTGAAGCCGTTGTCGAACTCCGCGTTGTCCGGGACCTCCTGCCACTGGTCGCGGAAGACCTCGGCGGCGGGGATGTCCGGGTTCCACACCGGCTTCGGGGTGGCCGAGCGGTGCTGGACACGGCAGTTGCGCAGACCGGCGACGGCGGATCCCTCGGTCCCGTCCACCTGGAACTCCACCAGCTCGTCGCGGTTGACGCGCACGGCCCAGCTGGAGTTGATCTGGGCGATGGCGCCGCCGTCGAGCTCGAAGATGCCGTAGGCGGCGTCGTCGGCGGTGGCGTCGTAGGGCTTGCCGTTCTCGTCCCAGCGCTGCGGGATGTGGGTGGTGGCGATGGCCTGGACGGACTTCACCCGGCCGAACAGCTCGTGCAGGACGTACTCCCAGTGCGGGAACATGTCGACAACGATGCCACCGCCGTCCTCACTGCGGTAATTCCACGACGGGCGCTGGGCGGCCTGCCAGTCGCCCTCGAAGACCCAGTAGCCGAACTCGCCGCGGATGGAGAGGATCCGGCCGAAGAAGCCGCCGTCGATGAGGCGCTTGAGCTTGAGCAGGCCGGGGAGGAAGAGCTTGTCCTGGACGACTCCGTGCTTGATGCCCTTGTCCTGCGCCAGACGGGCCAGCTCCAGGGCGCCTTCGAGGGACGTGGCCGTCGGCTTCTCGGTGTAGATGTGCTTGCCCGCGGCGATCGCCTTCCTGATCGCCTCCTCGCGGGCGGAGGTGACCTGGGCGTCGAAGTAGATGTCGACGGTGGGGTCGGCGAGGACCGCGTCGACGTCCGTCGAGATGTGCTCCAGGCCGTGCTGCTCGGCGAGCGCCCTGAGCACGTGCTCGCGCCGGCCGACCAGGATCGGCTCCGGCCACAGCACGGTGCCGTCGCCGAGGTCGAGGCCACCCTGTTCGCGGATGGCCAGGATGGAGCGGACCAGGTGCTGGCGGTAACCCATGCGCCCGGTCACGCCGTTCATGGCGATACGCACCGTCTTGCGTGTCACGTCATTCCTTTCGCAGGCGTCGTACGCGGCGTTTGTGCGCGGCGTTCGTGCGCGTTTGTGCGCTCTGGTGCGCGCTTGTGCTCTGATGCGCGGTCGTGCGCAACGTCGCGCACAGTTCATGCACAGCGGCCGTGCGCAGTCCGTACGCAGCGATCGTGCGCAGTCCGTACGCAGCGATCGCGCGCAGTCCGTACGCAACGGTCGTGCGCGTTTTCCTCCACGGTGGTGCGCGCCGTGTACGCCTCTACTGCCGAGCGGTACAGCAAGCGCTTTCTATCTAGTGAAAAGCTAACCTCTGAGCAGTGGTCTGGACAAGACCGCGACGGGGACGAGTTGTTCGAGGGGGCGAACGACAGGGGATTCATGGTCGTAAGGTCTGCTCGACACGTCCGGAACCATGCCCGTGGTGCGGCCTGTCTACGTGGGCGTACGGGCGTACGAGGACGGACGACGAGATGCGCGACCGGAGGACGACGAGATGACGGTGACCCTGGCGGACGTGGCGGCCCGCGCCCAGGTCTCCCCCGCGACGGTGTCGCGCGTACTGAACGGGAACTACCCCGTGGCGGCGTCCACCCGGGAGCGGGTGCTGCGGGCCGTGGACGAGCTGGACTACGTCCTGAACGGCCCCGCCAGCGCACTGGCCGCGGCCACCTCCGACCTGGTCGGCATCCTGGTCAACGACATCGCCGACCCCTTCTTCGGGATCATGGCGAGCGCGATCCAGTCCGAGATCGGCGGGCCGGGCGGGCGAGCGGGGGGCGAGCGGCTGGCGGTCGTGTGCAGCACCGGGGGTTCGCCGGAGCGGGAGCTGACCTATCTGACCCTGCTGCAGCGGCAGCGGGCGGCGGCGGTGGTGCTGACCGGCGGGGCCATCGAGAACGCGGCCCACACGGCGGCGATGGCGTCGAAGCTGCGGAAACTGGCGGAGGCGGGGACGCGGGTGGTGCTGTGCGGGCGCCCGCCGGCCCCGGAGACCGGGGCGATCGCGCTGACCTTCGACAACCGCGGGGGCGGACGGGAGCTCACCGAGCACCTGATCGGACTCGGGCATCGGCGGCTCGGCTACATCGCGGGACCCGAGGAACGTACGACGACCCGGCACCGGCTGGAGGGGCACCGGGCGGCGCTGGAGGCCCACGGGATCAAGGAGGATCCCCGGTGGGCCGTGTGGGGGCGGTACGACCGGCAGTCGGGGTACGAGGCCACGCTGGAGCTTCTGCGGCGGGATCCGTCGCTGACGGCCGTGGTCGCCGCGAACGACTCCGTCGCGCTCGGGGCGTGCGCGGCGCTGCGGGACTTGGGGCGGCGGATTCCGGACGACGTCTCGGTGGCGGGGTTCGACGACCTCCCGTTCAGCGTCGACGCGGTGCCTTCGCTGACGACGGTGAGGTTGCCGCTCGCCGAGGCGGGGGCGCGGGCGGGGCGGATCACGATGGGGCGGGAGGAGCCGCCGCCCGGGGGGATCGCGGTGATCCGGGGGGAGTTGATGGTGCGGGGGTCCGCCGGGGTGCCGCGGGATCTGCACGGCACGGGTGAGTGACCGGACGATCTTCAGGGCACCGGTGAGGGACGGACGGGACGACACGTACCGCCCCCCGTCTGGACCCGAGCCGACCCGCGAGTGAGAGTAGGGACATGAAACTGGCGTTCTCCACCCTCGGCGTTCCCGGCCTTCCCCTCCCCGACGTGCTGCGCCTCGCGACCACGTACGGCTATCACGGCGTCGAACTGCGCGCCCATCCGGAGGAGCCGGTGCATCCGGGCCTCGATCTGAGCCGGCGCACCGACGTGGCCGCCGAGTTCAAGGCGGCCGGTGTGGAGGTGCTGGGCCTCGCCGGGTACGCGCGGGTGGCCGCGCCGGGCCCGGACGAGCCCGTGATCGAGGAGGTCCGCCGACTCCTCGACCTCGCCCGCGACCTCGGCGCCCCGTATGTGCGGGTCTTCCCCGGCGGCGGCACCGAGCAGAGCCGGGAGGAGGCCGACGCGACCGCCGCGCGGCGGCTGGGGACTGCCGCGGAGTACGCCACCGACGTCGGCGTACGGATCCTGCTGGAGACCCACGACTCGCACCGCACCGGCGCCGACGCGATCCGGGTGCTGGGCCTGGTCGGACACCGTCAGGTCGGCTCGCTGTGGGACGTCATGCACACCTGGCTGGGCGGCGAGCAGCCCTCTCAGACGTACGCGGCCCTGTCCCCGTACCTCGGATACGTCCAGGTCAAGGACATCGCCTCCGCCGAGGACAAGACCCCGCTGGCCCTCGGCACGGGGGTGCTGCCGCTGACCGAGTGCGTGGACGTGCTCTGCCGGAACGGCTGGGACGGCTGGCTGTGCTGGGAGTACGAGAAGCGGTGGTACGAGGCGGCGGCGCCGCTGCCGGAACTGCTGGGCGCCGGACGGGACCATCTGGCCCGGCTGCTGAACGAGTCCGCCTGAGGTCCCGTTGAGGCCCGGTTGACCGGTGGCCCCGCTCGGCGGCCGCCGGTCGGCGACCCCTGTGTGGGGTTGTGTGGACCGGCGTGGACCGGGGTGGGCCGGCGTGGGCCGGCGTGGGCCGACCCCGCGCCGCCGGGTTCCGCCCCGCTTCAGCCGCGGTGGCGGAGGGCCCGCGGCGCGCACCCCGAACGCCTCGTTGACCCCAATGACCCCCGGCGTCCCGACTTCCGGGAATCCGGTCCGGACCGGGAACCCTGGCCCTCCCCCGCTCGTCCAACCCGCAAGCTGTCGGAGAGTCACCGTGGTGCGGTGTCGGCCTCGCTGCTGGCTGCGAACGCTGACCCACCCTCTCCGCCGTGCCGCGGCCGGCAGCATGCCGCCATCGGCGCGCCCCCTCCCACAGCGCCGATGGCGGCCCCTTGCTCGCTCCCGTGTGTTCCCTTGACTGTGACTGGCAGAAACTTCCCGGATGTTGCCGACTCCTCGGAAGTTTCCTTCAAAGGATTCCGGAAGGAGTGCCGGTGCAGCGGGCCAACGATCCGGCGCGGGTGCCGTATCCGGTCGGATACGGGCTGTCGTACCAGACGTAGTCCCCATACGTCGCACAATCGCCGCACCACCCCCAAAAGGCGCAAAGCACCCCGCATATCTGGCGTGGGTCCGCCCTGGCAGGTCACGCTGAACGGGAATGTCGGGGGTGCCGGGGGCGCCGAGGGTGCCTGGGGGTGGCGATGCGCGAGCGATGTTCGGCGGGAGCGGTGGGTGCGGTGGGTGCGGTCTTGGTGGCGCTCACCGCCCTGCTGGCGGGGTGTCAGGGGTCCGATGTCGGAGGTGCCGTGCAGGACGGGCGGCTGGGCAACGAGACATCCGTGGCACCGGCCCGGCCCTCCGGGTACGGGGCGGTGTTCCTCGCGGTCGACGAGTGCAGTTCCTTCGGGACGACCCGCTTCACCGAGGTCCCGTGCACCGGCGAACGGGCGGCGGCCCGGGTGGTGGCGCGGCACGACAGCACCGCGGGCGACGGCCCGTTGTGCCCGGCGACCACCGACTTCGTCCTGCACATCAGCGAGCAGAGCCCGGCCACGGACGAGGACGGCGACGACTCCGTGCCGCAGGGCTACGCCTGCATGCGCAACCTGGAGCCGCCGCATCCCGGCGACCCGGGCGCCGGGGGCGGGCCCCGCACCATCGTCGGCGACTGCGTCTACAGCCTGGGTGACGGCGGTGACGGACAGGTCCGCGAGACGGCCTGCGACGGCACGGGCGAGAAGAAACCGCAGTACAAGGTGGAGAAGGCCGTCGCCGACCGGGCCGAGTGCCCGCTGTCGACGGCCCTGTACGTCCAGCTCGGCGGCGAGCGGCCGGTGGGCTGCGCCCGGACGGTGTGACCGGCACAGGGCCGACGGCCGGCCCGTCACCCGCAACAGGGGTCAACGGCCGGGCTGTTACCCGCACAGGAGCCGACGGCCGGATGCGGTCGTAGGTAGTCGTGGGTGGTCCTGGGTGGTCGTCGGTGGTCGTCGGTGGACGTAGGTGCACGCCGTCGTCATGACCCGTGAGTCAGCAGAGGATCCAGCCGGACGCGACCGAGCCCTGGCCCACCGTCCCCTTCACCCGCACACACCGGTGTCCGGCGTGCACGGTGACCGGTCCGGCCCGGCGCGTGTACCGGCCGTCGTCGACGACCGGGCGGAGGCCGCGCGCCTGCACGCTGATCATCATGTACCGCTTCGGACCGGGGTTCTTGGGGAGGGTGACCGCGCAGACGTAGCCGCTCCGCTTGTAGATCTGCACGGAGCCGGTGGTGAAGGAGAGCGTTCTGACCTTGCGTCCGGCGCACGACGAGGCGTCGGCGGCCTGCGCGGCCCCCGGCGCCACGAACGCGAGCAGGCCCGACGCGGTCAGCAGGGCCAGACCGAGCGCGAGGCGGCGCCGTAACGCACGTAACGCACGTAACGCACCACTGTCCACTGTCGTCCCTCCCGTCAGCACGACTCCTGGGCGTACGCGATCTCTGGGGGTACGCAACCGTTGGGCGTACCCAATGCCTGGACGTACAACAACCCCTGGACGTACGAACGTACTGACGCAGAACACATGTCCGTTGGTTGCGGGGTCGTCACTGCGCCGCGCCGACCGGCTCCTCGGGTTCGGCCGCCCCCACGAACGTCCGCCACAGCTCGGCGTACTGCCCGTCACGGGCCAGCAGCTCCTCGTGGGTGCCGTCCTCCGCGACGCGTCCGTGGTCCATGAGGACCACCCGGTCCGCGCGGGCCGCCGTGGTGAGGCGGTGGGCCACGACGAGGGTGGTGCGGTGGCCCGCGATGCGGTCGGTGGCCTGGTTGACCTGGGCTTCCGTGGCCAGGTCCAAGGCGGCGGTGGCCTCGTCGAGGAGGAGGATGTCCGGGTCGACCAGCTCCGCGCGGGCCAGCGCGATCAGTTGGCGTTGGCCCGCCGAGAGGTTGCGTCCGCGTTCGGCGACCTCGTGCAGGTAGCCGCCCGTGAGCTGGGCGATCATCTCGTGCGCGCCGACCGCGCGGGCCGCCGCCTCCACCTCGGCGTCGGTGGCGTCCGGGCGGCCGTAGGCGATGGCGTCACGGACGGTGCCCTGGAAGAGGTACGACTCCTGCGGGACGACCCCGAGGCGGTGGCGGTACGAGGTGAGGTCGAGCCTGCGCAGGTCCGTGCCGTCGACCGTCACCCGGCCGCCGGTCGCGTCGTAGAACCGGGCGACCAGCTTGACCAGGGTCGACTTGCCGGCGCCCGTCTCGCCGACGAACGCCACCGTCTGTCCGGCGGGTATCCGCAGGTCGACGCCGCCGAGGGCCTCCTCGCCGTCGCCGTAGGCGAAATGGACGTCCTCGAAGGCGATCTCGCCCCGCAGGGACAGCACTTCCAGCGGCTCGTCCGCGGCCTTCGTGGACGTCGGTTCCTGGAGCAGTTCCTGGATACGGCCCAGCGAGACGGTCGCCTGCTGGTAGCCGTCGAAGACCTGGGAGAGCTGCTGGACGGGGGCGAAGAACAGGTCGATGTAGAGCAGGTACGCGACCAGGGCGCCCGTCGTCAGGGTCGCCGCGTCGATCCGGCCCGCGCCCGCGATCAGTACGCCGGCCGCGGCCACCGACGACAGCAGCTGCACGAACGGGAAGTAGATCGAGATCAGCCACTGGCCCCGGATCCGGGCCTGCCGGTAGCTGTCGCTGCGCTCGGCGAACCGCGCCCCGCCGTCCCGCTCGCGCCGGAAGGCCTGCACGATCCTGAGCCCCGACACCGACTCCTGAAGGTCGGCGTTGACCACCGACACCCGCTCACGGGCCAGTTCGTACGCCTTCACGCTCGCCCGGCGGAAGAAGAACGTGCCGATGATCAGCGGCGGCAGGGTCGCGAACACCACGAGCGCCAGCTGTATGTCGATCACCAGCAGGGCGACCATGATCCCGAAGAAGGTGACGACCGAGACGAAGGCGGTGACCAGACCGGTCTGGAGGAAAGTGGAGAGCGCGTCGACGTCCGTCGTCATGCGCGTCATGATCCGTCCCGTCAGCTCCCGCTCGTAGTAGTCGAGTCCGAGCCGCTGGAGCTGGGCGAATATCTTCAGGCGCAGCGAGTACAGGACCCGCTCGCCGGTACGGCCGGTCATCCGGGTCTCGCCGATCTGCGCCGCCCACTGCACGCCGACGGCGGCCAGGGCGACGAGGGAGGCGGCCCACACCGCGCCCAGCGCCAGCTGCGAGACACCGTCGTCGATGCCGTGCCGGATCATCACCGGGAGGAGCAGGCTCATGCCGGCGTCCACGGCGACCAGGACCAGGCTCACCAGAAGGGGCAGGCCGAAGCCGCGCAGCAGCCTGCGCAGGCCGTACGAGTCCTCGGCGGTGACCGCGCGGGCCTCGTCGATGTCCGGGAGGTCGGTCGCCGGGGGCAGCGCGTCGACCTGGGCGAGGAGTTCGGGGGTGGCCGGGGTGCCGGAGAGGGCCGTGTCCTTCGGCTCACGGTCGCCGGACCACAACCGGGGGGTCACGCCGCGCTCGGCGTCGAACTCGGCGTCCAGTTCGTCCCGTACGGAGGTGTCCTCGGCTTGGGCGGCGGGCAGGGCGTGGCCCGGTGAGACGCCGCCGAGTTCGTCCGGGTCGGTGAGCAGCCGGCGGTAGAGGGCGGAGCGCTGCTGGAGCTCCTCGTGGGTGCCGAGGTCGGCGAGCCGGCCGGCGTCGAGGACGGCGATGCGGTCGGCGAGGTTGAGGGTGGAGCGGCGGTGCGCGATCAGCAGGGTGGTGCGGCCCCGCATGACCTGCTGGAGGGCCTCGTGTATCTCGTGCTCGACGCGGGCGTCCACCGCGGAGGTGGCGTCGTCCAGGACCAGCAGGCGCGGGTCGGTGAGGATCGCGCGGGCGAGCGCGACGCGCTGACGCTGGCCGCCGGAAAGGGTGAGGCCGTGCTCGCCGACCTTGGTGTCGTAGCCCTCGGGGAGTTCCCGGATGAAACGGTCCGCCTGGGCGGCGCGGGCGGCGGTCTCGATCTCCTCCTGGGTCGCGTCCGGGCGGCCGTACGCGATGTTGTCGCGGACCGTTTCCGAGAAGAGGAAGGAGTCCTCGGGGACCAGGCCGATCGCGGCCCGCAGCGAGTCGAGGGTGAGCTCGCGGACGTCGTGGCCGCCGATGAGGACGGCGCCGTGGGTGACGTCGTAGAAGCGCGGGAGCAGGAGGGAGACGGTGGACTTGCCGGAGCCGGAGGAGCCGACGATCGCGAGGGTCTCGCCGGGGCGGATCTCGAAGCTCAGCCCGTCGAGGACGGGGCTGGTGGTGCCGGCCGCGTCGGCGTAGCCGAAGGAGACGTCGTCGAACTCGACGGTCGCGGGGGCGTCGGCGGGCAGCTCCTTGGTGCCGTCCTGGATCGACGGCTCGGTGTCGATCAGCTCCAGAACACGCTCGGTGCCCGCGCGGGCCTGCTGGCCGACCGTGAGGACCACCGCGAGCATCCGGACCGGGCCGACGAGCTGGGCGAGGTAGGTGGAGAAGGCGACGAACGTACCGAGCGTGATGTGCCCGCGCACCGCGAGCCAGCCGCCGACCGCGAGCATCGCGACCTGGCCGAGGGCGGGGACGGCCTGGAGGGCGGGGGTGTAGCGAGAGTTGAACCGGATGGTCCGGAGCCGGCCGGCGAACAGGCGGCGGCCCACCTCGCGCAGCTTGCCCGTCTCCTGGTCCTCCTGCCCGAAGCCCTTCACCACGCGTACGCCGCTGACGGCGCCGTCGACCACGCCCGCGACGGCGGCGGCCTGGGCCTGGGCGTACCAGGTGGCGGGGTGCAGCTTGCTGCGGGAGCGCCTCGCGATCCACCAGATGGCGGGGGCCACGGCCAGGGCGACCAGGGTGAGCGGCACGGACAGCCAGGCCATGACGACGAGGGAGATCAGGAAGAGGGCGAAGTTCCCGATGGTCATCGGGAGCATGAAGAGCAGGCCCTGGATCAGCTGCAGGTCACTGGTGGCCCGGCCGACGACCTGGCCGGTGGACAGCTCGTCCTGCCGACGGCCGTCGAGGCGGGTGATCGTCCCGAACATCTCCGTGCGCAGGTCGTGCTGGACGTCCAGGGCGAGACGGCCGCCGTAGTAGCGGCGGACGAAGGTGAGCACGTAGACGATCACGGCCGCGCCGATCATGGCGCCGGCCCAGGGAGCCATGTCGCGGCTGTGGCCGACGATCACGTCGTCGATGATCACCTTGGTGATCAGCGGGACGCCGGCCAGGACGGCCATCCCGGCGAGGCTCGACCCGAGGGCGAGGACGACGTCCTTGGGGTAGCGCCACGCGTAACCGGCCAGCCTGCGCGCCCAGCCCTCCTTCTCCCCCTGTTGCGCTGCCACGCGGTGCCCTCCTTCAGACCTGAACTTCCGCAAGGCACTAACACCGGACGCGGCGGATTTCATCCCTCCGCAACAAACGGGAGGGAAGGGTCACGTGCGGTCGCGCAGGGATATGCGCAGGGATACGGGCAGGGAAACGCGCAGGTAGAAGAACCGCGTCATCTGCACCGCGTTCTGGTTGTCGTCGCTCACCAGCAGCACCTTCAGGCGGTCGCGCGTGCGTCCCGTGATCACCATGCCCTCGATGTTGTCGAGGAGCGGGTTCGGCTGGGGCTGCTTGGCCGTGGCGCCGAGGGACGGGCAGGACGCGAGGTCGGTGAGGAGCGTCTTCCCTCCCCGGCTGAAGCCGGGGATCCCACACAAGATCAGGGATGGACGTCACCGTAGGGCGGCCCGGTGACGCGCGGGAGGCCGCCTCATGACGTGTCAGCTTGCGGCCAGGTCACGGTGGACGGCCTTGGCCACGCCCTGGATGGTCGTGATGCCGTAGTCCATGGTGCTGTTGCCCTGCGTGAGCACCGTGATCAGGTAGTCGTGGCCGTTGCCCTTGAACGCGCCGATGCTGTGCACCCGCCAGCCGTTGCTGGCCCGCTCCAGCCAGCCGTTCTTGAGGGCCACGGTGACCCCGGACGGCACTCCGTACGGCGTTCCCCAGCGCTGCGAGGAGATGACCTGGCTCATCAACTTGATGATGTAGGCACGGGAGTTGTCGCTCAGGACCGTGTTCTTGGCGGTGATCAGCTTGAGCAGCTTCTGCTCGTCGGTCACGGTGATCTGGGTCAGGCCCCAGTAGCCGTTCGCACCCGGCTTGGTCTGGGTCATGCCGGCCGCGGTGAGGAAACCCTTGATCTTCGTCAGGCCCAGCTGCTTCCAGAGGGTGCTGGTCGCGGTGTTGTCCGACTTGGTGATCATGGCTTTGGCGAGGGCGGCCTCACGGTCGGTGAGGTACCGGTTGTGCTTCTTCGCGTCCCAGAGCAGCGTGGCGAGGACGGTGACCTTGACGACGCTGGCCGAGTCGAAGGCGGTGGAGGCGCGCAGAGTGCAGGTGGTGTTCGTCGGGCGGTCGTAGACGCCGACCGCGATCGTGCCCCTGCGGTTCGCGAGGGCGGCGGTGATGTCCTTCTTCAACTTGTCGGCGAGGCCCGCTTTGGCGGACGTACAGCTGACGGTCGGGGTGGCCGCGGCGGCGGCGGGCGCGGCGGCGGCCACGACGGGTATGAGCGCGCCTACGGCCACGCCGGCCGCCAGGAGTCTCGTACGGCGTGAAGTCATGTGAGTCATACACCATTTGACTCACGGGTTCGATCGAAAAGTTGTACAAGTCGCCGAACAGTTCGACAAAGGTGGGACACCTTCACATGGCCGACTCGTGCACGACACGTAGGCGCCGAGACTCATGGACAGTTGGAGGAGCGGGCACCCCACCTCATTCTCAACTGATGACGTGCGAGGTCCCCTTGAGCAGGCTTCTGGATGTTTTCGAGACCGTGGTTTTTCCAAGTTATCGCGCCTTTGGGACGGGTGGAAGTGCTCGGGCTCGGAGGTGACGGTACCCAGGTGGGCGGTCTCACCGGTCGCGGCGACGAGGAGCTGGACCGTCCGGAACAGTTCCGGCACACCGGCGGGGACGGGAATACCGGTGGCGTCGAGGTCCAGAACGGGATTCCCGGCGTAGTGCCGAAGATCGAGCACTGCGGCGCGGGCGGGCTCGCCGGAGCGGCTGCACACACGGAGCTGGTCGACGACGGTGAAGGTGTTGCGTGTGACATGGTCCGGGTGCCACTCGACGTACTGGACGGTGGCGGACGGACCACCGTACGCGGCGGAGGCCGAGGGAAGCGTCCAGGCGTGGAGCAGCATGTCGGTGGCGGCGAGGTTCGCGTGCACGACGCCTTTGCCGAGGGAGAGGGAGGCAAGCTCGCCGACCGCCCGCCGAATGTCGTCCTCGCCCATCCAGGGCTGACCGTCACTACCCCCGGAGGTTGATCCGCCTCAACGCGGGCCCGAGCTGGTCGACAAGCAGCGGTACAACCGCGTCAAGCGTGTCCACCTCCTTGCCCGGGACGTGCGTCCATCCCACGGCCTCTAACTGCGCGACGAACGGCCGCTCCGCCTCGTCCCGCTCGCGACGTGCACCACCACAGCCCCGCGCCTCTCTCAATACGTCCCGCTGTTCCTCTGAGACCCATTCTGTGCCCAGGGGTCGGGGTAAGGGAAAGGGATCCGAACGGAGGGCATGGCGGAGCGCGCGGACGCACGAGGTTTTGTGACGCTACGTCCGCACGCTCGGCGGGGGTGGGCGGGTTCAGGTGCCGGGGCTCTCCTCAAGCACATCGTCGTCATCGGGGATGGACAGGCGAGCTCCCCTGCTCCGGGCGACGCGATGTACGTCATGGAGCGATTCGGTCAATCGGAGCGCAAGAAAACGGAGTTGGGGCGCGGTGGCTCTGCCGTCACCGAGGAGATCGGCGGCGTGGTCGAGAAGGTCGCCGGCCATGCCGAGCTGGACGGCTTCGACGTCGTCGGCCATGCGGGAGAGACGACTGGTGCCGGTGTCGTCGGTGATGAGATAGCAGGGGTTGCCGTCGAGGTTGGACCAGGGGAGGAGGCGAGGCCGGGTGGCTGTGGGGGCGGTGGTGTCGTGACTCTCGTAGATCACGCGGCGGTCACCTCCGCGCCGTGGGTTCGGCGGGAGCCGACGTCGACACCGTGGATACGCCGTGGTCCAACGTCGACGCCGTGCACGGCGAGCCAGAGGGCCCGGCGCCGGACGCGCTGCTGTCTGGCCTGCTCGCGTTGTTCGTCGGCGAGGAGGTAGGGGCGGACGAGCCGGGAGTCCTCGCCATGGAGGAGGGCTTCGTGCGAGGAGGGGCGACGGCCGGATGCGGCGGGGGCGGCCGGTACGGGGGTGAGCCTCGCCCTTCCCCCGGCGCGGTGCCGGTTCCGGTGCCGGTGCCGGTGCCGTCCGCAGGCGGGCCACAGCAGACGCAGCAGCGGCTCGACGAGGCGGGCGATATGGTGCAACACGTCTTCAACTCCAGTGTGGTTGAGGGCCATGCCCCCGGGCCGTCGGTAGCGGTCGCGGGGGTCTTCCCTGCCCGAGGGCAGGTCGACGTGCATGGACATCGCTGTGTAGCGATCCACTCACAGCGTGATACCGGCCGGGCTAGGCTCGCCAGGGGGTCAGAGGTGACAACGCATCTGTCACATGGGAGTGGACGATGAGCAACATCTATGGGGAGTGGTTGAAGGCGCAGCGCGAGGCGGCCGGGATGACGCAGCAGGAGCTGGCGACGGCCGCCGTCATGACGCGTTCGCACATCTCGCACATCGAGGCGGGCCGGCGCACCCCGTCCAAAGAGGACGCGAGACGCCTCGACAGGGCGCTGAACACGGGCGATGTGCTGAGCAGCTTCCTGCCGGACGACGACACCGCGGTCGCGGGGTACTTCGAGGCGGCCCTTCAACTCGAACAGCAGGCGACGATGATCAGGGAGTTCGCCCTGTCGTTCGTCCCTGGCATCCTCCAGACGGAAATGTACGCGCGTGCGGTTCTGAGCACGTCGTTCCCTCCGGTGGGTGAGGTGGAATGTGACAGGCTCGTTGTCACACGCCTTGAGCGGGCAAAGATCCTGAAAGACCCGGTGACGCCCGTAGTGTGGGCGCTACTTGACGAGGCTGTGCTGCGGCGGGTTGTGGGCGGGCCGGAAGTCATGGCGGAGCAACTCCGACATGTCATGGAACTGGTGGAGTCAGGGCGCGTACGCGTCCACGTGTTGCCCTTCGGGCTGGGGGTGCATCCCCTCATGCAGAGCATGCTCACCCTGCTCAAGTTTGAGGATCAGCCGCCGGTGGCGTACTCCGAAGGCATCCAGGTGGGCAAGATTCACGACTCCCCCGCCATGGTCGACCGCCTTGAAGGCACCTACGATCTCGCGCTAGGCGACGCAATGCCGCTTAAGGAGTCAGTGGCCCTGATGAGGGCAACAGCAAAGGACTATGAACGCCGTGAATGAACACATCATCCCCGATGCCTCCTCCCTGCACGGCTGGCGCAAGTCGACGTACAGCGGCAACGAAGGCGGCAGCTGCATCGAGGTCCTGGACGGCTACCCGGGCGTCCCGGTCCGCGACTCCAAGGCACCTCAGGGGCCCGCGCTGGTCTTCCCGTCAGCCGGCTGGAAATCGTTCCTTTCGGCAGTCAAGGACGGAACCCTCCCCAGTTGACCGCTGCCCAACACGATTCGTCCGGCCCGTGCCCAGGGGCCTACCGATCAATAACTCTTCCCCCCCCGCCGTCTGGGGCGGGAAAGGGAAACCCACGTCTGGTTTCATCCTCCCGCCCCGCCACCACGACGGTAGGGGCCGTCCAGCCCATATACCCAGGATAAACGGCCCCCGGACGGCCCCGAGGAGACAAGCCATGACGTTCCGGGGCCGCCCTTCACCTGCTGGTTCCGCCGGAGGGCGCGGCCCGACCCCCGGCGGGGAGGAGGTGCAGGCGTCAGACCGCCGACACGCTGAACGCGACGCGCTCCGGCGCCAGCGCGAAGGGCTTCTCGATCGCCATGGACAACCAGTACTCCAGCTGTAGATCGTGATCTCGCCGCCAGGCAGGCCCTACTCGTTCGCGCCGTGTCCCGGTGGCCACCCGATGACGCCTTCCGCTTGAACGTTGCGCAAAGATGCTCCTTCGAACCGGGCGCCGGTGACGTTGGTCAGCCCGAGCGGGGGTATGCCAGTGTTCACGCTGCCGAACCTGGCGTCGGTCAGATCGGTGTCGCGCAGGTCAGCACCCCGTAGATCGCATCCGGCCAGGCTGACCTCTCGCAGTGAAGCCCCGCGCAGGTCTGCGTCGCTGAAGTCACAGAACTTGAACCAACACCCGTCCAGGGTGGCGTGGCGTAGATCGGCCCCGCTGAACGAGCAGCGGGTGAACCTCATCCGCGACGTGCGAGCGGAAGCCAGGTTCTGGCCGGTGAAGTCCTCACCGTTCACGGCCGCATAGCTGTGGAGCGCGGCGAGTCGCTGTCTCGTGGTCAGTGGCGTGGTCATGTGCGCCAGCGTGTCAGCCGGGTCGGTGGCCGTCGCCCGTCTTTCCGGCAGTTCGGCGTCCGTCAGCTGGTCACACAGGTCCGGGCTGGTGCGGGAACGAGTGCGGCCACCGGTGATCATCGGTGTGTGAAGACAGAAGATCAGACGGTGGCCGCAGGTCACAGCGTAGACCCTGCCCGCTGGCAGGAGGCGTTCGAGGGCCTGATGGCCCGGATCGCAGGCCGGTTCACACGGGTCGAACCCCGCCGTCGGGTCGGGCGGTTGGTGCTCGGCCTGCTGTCGGACCTGCCGCGCAAGAACTGCTGGACCATCGCCGAGTGGGCCGGGGAGAGGACCCCCGACGGCATGCAGCACCTGCTCGGGCGGGCCAGGTGGGACGCCGGCCAGGTCCGCGACGACGTGCGTGCCTACGTGGTGGAGCATCTGCACGACGACCAGGCGGTTCTGGCGGTCGACGAGACCTCCAGGACGGACGGCGGGGCGTCGGTGATCCACTCACCCACCGCCAGCAGGGAGGTCGCTCCGGCCAGAACCGCGCACACGGTCAGCGCAAGCATGACGACCAGAGCGTGCCGTACGCCGGGGTCGTCCCGCTGGCCCGGCGCGTTCAGGGCCGTGACCGCGAACCACACGAGAGCAGCCGCAACGATCGCGCCGATGATGACGTCCACGTACCGGAAGGCGGCGTGGGAGAACACGGTTCCGCGCCGCACCATCGTTACCAGTCGCCATACACAACAGCCTCGGCAGAGCGAACAGCCGGCCGTCCACCGTCTGGATGCCTCGGCCCTCAGCTGACGGATCTCGCCCCAACGGCCCTCGACCCACCAGTCGGGGGTCGTTTTGCCGCGTCAACTCGCGTAGAACACGCCCGACTTGCCGGTTTCCGTCACCCGAAGGACATGTCGAATTCCTTTACACGGCTACATGTCCATGTCACTCTCCCGATTGCCGCCTTCAATCCACCCGCGTAGATGGGACCCCCACATGCTGGCGACCACACGGATACGACGCTGGAAGCCGGTGGCGCTCGCCACCGCCGCCGTCCTGGCCGGCCTCGCCGCCCCCGCCCTGACCGCGACCCCCGCCGCGGCCACGACGACGGCGTACGACACGACGTACTACAAGAACGCGATCGGGAAGACGGGGACGAGCCTCAAGTCCTCCCTCCACACGATCATCAGCAGCCAGACGAAGATCTCGTACTCCGCGGTCTGGAACGCCCTCAAGGCCACCGACCAGGACCCGAACAACAGCAGCAACGTGATCCTGCTGTACAGCGGGGTCTCGCGCAGCAAGACCCTCAACGGCGGTGACGTCGGCGACTGGAACCGCGAGCACACCTGGGCCAAGTCCCACGGCGACTTCGGCGAGGCGACCGGACCGGGCACCGACCTGCATCACCTGCGCCCCGCCGACGTCCAGGTCAACAGCATCCGCGGCAACCTGGACTTCGACAACGGCGGCGGCACGGTCAACAATGGCGGCGGCAGCCTCGTCGACTCCGACTCCTTCGAGCCGCGCGACGCCGACAAGGGCGACGTGGCCCGCATGATCCTCTACATGGCCGTGCGCTACGAGGGCGGCGACGGCTGGGCCGACCTGGAGCCCAACGAGCGGGTTAACAACGGCAGCAACCCGTACATCGGCAAGCTCTCCGTCCTCAAGCAGTGGAGCGACGAGGACCCGCCGAGCGCCTTCGAGGAGAAGCGCAACCAGGTCATCTACGACACCTACCAGCACAACCGCAACCCGTTCATCGACCACCCGGAGTGGGTCGAGGCGATCTGGTAGGGCGACCTGGCGGGCCGACGGGAAAACGTCCGCGCGGACGGGTCGGCCCACCGGGATCGTTGAACGATCCTACAAGGGGTGGGGACGTTTTTCTCCGAGAGGCGGGCGAAGGGTCTCCAACTGTGCGGCGATTGGCTTGGGGAAGCTGCGGCAAGTTGATTCCGGCTCGGGCGTAACCCGATGGACTGACTCTCGTTCTACCTGACATACACGCCGCGTGCTTGAAGTGCGCGCGGTCCCCGCCACTGGCATCGTGTTTCATCTGCGGTGACCGGTTCAGCGTCCGGCGGGGCAGCGATCCCCGGGTGTGCCTGACTCGAAAGAGCCGGACACAGTCCAGACGCTGGCACCGCGTCACCGCCAGTGATGCCGCACACGGGCTCTACCCAAGGATCGGCCCGGAACCCTCCGCGCTCGTCACCGCTTCCACCTCTCGAGGCCACGCGATGACCCAGGATCCTTAAGAGTTCCAGAGACGCTCACTCGGAACCGGCGCAACACCTTGACGTCACCCTCCGGGAACCGAGGATCAGGTAGGGCAAGCGCCCGCGGCACGGCTGCGGCACGCGATATTCACAATCGCAGGATTGTTCAACGAGATTTCGGTTGCCGCGTGCGGCCTGGAGAACCCAGTCCGCCCCGAGCTCCGTCCGCTCTCATACGGGGGCAGCCGAGATACGGCCGAAAGGGATAGCAGCGTGATCCTGGGTGGGTGATCGAGGCTTCCGGGCGGTGGCTGTGGGTGGGTCTGCCGGTGGCACGGGGACCGGACGGTCGGGGCGGGCGGGGGTTGTTTGGGGTGGTTGTATCGGCTGGTGATCGCCCTGGTACGGTCCCGCGCGGAAGTGATCGTTTTCGTACCATGGGGCGGGAACCGGCGGCGTGACCTCGATAGAACGGACCGCGTACCCGCGGTTCAAGCGGCTGATGTCGGCGCGGGAGATGCACGTCTTCTTCACCCCCAAGCGCGAGGAGATCGACTGGGCCCAGGAGCGGACCCGCTCCGGGGAGCATTTGCTCGCCCTGGCCTTGACGCTGAAGTGCTACCAGAAGCTGGGCTACTTCCCGAAGGCCGCCGAGGTGCCCGGGGCGGTGGTGGAGCACGTGCGCGGAGCCCTGGAGCTGCCGGAGGGCACCGGGCCGCACTACGAGTCGGTCAACACCGCCAAGCTGCACCGCAAGCTGGTGCGCGAGCGGCAGGGAATCTCCTACGACCAGGAACGAGCCCGGAATATCGCCGAGGAGGCGATCCGGCGGGCGGCGCTGGTGAAGAACAACCCGCCGGACCTGATCAACGTCGCGCTGGAGGAACTGGTCCGGGGAACCTGCGAACTCCCGGCGTTCCGCACCCTGGACGAGATGGCCGCCCGGGTCCGCCGGGAGGTGAATGAGGACATCTTCGCCACCGTCAGGTCCCGCATGACTATGGAGGACCGGGCCCGGCTCCACGGGCTACTGGACGTGGGCGGCCTGGACCGCAAGAGCGGGCTGAACCGGCTGAGGAAGCCCGCGAAACGGCCCAGCTGGAGCCATCTGAAGGAGCAGCACAAGCACCTTCAGTGGGTGGACGGGCTCGGGGACACCGACGCGTGGCTGGAGGGCATCGCTCCGGGGAAGATCGCCGACTTCGCGGCCGAGGCCGGCGCCCTGGACGCGGCGGAGCTGCGGGATTACGAGGCGGGCAAGCTCATTGCGCTGCTGGCCTGCCTGGTGCACGCGGCCCGGCGGCGGGCCCGCGATGACCTGGCGGAGATGTTCTGCAAGCGGGTGGCCACCAAGCTGAAGAACGCGAAGGACGAGCTGGAGGAGATCCGCAAGCAGCAGCAGGCGCTGGTGGAGCGGATGATCGGCACCTACCGCACGGTGCTGGAGCGGATCGACCCCGCAGGCCTTCTGCCGTGTGGCACGGACGGGGCCCCGGCTCTGTTCCGTACTGGGTGGAGTGGTGGCGGCGATTCGGCCCGGCCTCTGGCAGCGACCCGAAGCTGAAGGACCCGTTCGGCCGGTACGTGCTGACGACCTTCGTGGGCGGCATCAACATGACGTTCGCCGAGGCCGCGCGGCACATCGCGGGGGTGTCCGCGCACGAGCTGAGCGCGATCACGAACCGGCACCTGAGCGTGGAGAAGATCAACGAGGCGATCACCGACGTGGTCAACGCGTTCATGCGCCTGGACCTGGTCAAGGCGTGGGGCGACGGAACGTCTGTGGCGGCGGACGGCACGCAGATGGACACCTTCATCGACAACCTGCTCGCCGAGTCCTCGATCCGGTACGGAGGCTTCGGCGGCATCGCGTACCATCACATATCGGATCAGTACATCGCGCTCTTCTCCAGATTCGTGCCTTGTGGGGTGTGGGAGGCGGTGTACATCATCGACGGGCTGCTGAAGAACGCCTCTCAGATGAAGCCGGACACGATCCATGCCGATACGCAGGGGCAGTCGTTCCCGGTCTTCTGTCTCGCCCATTTGATGGGGTTCGAGCTGATGCCGAGGATACGGAACTGGAAGGACCGCACCTTCTACCGGCCCTCCGCCAGCGCCCGCTACCGGCACATCGATGTCCTGTTCGACCAGGGCGGGCGCAACGTCATCGATTGGCGGCTGATCGAGACGCACTGGCGCGATCTCATGCGGGTCTCGATCGCGATCCGGGACGGCACCCTGGCTTCGCCGCTGCTGCTGCGGCGCCTGGGCAGCAACTCCCACCGCAACCAGATCTACCGGGCCTTCCGGGAGGTAGGCCGGGCGGTCGCCACCGTGCAGCTGCTGCGGTTCATCTCGGACCCCTCGCTGCGCCGCCGGGTGACGGCGGCCACCAACAAGGTCGAGTCCTTCAACAACTTCACCGACTGGCTGGCGTTCTGCAACGGCGGGCTGATCGCCGAGAACGACCCGGTCGAACAGGAGAAGGCGGTGAAGCTGACCTCGCTGCTCGCCAACTGCGTGATCTTCCATACGACCCTGGACCTGATGAACGTGGTCCGCGACCTCCAGGCGGAGGGATGGCAGATCACCAGGGAGGACCTGGCTGCGATCAGCCCGTACCTGACCGACCACATCATGCGGTTCGGCACCTACGCCACCACTGAGCTGACCGTGCGGCCTGGCGCGTTCAACCCGCACCTGGACGTCGAGTTCGAGGCGGAAGAGGAAGAGCCGGCCGCGGTCTGACAGGCCCTGCGCAGTCGTAGGCGGTGACCGGCGATCGGCCTCGGCGATACCCCGCGAGGGCGTCGCCGAGGCCGCCGTCCGCAGGCCGGTCGTGCTCTGCGGGGCGGGTCAGCTGCCGCAGGCGCATCCGGCGGCCGTGACCGGCTCGGCGTCGGCGGCCTGTTCGCCCGCTGCCGCAGCAGGCGTCTTCGCCGCCCCCGTACTCAGTATCCGGGCTGGACAGTAGAGGCACCGCTGTACAGCGGGCGCGGAAACCCGGGAACCGCCCCGGCTCGGCGGTTGGACCTGGTAGAAGGCGCCCGGACGGGGGCCGCCTCTCTCCCCGTCCGGGCGCCCGGAGCGTACGGCCCGCGTCAGGGCCGGGGCAGGGGCCAGCCGGGCATCTGCGGCGACCTCGCCGACGGTTGTCATCTGCGCGTCGGGCGCGGCGCTTTGGGCGAGGAAACGCAGGTGAAAAGCCTTCTCAGTGGCGGCGCTGATCCGCTTGGGGCTGTGCGGGGTGGTCCGGGGCCCCGTCGGCAGACCCGCAGCCCAGTGAGTGAGGTTGCCGAACGCTGGCGCCGCGTGCATACGGGCGCATATGAAGGAGACCGTGCCGGGCAGCAGGCGGCCTTCGCCGGTGCCGTCCTCGACCACCGTCAGCAGACCTGTCAGTGCTTCGCCGGATGGGTCAGCCACGACGCCAGCACAGCGGTACTCGAGCTACGGCGTGTACGCCGCCGGGAAAGCGGGCCAGCCGATCGTGGGGTGGAGATGGTCACCCGCATGTCCCACCAGATGATCTACTTCGGCCGCCCCGACGGCGCCCTCGGTCTTCTCTGTGAAAATCAGTGCTGCGAGAAGTCGGTCGTTCGCTCGCGACCGCGGAATGTGGCGCGGTAGGCACTGGGTGAGACCCCTAGTTCTGCTTGTAGATGCAATCGCATTGAACCGGCGGTGCCGAAGCCTGCGGTGACGGCGACCTCGTCGATGGGCAGGTCCGTGCATTCCAGGAGGGAGCAGGCTCGCTCGATGCGCTGTTGGGTGAGCCACCGTCCCGGCGAGGTGCCGATTTCGTCATGGAAGCGTCGGGTGAATGTTCGCGTGCTTGTCGACTCCTGGGCTGCCAGTTCCCGGAGCGTGACGGGCCGGTGCAGGTTCGCGAGTGCCCATCGGCGTGCCTTGCTGGTTGAGGAGATTCTCGGGTCCGGCATCGGTCGCTGCACGTATTGCGCTTGCCCGCCCTCGCGGTGTGGCGGGACGACGGAGCCGCGCGCCACGTCGTTGGCGACTGCTGCGCCGTAGTCGGTGCGAATCATGTGCAGGCACAGGTCAATGCCTGATGCTGCTCCGGCAGAGGTGAGGACGCCGTCGTCGTCGGTGTAGAGGACATCGAGGTCGAATGCGACGTCCGGGAATCGCTCCCGGAACCGGGTGGATGAACGCCAGTGCGTGGTTGCTCGCCGCCCGGTGAGCAGGCCCGCCGCGGCCAGCACGAACGATCCTGTGCAGATCGAGGCGACCCGTGCGCCGGGTCGAATCCGCGCCAGCGCGGCGGTGAGCGAGGGTTCGAGCGGCCCGCTCCGGGGCTCGAAATCAACTCTGGCCCCTGGGACAACGACGGTGTCGGCCTCGGCCAGCGCCTCGGGGCCGTGAGCGACGGTGACGGCGAAGTCGGCGTCCGTGCGTATTTCCCCGGGCTCGGGTGCGCAGGTCACGACCTCGTAGAGCGCGGCACCGGCGGCCGAGCGCGCCTGGCCGAAGAGGCGGTGAACGATGCTGAGCTCGAATGACAATATCTCGTCGCGGACCAGGACCGCCACGCGGTGGCACCCAGTACCAGCAAAAACAGCCATGGCCCGATCTTCGCACATATTGTCTATCGGGCCAGTCGTCGTGGCCGTGCCGCGCGGCCACCATCGACGTCATGAACGTTCTTTGGATTCTCGCCCACCCCGAACCCCGCTCGCTCAACGGCTACCTCGCCGCGCAAGGGCAGCGCGCGCTCCGCGCCGAAGGCCACCACGTTGAGGTGTCGGACCTGTACGCGATGGGCTGGAACCCCGTCGCTGACGCCGCCGGCTACGCCCACGACCCGGCAGAGCGCTTCCAGGTCGCTGCCGCCGCGAAGCAGGCGTATGAGAGCGGCACGCTGAGCGCCGATATCCGAGCCGAGCAGGAAAAGATCAACCGGGCAGACACCATCGTCGTCCAGTTCCCTATGTGGTGGTTCGGAATGCCCGCCATCCTCAAGGGCTGGTTCGACCGGGTCTGGCACCAGGGCTTCGCGTACGGGTTGCGCGGCCCGAACGGCGAGTGGATCGGTTACGGAGACGGGTTCCTTGCAGGTAAGCGTGCGATGGCGGTCGTGACCATGGGTGGGCCGCCGTGGTTCTACGGCGAGCGGGGCATCCACGGAGCCGTCGACGAGCTGCTGTTCGGGTTGCAGCACGGCACCCTGTTCTACGGGGGCGCAGAGGTGCTGCCCCCGGTGCTGATCTCGGGTGCCGACAGGTTCACGCCCGAAGAAGGCGAGGCAGCGGCCAAGGAGCTGCACGAGCGCCTGCTCGCGATCCCGACGACCGAGCCGATCGCGTACCGAACGCAAAACGGCGGAGACTACGACCACAACCTCGTGCTGCGACCGGACGTGGCACCGGGGCTGACCGGACTGGGAGCGCACGTGGCCTGACGCCGACACAGGGACAACTCTGGGCGCCCACATCGGCAAGCACCATGCTGTAGAGGTGGGCGCCCAGTCATTGGATTGCCTGCACGGCGCTGTCAAAGCCATCACGCTTCGCGCTCGCAGAAATGAGTAGGAGTCGCCACACCGCGCTCAGTCGTCTCCATGCGTCGGTGCGAACATCCGCAGTACCGCCGGGAGGACGACCACCGCCGGGCCGGGTGCCGCCAGTGCCTTCGTCAGGTCGTCGCGGAACGTCCGCGGAGTCGTGCGCGTCGCCGGTACGCCGAACGACTCGGCCAGCGCCACGAAGTCCGGCCGGGTCAGCTCAGTGGCCGTGGCCGTGGTCTGGCCGAAGGCGTCCGTCATGTAGTCGCGCAGGATGCCGTAACCGCCGTCGTCGACGATCAGCCAGGTCACCGACAGGTTGTACTGCTTCGCCGTCGCCAGTTCGGCGAGGGAGTACATCGCACCGCCGTCTCCGGACACGGCCAGTACCGGCCTGGTCGGGTCGGCGACCGCCGCGCCGAGGGCGGCCGGAAACCCGTAGCCGAGACCTCCGGCACCCTGCGCCGAATGCATGGTGTTGGGCTGCCTGGCGTCGAACGCGGACCATGCCCAGTAACTGAGAATGGTCATGTCCCAGAAGCTGGGCGCGTCGTCCGGCAGCGCCTCCCTCACGTCGGCCAACAGCTGCTGTTCCAGGGTCAGTTCCTGAGCCGCGATGTGCTCGCGCACCCGCGAGAGCAGGTCCCGTACTCGCTCCGGCGCCGTCGGGTCCGTGCGCTCGGTGACCGTCTCCAGCAGCGCCTGCAGCGCGAGGCGCGCGTCCGCGTGGATGCCGAGCGCCGGGTGGTTGGACTCCAGTTTGCCGAGGTCCGCCTCGATCTGGATGACCCGGCCGCGAGGCTTGAACGTGTGGTAGTTGGAGGAGAGTTCACCCAGTCCCGAGCCGACGACGAGGACGACGTCCGCGTCCTCCAGGAAGTCGGTGGTGCGGCGGTCCTCCAGCCAGGACTGCAACGACAGCGGATGCTTCCAGGGGAACGCGCCCTTGCCGCCGTAAGTGGTGACCACGGGTGCCTTCAGCTTCTCGGCGAGTCGGCGCAGTTTGCCCGACGCGTCCGCCCGTACCACTCCCCCGCCCGCGATGATCGCCGGGCGCGCGGCGCGGGACAGCAAGTCGGCGGCCACCGCCGTCAGTTCGGGGCGCGGGGGCAGGTCGTCGGGGAACGCGTCGCCTCCCGTCACGACCGGGATCAGCGTTTCGGCCAGCAGTACGTCCTGTGGGATCTCCACCCAGACGGGGCCGTGCGGAACCGTCAGCGCCGATGTCCACGCCGCCGCGATCGCGGACGGGATCTGGGACTGGGTACGGGCGGTGTGCACCGACTTCACGACGCCCCTGAACGAGGCTGCCTGGTCCGGGAGTTCATGCAGATAGCCGTGGCGGCCACCGCCCAGGCCCGCCGTCGGGATCTGGCTGCTGATGGCCAGGACAGGGGCCGAGGCCGCCGCCGCCTCCTGCAAGGCCGCGAGCGCCGTCAGCGCCCCGGGCCCCGTCGACAGCAGCAGCGGGGCCGCCTCGCCGGTGATCCGGCCGTACGCGTCCGCCGCGAATCCGGCGTTGTTCTCCACCCGCAGGCCGATGTAGCGCAGATCCGAGCGGCGCAGGGCGTCGAACATCCCCAACGCGTGCTGGCCGGGCAGGCCGAAGACCGTCGTCGCGCCGAGTCCGGCCAGCGTCTCCACGACCAGGTCGCCGCCGTTGCGGCCGGCGGGAGGGTTCAGAGCGGCGGCGGTCTGTGCCTCCGTCGGACGGAGCACCAGGTCGTGGTCGTGGGTCACTTCGAACGTGCCTCTGCAATCTGACGGGACATGATCGTGGTCAGTTCGTACGCCGTGTGGGAGGCCGCCACCGACGTGATCTCCGCGTGGTCGTACGCGGGGGCCACCTCGACGACGTCCGCCGACACCAGGGTGCACGATGTCAGACCGCGCAGGATCTCCAGGAGCTCTCGGGAGGTCATGCCGCCCGCTTCGGGCGTGCCGGTGCCGGGCGCGTGCGCCGGGTCCAGGCAGTCGATGTCGATGGAGATGTAGAGGGGCCGGTCGCCGATGCGCTGCCGGAGCTGGTCGGCGACCTCGTCCGCGCCCCGGCGGTAGATGTCCGCCGATGTGACGATGCCGAAGCCCATCTTCTCGTCGTCGGTGAGGTCCTGCTTGCCGTACAGCGGGCCGCGCGTACCGACGTGGGAGAGGGCGGAGGTGTCGAGGATGCCCTCCTCCACCGCCCGCCGGAACGGCGTGCCGTGCGTGTACTCCGCGCCGAAGTACGTGTCCCAGGTGTCGAGGTGGGCGTCGAAGTGGAGCAGGGCGACCGGGCCGTGCTTCTTCGCGACCGACCGCAGCAGCGGCAGCGCGATGGTGTGGTCGCCGCCCAGGGTCATCAGGCGGGCCCCCGTCCCCAGCAGCTGGTCCGCCGCCGCCTCGATCGTCTCCACGGCCTCGTTGATGTGGAACGGGTTCACGGCGATGTCGCCGCCGTCCGCGACCTGCGCGAGGGCGAAGGGGGACACGTGCTGCGCCGGGTTGTAGGGCCGCAGCAGCCGGGACGCCTCGCGGATCGCGTTGCCTCCGAAGCGGGCGCCCGGCCGGTACGAGACGCCCGAGTCGAACGGCACACCGATCACGGCGACATCGGCGCGGCCGACCTCGTCGAGGCGCGGCAGCCGGGCGAAGGTCGCGGGTCCGGCGAACCGCGGGATGCGGGACGAGTCGACGGGGCCGCGGGGCGGCGTCTCGTTACTGCTCATGGGCGATGCCTTCTTCCCTACGCTTCGTCGCGTATCAACCGCTCTGCGCTACTGGATACGACTGTACTGGGGAGCCGGGACCGCTTCGGACACGAGTTCGGGCCTCGTCGCGAGGACGCGAGGACGCGAAGGAGAGGAGGGAGAGGAGGGAGAGGAGGGACGCGAGGGAGACGACAAGGCCTTCGCGCGGGACGGCCCCCGTGATCGCGTGACCCGCGTCCCAGCGTGCCGGATGCCGAGTGATCCTCTCGGGGTCTGCCTCACAATGGGAGGCATGCCGATACCCGGGACACCCAGCCGCGCCGAGCTCGTCGACCACCTTGTGAAGACCCGTATCGCGGGCGATGTCGCGACCCCGCGTGAGAACAACCTCTCCCACTACCGCCAGCTGGCGAACGGTGTCCGCAACTTCTGGCTCGGCCTGGAACTCGGCGACCGCTGGACCGACGAGCAGGATGTGCTCGCGGTGATGGCGGAGCGGGTCGGAGTGAACGACGATCCCGAGTTCCGGTACGGCCAGGACACCATCGACCCCGGTCTGACGGTGGCCGCCCTGGACCGGATGGCGGCGCGGCTGCGCAAGGCCGCCGACGGCCGGCAGCGGATCCTGTTCGCCACCGGTCACCCGGGCGGCCTGCTCGACGTGCACCGCGCCACGGCCGCCGCGCTGCGGGCCGTCGGCTGCGAGATCGTCGTCATCCCGGACGGGCTGCAGACGGACGAGGGGTACGTCATGCAGTTCGCGGACGTGGCGGTGCTGGAGCACGGCGCCACGCTGTGGCACACGCACTCCGGCGAGCCGATGAAGGCCATCCTGACCGCCCTGGAGAGCGAGGGCCGCCCGCTGCCCGACCTGGTCGTCGCCGACCACGGCTGGGCGGGTTACGCCGGCCAGCACGGCGTCGACTCCGTCGGGTACGCCGACTGCAACGACCCGGCGCTCTTCCTCGCCGAGGCGGAGGGCACCGTCCAGGTGACGGTCCCCCTCGACGACCACGTGGTCAGCCCGCGCCACTACGACCCGATGACGGCCTACCTGCTGGCGGAGGCCGGGCTGGCCGAGGGCTGAGGGGCGAGGGGCGAGGGCTCGGCGCTGAGGGGCCAGGGCTCAGCCCCCAGCCGTCAGCCGTCAGCCCTCAGCCCTCAGCGAGGGACCCGGACCACGCCCTCCTGGATCACCGAGACGGCGAGCCGGCCGTCCTGCGTGTAGATACGGGCCTGGCCCAGGCCCCGGCCGCCGTGCGCCGACGGGGATTCCTGGTCGTACAGGAGCCACTCGTCGGCGCGGAACGGCCGGTGGAACCACATGGCGTGGTCGAGCGAGGCTCCCACGATGTCACCGACCGCCCATCCGCCGCGCCCGTGCGCGAGCAGGACCGAGTCGAGCAGGGTCATGTCGGAGACGTACGTGGCGAGGACGACGTGCAGGAGGGGTTCGTCGACAGCGCCGCCGAGTTTGCCGTTGGTGCGGAACCAGACCTGGGAGTGCGGTTCCCGGGGCTCACCGAACACTCCGTACGGGGGCTCGTCGACGTAGCGCAGGTCGATCGCCTCGCGGGCCTCCAGGAACTTCTCCACGACCTCGGGGGCGAGATGGCCGTAGCCGCGCAGCCGCTCCTCCGAGGTGGGCAGCGTGACGGGGTCGACGGAGGGCGGCATCGGGGCCTGGTGCTCGAAGCCCTCCTCGTACCGCTGGAAGGAGGCGGACAGCGCGAAGATCGGCTGTCCGTGCTGGATCGCGAGGACGCGGCGGGCGGTGAAGGAACGGCCGTCGTTCATCCGCTCGACCGTGTAGACGATCGGCGCTCCGGGGTCGCCGGGGCGCAGGAAGTACGCGTGGAGGGAGTGGGCGAGGCGGTCCTCGGGGACCGTCCGCCCGGCGGCGACGAGCGCCTGTGCAGCGACCTGTCCGCCGAAGACCCTGGGGATCAAGGCGGACCGGGACTGACCGCGGAAGATGTTCTCCTCGATCTGCTCCAGGTCGAGCAGATCGAGGAGATCGTCCAGCGCCTGACGTGCCTGACGTGCCTGACGTGCCTTACTCATGCGGTTGTTTCTACGGGCCAGTGGTTTCCGGGACCTTACAGACCCATGTCCTTGGCGATGATCGTCTTCATGATCTCGCTGGTGCCGCCGTAGATGCGGTTGACGCGGTTGTCCGCGTACAGGCGGGCGATCGGGTACTCGTTCATGAAGCCGTAGCCGCCGTGCAGCTGGAGGCAGCGGTCGATCACCCGGTGGGCGACCTCGGTGCAGAACAGCTTGGCGCTGGCGGCCTCGGCGGGGGTCAGCTCGCCGGCGTCCAGGGCCTCGAGCGCGCGGTCGGCGACGGCCTCGGCGGCGTCCACCTCGGCCTGGCAGGCGGCCAGCTCGAACTTGGTGTTCTGGAAGTGCGCGACCGGCTTGCCGAAGACGGTGCGCTCCTGGACGTACTCCTTGGCGAACCGGACGGCGGCCTTGGCCTGCGCGTAGGCGCCGAAGGCGATGCCCCAGCGCTCGGAGGCCAGGTTCGCGCCGAGGTAGTAGAAGCCCTTGTTCTCCTCGCCGAGGAGGTCCTCGACGGGGACCTTGACGTCGACGAACGCCAGCTCGGCGGTGTCGGACGTCTTCAGGCCGAGCTTGTCGAGCTTGCGGCCGACGGAGTAGCCCTCGGACCTGGCGTCCACGGCGAACAGCGAGATGCCGTGGCGGCGGTCCTCGGGGGTCGGGGCCGAGGTGCGGGCGCAGACGATCACGCGGTCGGCGTGCACGCCACCGGTGATGAAGGTCTTCGAGCCGTTGAGGACGTAGTGCGTGCCGTCCTCGGAGAGCTTCGCGGTGCTCTTCATACCCGCGAGGTCGGAGCCGGTGCCCGGCTCGGTCATCGCGAGGGCCCACATCTCCTCGCCGGAGACGAACTTCGGCAGGTAACGCTTCTTCTGCTCGTCGGTGGCGAGCATCTTGATGTACGGCAGGCCGAGCAGGACGTGCACACCGGAGGCGCCGAACTGGATGCCCGCGCGCGCGGTCTCCTCGGACATCACCGCCTCGAACTTGTACGAGTCGATGCCGGCGCCGCCGTACTCCTCGTCGACGCGGATGCCGAAGACGCCGAGTTCGGCGAGCTTGTAGTAGAAGTCGCGCGGCGCCTGGCCGGCGGCGAACCACTCGTCGTAGACCGGGACGACCTCGGCCTCTATGAAGGCCCGGAGGGTCTCTCGGAACGCCTCGTGGTCTTCGTTGAACACCGTACGGCGCACCGCCGCACCTCCTTGCGCCTGAGCCGGCGCCGCAGTCGCGTATGTGGTTGCTCGCCGTCGGGGTTCCTCAAGTGATGGTTGCGGCCCCCACCAACGGCTAAGCGCTTGCTCACTTACCGTACCGGCGAGTAGGAGGAGCGTCCAGGGTGGGGCGGGGGTAACGCTCGTCACTCCCCCACCGCCGACGACCACCCCACCGACGGCGCTCATCCCGCCGACGGTGTTCACCTCACCGCCGACGACCACTCCACCGACGGTGTTCACCTCACCGCCGACGACCACCCCACCGACGCCGCTACCCCGCCGCAGCCGCGAACGCCCCCCGCGCCATCCGGTGCAGCAACTCCGCCATGGGCCCGCGCCCCGGCAACGTCCCCGCCCTCCCCAGGTGCGGGGTCGAGTTCAGCAGGCCGAAGACGGAGTGCACCGCCGAGCGGGCCTCGGGCTCGGCGAGGCCTGGATAGACCTCGCGAAGGACCTCCACCCACAGCTCGACGTACTGCCGCTGGAACTGGCGCACCAGCTTGCGGTCGCTGTCGCGGAGGCGGTCCAGCTCACGGTCGTGCAACGTGATCAGAGGACGGTCGTCGAGGGCGAAGTCGATATGGCCCTCGATGAGGGAGTCGAGGACCGCCTCGGCGGCCGCCCCGTCGGCTTCCCGCAGGCGCTGCTTGGCCCCGGTCAGCAACTGCCCGCTGATCCCCACCAGCAGCTCGGCGAGCATCGCGTCCTTGCCCGCGAAGTGGCGGTAGAGACCGGGGCCGCTGATCCCGACCGCGGCACCTATCTCGTCCACACCGACACCGTGGAAGCCGCGTTCGGCGAACAGTCGCGCGGCTTCCTTGAGGATCTGCTCGCGGCGGGTGGGGGCGTCGGTTCTGGTGGCCATGGAAGCAATTCTAGACAGGGAGGTTAGCGGTCGTTAACCTGGAGGGCGTAATTAACGCCCATTAACCAGTCGACCACCGTTCGACAGCCGGTCGGCAACCGTTCGACAGCCGGTCGATCGCTGGTCGACAGCCGGTCGATCGCTGGTGCCGATCGCTGGGTGAGGGGACCGAGGAATGCACGAGGCAGCAGAGCTGACCAGCCTGGGAGATCCCGCGTCGGAGGCCTGGCGGGCCAACGAGGAGGCACACCGCGCGCTCGTCGAGGAGCTGAGCGGCAAGCTCGCCGCGGCCCGGCTCGGCGGGGGCGAGCGGGCCCGCGCCCGGCACACCGCGCGCGGGAAGCTGCTGCCGCGCGACCGGGTGGACACGCTCCTCGATCCCGGCTCCCCCTTCCTGGAGCTGGCCCCCCTCGCCGCCGACGGGATGTACGAGGGGCAGGCCCCGGCCGCCGGTGTCATCGCCGGGATCGGCCGGGTCAGCGGGCGGGAGTGCGTGATCGTCGCCAATGACGCCACCGTCAAGGGCGGCACGTACTACCCGATGACGGTGAAGAAGCATCTGCGCGCGCAGGAGGTGGCGCTGGACAACCGCCTGCCCTGCGTCTATCTCGTCGACTCCGGCGGCGCCTTCCTGCCCCTGCAGGACGAGGTCTTCCCGGACCGGGAGCACTTCGGGCGGATCTTCTACAACCAGGCCCGGATGTCGGGCGCGGGGATCCCGCAGATCGCCGCGGTCCTCGGGTCGTGCACCGCCGGCGGCGCGTACGTCCCGGCCATGAGCGACGAGGCCGTCATCGTCCGCAACCAGGGGACCATCTTCCTGGGCGGGCCGCCCCTGGTGAAGGCCGCCACCGGTGAGGTCGTCACCGCGGAGGAGCTGGGCGGGGGCGAGGTGCACTCCAGGATCTCCGGCGTCACCGACCACCTCGCGGAGGACGACGCCCACGCGCTGCGCATCGTGCGGAACATCGCCGCCACGCTTCCCGCGCGCGGGCCCCTCCCGTGGGAGGTGCGCCCCGCGGAAGAGCCCAAGACCGACCCGTACGGGCTGTACGGCGCGGTGCCCGTCGACTCCCGCACCCCCTATGACGTACGCGAGATCATCGCGCGCGTGGTCGACGGTTCCCGTTTCGCCGAGTTCAAGGCCGAGTTCGGGCAGACCCTGGTCACCGGCTTCGCCCGGATCCAGGGCCACCCGGTCGGGATCGTCGCGAACAACGGCATCCTGTTCTCCGAGTCCGCCCAGAAGGGCGCCCACTTCATCGAGCTGTGCGACCAGCGCGGGATCCCGCTGGTGTTCCTGCAGAACATCTCCGGGTTCATGGTCGGCAAGGACTACGAGGCCGGCGGCATCGCCAAGCACGGCGCCAAGATGGTGACCGCGGTGGCGTGCACCCGCGTGCCCAAGCTGACCGTCGTGGTCGGCGGGTCGTACGGCGCCGGGAACTACTCGATGTGCGGCCGGGCGTACTCCCCCCGCTTCCTGTGGATGTGGCCGGGCGCCAAGATCTCGGTCATGGGCGGCGAACAGGCCGCCTCCGTCCTCGCGACCGTCAAACGGGACCAGCTGGAGGCCCGCGGGGAGGCGTGGCCCGCCGAGGAGGAAGAGGCGTTCAAGGACCCGATCCGCGCGCAGTACGAGCGCCAGGGCAACGCCTATTACGCCACCGCCCGACTCTGGGACGACGGGGTCATCGACCCGCTCGACACCCGGCAGGTACTGGGCCTGGCCCTGACCGCGTGCGCCAACGCGCCCCTGGGTGACCCCCAGTTCGGCGTCTTCCGGATGTGAGGGGCTTTCAGACGATGTTCGACACAGTTCTTGTGGCCAACCGGGGCGAGATCGCCGTCCGCGTCATCCGTACGCTGCGCTCGCTGGGCGTGCGCTCGGTGGCCGTCTTCTCCGACGCGGACGCCGACGCACGGCACGTCCGGGAGGCCGACACCGCCGTACGGCTCGGTCCGGCGCCCGCCGCCGAGAGCTATCTGTCCGCCGAGCGGCTCCTGGCGGCGGCGGCCCGCACCGGCGCCCAGGCCGTCCACCCGGGCTACGGCTTCCTGGCGGAGAACGCCGGCTTCGCGCGCGCGTGCGCCGACGCCGGGCTGGTCTTCATCGGGCCCCCCGCGGACGCCATCGCGCTCATGGGCGACAAGATCCGCGCCAAGGAGACGGTCCAGGCGGCCGGGGTGCCCGTCGTCCCCGGGTCCAGCGGCAGCGGGCTCAGCGATGCCCAACTCGCCGACTCCGCCCACGACATCGGCATGCCGGTGCTGCTGAAACCCTCCGCGGGCGGGGGCGGCAAGGGCATGCGGCTGGTGCGCGACCCGGCCGTACTCGCCGACGAGATCGCCGCCGCGCGGCGCGAGGCCCGCGCCTCCTTCGGGGACGACACCCTGCTCGTCGAACGGTGGGTCGACCGGCCCCGGCACATCGAGATCCAGGTCCTGGCCGACGGCCACGGCCGGGTGGTCCACCTGGGCGAGCGCGAGTGCTCCCTCCAGCGCCGCCACCAGAAGGTCATCGAGGAGGCGCCCTCCGTCCTCCTGGACGAGAAGACCCGGGCGGCGATGGGCGGGGCGGCCGTCCAGGCGGCCCGTTCCTGCGGCTACCGGGGCGCGGGCACGGTGGAGTTCATCGTCCCCGGCGAGGACCCGGCGTCGTACTACTTCATGGAGATGAACACCCGCCTCCAGGTGGAGCACCCGGTCACGGAGCTGGTCACCGGCCTGGACCTGGTGGAGTGGCAGCTGCGGGTGGCGGCCGGGGAACCGCTGTCCTTCGGGCAGGACGACATCGCCCTCACCGGCCATGCGATCGAGGCCCGCGTCTGCGCCGAGACGGTGTCCGTCAAAGAGGGCGCGCGCGGGTTCCTCCCCTCCGGCGGCACGGTCCTCAGGCTCCACGAACCCCAGGGCGACGGCGTCCGCACCGACTCCGGGCTCAGCGAGGGCACCGAGGTCGGCAGCCTGTACGACCCGATGCTGTCCAAGGTGATCGCGTACGGGCCGGACCGGGCCACCGCCCTCCGGAAACTCCGGGCCGCCCTCGCTCAGACCGTCACGCTCGGCGTGCAGACGAACGCCGGGTTCCTGCGCCGGCTGCTCACGCATCCGGCGGTCGTGGCGGGCGAGCTGGACACGGGGCTGGTCGAGCGGGAGGTCGACGGACTCGTACCGACCGAGGTGCCGCGGGAGGTCTACGCGGCGGCGGCGCTGCTGCGCCAGGCCGCCCTCGGCCCGGCGACCCTCGGCCCGGCCACCCTCCCCCCGGCGGGGACCGCCCTCGGCCCGGCCACCGTCCCCCCCGCGGGGCCCGGCCCGGCGGGGACCGGCTGGGTGGACCCGTTCTCCGTCCCGGACGGCTGGCGCCTCGGCGGCGAACGGGCCTGGACGGCTCACCACGTCCAGGTGACGGGGCACGACCCCGTCACCGTGCGCGTGCGCAGCACGCCGGACGGCGGCGGGGCCGAGGTACTCCTCGACGGCGCGCAGGCGCCCCTCAGGACGCGCGGGGGCCCGCCTCCGGGACCGGGCGGTGACTCCCGGTTCACCGTCCACCTCGACGGCGTCGCCCACACCTTCGCCGCCCTGCCGGGAGGCACCTGGCTGGGCCGCGACGGCGACGCCTGGCAGGTGCGCGACCACGACCCGGTCGCCGCGTCCCTCACGGGCGCGGCCCACGCGGGCGCCGACTCGCTCACCGCACCGATGCCCGGCACGGTCACCGTGGTGAAGGTCGCCGTCGGCGACGAGGTGACCGCGGGCCAGAGCCTGCTGGTCGTCGAGGCGATGAAGATGGAGCACGTCATCTCCGCCCCGCACGCCGGCACGGTCGCCGAACTGGACGTCGTACCGGGGACGACGGTCGCCATGGACCAGGTGCTCGCCGTGATCGCACCGAACGAGGCCGTGATCGCACCGCACAAGGAGGCGGAATGACTGTCCAGGGGCTCCCCATGGCCGTACCGGCACCGAACCTGCCCGCGCGCGTGCGCATCCACGAGGTCGGTGCCCGCGACGGCCTGCAGAACGAGAAGGCGACCGTCCCTACGGAGGTCAAGGCGGAGTTCATCCGCCGGCTGGCCGACGCGGGGCTGACGACGATCGAGGCCACCAGTTTCGTGCACCCGAGGTGGGTGCCCCGACTGGCCGACGCGGAGCAGCTGTTCCCACTGGTCAGCGAGCTGCCCGTGGCTCTCCCGGTGCTCGTGCCGAACGGCCGCGGCCTGGACCGGGCGCTCGCCCTCGGCGCCACCCGCGTGGCCGTCTTCGCCAGCGCGACGGAGTCCTTCGCCAAGGCCAACCTCAACCGGACGCTCGACGAGTCGCTGGCCGTGTTCGAGCCCGTCGTGGCCCGCGCCAAGGACGAGGGCGCCCATGTGCGCGGCTATGTCTCCATGTGCTTCGGCGACCCCTGGGAGGGGCCGGTCCCCGTCCACCAGGTCGTCCGCGTGTGCACGGCACTGCGGGACATGGGCTGCGACGAACTGAGCCTCGGCGACACGATCGGGGTCGCCACCCCGGGTCATGTCCTCGGCCTCCTCTCCGCGCTCAACGAGGGGGGCGTGCCGACCGACGTCATCGGCGTGCACTTCCACGACACCTACGGCCAGGCACTGGCCAACACTCACGCGGCCCTGCAACACGGCGTCACCACCGTCGACGCCTCCGCCGGCGGCCTCGGCGGCTGTCCGTACGCCAAGTCCGCGACCGGCAACCTCGCCACCGAGGACCTCGTGTGGATGCTTCAGGGCCTCGGCATCGACACCGGGGTCGACCTCGGCCGTCTCGTCGCCACCAGCGCGTGGATGGCCGGCCGGCTGGGCCGCCCCAGCCCCTCCCGCACCGTCCGAGCCCTGTCCCACGAGGACCCCGAAAGCCGCAAGGAGCAGTGAGCGTCATGGACCACCGTCTCTCCCCCGAACTGGAAGAACTCCGCCGCACGGTCGAGGAGTTCGCGCACGACGTGGTGGCGCCCAAGATCGGCGACTTCTACGAGCGGCACGAGTTCCCATACGAGATCGTCCGCGAGATGGGCCGCATGGGCCTGTTCGGGCTGCCGTTCCCGGAGGAGTACGGCGGCATGGGCGGTGACTATCTGGCCCTCGGAATCGCGCTGGAGGAGCTGGCGCGGGTGGACTCGTCGGTGGCGATCACCCTGGAGGCGGGTGTGTCGCTGGGCGCGATGCCGATCCATCTCTTCGGCACCGAGGCCCAGAAGCGGGAGTGGCTGCCCCGCCTGTGCTCGGGCGAGATCCTCGGCGCGTTCGGACTGACCGAACCCGACGGCGGCTCCGACGCGGGCGCGACCCGTACGACGGCCCGGCTGGACCCGGAGACGGACGAGTGGGTGGTCAACGGCACCAAGTGCTTCATCACCAACTCGGGCACGGACATCACGAGCCTGGTCACGGTCACCGCGGTGACCGGCCGCACACCGGACGGCAGGCCGCGGATCTCCGCGATCATCGTGCCGTCCGGCACCCCGGGCTTCACGGTCGCCCCGCCCTACTCGAAGGTCGGCTGGAACGCCTCGGACACCCGTGAGCTGTCCTTCTCCGACGTCCGTGTCCCGGCCGCGAACCTGCTCGGAGAGGAGGGCCGCGGCTACGCCCAGTTCCTGCGCATCCTGGACGAGGGCCGGATCGCCATCGCCGCCCTCGCCACCGGTCTGGCGCAGGGCTGTGTGGACGAGTCGGTGAAGTACGCGAAGGAACGCCAGGCCTTCGGCCGCCCCATCGGCGCCAACCAGGCCATCCAGTTCAAGATCGCCGACATGGAGATGAAGGCCCACACCGCCCGCCTCGCCTGGCGCGACGCGGCCTCGCGCCTGGTGTCGGGCGACCCCTTCAAGAAGGAGGCGGCCCTCGCCAAGCTGTACTCCTCCACGATCGCCGTGGACAACGCCCGCGACGCCACCCAGATCCACGGCGGCTACGGCTTCATGAACGAGTACCCGGTCGCCCGGATGTGGCGCGACTCCAAGATCCTGGAGATCGGCGAGGGGACGAGCGAGGTTCAACGGATGTTGATCGCGAGGGAGTTGGGGCTGGAGGGCTGATTCGGGTCGGTGTCCCGCGTCCGCCGCGGAGGCGGACGCGGGCCGGCGACTGACGGGGTCAGCCGCGGACCCTTGTCGTCCGCCGGCCGTGTCGGCCGCCCGGCCCTACCGGTTCAACCGCCGCCGTACGCGCCGGACCTGGGGGTTGTCGGCGACCGCGTCCCGGAGCCGGCGCCCGGTGCCGGCCTGGTACGCCGGGCCCTCCAGACGCAGCAGGGAGCCGTCACGGACGACGGCGTACGCGACCGGGGTGTCCGTCTTCGGGAAAGTGACCGGGTGGCGTCCGGCCGGGAGCTCGATACGGGTGGGAAGGCGTAATCGGGCCGTTCCGTCGGCTCCGGGGGCCAGCTTGGCCTCGACCGTCAGGGTGGACACGGTCACCTTGACGGGAAGCGGGGCACCCCCCGCGGCGGCCATGTAGGGCAGCCCGAGCGACCGCTGGGCACGCGCGGTGTTCGCGGAGACGACACCGTTCGTGTCGGGCCCGAGTCTTCGCAGGCGCTGGTCCACGTCGAGGGCGAGCTGGCCCTTGCCTTTGGTCCAGTACGGGAGGGCGAGTCGCCCGCCGGTCAGCGCCGGACCCGCCGCCGGACCGCCCTGTACGCCGTCGCCGCTCACGCGGACCATCCGGTCGACGCCCAGCAACTGGACGTACGCCCACACGTCGTGCACCCCGCGCTCAAGCGGCCGGCCGCCTGCCAGCCGCTCCGGGTCGAGACGCAGCCGCCCGGACACGACGAGCCGCGACCGTCCCTCCCCGAGCGGCTGCAGCCGCACCTCCAGGTCACCCTCCGGGTACCACCAGTCCTCCCGGTCCCGGTCCTTCACCACCAGCTCCGCGTGCGCCAGCCGGAACGGATCGCGGACCTCCCACCCGCCCTCGGTCCCCGGCACACCGTCCAGCAGCTCCGGGTCCAGCCACTGCTTCCCGTCCCGCTCGACGAGGACTAGAGGTTCGCCGTCCCCACGTAACAGGTCAAGGGTGACGTCGGCGACCAGGCAGCCGTCCTCCCACCGCGGTTCGCCGACCTCGCCGCGTGCCGTCACGTCGCGGACGCGTTCCGCGAGCGCCACCGCCCCGTCGAAGTCGCCGCGTTCCAGCAGTTCGGCCCGCAGCCGTGACACCGCGGGCAGTCCCTCCCGCACGGCCGCCGGTAACTCCTCGAACGCCACTTCCCGGGCCGCCTCGAAGCGCTGCCGCTGCTCGGCCGGATCCTCGCGCAAGATCTCGGGCTCACGGGTCCGGGAGAGGATCTCGACGTGGTAGACGCGGTGCAGCAGCCGGTTCTGTAGCGCGTCGATGTCGTCGGAAGGGGTGGTGCCGTCCTTGATCTGGCGGACGATGGTGCGAAGGTTGGGCCAGAAACCGTGCCGCGGGTTGAACCGGTGCCGGGTGTTGTTGCCACCGTCGTCCCGCTTCATCCAGTGGTAGCAGGGGTAGTCGGCGAGGATCGAGATCCGTTCGGCTTTCAGGTAGGCGGCGCCGACGAAGGCCAGATCCTCCATGATCCACGGTCCCTCCGGGAACCGCAGCCCGTGGTCCTCGACGAACGCACGCCGGAACATCTTGTGCGGCGACAGGCTCTGCATCAGCTCGTCGTTCTCGATCGTGCAGGCGTCCACTGTGTGCCGGAACAGCCGCCGGGGCCGCGCCATGTTGGTGGACATCTTGCCGATCACCACGTCGGCGTCGTTGCGCTTCGCGTGCTCGTACAGCCGCTCCAGGGCCTCGGGCCCGAGCGTGTCGTCGTGGTCGACGAACTGGACGTACTCGCCCTGGGCGTGCCGCATACCGAGGTTGCGCGGCGCACCCGGCCACCCCGAGTTCGCCATGGTGTGCACCTGGACGTTCGGATGCACGGCCGCGATCTTCTCCAGCCGGGCCGGCGTGTCGTCCGTCGACCCGTCGTCGACGTAGATCACTTCGTACTCGTCGGCGGGCAGGCTCTGCCCCAGCAGCGACGGCGCGCACTCGTCGACGTACTTACCGGTGTTGTAGACGGGAACGATGACGCTGACCTTGACTCTCGGCATTCCACGGAGCCTACCCGCCGGCCCGGGCATTGACGGATTGTTCGCTCAACACCGGGGCCGATGGGGGCACCGAGAAAATCACCAAATGGCAGCCCCGACTGTCGTGGCACACCTTCTCAAAGAACCGGCAAGCGTAATCGAACTGGACTCTCTGTCGAGCGAATTACAGCACCCAATTCAAGTGGCAATTTACTTACAGGATGCCTCGTCGAGAAGTGACGATATCACGACTTTCCTGTGCCCACCAGGTGAGGATTCGGTGGAGCAGCGGTTGACGGGCCACTTTTGAAGCGGCGAAGCAGCCCCGTTTGCCTTGATTCGCAGCGAAAGTCCCTTCTCATCCACTAATGCAAAGATCGCCCCATCCCGGGTTTAATTGCTGGGCGCAAGCAGTTTCTCGAAACGTCTTGACGATCTTTATTTGGACCCTATTTAGTTGTCTCTTACGTCATTCATGGGGCAGCCTTACATGGGCGCGCCCGAAGGGGAAAAGAAGGGGTGGGGGTGTGCGCACGCGTACACATCTGGCCGGGAGGGTGGTCGCGCTGGTCGGCTTATCCCTGGCCGCTATGGGGGTCATGACGCTGGGGTCGCAACAGGCGACGGCGGCCACGTGCACGGCTGGGACGACGAACGACTTCAACGGCGACGGGGTGGCCGACACGGTGATCGCGGACCCGGACGCCACGGTGAACGGGGCCAAGCAGGCCGGGCTCGTGCGCGTGGTGCTCGGCGGCGGCAAGGGTGTCTCGGAAATTTCCCAGGCCACCACCGGAATGTCGGCGACGCCGGAGACGGGTGACAGCTTCGGGGTCTCCGTCGCCGCCTATGACGCCGACGGTGACGGCTGCAGCGACCTGGTGGTAGGGGCGCCGTACGAGGATGTCGTGCAGGACGGCGTCAACGCCGTCAACGCGGGGGCGATCTACATCATCCATGGCACTCCCACCGGCATCGGGGCGGGCTCACAGATCCAGGGTTATACCCAGAAAGGGCTCGACTCGACCACCGCGGTCGAGACGTCAGACTGGTTCGGCTTCTCCCTGCAGGCAGGCACGACCGCGACCGGTGCGCCGTACCTGATCGTCGGTGTCCCCGGGGAGAACGTCACCGTGGACGGCAAGACATACTCGGACGCCGGCTGTATCGAATACATCCAAGGCAGCACGAAGAAGCCCCTCAGTGAGAACGACCCCGGGATCCCCGGTGTGGTCGAGGCCAACGACCGCTTCGGTTACTCGCTCGCCGGAACCAACCGTTACTTCGCGGTTGGCAGCCTGGGAGAGGCCGTCGGTGACGAGAAGTTCGCCGGAGGCGTCGCGGTCTTCAACCACACCCTCTCCGATGGCATGCCCAAGCCACTCCTGGGACTCGACCAGAACAGCACGGGGATCGCCGGCACGCCGGAAGCCGGCGATGGCTTCGGTACCTCGATTTCCATGACCGGCTACCGGCCGAACGACCAGACGTACAACTCCGACGTACTACTCGCCATCGGGATGCCCGGCGAGGACGTAGGGACGCTGGCGGACGCCGGCGGTGTCGCGGTCGTCCGCGTCCAGCCGTCCGGCGCATACACCCAGGTCACGGCGATGGACGGCAGCACGATGGACCTCGAGGGCGACGCGGTTGCCGGCGACTTCATGGGCCAGCGGGTGGCGATCACCAACACCGACACCAGCGTCGTGACCACCTCGGCCACCGTCCGACTCGCCGTCGGTGAGCCCGGCAAGGACACGGCGTCGGTCAAGGACGCGGGGGCCGTCCACATCTTCCGGCCGCTCGACACATCCATCGGCGCTGCCGACCAGGAGCTCACCCGCGGCTCGGGGCTCCCCGGCGCTGCGACGGCCCGGGACTACACGGGTATGGCCCTGGCGGCCGGGCCCACCGACCTCTACGTGGGCGTGCCCTACAGCAAGGCCTCGGCCACCTCGAAGGGCGTCCTCTACGTCGTGCCCTGGACGAACATCGACAGCAACACGAGCACTGGCACGACGACCTACCAGCCCGGTTCCGGTGGACTACCCAACGAGGGCGCGGCGTTCGGGGCGATGCGATGAACGCGGAGCCGAGGAGAAGAAGGCGCAGCACCATGAAAATCCGCACCGGAGCGCGACGCCGCCCCCTCGTCACAGCCGCCGCCATCGCAGCCCTGCTCACCTCCGGCCTGAGTGTCACTCCCGCCTCTGCCGCAGAGCAGACGTCGGCGGGCACGAGCACCTCCGACGACAGCACCCCGTCGCTCTCCCCCTCCGCCGCCCAGACCAAGGCGAAGAAGTCCGGCAAGCCCGTCGAGATCCAGACCCTGCGCGACGAGCGCGGCACCACTGTCGCCAACCCCGACGGCACCTTCACGACCAGCGAGTACGTCCAGCCCGTCCGCACCCGCAAGAACGGCGAGTGGACGGACATCGACACCACGCTGGTCACGCAGGAGAACGGCACGATCGCTCCGAAGGCAGCGCTGACCGCCATGTCCTTCTCGGGCGGCGGCGACTCGACCTTCGCGGCGATCGAGAAGGACGGGCACACCCTGTCCCTCGACTGGCCCGGCGAACTGCCGAAGCCGAAGCTGGACGGCTCCACCGCCACCTACGCGAGTGTCCTGCCCGGCGTCGACCTCGAAGTCACTGCCAGCGCGGAGGGCTTCTCTCACATCCTGGTGATCAAGAACAAGGAGGCTGCGGCCAACCCTGAGCTGGCCGAACTCGAACTTCCGGTCGCCACCACCTCGTTGGACGTCAAGGAGGACGCCGGCGGCGGGCTGACCGCCACCGATACCGGCTCCGGCGGCACGGTCTTCGAGGCGCCCCAGCCACTGATGTGGGACTCCGGCAACGGCTCCGGCGACACGGCCTCGGCCGAACCGTCCGCTGCCGCGAGCGACTCCTCCGCCGACCCGGCTGACGACGCCGCCCCGCCGCAGGGAGCCCAGGTCGCCGACGTCGCCGTGGACGTCGCCCCGGACGCCCTGACCCTCACGCCGGAACAGGGCATGCTCACCGACGCGGACACGGTCTACCCGGTCTACATCGACCCTGTGGTCAAGACGGCCAACCGCACCGGCTGGACCATGGTGTCGTCGTACAACTCGACGTACGAGTTCTGGAAGTTCGGCGACGACGAGGGCGTGGGCCGCTGCCCCTCCGACGTGTCGTTCCGCTGCGCCAACTCCACCGACGTCAAGCGACAGTTCTTCGCGATGCCGACCGGAAGCTACGAGGGCAAGGACATCATCAGCGCGGAGTTCGCGGTGACGCTGGTGCACACCTACAGCGACTCCGCGCGCGAGGTGCAGCTGGCCCGGGTCAACAGCGGCGGCGCGAGCGCGATCAACTCGTCGACGAACTGGTCGAACCAGCCGTCGTCCAAGGAGACGATCGCCACCAAGTCACCTACGGACACGGCGGGTTCCTGCACATCGACCAATCAGAACGTGCGCTTCGGCGTGACGGGCACCGTCCAGAAGGCCGCCGACAACGGCTGGGACACGACGACGTTCCGCCTCAAGGCGGGCAGTGAGTCCGACACGTCGTACTGGAAACGCTTCTGCGGCAACGCACACCTTTCGGTCACCTACAACCGGCCACCGCTGGAACCGGACCAGGACGACCTCCAGATGAAACCGGGAGGTTCCTGCGAGTACGGCAGCGCCACCGAGCACTACGTGACCGAGGCGCCGCGGGTGACTGCGGTGATCAAGGACTACGACCACAACGACACCGGTTCCAACACCGAGACTCTCCAGGCCCAGTTCAAGGTCTCGTGGACGAACAGCTCCGGTGCCGACGTCGTCCACTACGCCACCGCCACCAAGAAGACCACGGTCGATGTGACCAAGGGCAGCCAGACAGGCCAACAGACCTTCTACTACACCATCGGCTCCGACGTTTCGGGCGACGGCGAAGCAGGCTTCTCCATCCCGCCGAACACCACCATCTCCTGGGCGGTCCGCGGCTACGACCAGACCTCCTACGGCCCTTGGTCCACCGACGGCGAGCAGACCCGCTGCGAGTTCATCTACGACGCGGGCAGGCCCAAGTCGGCCACGGTCACCTCGGCGGAGTACCCGGACGACGAGGCATGGCACGCGGGCATCGGTGACTACGGGTCCTTCACCATGGACTCGCCGTCCACTGATGTGACCGGTTACTCGTACTACTTCACCGGTCCGCGGGCCGACAACACGAAGAAGACGGTGGCCGCCAAGCCCACCGGCGGCCCGGCGACGATCCGCTGGATGCCGCCGAGTGAGGGCTCGTACACCCTGCACGTCACCGCGGTCGACGGGGCCGGCAATCCGCAGAAGACGCCGACGACTCATGTCTTCCTGGTCAGTGACGGCCGTGCGCCGGTCGCCGCCTGGACCCTCGGCGACAAACGGGGTTCGGCCAAGGCGGCGGGCTCGAGCGGCGCACCCGACGCCACCGCGGGTTCCGGGGTCACCTTCGAGCAGGAGGGACCCCTGGGCTCCACCGACACCGCGGCCAGGTTCGACGGCACCGAGAACGCCTACCTCGACGCGGGTGCGCCCGCCGTCGACACCGGCACCACCTTCTCGGTGAGCGCCTGGGTGAATCTGACGTCCAAGCCCACCGAGAACATGACCGTGGTGAGCCAGGACGGCACCGCCCAGCCCGGCTTCGAACTCGGCTACGACGTGGACAGCGCCTCCTGGACCTTCCGTATCCCGGTCAGCGACATGGAGTCCCTCGGTACCTGGAAGGTGTCCGGAGCGACGGCCGTGGTCGACAGCTGGACGCATCTCATCGGGGTGTACGACGACGAGCTCGGCAAGATGATGCTGTACGTCAACGGCGTCCTCGTCGCCGACGACGTCCAGGCCCGGCACACCGTCTGGAGTGCTTCGGGAGCCGTGCAGGTCGGGCGCAGGCTGGCCGCCGACGGTTACACAGCGGCCCTCAAGGGCAGCGTCGCCGACGTCAAGCTCTACGACCGGGTCATCCCGCCCGTCGAGGGCCAGGAGATCGGCGGTATCCAGCCGCGCCAGCTCTCCTACTGGCAGTTGGACGAGGCGAACTCCAGCCTCTCCCCGGAGTCGGGCGGAGGCACCGGCCTGACCCTGGGCGGCGGCGCCTCCATCTACCAGCCGGACGAGTCCTGCGACCCCGAGGTTGACCCGGACTGTGTGCCGCCGGCCGAGCCCTTGTGGGGCGACGGACACCTGGCCCTGAACGGCACGGGCGCCTACGCCACCCGTGCCGTGGCCGGACCGCTCACCACGCAGGACAGCTTCACCCTGACCGCCCGCGCCCGGCTGGCCTCGGCGAGCCCGACCGCGGACGCGACGGTGCTGTCGCTGGCCGGCGCCAACGGCAGCGCAATCAAGGTCAAGTACCTGGCGGCCAAGGCCCGTTGGCAGCTGGTGGTGACCGACGCCGATACCGGGTCCCCGGTGACCACCACACTCCTCGACGCGGTCGACGCGCCGAGTTCCCTCGGCGACGGTGATCACCTTGCGTTGGTCTACAACGCGGTCTTCGGTGATGTGCTGCTGTACGTCAACGGAGTCGCGGCGGTCGACGCCTCCTGGGACAACGCCTGGGACTTCAGTACCACGCGTCTTCAGGTCGGCCGGGAGCTGACGGGTTCCAAGGCCAGTGGGTACTTCTCCGGCTCCATGGACGAAGTCCGCATGTACCGGGGCCCGTTGGACGCCTCACTCGTGGCACGGGTGGCGGTTCTGCCAGCCGGCTCCAGCATCGACGAAACCTAGGCACAGCATCCCGATCCAACTGGGCGGGCGGCAAGGAAGCCGCCCGTCCACGCGTCGGCCTGCTCGCCTCATCCCCTGTTCCGTTCTCCTCATTCTCTCTCGCGTTCCTCTTTTCGATGGAGATGTCATGTCCTCGCCCCCCTGGTACCGGTCACCACGACCGGCTTTGCCAACCCGCCACAGACGGGCCGCGCTGCTGCTCGGCCTGGCCCTGTCGGTCGGCCTGCTCCCGCAATACGTCCCCGAGGCCACCGCCGCCGCCGACGGCCTGACTCAGCCGAAGACGCAGACGAACCTCGACGACCCGGTCCGCGGTAAGAACGCCAAGGCCATGGCGTTCAAGAAGACCGACGAGGCGGAGAAAGCGGCCGTCAAGCGGGCTGACGAGACCGCTTGGCCGAGAACAGGCAGCGCCGAGATAGCGCTGTCCGGCAAGGCGGCCAAGGCCAAGGGACTGCCCCTGACGGCGAAGGCGGCCGGCGGGAAGAAGGCCGCCGAGTCCGTCCGCGTCGAGGTCCTCGGCCGCAAGGCGGCCACCGCGGCCGGCATCGACGGAGTTCTCTTCACCGTCGCCCGCACCGACGGCGAGGCCACCAAGGGCGCAGCTCAAGTCACCCTCGACTACGCGGACTTCGCGGATGCTTTTGGCGGCGGCTACGGCTCCCGCCTCCGGCTCGCCCAGTACCCGGCGTGCGTCCTCACAGCGCCGGAGAAGAAGGCCTGCTCGACTCCGACGTACCTGAAGAGCACCAACAACGCGGCGGCGCAGACCCTGACGGCGACCGTCGGCGCGGCCGGTGACACCTCGGGCACGCAGACCCAGCTGCTGCGGACGGCGGAGACGACCACGGCCTCCTCCGCCACCGTCCTCGCGGCCACCGCGAGCAGCGGCGGTGACGGCGGCGACTACGCGGCGACCAGCCTCTCGGCGTCCTCCGAGTGGGGCGTGGACACCAACTCCGGCGCGTTCACCTGGTCCTACCCGATGACCGTCCCGCCAGTTCCCGGCGGCCTCCAGCCCACGGTCGGCCTGAGCTACAACTCCCAGTCGGTCGACGGCCAGACGGCGACGACCAACAACCAGGGCTCGTGGATCGGCCAGGGCTTCAGCTACGAACCCGGCTACATCGAGCGTCGCTACAAGCCGTGTGCCGACGACGGGCACGACGACACGTACGGTGACGAGTGCTGGGCCTACGACAACGCCACACTTTCCCTCGCGGGCGGCACCTCCGGCCAGCTCGTCAAGGACGACACGACCGGTGAGTGGCGGCTCAGCTCCGACAAGAACTCCAAGATCGAGCACCTGACAGGCGCCACCAACGCCGACGACAACGGGGAGTACTGGAAGGTCACCGTCGGCGACGGCACCCAGTACTTCTTCGGCCTGGGCCGTCTGCCTGGCTACGCCAGTGGTAACGAGGAGACGGGTTCCGCCTGGACCGTGCCCGTGTACGGCGACGACTCCGGTGAGCCCTGCTACAACGCCACCTTCGCGAACGCGTCCTGCTCGCAGGCCTGGCGCTGGAACCTCGACCACGTCATCGACCCGCACGGCGATGTCATGTCGTACTACTACGGCAAGGAGATCAACTACTACACGCAGGGCCTGAAGACCGACCAGAACGGCAAGTCCTACGTCCGCGGCGGCTACCTCAAGCGCATCGACTACGGACAGCGCGCGGGCAAGGCCTACTCCACCAAGCCTGCCGCCCAGGTCGTCTTCACCACCGCCGAGCGCTGCATCGGCGCCTCCACCGACTGCGAGCCCTCCGACCTCACGGACTCCACGGCCGCCAACTGGCCCGACGTCCCCTGGGACCGGAACTGCAAGGTTGACACCAAGTGTGCGGGCCAGAACTCGCCGACGTTCTGGACCCGCAAGAAGCTCACGAAGATCACCACGCAGATCCGCACCGGTGACGCGGCCTACTCGCCCGTGGACGAGTGGAAGCTGTCCCACGTCTTCACCGACAACGGCGACGCCTCGAAGTCCCTGTGGCTCAACGCCATCGACCACACCGGCAAGGCGGGCACCGCCGTCTCCGTCCCGTCCGTCGAGCTGTATGGCACTCAGCTGCCCAACCGCGTGGACGAGACCGGTGACAACCTCAACCCGTTCCACCGCTTCCGCCTCTCCGGCGTGGTGAACGAGGCCGGCGGTGCACTCAGCGTCAACTACGCGGCAGCGCAGTGCACGACCAGCAACCTGCCCGCCGAGGACTCCTCCACCAAGCGCTGCTTCCCGGTGAAGTGGAACCCGCCCGGCGCTGAGGATCCGATCCTCGACTGGTTCCACAAGTACGTCGTCGGATCGGTCGTCGAGACCGACCTCACCGGCGGCAACGACGACCAGGTCACCTCGTACACGTACGTGGGTGACGCCGGCTGGCGCAAGGCCCCGGCCGACGGCATCACCACCTCCGAGTACCGCACCTGGGGCGACTGGCGCGGCTACGGGAGGGTCCAGGTCGCCACCTCGGCCGGCACCAACTCCGCGTCCAACACCAAGACCGAGCATGTCTTCTTCCGCGGCCTCGACGGTGACGTCCGCAAGGACGGCACCACCCGCTCCGCGACGGTCACCGACTCCCTCGGCGTCTCCTACGACGACTCCGACTGGAAGGCCGGCCAGGAACTGGAGACGATCACCTACAACGGTTCCGCCATCACCCAGAAATCGGTGACGGTGCCTTGGACCGCGGTGACGGCCACCCAGACGAATGACTGGGGCACGCGCAAGGCGCGTTATGTCGCGCCGGGTTCGGTGGACACGTACGTCGCGCTGGCCACGGACGGCTGGCGACACACCAAGTCGACGACGTCGTACGACGCCAAGACCGGTCGTGCGGTCAAGGTCGACGACGCCGGCGAGGTCGGCGTAGCGGACAACCAGTGCACCCGCACCGAGTACGCGGACAGCGTGAGCCGGCACATGTACTCGTATGTGTCGCGGGTGGAGACAGTGAGGGTGGACTGCGCCTCCACTCCGGACCGCAAGTCCGACGTCATCTCCGACAACCTGACCTACTACGACGGCTCGACCACGCTGGGCGCGGCCCCGACCAAGGGCGACGCGACCACGACCAAGCGCCTCTCGTCCCACGACGGCACGACGGCGACGTACCAGACGACCACCGTCACGACGTACGACGACTACGGCCGCCCGCTGGTCGCGAAGGACGCGCAGACCGCCGCGTCGTCCTCGGTTCCGTACACGTCCTCGACCACGTACACCGACAACGCGTACGGCCTGGCGATGAAGTCGACGACGACCAACCGCCTCGGCTGGACGACATCGACGGAGTACGCCCCCCAGCGGGGACTGCCGAGCGCGAAGGTCGACCAGAACGGCATGAGGACCGACTTCGCGTACGACGGTCTGGGCCGTCTGGTGTCGGTGTGGCTGCCGGGCCATCCCAAGGCCTCCGACTTCGTGCCGTCCCTCAAGTACACGTACCTGATCCGCGGCGGCGACGGCCCCACCGCCGTCCACACCCAGAAGATCGAGAACGACGGCACGTCGTACGGCAGCGAGTGGTCGCTGTACGACGGCTTCCTGCGGCCCCGCCAGAAACAGACCGAGGGCGCGGGGGGCGGCCGTATGGTCGCGGACACCTTCTACGACGGCTCCGGCCGCCTGGTGAAGGTCAATGACACCTACTACGCCGCCGGCGCCCCGTCCTCCACTCTCTTCGAGCCGGTCGACGCCGACCTCGACGCACAGTCGGTCACGGAGTACGACGGCGCGAGCCGCACCAAGGCGACGATCTTCAAGGTCCAGGGAACGGAGAAGTACCGCACGACGTTCGCGTACGGCGGCGACCGCGTCACGACGACCCCGCCGACGGGTGGCACGAAGACCACCGTCGTCACGGACGCGCGTGACCACACCACGACCCAGATCGAGTACCCGGCCGACGGTGACGCGGTCACCACGTCGTACGGCTACACGGACTCGGGCCTGCTGTCGAAGGTGACCGACAATGTGGGCAACGTGTGGTCGTACACCTACGACCAGTTGGGCCGCAAGAAGACGGCGGTGGACCCGGACACGGGTGCCAGCTCGTTCACGTACGACGAACTCGACCGCCTGACCTCCGCCACGGTCAACGGCAACAAGACCTCGACCGTGTACGACGAGCTGGGCCGCGCCGTCTCCACCTGGCAGGGCGAGGCCACGACGGGAACCCGGCTGTCGGTGACCCGGTACGACACGGCTGCCAAGGGCGAGTTGTACGGCGTCTACACGTACAAGGACGGTGCGGTCTACTCGTCGGTGACCTACCCGGTCCTCGACGCGGACAAGGACTACAAGCCAACCTCGACGAAGTACTACCTGTCCAAGACGGCCGAGCCGCAACTGGGTGGCACGTATGAGTTCAACTCCCAGTACAACCGCGACGGCACGGTGCAGGGTCAGGGCCTGCCGGCCGCGGGAGACCTGACGGGTGAGGCCCTGTCGTACTCCTACGACGAGCTGCAGCGCCCGGTAGCGCTCAACACATCGCTGAGCGGCGGCAGTTACGTCTCGGACGTCTCCTACTCCCCGACCTCCAACCTGGAGCAGCTGGAGCTGTCCACGGGTGTGTCGTCGGCACCCAAGACCTGGATCACCAACACCTTCGAGCAGGGCACGGACCGCCTGACCAACTCGCGGGTGGACGTGGAGGGCGCGTCGAGCGTCGCGTACGACTCGGACTACACGTACAACGCGATCGGCGACATCCTGTCGATCACCGACACCCCGACCGGCGGCACGAGTGACGTCCAGTGCTTCACGTACGACGGTCTGCGCCGGCTGACGGACATGTGGACGTCGTCGGTGACGTCCGGTGGGGCGTCGGGAACGGGGGTCTCGGAGAGCGCGTGCTCCTCCGGTGCGTCGTCCTCGACGGTCGGGGGAGTGTCCCCGTTCTGGACGGAATACGGCTACGACTCGATCGGCAACCGCACGAGCGAGGTGCGGCACGGTGTGAACGGCGGGGCGACCGCCACCCGTTCGTACAAGTACGGAGAGGCGGGCTCCGGCCCGTCCGGGGCGAAGTCCGGCCCGCACACGGTGTCGTCGGTGGTCGGGACGACGACTGC
>NZ_JARXYX010000005.1 GCF_029893585.1 Streptomyces sp. LBL
CAGCACCGACGGGCGCGACAGCACCGACGGGCGCGACAGCACCGACGGGCGCGACAGCACCGACGGGCGCGACAGCACCGACGGGCGCGACAGCACCGACGGGCGCGACAGCATCGACGGGCGCGACAGCATCGACGGGCGCGACGACAACCCCTTCGCTCCGCCGCCGGAGGGCACGCCGGACCGCCCCTGGCAACCGCGCCGTCCGGCGGACGGCAAGGGGGCCGACGGCGGACAGCCTCCGCAGGGCGCCGACAGTGGTGGTGGTTCCCCCTGGGGCAGCCAGTGGAGTGACCAGCAGCCCGGCCGCTCCCCCGGCGCTTTCGGCGAACGTCCGGGTGCCCCGAGCAACGGCCCCGAGGGACCGGGGAACTCCGGCCCTGGCTCTGGCATGCGGTGGGACCCGAAGGACCCGGCCCAGCGGCGCGCACGGTTCGCCCTGCTGAGCGGTATGTGGGCCTTCTTCTTCGCCCTCTTCAGCTGGCCGTACGTCGCTCTGCTCCTCGGTGCGCTGGCCATGTACTGGAGTATCAGCGCCCTCCGCGCCAAGCCCCGCACCGCCGACCCGGACACCCCGGCGCCCGTCCAGAACGCCCGCCCCCAGACAACCGCCGCGGTGAGCGGCCTGGTCACCGCGTCCCTGGCCATCGCCCTGGTCGCCGCGGGCTTCACCGCCAAGCTGGTCTACAACGACTACTACACCTGCACGAACGACGCCCTGACGAACCAGGCCAAGCAGTCCTGCACGGACCTTCTGCCGAAGGAACTCCGGGGTTTGCTGGGCACCAGCAGCTGACGTCCGCGACCTGCCTCACCCGGCGCCCTGACGCGCCCGTCGGCACCGCCACGCCCGCAATCCCAACGCCGCCGGAACCCCCGCCCCCGCCGTCCACACCAGTGCCGCTCCCCCCGCCTGCCACCACACCGGCCCGAAGTGGGCCAACGCGGACACCCCGAGCGGCCCACCTGCCAACCCGGCCAGCACCGCCACCAGTCCCGCGCACAGCACAGCGGCCACACCGGCGGTAACAGCAGTCCGTTCGCACGACCACACCCCAACCCCCACCCCGGCCCCGGCACCGCCCCCCGCAGCACTCCGCCCCGTGAACCACCCCATCACCAGTCCCGCAGCCACCGGCACCAAACCCGCCGCCCAGTTCCACGCCGCCCCCGCCCCCGCATCCGGCACGGCCGCCAGCAGAGGAAACGGTGGCAACAGCGGCGTCGGCGCCGAGGACAGCGGGGTCACCGCATGGCCGACGCCGAGCGTGAAGCCCGGGCCCAGCCCGTACGCCGCCGCCCACACCGTCGCGTTCGGCACCAGCGCCAGACACAGCAGCAGCACCGCGAACCGACCCGACCATCCCTCCGTCAGCTGGAGGAACGCGCCCCGCGCCGCCCCTCCGTGCCACACCAGCGAGGCCGCCAGCAACAACGCCCCGCCCCCGACCAGCACCGCCACCCCGGCCCCGGCCGCCCGCCCGGCGACACCGAGCCCTTCCCGCACGTCCGGCCCGGGGACGAGCCGTCGTACCCCCGCCGGCAACAGGACCAGCACGCTGTCCACCGCCACGCGCGGACGGCCGTACGCCCTCCACACCCCCGTCCCGGCCGCCCCCGCCAGCGTCACCGGAGAGCACACCGCCGTCCACCCCCACGCGGGGCGCAGTGCGCCGCCCGAGGCGTACAGCGCGGCGACCGCCGCGACGGCGAGGTAGCCGAGGACGACCCCCGTCCAAGCCGTCCAGGCCGTCCGCGCCGCAATCGGCGGCGGCGACCCGTCGGCTCCCCCGGCTCCCCTGGCTCCCCCGATTCCCCACCCCCCGCTTCCCCCCCAGGTCCCCCAGACCCCCCAGGCCCCTCCGGCCTCTCCGCCCGCGTCCACCGCGTCCCGCGCCGCCCGGCGCACCAGCCAGATCGGCGGCGCGAGCAGCAGGAACGGGGTGACGCCCATGGGCGCGGGGACGCCGGAGAGCGTGTCGGTGCGGACCAGGTCCGTGCCGTGCGCCAGCAGCCACAGCGACGCGGCGACATGCAGCGCGCCGTCAGGCCCGCTGTCGGGATACGGCGAACTGATCCACAGCACCATCACGAGCACGGCGAACGAGCCCAGCCCCAGCCCCGCGGCGAAGGCGCCGCCCAGGAGGCCGGGGGCCAGCCCGGGCGATCGGTCGCGGACCCGGGTGAGCAGGGACGACAACAGCGGGCGGCGAGCGGTCATCTGGATCACGACCGCCATGCTCCCAACGACACGCGCTTTCTCGCCGTAACAGGCCAACCGCCGATGTGTCGCTCAATATACGTTTATGTACTTTTTCGTGCGAAGGAGTGCCGGGTGACGCAGATCCCTGCCACTTCGCTTCCCCCGCACAAGGAGCGCCGACGCCCGCGCGATGCCGCGCCTCCCGCCCCCCTGACCCCCGCTCAGGCCTTCGACGCACTGTACGCGTTCTGCGCGCCCGCTCTCGTCCGGCAGGCCTATCTGCTCACCGGGCGCCGCGAGCTGGCGCGCGAGTCGGTGGAGCGGGCCTTCCAACTGGCCTGGCAGCGCTGGCCGGAGGTGGCCCGCGACCGGGACCCGGCAAGCTGGGTGCGGGCGACGGTGTACGAGTACGCGCTCTCCCCCTGGCACCGCTTCCGCCCCTGCCACCGGCACCCCGAGCCGCCCCCGGCCGACACCTCCGCCCGCGCGCTGCTCGACGTACTCCTCGATCTCCCGTCCCCCTACCGCCGCGCCCTCGTCCTCTACGACGGTGTCGGCCTCGATCTGCCGGAGACGGCGGCGGAGACGGAGGCGAGCACTCCGGCGACGGCGAACCGGCTGCTGCACGCGCGCACGGCGATCGCGGCACGGCTGCCGGAGCTTGCGGACCCGGAGGAGTTGCACTGGCGGCTGGCGGCACTGGCGTCCACGGAACGGCTGCGCGCCCCGAAGCCGCCGACCGTGCGGACGGAAAGTGAACGGCGGGCCCGCTTCTGGACCCGGGCCGCCATCGCCTTCACGGTCGCCCTGGTCGGCACGACGGCACTGACCCTGCGGACGGCCCCCACGCACTACGAACCACCGGTCGCCCCGGGCGAGACGGTGCAGGGCGTGCCACCGAGGACGGCGCCGGGACCCTTGTCGGAGGGAGAGCTGGAACTTCGCAAGCAGATGCGGGAGAAAGCGGTGAGCGGTCCCGCGAAGCTGATGCCGGTGCCGCGCTGATACCGGTGCCGGTGCCGGTGCCGATGCCGATGCCGATGCCAGGCGCCGATGTCGGCGCCGGTGCCGCGCTGATATCGGTGCCGCGTCGGCCACCGGCCCGGCGCGACGACCGGGCGACGGCGCCTTCAGCAACGCCGGTGGGCCCGCCCCCCGTGAGGGGAACGGGCCCACCGACTGTCGGCTGACCACGTCAGCCGACCAGACTGTGCTCAGCTGCCGAGGATGGCGCGCGCCAGCTTCGCCGTCTCCGTCGGCGTCTTGCCGACCTTGACGCCGGCGGCCTCGAGGGCCTCCTTCTTCGCGGCCGCCGTGCCGGAGGAGCCGGAGACGATGGCGCCGGCGTGGCCCATGGTCTTGCCCTCGGGCGCGGTGAAGCCCGCGACGTAGCCGACGACCGGCTTGGTCACGTTCTTCTGGATGTAGGCCGCGGCCCGCTCCTCGGCGTCGCCACCGATCTCGCCGATCATCACGATCAGGTCGGTGTCGGGGTCGGCCTCGAACGCGGCGAGCGCGTCGATGTGGGTGGTGCCGATGACCGGGTCACCGCCGATGCCGACGGCCGACGAGAAGCCGATGTCCCGCAGCTCGTACATCATCTGGTACGTCAGCGTGCCGGACTTCGAGACCAGACCGATGCGGCCCGGCTTGGTGATGTCGCCCGGGATGATGCCGGCGTTCGACTGGCCCGGGGTGATGAGACCGGGGCAGTTCGGGCCGATGATCCGGGTCTTGTTGCCCTGGGACACGGCGTACGCGTAGAACGCGGCCGAGTCGTGGACCGCGATGCCCTCGGTGATGACGACCGCGAGCGGGATCTCCGCGTCGATCGCCTCGACGACGGCCGACTTGGCGAAGGCCGGCGGCACGAAGAGGACGGACACGTTGGCGCCCGTCTTCTCGATCGCCTCGGCGACCGTGCCGAAGACCGGGATCTCGTTGCCGTCGATGTCGACGGACGTGCCCGCCTTGCGCGGGTTCACGCCACCGACGATGTTCGTGCCGTCCGCCAGCATGAGCTTGGTGTGCTTCATGCCCGTGGCACCGGTCATGCCCTGGACGATGACCTTGGAGTCCTTGTTGAGGAAGATAGCCATGGCTGTGTCTGTCCCTCTTCCTTACTTCGCAGCCGCGAGCTCGGCGGCCTTGTCGGCCGCGCCGTCCATGGTGTCCACTCGCTGCACCAGCGGGTGGTTGGCGTCGGAGAGGATCTTGCGACCCAGCTCGGCGTTGTTGCCGTCCAGTCGGACGACCAGCGGCTTGGTGACTTCCTCACCCTTGGACTTGAGAAGCTCCAGGGCCTGGACGATGCCGTTGGCGACCTCGTCGCAGGCGGTGATGCCGCCGAAGACGTTGACGAACACGGACTTGACGTCCGGGTCGCCGAGGATGATCTCCAGGCCGTTCGCCATGACCTGCGCGGAGGCGCCGCCGCCGATGTCGAGGAAGTTGGCGGGCTTGACGCCACCGTGCGCCTCACCGGCGTACGCGACGACGTCCAGGGTGCTCATGACGAGACCCGCGCCGTTGCCGATGATGCCGACCTCGCCGTCGAGCTTGACGTAGTTGAGGTTCTTCTCCTTGGCGGCGGCCTCGAGCGGGTTGGCCGCGTCCTTGTCCTGGAGGGCCTCGTGCTCCGGCTGACGGAACTCGGCGTTCTCGTCGAGGGAGACCTTGCCGTCGAGGGCGATGACGTCACCGGAGGCGACCTTGGCCAGCGGGTTGACCTCGACGAGGAGCGCGTCCTCGGCGATGAAGGTCTTCCACAGGGTGACCAGTACGTTCACGATCTTGTCGGCGACCTCGGCCGGGAACTTCGCGGCCGCCACGATCTCGCGGGCCTTCTCGGGGGTCACACCCTCGTTGGCGTCGATCGGCGTCTTGGCGACGGCCTCCGGACGGTTGGCCGCCACCTCCTCGATCTCCATGCCGCCCTCCACGGACGCGATGGAGAGGAAGGTGCGGTTGGCACGGTCAAGGAGGTAGGAGACGTAGTACTCCTCCAGGATCTCCGGGGCCGTCTCGGCGATCATCACCTTGTGGACCGTATGGCCCTTGATGTCCATGCCGAGGATGTCCGTCGCGCGGGCGACGGCCTCGTCCGGGGTGGCGGCGAGCTTCACGCCACCGGCCTTGCCACGACCGCCGACCTTCACCTGGGCCTTGACGACGGACTTGCCACCGAGACGCTCAGTGGCTGCGCGGGCCGCCTCAGGCGTGTCGATGACTTCACCGGCCAGCACCGGTACATCGTGCTTGGCGAAGAGGTCCCTCGCCTGGTACTCGAACAGGTCCACGCGCTTCCGTCCCTATCAGTGATCTCGCGGTTCGTTGTCTGCGTGGGCGTGCCGCGAGGGCAACGTGACGTCAACCGTCTGTCAGTCACAAGGGAGGCGCACACGGTGTCCGAGCGCGCGGCATGTCCGTCTCGCAGGTTATCGCTGCTTGCGGGGGCCCTCTAAATCGCGGGTCACACCTGAGCGGTGATACCTGTCACATGATGCCGGGATCACTGGCACGGGGTGCCGCAGAGAAGGGACCTCACCGGGTTGGGGTTGACCCGGTGAGGTCCCTTGAACAGCCCCCTCAGGGGGCGCAGGACGGCTGGCCCCCAAGCCTATGGGGACCTTCCGCCTCAGCCGTGAGGTTTCGGCCGGACAGACCGACGGTTTTCGGCCGTCCGGAGCCTGCCGCCTCACGGAGTCGTTGGGATGGGCGGACTCAGCGACTCGGCGCCTCAGCGGACCGAGCGCCTCACCGCCTCAACAGACTGCGCGGACTGAGCTGACTCAGACGCGGTACGGGCTGCCGTGGTGCGGGTTCTGTGCGTACTGCGTGCTCTGTACGTCCTGCACGTAGCCCTGGGTGAACTGCGTGCCCTGCACGTCCTGCGCGTCCTGCACGTCCTGCGCGTAGCCCGAGGTGAGCGAGTCGACGTACGCCGGAGTGATCGAGTCGGCGACGCCCTCGACGCCGGTGACGGCGTGGCCGGCGAGCGGGCCGGCCGTGTCCCGGACGGTCCCGGTCAGGTCCCCGGCGAAGGGCACGGCCTGGCCGACGACCCCGTGCGCGAACGGGCCGACCTCGCCGACGACGCCGTACGCGAAGGGCGTGACGTCACCGGTGACGCCGTACGCCAGCGTCGTGGCGCTGTCGACGACGGGCCGGACCGTCGCCCGGACCGTCGCCCCGACGGTCCGGGCGACCGTGTCGACCACGGGCTGGACAGCGGCGGTGACTCCGTGCGCGAACGCGGGCACCTGGCCCGACACGCCGTACGCCAGATCGGTCGCGTGCCCGGCCGCGCCGTACGCGAGCGGCGGCACCTGGCCGACGACGCCTCCGGCGAAGGGCCCGACCTCCTGGGTGACGCCGTACGCCGGCCCGCTCGCGTCCGCGACAGCCTGCCCGGCCACCGGGACCACGCCGTGCACGACCGTGTTCGCGACGGGCGGCAGGACGGCGTCCGTGGTGTCGTCGGCGACCTGGCCGACCAGACCGGTGGCGTACGGCGGGACGTCCGTGACGACGCCGCCCACGACCGGCTGGACGCCCGCGACCGTGGCGGAGGCGTACGCGGGTACGTCCGCGACGACGCCGTGCGTGGCCTGCCGCACCTGGGCGACCGCACCGCCGGGGACCGGCCGCACCCCCTGCACGACACCGCCCGCGACGGGCCGGACGTCGGCGACGACCCCGGACGCCAGCGCGGTGGCCGCGCCGACGGTGTGGCCCGCGGTCTGCTCGACCCCGGTGACGGCACCGCCCGCGACGGGCGTCACCACGTTCACCGTGCCGGTGGCGACCGGTGTCACCCCGTTCACCGTGTGGCCGACGACCGGGCCGACACCGGCGACGGCCTGCCCGGCGGCCGGCACCACGCCCGCCACTCCCCGACCGGCGACCGGCAGGACTCCGTCCACGGCGCTGGTCACCACGGGCGGCACGACCGCGGCCGACGTCTCGTCGACGACCGCGAAGACTGTGCCGGGAACGCTTGAGACCGTGCCGACGACCTGCTGCTTCACGCCGCCGACCGTGCCCGTGACATGGCTCGGGACAGCGGAGACGCCGGCCTCGGCAGCGCCCACCACGGTGCCCGCCGTGCCGTGGACGGTGGTGAGCGTGTCGACGGCCCGGCCCTCGACGCCGGTGACAGTGGTCTGCGCGGCCGCGGTCGCACCCGCCGCGGTGCGACCCGCGCCCGCGACCGCGTGCCGCGCCTTCGTCCGTACGACACCGTCGACGCCCTGCGCCTGGGAACGGGCCGCCGACTGCGCGCCCTGCAGCTTCGTCTGGGCGGCGGCCAGTGCCTGCTCCACTTCGGGCGCGAAGGCGGCGAGGGGGCCGAAGAGGTAGTCGATGCCGTGCTGGGAGGTGGTGTCCGCGCCGGAGACGGTTGCCTTGGCGGCGGAGACGGTCTCGTCCGTGGTGGCGCCGGTGACGGTGGCGCCGGTGACGGACCCTCCTGTGACGCCGGCGCCTGCGACGGTCGCGGTGGCGGTGGCGGTGGCGGTCTTGGCCTGCGCGGCGCGGGCCGCCTTGGCGCCCTGGATCGCGGCGGCACCCCTCACCTTGGACGCGTTCGGGACGGTGACCTTCGCGTCGACGTAGCGGCGGGCCTGGTCGGCGGCGCCTGCGGGCGTCGTCCTCCTGGCGGTGTCGGTGACCGTGCCGCCGGTGACACCGGTGACGGTGTCCTGTACGTCGGAGACGACACCGTCGAGCGTGCCCGCGACGGTACCGGTGACACCGCTGAGGGTTGCGGTGACCGTGTCGTTGGTTGCGTCGATGGGTGCGTCGGTGATCGCGTCTGTGGTCGCGTCCGGTGCCGATACGGGAGCCGCGGGCAGTTCGTCCGCGCTGGCGGCGGCGGAGCCGAGCGCCCACGCGCCGGTGACTCCGGCGGCTATCACGATGGAACGGCGGATGTTCGTGTTCATGGCGTGCGTCAGATCCTTAGATCCTCAGGAGTCCGGCGCTCCTCGACGGGAGCTGCGGGACTGGGAAGGCTGGGGACAATTCCGAGGGCTTCCGTCCGGAGATCGCAGGAGGATCCGGACGGGCGGGCAGACCTGTTTCCGCCCCCGCGCGGCAGGTCTACGGGGGAAAGGTCCTGCCTAGGCGGGAGAAACGGGAATGTCCCGGTGCCTGTCCCTGGTGCCGTCCGCGTCGACGCCCGCGGCGGCGCCGGGTACGAGGCTCAGCGGCGCCCGGTGGTCGAAGGTGACGGCGTGCGCGTTGCCGCCGTGCCGTGACGAGCCGGTGTCCAGACCCGACTTGCCGCCCAGCGCACCGCCCGGGCCCTGGGTGGGCGCCTGACGCACGGGGGCGAATACGGAACGGCCGACCCGGTGCGCGGACAGATGCGCCACAGCCTGGGTCACGGTGGTGCCGGCAACGTATGGGGGGCCGTAGGCGAGGGGCATCGCCGTGTCGGAACGTCCCTCCGACCTCTGCCCGCCCCTCGCATCCATCGCCGAAGAGGTCGTCGGTGCCGTCGCTGTCGACGGCAAGCCCGGCTGGGGAGCGGGCGTGACGTGGATCGGCAGCGTGTGCACGGGGAGCGTCGGCAGGCCGGGGAGTTCCGGAAGACCCGGCAGGGCCGGCACCGTCGGCTCGGACGGCACGGTCGGGAACCCCTGCAGCTGCGGCAGGCTCGGTATGCCCGGCAGACCCGGCAGTCCCGGTGCAGGCGAGTCGGGCACGCCGACGGGCCGCGCAGGAAGCTGCGCCGTCACGTCGGCCGGCCCCGCCGACACCGAGTTCACAAGGTCACCGACCGGACGGCTGCCAGACCCGGCACCCGGCTCAGGAGCCGTGGGCTCAGAAGCAGTGGACTCAGAAGCAGTCGGCTCGAGACCAGTCAGCTCGAGACCAGTCAGCTCGGCCGGCACCGCCTCTGCCCGCGCCCCCGCCCCCGCCCCCGCTGTCACCACCGCCGGGATGTGCGCCACCCCGGCAACGGCACCGCTCGTCACCGACCGAACGTTTCCGGCCGAAGCCGACGGCATCTCACCGGCCGAGCCCGACGACCCGCCGACGGCCGAAGCCGAGCCCATCCCGTCCGCCGCCTGGGCCTGCTCCCCGCAGAGGAACCCGAGTGCGAACAATCCGCCCAACAGCAGCGCCACTTGCAGCGCACGCCGCCCGGCCGCCCTACGCGTCACGCGCAGAGCAGCACCGGAAAGGACGGCAGACAAGATCAAGTCGGGGAAGTTCCCTCCATGCGACGGAGCATGACACGCCGTACGACTCGGTACGCGGCGAAACAAGCGGTACGAAACAAGCGGAGCGTTTCGCACCGCTGATGGTCGTCGATCCTCGCACGGGACTCCCGAGGTTGCGCAAGCCCCCCGCTACCGATGAGTAGTCATGTCCCGTTTTGCTGGGCCAAGTCATGTCAATTGGTCGACAAATCGCCCCGCTCCCGGTGCCGTTACAGGGTCACGCGGACTCCGGTATCGGCAACGGCCGCTTCTCGATCGCCGCCGCCATCACCTCCGGGAACAGGTCGGGCGTACAGGCGAAAGCCGGCGCCCCCAGCGCGGCGAGTGCGGACGCGTGCTCCCGGTCGTAGGCGGGTGCCCCCTCGTCGGACAGCGCGAGCAGCGTCACGAACTGCACCCCCGACGCCTTCATCGCCGCGACCCGCTTGAGCATCTCCTGCCGTATGCCTCCTTCGTAGAGGTCGCTGATCAGCACGACCACCGTCTCCGCGGGCCGGGTGATCTGCGACTGGCAGTACGCGAGCGCTCGGTTGATGTCCGTGCCGCCGCCGAGCTGGGTGCCGAACAGGACGTCGACCGGGTCGTCGAGCTGGTCGGTGAGGTCGACGACGGCGGTGTCGAAGACGACCAGTCGTGTGTTGATCGACCGCATCGAGGCCAGCACCGCCCCGAACACCGACGCGTACACGACCGATGCCGCCATCGACCCCGACTGGTCGATGCAGAGGATGACCTCCTTCTTCACCGACTGGGAGGCACGCCCGTACCCGATGAGCCGCTCCGGCACGATCGTCCCGTACTCCGGCAGGTAGTGCTTGAGGTTGGCCGCGATCGTGCGGTTCCAGTCGATGTCGTGGTGGCGCGGCCGGTTGATACGAGCGCTGCGGTCCAGGGCGCCGGTGAGGGTGGCCCTGGTGCGGGTGGCGAGCCGCTTCTCCAGGTCCTGGACGACCTTGCGGACGACGGCCCGTGCCGTCTCCTTCGTCGTCTCCGGCATCGCCTTGTTGAGCGAGAGCAGCGTGCCGACGAGGTGGACGTCGGCCTCCACCGCCTCCAGCATCTCCGGCTCCAGCAGCAGCGTGGACAGTCCGAGCCGGTCGATGGCATCGCGCTGCATGACCTGGACGACGGAGGACGGGAAGTACGTCCGGATGTCCCCCAGCCAGCGCGCCACGGACGGCGCCGACGCCCCGAGCCCCGCCGAACGGTCTTTGTCCGTCTGCCTTTTGCCCGTCTGCCCGTCGTCCGCCCTTCCGTAGAGCGCGGCCAGCGCCCCGTCCATCGCGGCGTCCTGCCCGGAGAGCGCACACCCGGTGCCGTCGGCCGCGCCGCCCCCGAGCACCAGCCGCCACCGTCGCAGCCGCTCCTGCGCCGGGTCGCCGGCCCCGTTCGTCGTCTGCGACTCAGGCTCCGTTCGCGGCCCGGTGATCGACTGCGGCCCAGTCGCCGTTCGCAGCCCGGTGATCGACTGCGGCCCCGTCGTCGTCCGCGGCGTCGCCGTTCGCGGTCCCGTCGTCATGCTTGCACCCCCGTACGCAGTCGTTCCCAGAGCGGGATCACCGGCACGGTCGTCGTCGGTCGGTCTTCCGGACGCAGCCCGCGTCCGTCCTTCGCGGCGTCCATCACGTCGGCCCTCTCCCTCGGCCCACTCAGGCACTCGGTCGTCATCGCGCCACCCCTACAAGGTCGTTGCCCGCGTCCTCTTCCGCTCCGCCCAGCCCCAGCAGCAGCCGCACGACCGGCAGCACCGCGTCCGCGCGCTCGCCGTCGAGGTCCGCTGCGAAGCCGGGTATGCCGGATCCGGCCGCCGCCTCTCTCCCTCGCTGCCCCGGCCCGCGTCGGACCAGTTCGCCGAGTGTCCGGCGCACGCCCGCCTCGTACGCCGAGAACGTGCGCCGCAGCAGGGGCAGCACGTCGGTGAACGCCTCCGCCGGCACGCCGGTCAGCCAGGCGTCGACCAGTGCGAGCAGCCGCTCGTCGTGCACGAGCAGCATCCCGCCGCCCGAACCGCCGCCGACGAAGCCCTCGATCCACGCGGCCGCGTCGGCCGGCGGTGTCCCCGGCGACAGCACGAGTCCCATCAGCCGAGCCGCCTCGTCCTGCGCCAACTCCCCGCCGTCCAGCAGCAGTCGCACGGCCCGGCCCCGGATCACCCCGGGCACGGTGTCCCGCCGTGACAGCACTCCGAGCACCGTGTGCCACCTCGCGCGCAGGTCGCCGTGGGCCGGTGCGGCGACGTCGTCGAGCAGCCCCAGAGAGCCGTGCACCGCGTCGACATGCCGGCGCATCTCCTCGGCCGCGTCCGCGTCGAGCGCGGCGCAGGCCGGGGGCAGGCCGACGAAGATCCGCTCGGCGAGTCCCGCGGCGACCTCTGTCAGCGCCGCCGTGTCCGTGCCGCGTACGTCGCCGTAGCGCAGGGAGCGGACCAGGGCGGGCAGGGCCTGGGCGAGATGGCCGACGTCGGCGTCGAGGGCCGCCCGGTCGGCGAGGACCCGCATCACGGTGGGGAGCGCGTCCGGCAGGTCGGCCAGCAGGCAGCGCTCGGCGAGTGCCGTGACCTCGGCGAGGCCCTGCGCGGCGACCGCGTCGGACTCCGCCTTGGCGGTCGCGGCGCCGAGCACGGTCGTCCCCCACACTCCCGCCTCCGCGACCCGCACGGCCAGCTCCGGCTCCCACCTGAGCCGCCAGGTCTCCCGGAACGTGCCCGTGCTGCCGCGGGAGGCGGCCGGCTCGCCCCACGCCACGCCGAGCAGCCGCAGCCGGTGCAGCAGCCTGCTGCGCTCCGCGTCGGTTTCCTTGCGCAGGTCGAGCTCCAGCTCGCGCTCCGCGGCCTCCGGCTTGAGCCGCAGCCTGCGCTGTGTCCGGTCGAGGTCCCGCTGCAACGGCACCGCGGGCGCCGCGGCCGGCACCTCACCCAGCGCGTCCCCCACGACCAGCCGGTCGTGTACCAGCGCCAGCGGCACGTCCGACCCGTCGCACATCACCGCCCGCACGGCCTCGGTGGTCTCGCTGAGGCCGGCCAACGGGCGGCCCCGCATCGTGGCGAGCGTCCCGGCCAGCCGCACCGCCTCGATGACGTGCGCCGAGGACACGAGCCGGTCCTCTTCCCGGAGCAGCCCCGCCACCTTGGTCAGCCACCGCTCGACCGGCCGGTCCGGTGTCCGGAACAGGTGCCCGTACCAGCCCGGGGAGTCGATCCCCGCGCCGTAACCGCTGTGCCGCGACAGCCTGCGGTACGTCCACGGCACCCACGTCATGTCCGTCTTGACCTTGGGCAGCCCCTTCAGCAGTGCCTTGTCGGCGGCGACGGTGGTCCTGTGCCGCAGCGCCGGCACGTGCCAGGCCCCGCACACCACCGCGACCCCCTCCCCGAACCGGCGTTGTGCGTCCCGCATCTGAAGGCGCATGTACGCCTCCCGCACGAGATCCCGGTCATGGCCCCCACTGCCGTATGCCTCCCGCAGCGCCCCCATGGCCTCCTCCAGCGCGGTGAACGGCGCGAAGGGGTCACCGTCGCCCGGCCCCCGGTGCTCGACGACGTCCTCCCACCAGCGTTCGGGATCGTCATAACCGGCGATCTCCGCGAGCACGGCGAGCGGATCGACCCGGACATCGGCCCGAACGTCAGCCCGGGCGTCGGACCCGATGTCGGTCCCGCCGTTCGGTGCGGCACCCTCCTCTTCGGGTTTCTCCCCTTGAGACGACTCCTTCTCCCGGTCGTCGCTCCCCCACGCCAGCGTGTGCGTGGCGGGCAGGTCGATGAAGTGAGCCGGGACGTCGTGCTCCAGGGCCCAGCGGATCGCGACCCATTCCGGTGAGAACTCGGCGAGCGGCCAGAACGCCGAGCGGCCGGGCTCGTCCACCGCGTGGGCGAGGAGCGCGACCGGCGGTCGCATGTCCTCGTCCGCGGCGAGCGGGATCAGCGCGTCGGCCTCGGGCGGGCCTTCGATCAACACGACCCGCGGCCGGGCCGCGGCCAACGCCGCCCGCACGGCCCGCGCGGATCCCGGCCCGTGATGCCGCACCCCGAGCAGCAGCGGCCCCTCCCCACCGGCCTCCGTTCGACCGCCGTACGCGTGTCCCCGCCCGCCGTCGCTCACGCGCCGACCTCCCGGCAGGCGCGGTAGAAGTCCATCCAGTCGTCTCGCTCGCGGACGACCGCCTCCAGGTACTCCTGCCAGACGACCTTGTCGGACGCCGGGTCGCGGACGACGGCGCCCAGGATGCCCGCGGCGACGTCACCGGCCCGCAGGACGCCGTCACCGAAGTGGGCCGCCAGTGCGAGGCCGTTGGTGACGACGGAGATGGCCTCGGCCGTCGACAACGTGCCGCTGGGCGACTTCAGTTTCGTACGGCCGTCGGACGTGACGCCGTCGCGCAGTTCGCGGAAGACGGTCACGACACGGCGGATCTCGTCGATACCGTCGGGCGCGGACGGCAGGTCGAGGGAGCGGCCGAGCTGGTCGACGCGCCGCGAGACGATGTCGACCTCGGCCTCGACGCTCTCCGGCAGCGGCAGCACCACCGTGTTGAACCGGCGGCGCAGGGCGCTGGACAGGTCGTTGATCCCGCGGTCGCGGTCGTTGGCCGTCGCGATCAGGTTGAAGCCGCGGACCGCCTGCACCTCCTGGCCCAGCTCCGGTATCGGCAGCGTCTTCTCCGACAGGATCGTGATGAGCGTGTCCTGCACGTCTGCCGGGATCCGGGTGAGCTCCTCGACCCGGGCCGTCATTCCCTCGGCCATCGCTCGCATGACGGGGCTGGGCACCAGGGCGCCACGGCTCGGGCCGTGCGCGAGCAGTTGGGCGTAGTTCCAGCCGTACCGGATGGCCTCCTCCGGGGTGCCGGCCGTGCCCTGCACCAGCAGGGTGGAGTCTCCGCTGACCGCCGCGGCCAGATGCTCGGACACCCAGGTCTTCGCGGTGCCGGGCACACCGAGCAGGAGCAGGGCGCGATCGGTGGCGAGGGTGGTGACGGCGACCTCGACGATGCGGCGCGGGCCGACGTACTTCGGCGTGATCACCGTGCCGTCGGGCAGGGTGCCGCCGAGGAGGTAGGTCGCGACGGCCCACGGCGACATCTTCCAGCGGGCCGGGCGCGGGCGGTCGTCCTGCGCGGCGAGCACGGCGAGTTCCTCCGCGAAGGCGTCCTCGGCATGCGGCCGCAAGGCCTCGCTCGGCTCCTGCTCCCGCATGGGTGCGGACATAGGTTCTGCAGACACAGACATGGCTGAGTCCCCCTCCAGCTCGGCCGGTTCGGATCTGGTGTCCACCCTGCACCACACCACTGACAATGCGGTCTGACCTGCGAAAACGTGCTCGCGAGGCCGATTGTCAGTGGGGGGATCTACCTTCGATGACATGACTCAGCAGGGGGTGCGCTGGAGCGCGGACCAGGTGTTGTCGCTGGCGCCTGACGCCGCGTCACGCAAGGCGGGCAGCAAACTCGGCGCGGCCGGACCATGGTCCGAGGCGGGCAGTTGTGGAGAGGGGACGGTGTGGGGGCTGTGCAAGGGCAGTGGCAGCAAGCCGTATCGGACGGTCGTGGACATCGCGGACGCGTCCGGTCCGGCATACAAGTGCAGTTGTCCGAGCCGTAAGTTCCCGTGCAAGCACGCGCTCGGGCTGCTGCTGCTCTGGGCGGGCGGGGACGGCGCGGTGCCGGCGGGACAGCCGCCGGAGTGGGCCGGGGAGTGGATAGAGGGGAGAAGGAAGCGCGCGCAGGAGAAGCAGTCGGCGGGTGCGGCCGGTTCCTCGTCCGGCTCGGGTGATCCGGAGGCGGCGCGGCGCCGCGCCGAGCGCCGGGCCGAGCGGATCACCGCGGGGGCGACGGAACTGGAGCAGCGGCTGGCGGACCTGCTGCGGGGCGGCCTGGCGGGCGCGCAGTCGACGGGGTACGGGATGTGGGAGGAGACAGCGGCCCGCATGGTCGACGCCCAGGCCTCCGGACTGGCCGCGCGGGTGCGGGAATTGGGGGCGATCCCGTCGTCCGGGCCGGGCTGGCCGGTGCGGCTGCTGGAGGAGTGCGCCCTGCTCCATCTTCTCGACCAGGGCTGGCTGCGCCGGGAGCGACTGCCCGAAGGCCTGGCGACGACGGTCCGTTCCCGCATCGGCCTGACCGGCTCGGCGGACGGCCCGCCGCTGCGGGACCGCTGGCTGGTCCTCGCCCAGTACGACACGGCGGACGCCCGGCTGACGACCCGGCGGATATGGCTGTACGGCGCCGAGTCCGGCCGTACGGCGCTGCTCCTCTCTTATGGCGCCGCCGGCCGCGCACCGGAGCCGGCGCTGCCGGTGGGGCTGGTCCTGGACGCGGAGGTGTCGGCGTATCCGGGTGCCGGGCAGCCGCGGGTGACCCTGGGTGAGCAGTTCGCCCCGCCCGCGCCGGCCGCGATACGACCGCCGGGGCTCACCCCGGCCGAGGCGGCCGCCCGCTACGGCGAGGCCCTGCGGGACGACCCGTGGCTGGATTCCGTCCCGGTGACGCTGGGACGGGTCGTGCCCACCCCGGACGACGACTCCTGGCAGTTGGCGGACGCCGACGGGCGGACGGCGCTGCCGCTGACGCCCACCGCACGTTCCCGTCCGGGCCTGTGGCGGCTCGTCTCCCTGTCCGGCGGCGCCCCGGTCACGGTGTTCGGCGAGTGCGGCCACCGCGGCTTCACCCCGTTGACGGCCTGGCCGGAGGGGGCGGGCGAGGCCGTGTCCCTGTGCTGAACCGACGCGCGCACCGGCGCTACAAGCGGCCCCACCCGTCCGACGATCCACCCGCTCTCCCCCGATCCACGCATGTGTCGGGCTTCACGGGACACCCGGACCGGGTGACTCTTCAACCACTCCCCGGCTCCCCCGCGAAGAGGAACCGAAAGGAACCCATGACCAGGACTTCCGCTCCTGTGGACGCGCCCGCCCCGGGCGCCTGGGAGGAACTCGTCACAGCGGCCCTGCTCGGGACCGAGCGTCGCACGCCACCCGGCTGTCCGCCCGGCCCGGACGCCCCGCCGGCCCTGCTGGACGCGGCGGCCGTGGAGACCGTACGACGGCGGGCCGGCCTGCGACCGGGGCGGGCGGCGCGGCTGCCGGAACCGGTGGTGGAGGACCCGCGCCAGCCCCTGCCCCCCGCGGCGGCGGGCAGACTGGCGATGCTGCTGGCCGACCGCCCCGGCGCGGGCGGCGGTGGCCGCCGGGGTGCGGCGCCGGACCTCATGGAGTTGCTGCCGCAATGGCTCACCACGGCGAACGCCCGCGGCTACGCCCCTCCGTCCGAACTGCTGCCCGCGCTGTTGGACGCGGCCCGGGGGCGTACGGACCTGCGGCCGGCGGCACTGACGTTCGCGGGACCGCGCGCGGTGTGGCTCGCCCGGCTGAACCCGGACTGGCGGTTCGCCCTGCGCGCGACACCGGGCGGGGGCACGACGCTGCCCCACCCCGAGGACACCGGAACGATCCGACAGCTGTGGCAGGAAGGACTGTTCGCGGAGCGGGTCGCCCTGCTGGGCGCGATCCGGTCCCGTGAGCCCGCCACCGCGCGCGAGCTGCTTGCCTCGACCTGGACGACGGAACGGGCCGAGGACCGGCTGATGTTCCTCGACTCCCTGCGCACGGGCCTGGCCGCGGAGGACGAGCCCTTCCTGGAGCAGGCGCTGACCGACCGCAGCCGCAACGTACGGGCGACGGCGGCGGAGCTGCTGTCGGCGCTGCCCGGCTCGGCGCTCGCCGGACGGATGGCGGTGCGGGCCGGGACGTGCGTGGCGGTCGACCACACCGGGGACACACCGACGCTCACGATCGAGACGCCGCACGAGTGCGACGCGAGCATGGAGCGCGACGGTGTCGTGGCCAAGCCTCCCGCTGGGCGGGGGGAACGGTCGTGGTGGTTCGGCCAGTTGGTGGAGGCGGCGCCGCTCGGCACCTGGCCCGGGCGGCTCGGTGGGCGTACGCCCCAGGAGATCGTGGCACTGCCTGTGGCCGACGACTGGCAGGCCGAACTGCACGCCGCGTGGTGCCGGGCCGCGGTACGACAGCGGGACGCCGCGTGGGCGCGGGCGCTCCTCGGGGCACCCGCGGCACCCGAGGCCGGCGGCCCCGGGGCGGTGTCCCTGGCCGAGCGGGCCAAGCTGCTGGGCACGCTGGACGCCGCCGAACGGGCCGGCTGGGTGGCCGGGTTCATCTCGGTCCACGGTCTGTCCGAGGCGTTCCAGCTGCTCGGAGTATGCGCGGTGCCGTGGGCCGCGCCGCTCGGCGGGGCTGTGGTCGACGCGCTCAACATCGCACGGGACGCGGGGAGTTACCCATGGAGTTTCAGCGGAGTGATGGGCCTGGCGGAGCGCTGCCTCGACCCCTCGGAGGGAAGCCGGCTCGACGGGCTGATGGCGGTGCCGGACGAGTCGGAGGAGGCCAGTCCCGGGGCCGGGGGGTATTGGGCGGAGGCGTTCCAGCGCCTGGTGACCACCCTGCGGTTGCGGGCGGCGATGCAGGAGGAACTGGGGGCGGCGCGGCCCCTCGGGCCGTCCGACGCCTGAGGACGAGGCCGTTCAGGCCGGATGAGAGCCCGGCGGCAGAATCCCCGGACACGTTCAGGACCGACTGGGGTCCGGCGGCACCGTCCCCGGACACGTTCAGGCCGGACAGGGGGCCGGAGTCTCCGGACAGGTCCAAGCCGGACAGGGGGCCGGCGGCAGAGTCCCCGCACGTCGTTCGCCCGGACGGTCGGCCCGTCCCGCCGGATCGACCGGCAGGGGACGACGGTCTACGCCCCCGCCGGCTGCCTCACATTCGCGCGCACCCAGTCCACGATCGACTGCGTCGTCGCCCCCGGCGTGAAGATCTCCGCGACGCCCTTCGCCTTCAGCGGGGCGATGTCTCCCTCGGGGATGATCCCGCCGCCGAAGACCAGGATGTCCTCCGCGTCCCGCTCCTTGAGCAGGTCGATCACGGCCGCGAAGAGCGTGTTGTGCGCGCCGGACAGGATGGACAGCCCGATCGCGTCGGCGTCCTCCTGGATCGCGGTGGCGACGACCTGCTCGGGCGTCTGGTGGAGCCCGGTGTAGATGACCTCCATACCGGCGTCGCGCAGCGCCCGCGCGATCACCTTGGCCCCGCGATCGTGGCCGTCGAGCCCCGGCTTGGCCACCACCACGCGGATCGGACCGGCTGCCACACCCATCACTGCCTCCATGAAACGACTGCATCCATCTGTACCGACGAGTACTGCCGTACCCATTCCGGCCGGGAAAGTGAACGAACGTTATCGCCAGCATCCCGCAACCGGCAGTTTCGCGGTGGATACAGAGGGGGAAATCACACGATGGGACACGTTCGGGAGCCGCAACGAGGTCGCCTCGCCGCCGCGCCGCAGGCCGCGCGCCGCGGCGGTGAGGCGTATCGACGAGGGCGCGAAGGGCACGCAGGGCAGGTAAGGCACGGCAGCGGGGCACCTCGTCGCCACACCGGCAGGGAGCCTCACCAGGTCATCGCCCCCACCCGCCCCGCTCGCACTCCGTCGAAAGCCTTCGCCACGCCTCCCCAAGAGGGCACACGAAGGACAGCGCCGTCCCCCTGTGTGCCGACAGGAGGTCGGCCATGAAGGTGACCGGGGCAGCACTTCCCCTTCTTCCCCTCTGCCAGCGTCTGCTTCCGAGCAAACTGGCGGGACTCTCCCTGGCCCTCCTGAAGGCGACCGCCCTGGAGATCGCGATCCTCGCGGGCCACCTCCTCCTCTACCCCTCCGGCATCACCCAGGAGCGTCGCGCCCCCGTGCCCCCGATCCCCGCCCCGGAGGACGGCGCGGCCCAGCTGCCCAGGGAGGCCAAGCCCCCGGTCGTGCTGCTGCACGGGTTCATCGACAACCGCTCGGTGTTCGTGTTGCTGCGCCGCAGCCTCGCCCAGCACGGCAGGCAGCAGATCGAGTCGCTGAACTACTCGCCGCTGACCTGCGACATTCGCACCGCGGCGGCGCTGCTCGGCCGGCACATAGAGGAGATCTGCGAGCGCACCGGCAGCCGACAGGTCGATGTCGTGGGGCACAGCCTGGGCGGGCTGATAGCGCGGTACTACGTGCAGCGACTCGGCGGCGACCTCCGCATCCGCACACTTGTGACGCTCGGCACCCCGCACTCCGGCACCCGGGTGGCGCCGCTGGCGAACGCGCACCCGATCGTGCGCCAGATGCGCCCCGGCTCGGATCTGATCGAGGAACTGACCCTCCCGGCACCCGGCTGCCGTACGCATTTCGTGAGTTTCTGGAGCGATCTGGACCATCTGATGGACCCGCTGGAGACCGCCTGCGTCGAGCACCCCGACCTGATCGCGGAGAACATCCGGGTGACCGGCATCGGTCACCTCGCCCTGCCCGTGCACCCAGCCGTCGCGTCCGGAATACGGCGGGTTCTCGACACGGCACGCCCGGGTGAGGAAACCATCTCGCGCTCCGGCGGGCTCACAGTGGCGTAAAGCGGCGCAAAACCGGCGCAATCCATGACCCGCGCCCCGTGCCCCGCCCCACACCCCGGCCTCGTAACCCGCCGCAGCCGCCACGAGAACCCTTTCCGCACCCGCCCCGGACAGCAGGAGAAGAGCCACGGGAGGACAGTCCGCCATCGACCCGACGGCGACACGAGAGCGGCACGAGAGCGGTCCGACAGCGACCCGTCGGCAGCGCGAGAGCGGCCCGACGGCGGGCAGAACGCCGGTCCGACGACGGTCCCCTATCGAACATCCTTCGAACGCAAGGCCAAACCCTCGCCCTCAGTCCCCCGAAACACGGCCGAATGCCCGTTTCCTGCGCCAGGGAAACCTGACGAACATTGTCGCGCCCGCATACCGCCGGGTACAGTCGCCGCACTGCTCTGCCAGCCCCTGTTGTCGAGGCGAAAGAGAAGTTGGTGAACGACCGTCACCCGTCGGGGAGTATGACCACCCCGGCTCCGGCTTCCGACGCCGCCCCGGCGACCTACGCGTCGTACGGCACCCAGGAAGCCCAGTACGGCGACCTCACCACGTATGGCGGCTATGACGCCACCGGTTTCGAAACCGGCACCTACGCGACGACCGCGTCGGCGACCTTCGAGTCGGACCCCCTCTTCGGCAGCCTTCCCGGCGAGGCCACGGGATCCTACGACACGGGGACCTGGTCGACGGGCGGCCACCAGACCCTGAACTACGACATGTACGCGGCCCAGCATCACGCCGCGTACGACACCGGCGCCTACGACACCAGCGGGTACAACACCGGCGGGTACGACGCCACCGCCTGGACCGCCGAGCACCAGCAGCTTTCCGCGATCCCGCCGCAGGCCACCGGCCCCGACATCAGCGGTCAGTGGGATGCGAGCGCCTGGCTCCAGCCCCACCACTCCGGCGCCCCTGCCGACCAGACCCAGCAGGCCGACCAGACCCAGCAGTGGGAATGGGGCACGCAGGCCTTCGACACCGGGGCGTACGACGCCACCCAGTGGAACTCCGACGGCCATCACACAGCGGCCGGCGCCGAGGAGTACCAGCAGCAGGGCGAGGCGTTCGACCAGCAGGAGACGGCGACCTTCGACCAGGTCGCGTACGGCGAGCACCCTCCGCACGAGGGTGGGCTGAGCGCCACCGGCGAGATGCCGGTCCTGTCGGATTTTCCGTCCGACGCCGACTCCCCTCTCGTCGACGACCAGGAAGAGGTCGTCCCCACCCCGGCCGCGGCCACCCCGGCCCCGGCCACGTCGTCCCGCGCCGCCTCTCGCAGCGGGTCACGCTCCCGTCGTCGTATGCCCGCCAAGCGGTCCGCCCTGCTCACGGTGGCCGTGCCCTCGGCATGCGTGATGGGGGTCGCCGGGATCGCCGCCGCCTCGGTCACCACTCTGACCCAGGACGACACGGACGCGTCGAACACCGCGGCCGCGTCGGACGCGACCGCCGTCAAGCCGTCCACAGCGAACAACAAGCTGGACACCCAGCTGAAGACCCTCTCCGCCGAGGCGGACGACTTCAGCGACCGGGTCAGCCGGACGCAGGAACGTATCGACCTCAAGGCCCAGCAGGAGGCCGAGCGGAAGCAGGCGGCCGCGGAGGCGGCCCGCAAGGAGCGGCTGCGTCCCAAGTACGCGCTGCCGGTCGCCCAGCCCGGGCTCAGCGCCTACTTCGGCCAGTCCGGTATCAACTGGATGTCCGTGCACACCGGCATCGACTTCCCCGTCTCCTACGGCACGACCGTGAAGGCCGTGACCGACGGCACCGTGCGGACGCAGTGGAACAGCGCGTACGGCAACATGCTGATCCTGACGGCGAAGGACGGCACAGAGACGTGGTACTGCCACCTCTCCACCTACCGAGTCTCCTCCGGGACGACCGTGCAGGCCGGCGACCCGATCGCGTACTCCGGGAACTCGGGCAACTCGACCGGCCCGCACCTGCACCTTGAGGTACGGCCGGCCGGTGGCTCGGCGATCGACCCGCTGCCGTGGCTGCGCAGCCACGGCATCGACCCGACATAGGACCACGCGGGACGGTCGTAGGACCACGCAGGACCGGGGGCTTGCCGCCCGCAGACCCCCGTCTCCCGCAACACCGCGCCCAGAACGCGCCTGGAACGCGCCTGGAACACTTCTCCTACAGCTTCTCCACCGGCGCGTACCGCAGCAGCAGCCGCTTCGGCTTCTCCTCGCCGAAGTCGACCGTCGCCTCCGCGTTGCTGCCGGCCCCCTTCACACCGACGACCGTGCCCAGTCCGAACTGGTCGTGCGTGACCCGGTCCCCGACGGCCAGCGCGACCACCGGCTTCTCCGAGGTCCGACGGGTGGCGAACCCGGAAGCGCCCGAGGCGGACGAGCGGGAGCGGGACGAGGACAGTGCGGCCGCCACACCGGACACCGGGCCGGAGGGCACCGGTGACGTGGCACCCGTGCGTTTCCAGTCGACGTGCTGCGCCGGGATCTCCTCCAGGAAGCGGGAGGGCGGGTTGTACGAGGGCTGTCCCCACGCGCTGCGCAGCGACGACCGCGTCAGATACAGCCGTTCCCGCGCGCGGGTGATGCCGACGTACGCCAGGCGCCGCTCCTCCTCCAGTTCCTTGGTCTGGCCGAGGGCGCGCATGTGCGGGAAGACGCCGTCCTCCATGCCGGTGAGGAACACGACCGGGAACTCGAGGCCCTTGGCGGTGTGCAGGGTCATCAGGGTGATGACTCCGGAGCCGTCCTCGTCCTCGTCGGGGATCTGGTCGGAGTCGGCGACCAGGGCCACCCGCTCCAGGAAGGCGGAGAGCGTACCGGGGACCGAACCGGACGCCTCCCCCTCCGCGGTCTCCTGTTCGAACTCCAGGGCGACGGCGGCGAGTTCCTGGAGGTTCTCGATCCGGGTCTCGTCCTGGGGGTCGGTGGAGGCCTGCAACTCGGCGAGATAGCCGGTGCGTTCGAGCACCGCCTCCAGGACGGTCGCCGGGCCCGCGCCGGAGTCGACGATCGTACGGAGCTCCTCCATCAGCGTGTTGAACCGCTTCACGGCGTTCGTCGAGCGCGCGGCCATGCCGTACGCCTCGTCGACGCGCTTGAGCGCCTGCGAGAAGCTGATCTTCTCCCGCTGGGACAGGGCGTCGATCATCGCCTCGGCGCGGTCGCCGATGCCGCGCTTGGGAACGTTCAGGATCCGGCGCAGCGGGACGGAGTCCTCCGGGTTGGCGAGGACCCGCAGGTAGGCCAGGACGTCCCGGACCTCCTTACGCTCGTAGAAGCGGACACCGCCGACGACCTTGTAGGCCAGGCCGACACGGATGAAGATCTCTTCGAAGACACGGGACTGGGCGTTCGTCCGGTAGAAGACGGCGACGTCTCCCGCCTTCGCGTCCCCCGCGTCCGTGAGGCGGTCTATCTCGTCGGCGACGAACTGCGCCTCGTCGTGTTCGGTGTCGGCGACATAGCCGGTGATGCGCGCGCCCGCGCCCGCGTTGGTCCACAGGTTCTTGGGGCGGCGGGACTCGTTGCGTTCGATGACCGCGTTGGCGGCGGACAGGATCGTCTGCGTGGAGCGGTAGTTCTGCTCCAGCAGGATCGTCGTCGCGTTCGGGTAGTCCTCCTCGAACTGGAGGATGTTGCGGATGGTGGCGCCGCGGAAGGCGTAGATCGACTGGTCGGCGTCGCCCACGACACACAGTTCGGCGGGCGGGACGTCGTACTCGTTGGGCGGTACGTCCACCGGGTGCTCGGAGGAGCCGACGAGTTCCCGTACGAGGGCGTACTGGGCGTGGTTGGTGTCCTGGTACTCGTCGACGAGGACGTGCCGGAAGCGGCGGCGATAGTGCTCGGCGACGTCCGGGAAGGCGCGGAGCAGGTTGACCGTCGTCATGATCAGGTCGTCGAAGTCGAGGGCGTTCGCCTCGCGCAGCCGGGACTGGTACATCGCGTAGGCCTGGGCGAGGGTCTTCTCGAATCCTCCCCCAGAGCCGATAGCCTGGGAGGTGCCCCCAGTTACCTGGGCGGCGAAGTCCTCTTCGTCGATCAGCTCGTTCTTGAGGTTGCTGATCTTGGCGCTGAAGGACTTCGGCGGGTAGCGCTTGGGGTCGAGGTCCAGGTCGCGGCAGACCAGGGCCATCAGACGCTTGGAGTCGGCGGCGTCGTAGATCGAGAAGGACGACGTGAAGCCGAGCCTCTTGGACTCCCGGCGCAGGATCCGTACGCACGCGCTGTGGAACGTCATCACCCACATCGCGTTCGCGCGCGGGCCGACGAGCTGCTCGACGCGCTCCTTCATCTCGCCGGCGGCCTTGTTGGTGAAGGTGATCGCCAGGATCTGGCCCGGGTGCGCGTTCCGCTCGCCGAGCAGGTACGCGATGCGGTGCGTGAGCACCCGGGTCTTGCCGGAACCGGCGCCGGCCACGATGAGCAGCGGGGTGTCGTGGTGCACGACGGCGGCCCGCTGGTTCTCGTTCAGCCCCTCCAGCAGCGCGGCCGCGTCCACCACGGGGCGCGGGGCGCCGTCGCGGTAGTACGGGTCCCGGTCCGGCGGCACGTCGAACTTCCCGCCGAACAGATCGTCCGGAACGGGCTCCGCAACGTGATCGTCCTCGGGCGGCGGCGGGGGTTCCTCCTCGTGCCCACGAGGGGTCTGGAGGTTCGCCAGGAAGCTGTCATCAAAGAGGCTGCTCATCGCTCTCCGAGTCTAGAGCGCCTCACTGACACCCCACCGCCGACCCGAGAACTCCAGCCGAATGCCGGCGCCGGGGCCGGGGCCGGGGCCGGGGCCGGGGCCGGGCCCTTGCCCTCTCAGAAGCGGGGAGTCTTCCAGAGCCGTCCGCCCGGCCTCCCCTCCCCTCCCCTCCCCGCACCTTCCAGGGCCGCGCCGTCGCGGTCCGCTGTCGGCCGGCGCCGACCAGGCAAGACAGTCGACCAGGCGAGACATGAGCCTGGCCGTCGTACGGATCGACGGCGACGCCCTGCCGGGAACGGCACCTTCACTTTCGTACGGGCCGTACGGCCCCGTACGACTCCGGCTCCGGCTCCGGCTCCGGCTCCGAACGTCTTCGAACGTCTTCGAACGGCGAAATCGATCTGCACGTCAGCCCGCTCTTCGTCAGCCAGTGACGAAGGTCTCGCGACACCGCCACTCAGCAGATATACGGACAAGCCCGTGCAGGTCATGGCGCATAGGCCACGCCATGCGAGGTTCTGACTTGAGGTCACGAAAATGTATCGGGCATTTCGACCATCAACCTTCACAGGCGCCACACCAGTTGGCTACGGTTTCGGACAGGCCGTACGACCCCCACCGGCGAACGTCGCCGGGCCGCGCGGCCTCCGCCGAATCCGGAGCCACCACCGCGTGACCGGAACCGGGGACCCACCGAACTTGGGGTGAATCGGCCGACCCCCTCCAGGGCGTGGCCGTAGGGCAAACCTTCCATAACCACCCGCCCGAACCCGACAGCTAACTCGGTAGGCGGAGCATGGAAGGAGTCGCCTCCCTTGGCGTCGCACCGCAAGTCGCGTCCCCCGGGTACGCGCGCAGCAGGCATACGGACCCCCGCCCTCGCGACGGCGGCCCTCACCTCCGTCGCCCTGCTGACCCAGTCGGCCGCCGCCGCCCCGGCCGCCGACAGACCGAGCCTCGAAGAGGTCGAGAAGAAGGTCGACGACCTCTACCGCCAGGCGGAGTCGTCGACCGACAAGTACAACGCGGCCAAGGAGAAGACCGCGAAGCAGCGCGAGGCCGTCGACGGCCTCCTGGACGACGTCGCCCAGCGCACCCAGAAGCTCAACACGGCGCGGGAGGAGCTGGGTTCCTTCGCCGCCGCTCAGTACCGCACCGGCGCCTCCGCGCCCGACACCGCGACCTTCCTGCTCGCGGACTCACCGCAGGACTACTTCGACCAGACCCAGCTGATGGGCCGGATGACCAGCCGCCAGAAGGTCGCGGTCGACGACTACGTCACCGAGCAGTCGGCGACGATGAAGAAGCGCCAGGAGGCCGCGGAGAGCCTGCGGACGCTCACCGAGTCGCAGAGTGATCTGAAGACGGCGAAGGCGACCGTCCAGAAGAAGCTCGCCGACGCACGTGGCCTCCTCTCGCAGCTGACCGCCCAGGAGAAGGCGCGGCTCGCGACGATCGAGAAGCAGAAGCAGCAGGAGGCGGCGCGCAAGGCCGCGGAGCTGGCGCAGCAGCAGGCGGCGGCGGAGCAGAAGGCCCAGGAGGCGGCCGCGGCTCAGCAGCAGCAGCAGGAGCAGGAGCAGGAGCAGGAGCAGAACAGCTCCTCCGGCACGGCCACGTCCGGGTCCGGGGCCGGGTCTGGCGGCGCCACGTCCGGGTCCGGCACGACCACCACGCCCGACTCCTCGTACGCGGCCAAGGCGGACAAGGCGCTCGCCTTCTCCCGCGCGCAGATCGGCAAGCCGTACGTCTGGGGCGCCACCGGCCCCGGGTCCTACGACTGCTCCGGCCTCACCCAGGCCGCCTGGAAGGCCGCCGGCGTCACCCTCCCCCGCACCACCTACGACCAGGTGAACGCCGGCACCACGGTCTCCGTCTCCAACGCCCAGCCCGGTGACCTGGTCTTCTTCTACGACGACATCAGCCACGTCGGCGTCTACATCGGCAACGGCATGATGATCCACGCCCCGAAGCCGGGCGCGTACGTCCGCGAGGAGTCGATCTTCTACGACGGCGAGTCGTCGATCTACCGGGTGGTACGACCGGCCTGACGGTCACCGCCGGGGGCGGTCCGCGCTGGTCCGGCGGCCCCTCCCGGCGCCCGTCCGCCTCACGTCCACAGCACCGCGATGAAGATGTTCGCCGTGGTCAGCGCACCCACCAGGCCGAACAGGCCCTTGTCCACCTTCTCGTCGTCGCGCTTCACATAGACGAGCCCCAGGATCACGATCAGCAGCGCCAGCTTCACGCCGATCTTGATGTTGTTGACGTGCTGGTCGTCGGCCTGGTTGAGGCCCACCAGGATCGCCCCGGTGACCAGCATCGTCAGGGCCCCGTGCAGCATCGCGGGGACGAAACGGGCGGTGCCGCGGCCCATCGCCTTCATCTGGGTGAGGAAACCGCCCAGCAGCGAGGCGATGCCGATGATGTGCAGGCCGACGAAGAGATGGATGAGTACGTCCATGAGGCGGAGCCTAGTCAGGGCCGCATCGGGCGCCTGACACCGGGCCCGCTCCCCTCGCCGGCCTCCCTTGCCCACTTCCCTTGCCCGCCTTTACTCGCTCCCCTTGCCCGCCTCCCTTGCCCGCCTCCCTCAAATGGCTCTTGCGTACATGCGGCCCATAGCAGCCAATCACCCGCAACACCCCCGAAACCCCCACTTCGGTCATCACGCAGCGTGAAGTCGACGGCGACGACGCCGGATCGCGGTCGCTTACGGTCACCAGGTGGTCCACTCCCGGCACTTCCGCACAACCCGTTACCGTGCCGTCACGGTCAGGCTTAGCGTCCTCCACCAGGTGACCGGCTCCCCACCGCAGCCCCTGGCCAGGGGCTGCAGTCGGCCACCACCGCCGAGAAGTCCGGCGGCGCCCCGTTCCCCCTGTGCGGGCCGCCGCCGGACGCCTCATCCGCCCCCGGGCGGCCGTACGTCCGCTCCGCTCAGCGGTCGTACGGATGCGGCGGTCGTAGGAGTCGTACGAAAGGACGTGCAGTCCAGTTGGCAGCGCACCGCAAGCCCCGGCGACGTTCGGTCAGCGGCAACCCGGTCCGTGCGGTGGCGACGATCGCCCTCGCGGGCGCGGCGACGGCGACGGGCTTCGACGGGACCGGACTCGCCGCGCCCCAGCCGGCGCCGACGCAGGTCAAGGCCGAGGTGAACAAGCTGTACCGGGAGGCGGAGGTCGCCACCGAGAAGTACAACGGCGCGCGGGAGAAGACGGAGGCCGCCGAACATCGGCTGTCGACCCTGCGGGACGAGGCGGCCCGCCGGACGGAGAGGCTCAACTCGGCGCGGGACGCGCTGGGTTCGACGGCCAGGGCGCAATACCGCGACGGCGGCCTCGATCCCGCCCTGCAACTCGCGCTGTCCGCCGATCCCGACCAGTACCTGGACGGGGCCGAGTTCGTCGAGCGGGCGGGCAACCGACAGGCCTCGTCCGCCGCGAGCGTCCGCAGACAACTGCGGGAGATCGAGCAGTTGCGCGGGGCCGCCCGCATCGAGCTGACCTCGCTGACGTCCCGCCAGGCGGAGCTGAGACGGCACAGGACGACGATCAACGGAAAGCTGACCGCAGCCCGACGGCTACTGTCCCGGCTGTCCGCCGAGGACCGCGCCCGCCTCGGGCAGGGCGCCGGTTTCGGGGAGAACGGCGGCTTCGGGGAGGGCGCCGGCTTCGAGGAGGGCGCCGGCTCGGCCCGCGCCGCACGGTCCGCCCGCGCCGCGCAGGACGGCCTGTCGGCAACCGGGACAGCCACCTCCGATACACCCAACCCCGATACGCCCAACTCCCGTGCTGCGGCCGCCGTCTCCTTCGCCTACGCCAAGCTCGGCAGCCCGTATGTGTGGGGCGCGACCGGCCCGGACGCCTTCGACTGCTCGGGTCTCGTCCTCTCCGCGTACCGCGCCGCGGGCGTCTCCCTGCCCCGTACGACCTACGCCCAGATCGGCGCCGGCCGGCGCGTCTCCCGCTCCGAACTGCTCCCGGGTGACCTGGTGTTCTTCTACTCCGGCATCAGCCACGTCGGCCTCTACGTCGGCAACGGCCAGATGATCCACGCCCCGAACCCGTCGGCACCGGTGCGCCTGGCCTCGATCAGCGAGATGCCGTTCGCGGGGGCGACACGGGTGGGGTGAGAGCCCGTCTGATGGCTCACGGCTGTCCAACCGCGAGGGGACGAGATGTGGCCGATTGTCGACGGTCACGAGCGGCAAGAGCTTCGCGGGAGAGGACGACCGCGTTCTGACGGCGCAGCTCTCCACCGCCCCGGGGCGGTGTCACGGGAGCGCCCGGTGAGGCCGTACGGCACCCCCGGCACAGGCCGCCGACGAAGGCCTCAGGGCGTCCCGGCACGCCGCACTCGGTGCACTCCGGCATGAGACGGCGGGGGCGGCCCGAGGGAAGCTCATCGAAAGCCGCCGGTACGGGGGTGGGCGCGGGCTGGGGCGGCAGCTTGTCCCGCAGGCGGCGTGCGACGAACCCGCGCGGAGCGTGGACGGCGTCGGGCAGGCCCGCGGTCAGGGCCTGGATCACGGAGACGGTACTCGCTCCCCGCTCCAGCCACGGGGTGACCAGCTCGGTGAGGGCGTCGCAGTCGGCGGCGGAAAGGGCGAGCCGGGATTCGATGCTGCCGAGCCGGGCCAGGACCCGGTAGGCGGTGGCGGCATGCGGCTCGGTGGGCGCGGCTTTGGCGGGCGCGGCCATGGGGGATGCGGGCGCGGCGGTGGCGGGCGAGGCGGTGGCGGGCGAGGCAGTGGCGGGCGAGGCGGTGGTGGGCGAGGCGGTGGTGGGCGAGGGCTCAGCGGGCGCGGGCACGTCGGTGGATGGGGTGGTGTGGTCGGGCGTCGGGTTGACGTCCGACGCGACGCCGCCGCCCGGAGCCGGTACGTCACCGCCCTGGGCGATCTCCGGGGCTTCGCCGCCGCTCATGAGGGCGGCCCACCAGGCGTCGCCCCGTGCGGCGCTGGACCAGTACGTACGGAACACCCAGCGGGTGCCGTTGTCCCCGGTGGCGGCCAGGACCCGAGCACGGTGCAGGTGCCCGGCGCGGGACAGAGCGGTAAGGGCGCTGCTGACGGCTCGCTGACCGTGCAGGGGCAGTGCTTTGGCGAGGCTCTTGATGTCCATCGCAGAGCCGTCGGGCAGCCTCAGTTACACCGGTAGATTCTCCGCGGTGACCTTGATGGAGACGCAGGGCCTCACGTCGATGACCGACGAGGCGCAGTTACGTTGGATGGCGCTGGGGGACACGACTCGGCAGCCGGCCGTGATCCTGCTCCATGGCGGTCCGGGGCTGCCGGATTATCTGGGCGATGTCGCCCCCATGATCGCGGACCTCGCGCCCGTGTACCGGTACGACCAGCGTGGCACAGGCCAATCCCCGTGGCAGGGCCACCATTCCTTCGCCCGGCATGTCGACGATCTTGCTGAGCTGCTCGACGCATGGGGCGTGCCCAAGGCCGTGCTGATCGGGCACTCCTACGGCACGAATCTGGCGAGCCGGTTCTGTCTGACGCATCCTGACCGGGTTGCCGCGATGCTGCTGATGTGCGGGCCGTTCGTCGGTGATTGGCGTACCGGGGACCGAGCGGAGCGCGGCCGCCGCATGTCCGCGGCGCAGCAGGAGCAGCTCCGCGCCTTGGAGGAGTTGCCTCACCGCACGGAGGAGCAGGAAGTCGCGCTGCTCACACTGGCCTGGTTCACCGACCACGCCGATCCCGAACGGGGGTGGCACTGGGCCGCGCAGGGTGCCCGGCGGCGGCGCCCCGTCAACTGGGCTATGAACAGCGAGCTCGGCAAGGAAGGCCGCGCGGACCCGCTCGATGAGCATCTTGCCGAGCTCCGCGCATGCCTGCCCGCGCGGGCGGAGCTCCTCGGTGGGGCCGATGATCCTCGTCCTGTGTCGGCGCTTGAAGCACTCGCGCTCAGGCTCGATCTTCCGCTGACCCGGGTCGAAGACGCTGGGCACGAGCCCTGGTTGGAGCAGCCCCACACCATGCGTGCGCACCTTCGGCGGTTCGTGCAAGGCACGGTGGGCTCATAGGGCTTCGACCGGATTGCAGGCCGGCCTCATCCTCGGCTGTCGGCACCGCGGCAGGGCTGGTGTCGAAAGGGAACGGCAGGTTCCCCTCCTCGCCGTCTGGGGCGCAGGCGACGAGATCTTCGGCCCGGACGGAGCACGCGCCTTCACAAGGGACCTGCCGGACGCGGAGATCCACCTGGTTCCCGGAGGTGGACACTTCCTGCTCGAGAGTCACCTGGACACCGTGGCCGGGTATGTCCGCGGGTTCCTGACCGTCGCCGCGTCACCAGCGTGAAGCCCGTGGAGCCCTCCCCTTGTGCGCCCCCACGCGGACCGCCTCTGGCCGCACACCAGATTCTCTGACTAGAGTCAGAGAATGGATGCGACGCAGATCGACCAGGTGCGGCGGTTCAACCGCACCGTCACCGAACGCGTGGGCGTGCTCCACGACCACTACCTGGGCCGCGGCCGGCCCATCGGTGAGGCCCGGCTGCTGTGGGAGATCGGCGAGCAGGGGAAGGACGTACGGCGACTGCGCGAGCGCCTCGGGCTCGATTCCGGGTACGTCAGCCGGCTGCTGCGCTCTTTGGAGACCGAGGGCCTGGTGACGGTGGAGCCGCAGCCCCAGGACAGACGGGTGCGTACCGTCCGGCTCACCGAGGCGGGCCGCGTGGAGCGTGCCCTGCTGGATACCCGCAGCGACGAGTTGGCCGGCTCCCTGCTGGAGCCGCTCAACGCCGCCCAGCGCTCCCGGCTGGTCGCCGCCATGGCCGAGGTCGATCGGCTGCTGACCGCCGCGACGGTCACGCTGGATGCCGTCGACCCTGACCATCCCGACGGCGAGCGATGCCTGCGGTCCTATTTCGCCGAGTTGCAGGAGCGCTTCGAGACCGGCTTCGATCCCGCGCGGAGTCTGCTGCCCGACGCGGGCGAACTCCGGCCGCCGCACGGGCTGTTCCTGATTGCCCGGCTGCACGGCGAGCCCGTCGGCTGCGCCGGTCTGAAGCTACCGGCTGACGCCCCGGCCGAGGTCAAGCGCATGTGGGTCGCGCCCCGCGCCCGGAGGCTCGGCCTCGGCCGCCGGTTCCTGGCCGAACTGGAGGCGCGGGCTGCCCTGCACGGCCACGACGTACTGCGGCTGGACACCAACAAGGCTCTCAGCGCGGCGATCGGCTTGTATCACTCCTGTGGCTTCCAGGAGGTCACCGCTTTCAACGACGAGCCGTACGCACACCACTGGTTCGAGAAGCAGATCACCAGGGCGTCGTCGGGGTGAGGGTTCCGACGAACCCTCGGGGTCCACTGCCCTGGTTCTGGCGGGTGCCCCCTGCGTTTGTGTCAAGGCAGGGGACCTCCCTCGGCGGCTGTCCGAGTCTCGGCAGGGTCACACCAGCCGTCGTGCCGTAGCCCACCGTGTCAGCTCGTGCCGGTTGGACAGCTGGAGCTTGCGGAGGACTGCCGAGACATGGGACTCGACCGTCTTGACGGAGATGAAGAGCTGCTTGGCGATCTCCTTGTAGGCGTAGCCGCGGGCGATCAGGCGCAGGACCTCGCGTTCACGCTGGGTGAGGCGGTCGAGATCCTCGTCGACGGGAGGCGCGTCCGTGGACGCGAAGGCGTCCAGCACGAAACCGGCGAGCCTCGGGGAGAAGACCGCGTCGCCCTCCTGGACCCGGAAGATGGAGTTGATCAGATCCGTGCCGGTGATCGTCTTGGTGACATAGCCCCGCGCGCCGCCTCGGATCACCCCGATCACGTCCTCCGCCGCGTCCGAGACGGAGAGCGCGAGGAAGCGGACGGGCTGCTCGGCGTCGGACATCAACGGGGCGCAGCGGCGCAGGACTTCGACGCCACCGCCGCCCGGGAGGTGGACGTCGAGGAGGACCACCTCGGGGCGGGTCGCGGTGATGACCGTGACCGCCTGGTCGACGTCCGCGGCCTCGCCGACGACCTCGACGCCGGTCTGGTCGGTCTGGCCGATCTCGGCCTGGACGCCCGTACGGAACATGCGGTGGTCGTCGACGAGGACCACGCGCGCATGCCGCGCGCCCGCGCTCCCGCCCCCACCCCCGCCGGAGGTGTTCGCGGACTCGGCCGTCTCCGCCGCTCCAGCCGTGCCGTTGTCGTCGGTCGGGTCGCTCATGACGTCTTCTCCGCCCTCTCCATCTCCAGCTCGACCTCCGTGCCGCCGTCCGGCACCGCGCGCAGTCGCGCCGTGCCCCCGTTGCGCTCCATACGGCCGATGATCGATTCTCTGACACCCATACGGTCGGTGGGTATCGAGTCGAGGTCGAAGCCGGGCCCCCGATCCCGGACGGACACGAAGACCGTCTTTCCCTCGACTTCGGCGAAGACCTGTACGGCCCCGCCCTCGCCACCGTACTTGGCCGCGTTCACCATCGCCTCGCGTGCGGCTTGCATCTGCGCCGCGATTCCCTCGTCGAGGGGGCAGTCGCCGACGACCACGACCTCGATGGGGACGCCGTGATTGTCCTCGACCTCCGCGGCGTTGCGCCGGACCGCGTCGGCGAGGGTGGTGGGTTCGTCGGCCTCGTCCTTGCCGGTGCCCTCGGGTTTGTAGAGCCAGGTGCGCAGGTCACGCTCCTGGGCGCGGGCGAGGCGGCGTACCTCGCCCACGTTCTCCGCGTTGCGCTGGATCAGGGTCAGGGTGTGCAGCACCGAGTCGTGGACATGGGCGGCCACCTCGGCACGCTCCTGGGCGCGGATGCGCATCAGACGTTCCTCGGAGAGGTCCTGGGTCATGCGCACGAGGTAGGGGCCGGCGAGGAGCGTTATACCGACGAGGACCGCGAGGGCGGCCTGCAGGACCGAGCCGAGGTGGGAGGCGGAGCCTTGCAGGACGAAGATCCCGGAGGCACCGGCGGTGACGAGCAGGACACCGGCGCCCGCGCGCAGCAGCGTGAGTGTGCGCCGGCGGCGGCCGGCCTCGACCCAGCGGGCCCGCCGGGCGTTGTCCGCCTGCCGCCAGACGAGGGCGACGCCCGCGCCGACCAGGACGATCGGCCACAGATACGCCTTCGCGCCGTTACCGAGGTTCACATTGCCGACGAAGACCATGGCCACGACGACCATGAGCAGCAGGGCCACGATCTGGCCCTTGTCCGGTCTGCGGGTGACGAGCTTGCGGCGGCCGTCCGGCGAGGTCTCGGTGGTGACCAGGGACGGGGGTCGCTGACCGCCGACGCCGCCGACGCCGAGGGGTACGAAGAACCAGAACGCGGCATACAGCAGGGCGCCGAGGCCGTCCGCCATGAACAGGCCGACGAAGACCAGCCGCACCCAGATCACGGGCAGCCCCAGATGCCCGGCGAGCCCCCGCGCCACGCCACCGAGCCAGCGTCCGTCACTGCTGCGGTAGAGCTTGCGCGGCGGCCGCGGTTCCACGAGGGGCGCTGCTGCGGCTTCCGGCATGCCAACGATGGTCACACGACGGGAGGTCCGGGGCATCAGGGTTGTCCCCCGAGACACCCCTGATCTTCGACGGGCCGCGCCGTCGAACGCTTCCCCGGCGCCGGATCAGGGGCGATATCAGGGTCCGGCCAGGGTCGTACCGACTGCCGTTGCGCGCGCTTGCCCGTCACCATGGACACATGACAGAGCGCCAGCATGCCGCGGACTCCGTGCCGGACGAGGACACCTCGTCCGGCACGCGCCCCGCGCCCGCCGCGGAAAAGGAACCGCGCGCGACCGAGCTGCCGCGCAGGTTCCGGCGCGACCGACGGCACAAGATGCTCGCGGGGGTGTGCGCCGGGCTGGGGCGGCAGTGCGACATGGACCCGGTGATCTTCCGGATCACCCTCGCGGTGCTCTCCGCGACCGGTGGGATCGGCCTCCTCTTCTACGGCTTCGCGTGGCTCTTCGTGCCGTACGACGGCGAGGACGAGAACGAGGTCCGCAAGCTCTTCACCGGCCGCGTCGACGGTCAGGCGCTGACGGCCGTGCTGTTCGCGCTGGTCGGCTGCGGGGTGTTCCTGACGCTGCTGAACAACGGCGGGGTGCTGACCTTCGCCGTCGTCCTCTCCCTGCTCCTCGCGGGCGCCGGCTACTGGTCGCGGCACCGTGGCGCACCCGACACGGACCCGCTGGCCGCGCAGGCCGTCGCCGACGCCCCGCCGGAGGCCCAGGCGCCGCCGGTCCCCGCCGCCTACCCGTCCTGGTGGCGGGACCCCATCGTGAAGGACGGCACCCATGTGGGCGGCACCGGCTATCTGTGGGGGCCGCGTGATTCCCGTGACCGGGACATCGACGCGGCCGTCAACATCAGCCTCGGCACCACGTGGGCCGGCCGCCAGGACATACGCACGCCGCCCGAGCGGGCGCCCAGGCCGCGCGGCCCCCGCTGGATCGGCGGCAGGGTCTTCGTCCTGGCGCTGCTCGCGGGCGGCCTCGGCACGGGAGCGACGTGGGAGGAACAGACGCTCGGCACCAGCCTGCAGACCGGTCTGGCCTGCGCGCTCATCGTGCTCGGCGTCGGCATCGCGGTCAGCGCGTTCCTGGGGCGTACGGGTGCAGGGTCGATCTTCCTGGCGATCATCACGGCGGGCCTGCTCGCGGCCTCGACGGCGCTGCCCAAGAACATCGGCACCGACTGGGTGCGCACGACCTGGCGGCCCGCCGCGGTGGCCGACGTCCAGCGGAAGTACGACCTCGGCACCGGCGTCGGAACCCTGGATCTGACCCGGCTGCGGTGGGGCAAAGGACAGTCGGCGACGTTGGTGGAGTCGGAGGTCGAGGTGGGCGTGGGCCGGGTGCGGGTGGTCGTGCCCCCGGACATCACGGTGAAGCTGAACATCGACGTGGGGGTGGGCGACATCCAGTTGCCGGGCGACAAGCAGAAAGACGTGGATGTGAAGCCGGGCAGGTACAAGCAGGTGACCCTGCCGCCGAGCCCGGGTGTGAAGAGCGCCGGCACGGTCGACCTCGACCTCCAGGTGGGCGTGGGCCAGGCGGAGGTGAGCCGTGCTACGTCATGAGTTCCAGCCCGGGAAGCTGGTCGCCGGCACCTTCCTCACCCTCGCGGGCATCATCTACGCCGGCGACGCGGGCGGTCTCTGGGAGACCCCGTGGTTCGCGGTGATCCCCGCGGTGGTGATCGGCCTGTTCCTGGCAGGTACGACCGCCATCGTGACCCGGTCCCTGCGCAGACGCCGGAGAGCGCGCCACGCGGAGCCGGCGGGAGTGCCGACGGAGACACGAGAGTGACCGGCGCCGCGCCGGCCACCCTGGTCCAGGCGGGACAGGCCGACGGGGACATCCATCAGGACGTCACCGTCGACGACATCTACCTGCTCTTCAGCACCGCCCCCACCGACCAGCCACCCGCCGCCCGCCGCCCGCGCACACTGGCTCACCCTCGTCCTCACCGGCCTCACCGCCCACACACGAACCCAAAGCAATCAGCCCGAAAGCACCCAGCCCACCTCGTAACCGGCTGTTCCGGTCGGGGTGGGCTGGGCGTCATGGTGTGTGAACGGGCGTAACCGTCAGATCAGGCGCAGCTCTGACTCATCGCCAGACGCTTCGGTCACGTCGGCGTTTGATCAGGGCGTCCAGGGACCAGTAGGGCGCCCCGGCCAGCACGAGAGGCACCCAGCAGAACATGTACGGGAGGTCGTTGCCGTAGTAGTACGGGTCGGACGCCCAGCTCATGGTCAGCCACAGGCTCAGGGAGATCAGCGCGCCGCCCAACGCGGCCAGGCGGGCGAGGAGGCCGATCAGGACGCCGATGCCGACGGCGAGTTCACCGAAGGCGATGGCGTAACCGAAGCCGGCGGGGTTCTTCAGGGACAGGTCCACCAGGGCCGGGATGGCGGAGGAGTCGCGGACGGTGCGCATCAGGTCGCCGACGGAACCGGAGCCGGATGCCTTCATGAAGGCGCTGTCGGTGAGCTTGTCCAGTCCGGCGTAGATGAAAGTGACACCGAGGAAGACGCGGAGTGGGAGCAGGGCGTAGCGGGTAGCGGTGTCCCGCCAGCCGCGACCGCCCTCGACATAGGGGGAATGCGTGTCCGTACGAACGCCGTGAGTCATCGCTCCAAGCCGCCTCTCGCCTGCCGTGCAGTGACCCCTTGAAAGACGATACGTACGACCGGGGAGCCACACTCAATGCTGTCCCGACCAGTCTCTCCGATATGAGCGGCCCCGGCCGCTGCTCGGTTCCATCAATGACAGGGGGTCACTGCACGGCAGGCGGCAGGCGGCAGGCGGCAGGCGGCAGGCGGCAGGCGGCAGGCGGCAGGCGGCAGGCGGCAGGCGGCAGGCGATCACATCGGCTACTCGGTCACCTCGATCACTCGGTCACCTCGATCTCGTACCGGTTCGTCTCCACGCCCGTCGCCGTCACCACCTGGACCACCACCCGGCCCGGCTCCACGTCCACCGGTACCGGCACCGTGAGCACCGCGTCCGCCGGGTTGCTGAAGCCGCCGGTGACCGGGACGAGAGGGACGCGGACGTTCACCGCGCCGATGCGGACGACCGTGCGGGAGAGGCGGTCGGCGGTCTGGGCACCCGGGGGCACGAATCCGGCACCCCGGATCTCGATGTCGTCGCCGGTGCGGATCGGCCCGTCCAGGTCGCCGGCCTCCCGAGCCCGTACGACGGAGTGGATCACCGGGCGCCCGCCCTCCGCGTACTTCCCGGCGAGATAGGTTCCGGCCGACACCAGCACCACCACCGCCAGCCCCCAGGGCAGGTCCGGCAGTTGGTCGGGGCGTCGGGCGAGCCGTACCGCTGCGAACAGGAGGGCCACCGCGCTGATGACGACGTACTGGATGTCGGCGAAGGTGCCCCGGCCCGCGTCATCGGTCAGCAGATCGGAGGCGCGCGGCCGGTCCGCCCGTACCTTCTGCAGCCGTTGCCCGAGCACCCGCAGTCCGACCACGCGCCGCACCAGCACGGCGATCCCGCAGACCACGGCGAGCACGCTCACCACGCCCGCGCCCCGGGCGAGTTCGAGACCGGAGATCAGCGCGTCGCGTTCGGTGTGGCCGGAGGCGGCGGCCAGGCGGCCGACCAGCACGAGCACGGCGTACGCGACGAAGAGCACCCAACCGACCGCCACCGCGCGGGAGGTGGACAGCCGGTGGTCCTCGCCGATCACCGGCGCCAGCGCCCCGCCGCGCGCCCGGTGGAACCAGGAGGCCGCGGTCAGGGCGCCGGCCAGCACGAGGGCGGCCAGCAGACCGGCCGTGCGCGCGGTCGTCCAGCCCGCGCCGATCGCCGTGAGCGCCTGCGCCAGGAGCAGTACGACGACCAGCCCCCACACCGTGATCGCGGTACGGCGCCACAGCGAAGCCAGCCAGGCCTCGCCCTCCGCCCGGGCGCGTTCGGCGACCAGTTCGGCGGACTGGGTCAGCTCCTCCGATACCCACTGGCGGGAGGCCGTGGCCGAGTGGGCGACGCCCGCGGGCAGCCCCTCCCCCACCGCGAACCCGTCCCGCTTCAGCAGGAACGCGGCGACCGCCTGCCGGTGCCCCGCACGCGCCCCGTGCGGACAGTCCCCGCAGGTGCAGCCCCCTCCGTGCGCACTCCGCGGGCCGCCCTGCGCGCCCCCGCCCACGCCCTGTCTCGCCTCCTGCACCGCCACGTCCGACGTCCGCCTTCCCAGCCCCGCAACTGCCCTACGATGACAGCGAATTGTGCCCTATCCAGCACGCTCCGCGTCGGCCAGGCCGGTCAGCGCGGGTGAAGTAGCGGGTGAAGCAACGGGGGAAGTAGCGGGTGAAGTGCGGGCCGCTGTGTTGACCCGGCTGCGAGAATGTGGCCATGGCCGAGATCATCCAGCGCGACGGGACCTGGGCCTTCGACGGCAGCACGGTCCGGATCACGCCGGGTCTGCACCGCTCCGTGCCGCTGTTCCGGCAGACGTACGGGGAGATCGCCGTGCCCCTGGAGGCCATCTCGGGCGTCGTCTTCGAACCCGAACGCAAGCGTGGGCGGCTGCGCATGTGGCTGCGTGAGGGCGCCGATCCGCTGCTCCAGGCGACCGGTGGGCGGCTGCCCGATCCCGCCGATCCGTACCGGCTGGCGGTGGACATCGACCGGGCGGGGGTCGCCGAGTACGTGGCCGAGGAGATCCGCCACGCGCTGCTCCTGGACCAGATCCCCCAGGAGCCGGCCAAGGCCTATCTCCTGCCCGGGCCGCCGGTCCCGGTCTCGGTGCGTTCCTCCGACGGCACGGTCTCCTTCGACGGCACCCAGGTGCGCGTCGACTGGTCCGACACCTCCGACCGGGTCAAACGGGCCACCGGTCCGCGCATCATCACCATCGGGGACGTCGTCCAGGTCGAGTGGCTGCCCAACTCCGGTTACGAGGACGGCTTCCTGCGCTTCGCGACCCGCGAGACGGCGTTCTCCAAACTGCCGCCCGAGAAGGACCCGTACGCCCTGGACCTGTGGGGCAGCGCCCGCCGTGACCTGCTCACGGCGATCGTCGCCGCCGCTGTCACGGCCCGGCTGCCGCACCCCTCCACCCGCACCGGCGTCGGGTACGACGAACGCCCCGCCGACCACCCCGCCGACGACCGCCCCCGTCTCGCGGCGGCGGCTTTGCCCCCGGCCGACCATCACGACGTACTCCTGCGAAGGCTGCGGGAGTTGGGCGAACTGCACCGGGCTGGGGTGCTCACGGACGAGGAGTTCGCGATGACCAAGGCCGCCGTGCTCCGCGACTTCTAGCACTGGCTCGGCACTGGCTCGGCACTGGCTCGGCACTGGCTCGGCGCGAAGCCGAAGATGCTGACGGCCCGCGCGTTGCCGGTGACCCAGATGCTGGTGCGGGTCAACCGCGAGATCCCCCTACCGGCGCCCTCCGGCAATCCCCCTACCGGCGCCCTCCGGCACTAACTCAGCAGGTCCGGCTCGCTGCGGCTGATGTCCTGCCACATCGGCTGGTAGTTGATCCACGCCACCAGGTCCCCGCCCAGTTGCTCGCGGGTGGCCACCGCCATCTTGTGGTCGATCAGGAGGGGGCGTCCGGCGGCCTTCGCTGTCAGCTGTACCTGGCAGGACCGTTCCAGCGACAGGAACCACCAGGCCGCCGCGTCCACCGAGTCTCCGACGGTCAGCAGGCCGTGGTTGCGCAGGACGAGCGCCTTGCGAGTGCCGAGGGCGGTGGCGATACGGCGGCCCTCGTCGGCGTCGACGACGACGCCGGAGTAGGCGTCGTACAGGGCGTGGTCCTCGTAGAAGGCGCAGCTCTCCTGGGTGATGGGGTCCAGGAGGTCGCCCAGCGCGGACAGGGCGCGGCCGTGCACCGAGTGGCAGTGGGCGACGGCGACGACGTCGGGGCGGGCGGCGTGCACCTGGGCGTGCACGGTGAACGCCGCCTGGTTGACGTGGTGGCCGCCCTCGATGACCTGCCCGTCGGAGTTGGCGAGCACCAGGTCGCTCACGGTGACGTGCTTGAACGGCATCCCGAACGGATTGACCCAGAAGCAGTCGCTGTACTCCGGGTCGCGGGCGGTGATGTGTCCGGAGACCCCGTCCTCGAAGCCGAGCCGGCCGAAGATCCGCAGCGCGCCCGCGAGCCGCTCCTTGCGGTGCCGTCGCTCGTCCTCCACCGACTCGTGCATCGGCGGCATGGCGAACCGCAGCCGGTCGGTGGGCAGCGGCTGCGGCGGTGTGGGCCCGGCATCGGGCGTGCCGTGCATCTGTCGGTCCTCCAGCACTGGGGGGCTTTACGGGGCGGAAGTTACCGTCGGTCAGGGCAAGAGAACAGCGCCGAGCGGTAAAGATGAGGTACACAAGCAATACACGACAGAAGATGTCGGTTTTCGACAGGAGAATGGCTGATATGAACTGGGCAGCATTCTCTTCCTCGGAACCCGATCTCGCCAGGACCGTCGAGGCACGCTTCGGCGCCTTCACGCACCACGTCCTCGCCACCCTGCGCAAGGACGGCTCGCCGCGCACCACCGGCCTGGAAGCGCGGTTCCTGAACGGCGAGCTGTGGCTGGGCATGATGCCCGACTCGCTCAAGGTCCTCGACCTGCGCCGCGACCCCCGTTTCGCACTTCAGGCGAATCCCGGAGAGGGGCAGGGCATGGGCGGCGGTGACGTACGCGTCAGCGGCCGGGCCATCGAGGTGGACGACCCGGGAACCATCGCCGGATACGTCGAAGAGGTGGAACCGCCGGAGCCGTTCCACCTCTTCCGCACCGAGCTGACGGAGGTCGTACGGACCTACGTGGAGGACGACACGTATCTGGTCGTCCAGGTCTGGAAGCCCGGAGCCTCGGTGCGCACGCTCAGGCGAACCTGAGCCCTGAGCTGCGAAAAGGAGCTCACTCCCACTCGATGGTGCCCGGCGGCTTCGACGTCACGTCGAGGACCACCCGGTTGACGTCCTTGACCTCGTTGGTGATCCGGGTCGAGATCTTCGCGAGGACGTCGTACGGCAGCCGCGACCAGTCGGCCGTCATGGCGTCCTCGGAGGAGACCGGGCGCAGGACGATCGGGTGGCCGTAGGTGCGGCCGTCGCCCTGGACGCCGACGCTGCGGACGTCCGCGAGCAGGACCACCGGGCACTGCCAGATGTCCCGGTCGAGGCCCGCCGCGGTCAGTTCCTCGCGGGCGATGGCATCGGCGTCCCGGAGCAGGTCCAGGCGCTCCCTGGTGACGTCGCCGACGATACGGATGCCCAGGCCGGGGCCGGGGAACGGCTGGCGCTGGACGATCTCCTCCGGGAGGCCGAGTTCCTGGCCGACCATCCGGACCTCGTCCTTGAACAGCTGCCGCAGCGGCTCGATGAGCTGGAACTCGAGGTCCTCGGGCAGGCCGCCCACGTTGTGGTGGGACTTGATGTTGGCGGTGCCGGTACCGCCGCCGGACTCCACCACGTCCGGGTAGAGCGTGCCCTGGACCAGGAAGGCGACCTCGGGACCCTCGTCCGCGATGATCTCGGCCTGGGCCTGCTCGAAGACCCGGATGAACTCCCTGCCGATGATCTTCCGCTTCTGCTCCGGGTCGGAGACCCCGGCGAGCGCCTTGAGGAAGCGCTCCTCCGCGTCCACGACCTTCAGCTGGACGCCGGTCGCGGCCACGAAGTCCTTCTCGACCTGTTCTGTCTCGCCCTTGCGCATCAGGCCGTGGTCGACATACACGCAGGTCAGCTGGGAGCCGATGGCCCGCTGGACGAGGGCTGCGGCTACCGCGGAGTCCACGCCGCCGGACAGACCGCAGATCGCCCGCTTGTCGCCGACCTGCTCACGGATCGCGGCGACCTGCTCCTCGATCACGTTGCCCGTGGTCCAGGTCGGGGCCAGGCCCGCGCCCCGGTACAGGAAGTGCTCCAGCACCTGCTGGCCGTGCGCGGTGTGCATGACCTCGGGGTGGTACTGGACTCCGTAGAGCTTCTTCTCGTCGTTCTCGAAGGCGGCGACCGGGACGACGTCCGTGGACGCGGTCACCGTGAAGCCCTCGGGGGCGGCGGAGCAGGCGTCGCCGTGCGACATCCACACCGACTGCTCGTCCGGGGTGCCCCCGAAGAGGGTGGAGCCGGAATTCGAGACGTGGAGGGGCGTGCGGCCGTACTCGCGGGCGCCGGTGTTGTCGACGGTGCCGCCGAGGGTCGTGGCCATCAACTGGAAGCCGTAGCACATGCCGAAGACGGGAACGCCGGCCTCGAAGAGCTCGCGGTCGAGCCGGGGGGCCTCGTCGGCGTACACCGATGAGGGGCCGCCGGAGAGGATGATCGCCGCCGGGTTCTTGGCGAGCATCTGAGCGACCGGCATGGTGCTCGGCACGATCTCGCTGTAGACCCGGGCCTCGCGGACACGACGGGCGATGAGCTGGGCGTACTGCGCGCCGAAGTCGACGACCAGGACGGTGTCGGGGGCGGGGGTCGCTGATGACACGGGGGCCTTCCGGCGGTGGGGCGGGGTCTCTGTGCTATCCGATTCTACCGAGGTGGGCGGGAGTGGGGCCCCGGCACCTGAGAACGGGGTCCAGGCACGTGAGGTCCGGAGTCCAGGCACCTGAGATCCGGAGTCCAGGCACCTGAGGGCGGGACTGCGGACCTCGGAGCGGGACTGCGGACCTCAGAGGTGCGGATCGGCGCCGGAAAAGTTCCGTGGCATACTGGCGCCCATGCTCACGCACCCGACCTTCCTCTTTACCTATGGCAACCGGCCCACCGGCTGCCATGGTCGTGCTGCTTGAGCTACTGACAAGCGACTTCCCAGGCGCCCCGGGCCGACAAGGCCCGGGGCGCCTGGCGTTTTCCGGACCTTGCCGCTCCGGGGCACCGCACCGCACCCCTTCCGACGAGGAGCCCCGCATGACCGCCACGACCGCCACCGACGTGACCGGCGCCCGTACCCCCGAGGCCGCCGACGTGATCACCGGTGCCCGTGAACGCATCGACGCCCTGGACGACCGGATCATCGGACTGATCCAGGAACGGGTGGCCGTGTCCACGGTCATCCAGGAGGCCAGGATCACCTCCGGCGGGCGGCGGGTGAACCTGTCCCGTGAGATGGAGATCCTCAGCCACTACAGCGAGGCACTGGGCAAGCCGGGAACGTCCCTCGCGATGACCCTGCTGGAGCTGTGCCGGGGTCGCATCTGAGTTCGGGCCCGCTCTCACCCGTACGGCGCGTGACCGCGACGCGCGACGCTTCGTTGGTGGTGGTGTCCGTGCCAGCCAGGGGCGGGCTCGAACGAACCACGCGTGGCTCGCTGGAGCGATGAGACGTACGGATCGTGCCGTGTGTCGTGGGACCTCGCTCCGGACAAGTGACCGGACGGCAGGGGACAGCAGCCCGGTCACCCAAGAGAACGGTCGGCTCCGGGGACGCCCGGGGCCGCCCGGCGGAAGCACAACAAGACCGGGTCAAACGGTTGCGGAGGCCCGCAGCCAGCCAGCACGATGCGTAGAAAGCCCCCAGTCCCACCGTGGACAACTGCATCAACCGCCCGCGACAACGGCAACAACTGCATTCGTGTGGTGCCTCATTGCCAAAGGTCGAGACCATTCACGCGCCCCGCATGCGCCGGGGCGCCGACCCAGGGCACACAAGCAAGCGGCGCAACCCCCCGGCGCCGCTCCCAGGCACCGGCGCTGCCCTGACGTCGGTGCTGACTGAAGAAAGGCCCCGCGGGTCCGAGCCGATGCGGTTCGAACCTGCGGGGCCCTTCGTCTGTCAGAGGCCCGGAAGAGGCCTGCCAGAGGCCTGCCAGAGGCCTGCCAGAGGCCCGTTCGCAGGTCAGACTCGGGACACCGATCCGCAGGTGTCCGGGTCGGTGTCCAGGTTCCCACTGCGGTCGTAGGGGTCCGTCGTCGGGCCCGTCGCGGGCGCGCCCGTCGGGTCGGCCGAGTCGAACCGCGGGTGCAGATAACCGTCGTACACACCGCAGGCCGAGTTGCCCGAGCTCACGTCGTAGCGCAGGACGTCGAGTCTGCCCGGCGTGGCCCGGTAGCGGGCGGGGTCGAGGAGTTCGACGTCGAGGACGCGGCGGACGATGGTGCGCGTGACCTCGGTCGAGCCGTCGGTCCGCACCAGCGGGTAGACGAAGGTGTAGTCGGCGTGCACGGCGACGCCCCCTTGGTCGCCCTTCGCGAACGTCATCCGGCCGCGTGTCTTGATCACCTCACCGACCAGCTCCACGTCCGCGGGGTCGAAGCGGCTGAACATGCGCAGCGGGTCGTCGTCCTTGCCGGGCGCGCGCAGGGACCGGTTCACGTCGTCGACCAGGTCGGGCTGCTGCGGGTCGAGGACCGCGAGGACGGCCTCCGGGCGTTCTCCGCGCAGGGTCTTCGGGTCGAGGTTCGCGTGCACGAGCAGCTTCCTGGTCTGCTGGAGCGCGAGTTCGACCCGGTCCTTCGGCAGCCCTCCGACGGCCGTGGCCTCCGGCAGGGCGATACCGGCCGCGCCGTCGGCCCACCGCAGGGCGGGAGATCCGGCGAAGGGCTCGTCCAGGGTGGGGGGTTCGGGGTCCGTGGCGGCCGGGGGCGCGGTGGGGGCCGCGGTCTCCGCCGGGAGCGACGAGGCCGCGGCCTGTGACGATCCCTTGCCGAACGGGTCGCCCGGCAGCAGCGACGGCTTCATCGCCACGACGACCACGGCGAGGGCGACGGCCACACCGCCGATCGCCCACAGGCGCCGACGCCTCGCCGTGCGCCCGCCCCTCTCGCGCCCTGCCGGGCCGGTGCGCCAACCCTCCGGCTGCTCACCCCGCGCCTCCTGCTGCCGCAGCCGCTCAGTCACCAAACGGGCCCGCGCGGAGGGCTCCTTGGGGGCCGAGCCGCGGATGTCCCGTTCGGTATCGCGGGCGAACTGTTCCCAGACGTCGTCGGGAATCTCCGGAGTCGAGGACGGTTCCTCGGACGGCTTGTCAGACACGAAGCACAGTTCTAAGCGCTGGGAAAGCGCATTCACAAGGCGATCCAAGGTGTGACTCACCCCACATAAAAATCCTGTGAAGGCGAGTGCAACCTTTCACACGCTTCACAGATCAAACACGGCGAACCTAGGGCCACACCCGCGCCCCACACGCGGAGGCCTCCCCCAAGTGGGCTGCCGTCGCGCAGCCCACCGGATTACCGAGGTCTTCATGAAGCTTCGTCGTGCCATGGTCGCAGCGGCTGCCACCGCCGTCATAGCCCCGCTGACTCTGCTTGCCGCGCCGGCCGCCTACGCGACCGACGATCCGGCGTCCACCTCCCCGAGCGCCTCCGTGAGCGAGACGTCGACCGAGAGCGCATCAGCGTCGCCGAGCACGTCCGCGACCGAGAGCACCCCGACGGCCACCGCCACCGCCACCACCACCGCCACCCCCACCGGGTCCGCGCCGGCGAGCTCCCCCGCCCCGAGCTCCCCCGCCCCGAGCTCCCCCGCCCCGAGCACCTCCGCCACCGAGACCACTCCGGCGCCGAGCACCTCCGCTCCCGAGGAGTCGGAGTCGCCCCTCCCCGAGCCGTCCGAGTGCGAAGACTCCAAGGTGGACGTCAGCATCAACGGTCTGCCCGGCAAGATCGCCGCCGGCAGCGGCTGGCACAAGTTCTCGCTGAACGTCCTCAACTCCTCGGACTCCACTCTCACGGACCTCGACTTCTTCGCCGGGGCCTCCTCCGATGCGGACGGCGAGGAGCTGTTCCGCAGCAAGCAGGTCCAGCTCCAGGCGTGGAACCCGGAGGACAAGGTCTGGGAGAACCTTGACGAGGAGGGCTACGCGGTCGGCTACGTCGGCGCCACCGACGAGCTCAAGCCCGACTACGAGGCCGACATTCCGCTGCGCGTCAACGTCAAGTCCAGTGCTCCGGTAGGCGCCGGATTCTCCCTCGGCGCGACCATCTACGGGGACAGCGACGGCGAATGCACCGGCTTCGGTGACATCTCCTACAAGTTCCAGATCGTGGCCGCCGGTACGGACACGAACGGTGCCAAGCCGCAGGAAGGCGGCAGGGCCCCCGTGACCGCTCAGAAGCCGGCGAGCAGCACGCCGAAGGTCGACGGCACGCTCGCCGAGACCGGTTCCAGCTCGGCGCTGCCGATGGTCGGCCTCGTCGGCGGGGTCGCCGTCGTCGCCGGTGCGGGCGCGGTCTTCATGGCCCGTCGCCGCAAGGCGGGCACGGCGGCGTAAGCCCCCAGCGGCCCGGTTGGCTCACCGCACGACAGAGAAGGACCTGCGCTCGGAGGGGGGTGCAGGTCCTTCCCTTTGCCGTGAGTGCCTTGCTTCTTCACTTCTTCGGCGGCACCGCCGGCATCCCCAGGAACGGCAGCTTCAGCGCGCCGAACGCGTCCGCGGGGACCGCCGGCGCCTTCGGCTCGACCGGCTGCAGACGTTCGTACGGCTGTCCCTGCGCCGGACGCGGGTCCGCCTCGCCCTTGTTGGGCCAGTACGACATCGCCCGCTCGGCCTGGGCCGTGATGGTCAGGGACGGGTTCACGCCCAGGTTGGCGGAGACCGCGGCGCCGTCGACGACCGAGATGCCGGAGTGACCGTAGAGGCGGTGGTAGGGGTCGATGACGCCGGTCTCGCGGGAGGAGCCGATCGGGCAGCCGCCGAGGAAGTGGGCGGTGAGCGGGGTGCCCATCAGCTCGCCGACGTTGGAGCCGGCGAAGCCGTTGATCTCGGCGGCGATGGCGGACGCGCCCTCCGAGGCCGCCCTGATCTGCTGGGGGTTCGGGGAGCCGTGGCCCTGGCGGGCCGTGAGCAGGCCTTTGCCGATTCCGTCCGGTTTCAGGTACGTCGTGAGGGAGTTGTCCAGCGACTGCATCACCAGGCCGATGATGGTCTTCTCCGACCAGCGGCGGTTGGAGAGGGAGCGCAGGACGAGGGCCGGGTGCCGGGCCGCGTTCTTCAGCCAGGCCGCCGCCCTGGACGCGCCCTCCGCGTACGGGACCTGGAGGATCGACAGGCTCCCCATCGAGTTGGAGCCCTTGCCGTAGCGGACCGGCTCGATGTGCGTGTTGGCGTCCGGGTGGACGGACGAGGTGATGGCGACTCCGCGGGTGAAGTCGACCTTCGGCTCGCCGGTCACCTCGCGATAGCGGCGGTCGTCGGTCTGCGCGCCGACCAGCGCCTCCGAGTTGGTGCGGGTCAGTTCACCCAACCGGCGGGAGAGATAAGGCAGTTGGCCGCCTGCCTTCATACGGTGCAGGAGGGTCTGGGTGCCGTACGTGCCCGCGGCCAGCACCACCCGGCGGGCCTTGAAGGTGCGGCCCTTCGCCTGGCGGTCCGTCACCTGGCGGTCCGTCGCCTTGCGGTCCGTCGCCTGGCGGTCCGTCGCCTTGCGGTTGTCGCGGCTGCCGCGGCGGTCGTCGGTGGGGAGGGTGGCGATCGCGTAGCCGCCCTGCGAGTCGTCCGTGACCGACACGGCCGTCGTGAGCGGGTGCACGACCGCGCCCGCCTTCTCGGCGAGGTACAGGTAGTTCTCGTTGAGGGTGTTCTTCGCGCCGTGCCGACAGCCGGTCATGCACTCGCCGCACTCGTTGCAGGCCTTGCGGGCCGGGCCCGCGCCGCCGAAGTAGGGGTCCGGCACCTGTTCGCCGGACTTCGCCTTCACCGAGCCGTCGGCGTCCTCGCCGTCGCCGAAGAACACGCCGACCGGCGCCATGTGGAAGGTGTCGCCGACGCCCATCCGTTCGGCGGCGGCCTTCAGATGCACGTCGGACGGGGTCATCGTCGGGTTGAGGCGGACCCCGAGCATGCGGCGTGCCTGGTCGTAGTACGGCGCCAACTCCTCCTGCCAGTCCGTGATGTCACGCCACTGGGGGTCGTCGAAGAACGGCTTCGGCGGTACGTAGAGGGTGTTGGCGTAGTTCAGGGAGCCGCCGCCCACGCCCGCGCCGGCCAGGACCATGACGTTGCCGAGCAGGTGGATGCGCTGGATGCCGTAGCAGCCGAGCCGGGGCGCCCACAGGTAGTTCTTCAGGTCCCAGGAGTTCTTCGGGAGGGAGGCGCGGGTGAAGCGACGGCCCGCTTCCAGGACGCCTACGCGGTAGCCCTTCTCCGTGAGACGGAGAGCGGTCACCGCACCTCCGAAGCCGGAGCCGACGACGATGACGTCGTAGTCGTAGTCGTCATCGTCATCGTCGTGGTGGTTGGTGTCCTGGGGCACGTGCTCTCCTCGTCGAGAACGGGCGGTGACGTACTGGCGCCTGTCGCGGCACTAGCGGAACCGGAACGCCTTCATCACCCTCAGGCTGCGGCTCATGAACTGCGCGTACTTCTCGTCGTCCATCCCCAGCGAGGGAGCCATCGGCAGCAGTCGCTGCTGGGCGACCGTCTGCGCCTCCGTGTACTTGAGGATGCCCTCGGAGCCGTGGCGGCGGCCGAGGCCGGAGTCCTTCATGCCGCCCATCGGGGACTGGACGCTGCCGTAGGCGGAGGCGTAGCCCTCGTTGATGTTGACCGTGCCCGTGCGCAGACGGGCGGCGACCTCGCGGCCGCGACGGCTGTCCTGCGTCCACACTGAGGAGTTGAGACCGTACGGCGTGGCGTTGGCCTGCTCGACCGCCTCGTCGTCGGTCCGGAAGCGGTAGAGGGAGACGACCGGGCCGAAGGTCTCCTCCGTGCACACCGACATCGGTTCGCTCACGCCGTCGAGGATGGTCGGCTCGAAGAAGTACGGGCCGACGTCGGGGCGGGCCACTCCACCGGCGACGAGCTTCGCGCCCTTCTCGACGGCCTCCTCGACATGCCGGGTGACGGTCTCCAGCTGGCGTTCGCCGGCCAGCGAGCCCATGTCGGCGCCGTACGCGAGGGACGTACCGAGGCGCATCGCCTTCGTGCGGGCGGCGAAACGCTCCAGGAAGGCGTCGGCGACCGCCTCGTGGACGTACAACCGCTCGATGGAGACGCACAGTTGGCCCGCCGAGGAGAAGCAGGCGCGGACGGCGCCCGCGGCGGCCTTCTCGATGTCGGCGTCCTCCAGGACCAGCATGGCGTTCTTGCCGCCGAGTTCGAGGGAGACGCCGACCAGCCGGGCGGCGGCGCCCTGGGCGACCTCGCGGCCGGTGCGGGTGGAGCCGGTGAAGGAGACGTAGTCGGCGTGCTTGACGATCTCGGGGCCGACGACCGGACCGTCCCCGAGGACGACCTGGAAGACGTCCTCGGGCAGTCCCGCCTCGATGAGCAGGTCACGGGCCCAGAGCGCGGTGAGGCAGGTCTCCGTGTCAGGCTTCATCACGACCGCGTTGCCCGCGGCGAACGCCGGGAGCGCGTCACCGACCGACAGCTCCAGCGGGTAGTTCCAGGGGGCGATCTGGCCGACGACACCGCGCGGGTGGCGCAGCTCGGTGACCTTCGTGAGAGTGGGGACGGCTCCGGCGTGCCGCTTCGGCTTCAGGTAGGCGGACGCCTTACGGCCGTAGTGGCGAGCCGTGACGGCTACGGACTGGACCTCCTCGTGGGCGTGCAGGCGGGCCTTGCCGGTCTCCAGCTGGATCAGGTCCAGGATCTCGGCCTGGCGCTCCAGGACGAGGTCGTGGAAGCGGAGCAGGACGGCGGCCCGCTGCCGTACCGGGGTCCTTTCCCAGACGGGCTGGGCCTTGCGGGCCGCCTGGAAGGCCTTCTCCACGTCCTCGGGGGTGGACTCGGGCAGGTCCGCCAGCTTCTCGCCGGTGAACGGGGTGTGGTTGGCGGTGCGGCCGGAGCCGACCACGCCCTTGGTGAGCTGCGCGATCAACTCGGGGGTGACCACGTCGGCGGCGGTACGGGCGCCCGCCGGGGCAGGGGCGATGGGGTTCGTGCCGGTCTGGGTCTGGGGCTGGGCCGGGGCCTGCGCGTCCGTCATGAGCCGCAGGGTATTCCGGCGCGGAGGCTTTGGGTACCCGTCAGTAATCGGGATTCACCGGGTGCGCACACGACGCCAGTGATCACTGGCAGGGAATGTGCTGATCAGGCCGTTGTACGTAGATGATCAGTGCCGCTCAACCGCGCTCCGGTTTTTTCGACAGGAGGAGACCGAGGGCGGTCAGTGGGGTGAGACGCCGGGACTCGTCGGCCTCGGCCGGGTACGGAGCGGGGGCTGCGGCCAAGGCTGGGGGCGCCACCGGAGCGGGTGCCGGCTCCGAAGGCCGCGCGGCCCACTCCGGCGGTCCCGTCCCGACGATCGCGGCCAGCGCCTCGGCGGCCTCCCGCGCCGTCGGCCGCGCCTCCGGGTCAGGCGCGAGGAGCCGGTCGAGCAGCCGACCGAGAGGGCCGGTCCGCGGGTCCGCCGCCGCCGTGCGCAGCAACGCGCCCAGCGACCACAGGTCGGAGGCAGGCCCCGAGACCCGCCCCGAGTCGCCCTCCGGGGCCACGAAGCCACCCGGCGCCTGCCCGCCGGGGCTCTGCCCGGCGGCGCCGATGCCGAAGTCGGTGAGGACGACGCGCTCGCCGCCTGCTTCGAGGAGGACATTGGACGGCTTGAGGTCACGGTGGACGATGCCGACGCGGTGGGCGGCGTGCAGCGCACCGAGGACGGCGAGCCCGATCCGGGCGGCCTCGGCGGCCGGCAGTGGTCCGCGGGCGGCGAGGGCCGCGTGCAGCGCCTCCCCCTCCACCAACTCCATGACGATCCAGGGAACTTCGTCGACGAGGAGTACCTCGTGGATGGCAACGGCGGCCGGATGGTCGACGCGAGCGGCAGCGCGTGCCTCGTGTGTCAACCGATGCGCGTGGCGCTGCCGTTCCTCGTCCTCTGCCTCCGCCGCGTCGTGCGCGTCCTGTGCGTCCCCGCTCAGCCGGAGCTCCTTGACGGCGACGTACCGGCCGCCCTGCTCGTCGAGAGCGCGCCACACGGTGCCGTTCGGGCCGGAGCCGATCCGCCCAACGAGCCGGTAGCGGCCACCGACCAGGCGTCCGCCGGACGGAGGTTCGACCTCTTCACTCATGGCACATGAGTACCGTGCGCACCATGTCGTTGTCGAAGCGACGGGGTCAGAGCCACGCCCTTCACCCGGCGGGGCGGCGAAGGATCACGCGACGTACTGCACCACCGTGTGGGGGATGAGCGTCCAGGCTGTGGGCCTCCGTTGGCCGCCGAAAGATATTCGCCATGAATCGACGGCCAACAGGTTCTGACTAACCACCAAAGTCCTGACTCCAGGACCGCTCCAAACTGGACTTCGCCACTCTCGAAACCGCCCGAATCTCTTCCCATTCGGCGGCTTCCCCTAGCGCACTCCCGGTCCAAACCGAATCGGGGCCAACGCTTATAGAATCAGCGCTGCCGTTGATCGACTGAAGCAGGATGTAATCTTCACGTTTCAGCGAACCGTCAGCCACCCTGGCGCGAGCCACGTGCAGCACTTCGTCGAATTGAAGCAGGATTTCATCCACTTCCACCCCTGTCTCCTGCAAGTATGCCACTTGCCTTTCGGACTCCGCACTGAGCAGGCCTAACACGGCGAGGGTCCACTGCCGAAAGTCCGCCAACTTCCGCTCGCCAGTCATCGAATGATCCATCTAAGATCCCCTTCGGGGCCCACAACTCTCCAATAGGCACCCTCGCCGTGGTGGCCACCGCCAGGATTCCACCTGCGCATCCGCCCGGTTGGGACTCCGCGACACGTATAAACGCTCACCATAGGCGGCACTTGCAGGGCAACTGGAATTGTGAACGAGGACCGGAGCCTCGCCCGCCAGTACATAGTGCGTGTGCGCGTCGGGGGCTGTCATCGGCGATTTCACTGGCGAGCGTCATTTCGGCGTGTACGCGGGTGTACATGGAAGTGCCGTGTTGTGCGCCCGTATTGTCGTCGGCGTTGCCGTCAGACGGCTCCACGGGTGAGGGCGGTGGAGTGGACTTTGACCCGTGCGGTTCCACCGCGAACAAAAGTAGCGCGAGCGTGAGGCCGCGGCGTGGCAGTACAACGGGCACGTGTTCACGACTGCGCGGGGCAAAACGATCGACCCGACCAACCTCACCCGCGCCTTCACCACGCTCCTCCGCAAGGCCGGCCTCCGCCGCATCCGCTTCCACGACCTCCGCCACTCGACCGCCACCCTGCTCCTGGAACAGGGCGTCGAACTCGTCGTGATCAAGGAACTCCTCGGCCACGCCCACATCGGCGTCACCGCCACCGTCTACGCCCACGTCCGACTCCGCCTCCAGCGCGACGCCATCGACACCCTCGGCACCGCGCTCGGCAGCCGGGAAACCACCGAGACGGCCCGCTCCGGCGGCGACGAACCACCACCCCGCGCCACTGGCGTCCGCTGACGTTGCCGTCAACTACTGCCGTCAAACGCCAGATCAGCCCCGCCAAGCACAGCTCGGCGGGGCTGATCTTTGCCACTGCATGGTCCTTCTCATGGCGCGGCTGGGTCGAATCGGGTAACGAATCCCATGCGGTCCATGAGAACCAACGTTACGGAACCCGATACTTGAGACCCATCAGAAAGAACCGAAGAACCGGTCCCACCAACTCGGCTCCCCAGAACCGTGGAAACGCAAGAGAGTGGGCCCGCCATAGCTTCTTTCAAGAAGTTCTTCCGGAATCGTGATGTATCCCGATTCAGCGAGAACTTGCTCTACCTTCTCAAGGTCATTCGCGTCGAGCTCGCCTTCAGCCTGCGCTTCATCCGTACCCAAGAAGGCGCCAGGGTTATCGGCCGCCACCATTGCCAATGGCTTGAACTTGCTCACCAGGGCAACAATACTCGTCCCACAGACTGTGGCTTCCCCCGGCACTTCGATTCGTCCGTACTGCGCGGAGTCCTGGATGTCTCGATCGATTTCACAAGGCGTCGAGAAGCGAGAACCAACCTGCACAGCCAGACGGCTGAACGAAGCTGCAGCATCGGCCGCATTGTAGTCAGCTGGCGTTTCTGGACATTCGGGATCGTCCAAACGATGCAACAGTTCCATCAGATTCGCATCTCTCTCCATTAATCCTCCAATCATCGAATTCGCTACACCCGGATCGGGTGAACCATTTCCTCAGTGCGGGAACGCTGTGAGCACCTTCCCAGTGAGAGGTTCGTAACGCACCAGCATTCTCACCCCTCCCACTGACCCGATCACATTCTGAACCGCAGGTTCGCCCTTCCTGGTCTTCAGGGTTCTCTCGGCATGCACAGCAGATCCCTTGTACCAGGTCCTTTGACTATTTGGACTCGTCACCACGTCAGCAACAGCATCCAAAATCTGGTCATCAGACCACCCCTGTGGGAAAGCGTCCTTACCGGGCGCCCCCGGGTACCTGTGACCATCAAGGATGTGATCCGCCCTCTCGTCACCGATCAGCTCCCGACCAATTCCGCAGTTGCTGTTGTGAACGAGTACCGGCGTAGCCCCCGCCAGCACATAGTACGTGTGGACCTCGTCGATCGTGAGGTCGTGTGTGCGCTGTCGCTTCGTGTAGTGCTGGACCGCGGAGATCTGGACGTTGGTGCCCGCGCTGGTGCGCAGGTGCCGGCCGGGCTTGAGGTCGCCGGCGTCGACCCACCTGCCGACGTCGGGGACCCAGAAGGGGTGGGTGTCCGTGGCCGTGAGCGTGGAGGGGCCGGACTTGGTGGTCACGGTGAGGAGCGTGAAGTCCTTGTCGTCCTCCGTGGTGATGGTGCGGACGACCTTGCGTTTGACGGTCTTTCCGGTCTCCGGGTCGGTGACGAGGACGACGTCACCCGTTCTCAGGTCCTCGATGTTCCTCGTCGTGCCGTCGGCGAGCAGGACCTTCGTGCCCGGCAGAAAGCTGTGCTCGACCTCGCAGGAGGCGGCCGACTCCAGGATCTCGTCGGCCCACTTCTGCTCCTTGCGCCACTTCCGTACCGCCTTGGCGATCTTCCAGGCGCCCTTGATGAGCTGGGCGCCCTTCTTGAACATCGCCGTCCAGGGGACGGCGTTCAACAGCAGGTTGGCGCAGCCCGAGACGCTGCCGCCCGTGCAACCCTTGAAGTCGTTCCAGCCGATGTAGTCCTTGAAGAGATCCCAGCCGACCTTCTTGACGACCTCGATGACGGGCGTCTGCTTGATCGCCCGTGCCTTGCCGACGTTGACGGTCTGCTGACTCGGGGTCGCCCGCTTGGTGACCGGGTTGTAGCCGACCGACTCCTGGACCTCCCTGGAGCAGTAGTCCAGCGAGTACTGGCAGGAGTTGGGGCGTGAGCCGATCTCGGTTCCGGCGGGGTCACTCAGGGTGACCGGGTTGTTGTCGCTGTAGGCGTAGGCGTTGAGGGACTGCGGGTCGTCCGTGTTCAGGAGCGGGTCGACGGAGAGGAAGCGGCCCGTCGCCGGGTCGTACTCCCGCGCCCCGAGGTGGGTCAGACCGGTCGTCGTGTCCTGGGGGCCGCCGACGAAGCCCTTCTCCCCCGGCCAGCCGGTGGGCGGGCTGCCGCGAGTGCCGCCGAACGGGGTGGAGCGGCGCTGCCGCATCGTCAGGTCGGCGGCGTTGACGGCGATCTCGGAGGTGCCGTGGTGGTCGCCGATGAGGAAGGCGAGCTTGTTGTCGTCGGTGCGGATGGCCTGGTTGCCGCCGCCGAGGTCGTAGTAGCGGGTCGCCTTGTCGGCGGTGGCGCCCTTGGCGAGGGTGAGTTCCATGCCCCCGAGGTAGACGGTGGTCTCCGCGTCCGTGCGGCGGATCAGGCGCTCGCCGTCGGCGTCGTACACGTACGACGTCGCTTTGGTGCCGCCGCCGCTGGTCGGTTCGGTCACCTTGGCGAGGTGACCCTCGGCGTCCCACTCAAGGGTCTGCTTGTTGCCGCCGACGGTCCGGTTCTCGGTGTCACCGGTCGCCGTGTAGGTGAAGCTGTCGGTCGCCGTGCCCGTCGGGCCGACGGTGTCGATGCTGGTGACCGCGTGCGGGCGGATGCCGCCGGCCGCCGGGTAACTGTAGGTGCGCTTGACGTCCTTGGTGGTGTCGCCGGCCGTGTCGTGCCGGGTCTCGCCGGTGCGGTTGCCGCTCTTGTCGTAGATGTAGGAGTGCCAGTACGCGGCCGGTCCGCCGAGCACCGAGCCGCTCGGGGTGGCGGAGCAGCTCGTCGTGCCCTGGGTCCAGGCCTCGGTGAGGCGGGTCAGATGGTCGTACTGGAAGCACTGGGTGTCTGTGCCGGAGCGGGACACGTCCGAGATGGAGGTGACGTTGCCGGCCTCGTCGTACGCGTAGGTCGCGGACCGGTCGGTACCGGGCACATCCTCACGGTCGAGGCGGCTGTTGGCCAGCCGCTGGGTTCCCCACTGGTAGTCGCTGGTGACCTTCGTTTCCTTCGCGCCGGCCGCTTGATAGACGAACTGCAGCGGCTTGCCCACGTAGTTGTAGGTGGTGTCGGTGACATAGGTGACGCCACCGGCCGCGCCGAGTTTCTTGAGCCGCCCGATCTCGTCGTAGGTCGGAGTGAGGATCTCGGATGCCAGGGAACCGGCCGCCGGGTAGCTCTTGGACTGGACGGTGCCGTCGAGGTTGTAGACGGTGCTAGACAGATAGGTTCCCGCCAGGGCCTCCTCCCCCGTCACGGAGGGGATGGCCGCCGCGGTGCGCCATCGTCCACTCCCCCGCCTTCGGGGTGTAGGTCATCGGGTCGATGAAGACCGGGAACGTTGTGTCAGGGGCCGTCAACATGCCCTGGTCCGGGGTGAGGTGCAACTGGCCGCCGTCCGCGGTGACGCCGACGTCGACGGAGGCGACCTTGGCGGCGTCACCCGGGCCGTCGGTGGCGTCCTCCGTGGACACGGATGTGGACGTGGACACACCGGTGAGAGTGCGGGCAGCGGAGGCCGCGGACGGCTGCGTGCCGGAGTCCCACATGACAGGCTTGGGCGCCTGGAACACTACGCCGCCCATGGCCTCGTCGACCGCCTCCAGACCGCCGGATTCCGTGGCCCGCAGATCCAGCCCCGGTGACTCGACGGCCAGCTTCAGCTCCGCGAGCGTCGGGTTCTTCGCCGCCTCCGACGTTTTCACCACCAGCAACTGCGCGAACCCGTCCGCGGTTGCGCGCATCCTCAGGTCAACGTCCGGAAGCACGTCGGCATACGTCGCGGTGTCGCCGTCCAGCGCCGGGGCCGGCAGCGGGGCAGGCCACGAGAACGACAGCTCCTTGCCGGTGCGTTCGAGGGTGACGAGCGGTCCCGCGCCCCCGCCGGAGAACGCGATGCCGACCGCGGCGGCGTTCGGCGTCACTGTGCCGTCGGACCGCTCGGCCAGGATGTTGTCGATCGCCTTCCACTGCCCGTCGGCCCGGGTACGGACCGGCTTGAGGTGCTACACCTCCTCCAACTGTCCGTCCGGAGTGGCGTACACCTCGCCCGACTCGCTGCGCAGGGACGTGATCTCCACGTCCGAGCCACCGGCCTCGGCGGCCTCCTGGGCCGCCTGCGGCGTGGCAGCCGACTCGGGCGCCCTCTTGCCTGCCGCCACCACGTCCTTGCCCGCCGTCACCGCGTGCTTGCCCGCCGTCACCGCGTGCTTGCCCGCCGTCACCGCGGCCGTCGACTCCGCAGCGGTTGCGGACGGTGCGAAGGCGACAGGCTGTACGACTCCCACGAACACGGCGCCTGCGACAGCCACCAGAAACGGCCTGCGCGTCCGGCTCGGTCTACCGGAACGCCCCGTGGACGCACTCATTTCCCCGCCCCCCGACTCCACAGCCCCCACCTCGGAGTCACACAAGTCCCAGAAAGTGCCAGGACTTTAAGCCGCCCTTAGCTGTGCACGTCAAGGGCGGTTTGATCTACGACGGCTCCTGAGAGCGCTCAGTGATACGGAATCAGCCACACGCGGTGAGTGATCGGGAAACGGACGAATCAGTTCCCATCGGGAGCCGGTGAAGCGAGAATCGATACGGCGTGTACGGGGGGTGAACCCTGCCCGGCGCCGATCACCAGCCGACGGGGGCGAGCCCTTGGCGCGAAACGGCTCACAGTTTGTCGACATCCAGGTTGGCGATCGCTGCCCTGGCCACCTCGCGTCCGCGCTCCGTGAAGTCGCCCTTGCCCGGGTAGCCGATGGAAAGCTTGTACATGTCGCCGGTGGAGTTCTTGTAGTAGAAGATCCGCAGCTCGCGAGGGCGAGGGTGCTGCGTGTCGTCGGTGGTGTAGATGACCGTGTTCTCGGCGGCCTTCTTACCCTGGTACGTCGTCTCTTCGGGAGTGGTCTTCGACCCCGCGGGCATGTCGAACTGGTAGCTGCCGCTCTGCTTGAACTCGCCGTCGTCGTCGTACATCTCGGCGGCCGCGGAGCCCGCGATGTCGCCGGCCGTGTCCTCGGACTTCTTCTCCAGGGCCAGGCTGATCCAGATGGCGCCGCTCGCATCGGTGTACGTCACCCAGTGGCCCTTGTCGGTCTCCCGGTCGGGCCCGGATTTCTTGTAGCCGTCGGGCACCGCCGGCGTCGCGGCGACATCCGTCACGGACACCGTCTTCCAACCGTCCGGCAGCGGTCCCGCGAACGGATCCGCGTTCACCAGGTACGCCGCCACCGCCGCCGCGACGACCGCGGCACCGAGACCGAGCAGGGTCTTGAGGCCGAGCCGGATGCCGCCCCCGGTCGCGGGAGCGCCGGTGAGCTGGACGACCTGTGTCGGTGCCGGGGCCGGGGTCGGCGGATTCGCGGCGCGTTCCAGCAGGTCGCGGACCTGGGTGGCGTTGGGGCGGCGTGCCGGGTCCTTCTGGAGCAGGCCGTTGATGGCCTCGGCGAGCGGGCCGTGCGCCGCGGCGGGCGGTGCCGGGGTCGCGTTGAGCACGGACTGGAGGGTGGCGGGCGTGTTGCTGCGGCGGAACGGGGAGACGCCCTCCGTGGCCGCGTACAGGACCACGCCGAGGGACCAGAGGTCGCTGGCCGGGCCGGGGCGCTGGCCCAGCACCCGTTCCGGCGCGATGTACTCGGGTGAGCCGACGAAGCCGCCGGTGTCGGTCAGATTGGTCTCGCCCTCGATCTGCGCGATCCCGAAGTCGGTGAGTACGACCCGCTCGTGCCGGCCCAGGAGGACGTTGTCCGGCTTGACGTCCCGGTGCAGGATGCCCGCCGCGTGCGCGGCCTCCAGCGCGCCCAGCACCTCAAGGCCGGTTTTCGCCGCTTCGCGGGCCCCGAGGGTGCCCTCCTGCAACGCGTCGCCCAGCGAACGGCCCTGCACCAGCTCCATCACGATCCACGGTCGGCCGTCCACGACCGCCACGTCATGGACGTTCACCACGGCCGGATGGTCGAGCCGGGCGGCGGCACGTGCCTCGCGGCGCATCCGCTCGTACGCCGTGGCCCGTTCACGCTCGGGAAGGTGGTCCGGAAGCAGGGGCTCCTTGACGGCGACCTCGCGCTCCACCGTCTCGTCCCTGGCCCGCCACACCGTGCCCATACCGCCGTGTCCGAGCTTGGCGAGCAGCCGGTAGCGGCCGGCGATGAGTCGTCCGGTGCCGGGGTGCGGCGTGGGAGGTGCCTGCGCCGATTGGGCCGGCTGAGTCGGCTGAGTCGGCTGGGCCGGTCTCGGTTGCGCGGGCTCCGGCTGCGGCTCCGGCTCCGGCTGCGGCTGCGGCTGCGGCTCCGGCTCCGGCTGCGGTGGCACGACCTGGGTGGGCAGGGCGTACGGGTTGCCGGGGTGCGGCACGGCCACCGGCGGGCCCGGCGGATTCGGCGGATTTGGCGGATTTGGAGGGTGCAGAGCGAAACTCGTTGGCTCGTCGGACCCTTGAGGGACTCCCCCGTCGCTGCTCATGGTTCATCCATATCGCGCCAACCGGTCCGGAAGCCACCTCGAACGCTTTCCGGTCACCGACCCGTGACCAAGGTGTCGACCGCGACGTCGAAGTACTCCTTCGCCTCCGGCACCTTTACGACCGGCGCCGAGACCCAGACGTCGTACAGCCGTCCGTCCTCCTCCCAGCACAGGTCGTACGTGTGCCGGGGGCCCTCCGCCGCGCTGAATCCGTCCCAGGTGAACTCCCAGAGCGCGGCCGGACGTCCACGGTGCGCGACCCGGGTGACCCGGCCCTCGCGGTATCCGGGGTTGGTGTCCGGGCCCTCGGCCGCCGCCCGTCGCAGCACGGTCAGCGGGGCGCCCGTGTCGGGGTCGGCGACCCTGATACCGAGGCGGAAGGTGTTCCACGGTGACATGTAGAAGATCCGCTCGCCCTGCGGTTCGCGGGTGAAGCCGTCCGGCACGGCGAGCATGAACCCGGCGGGATCGCGGGAGAGGTGGTAGCCGGAGGGGGCGGAGCTCCCACTCGGGCTCAGGCCTCCACTCAGGCCTCCACTCGGGCCCCCGCTCAGGCCCCCACTCGGGCTCGGCCTCGTGCTCGTGCTCGGGCTCGGGCTCGGGCTCGCACTCGCACTCGTCGATGAGTAGGGTGCCGAACTCATCCGCGTACCCGCGCCGTTGGCGCCATCGCTCATCAGCAGCGCCGCCGCGGACACGCCCGCGCCGGCCATCGCGGCGACCAGCAGCGCGGTGATCAGCACGCCTCGCGGGGAGCGCCAGGGAAAGGCCGCCGGGGGCCGGGCGGGCTCGTCCGGCTGGGGCGGGGCGGACCCGGACGGCAGATCCGACGGGCGGTCCGACGGCAGATCCGACGGCAGATCCGACGGGCGGTCCGACGGCGGCTTCGGCGTGTGGCCGGGCGGGGTGGCGGGGGTGTCGTCGGCCGGCCCCGTCCGGGCGCGGCCGAGCGACAGGGTGTGGGTGCGCCCGGGCGGCGGAGGCGAGGGCGTGCGGCCGGTGTCCCGGAAGGTCCGCAGCATCCGCTCGGCCCGCTCCGCGTCCAGCCGTCGGTCGGGATCGCGTTCGAGGAGGCCCCGTACGACCGACAGGATCGGCGTGGCCTGAGCGGGCGGCCGGATCTCGGCGGAGACGACGGCGTGCAGGATGCCGCCCAGCGAATCGCGACGGAACGGCGACTCACCGCTCAGGACCGTGCACAGCAGCGCGCCCAGTGACCACAGGTCGGAGGGCGGACCGGTGCCGGCCCCGGACATCCGCTCGGGCGCGGTGTACTCGGGCGAGCCGACGAAGGCACCGGTCTCGGTGAGCGTGGCGGCGCCCGCGACCTGGGCGATACCGAAGTCGGTGAGGACGACGCGGCCGGTGCCCTCCTCCACCAGGACGTTCGCGGGTTTGATGTCGCGGTGCAGGACCCCGGCCGCGTGCGCCGCGCGCAACGCGCCCAGCAGGGCGATGCCGATCCGGGCGGCCTCGTCGGCGTCGACCGGGCCGTGCGCGGCGATCCGCTCGGCGAGCGAGCCGCCCTCGATCAACTCCATGACGATGTACGGGCGTTCGTCGTGCTCGACGACGTCGTGGACCACGATGATGTGCGGATGGCTCAGCTGGGCGACCGCACTCGCCTCGCGCAGGGTCCGCTCCCGCTGCCGCCGGGCTCCCTCGGCGGAGAGCGTCTCGTCGAGAGGGAGTTCCTTGACCGCCACGCTCCGGCCGAGCAGCTGGTCGCTCGCCCGCCAGACGACCCCCATACCTCCGCGCCCGAGCTGCGCCTCGAGCCGGTAACGGCCCGCAATCACGCGGGAGTTTGCCCACTCGGTCCCCATGCGCCCCATTATGCCGCAGATGGCGTCCGCGCCCTCGAAATCCGGTCGCCGCCCGACGCCACTCCTCCGACCTCTCGGTCAGTACACGTGCTGCCCCAGGCCGACAGAACGACCCGGGAGCGAACACCTGTCTACTCCCGGGCCCGCCACCGCGCGGAAGGAGGTGGCGGGGTCGGTCAGCATCGCGGGAATCGCCACGGTGGCCGCGACGATCGCGAGCAGCCGAATGACGATCCTCTTCAAGCTCTGCCCCCTGTAGTGACCACTCAGATGGTTAGGGCATGTTCACATCATGCCTACCCGGAAGAGCAACGGGAAGCAACGGGGGTCAACTGGCCTTATTACAGCGGCTGTTGCCAGCCCTGCAGAATCCACTTGAACTGCTTGCTCATCTCCTCCCAGTCCTTCTCCGGGGAAGACAAGTAGATCGCGTACTCGACGCCGTCCCGCGAGAAGTACATCTGCTCGATGGCATGGCGCGGCCCGGCGACGTAGGGCGGATCCTTGGCCAACGCCGTCCAGGTGTACTCCCACAGCGAGCCTTTGCAGTCTCGATAGGTGTTTTCCGCCATGGTCACCTGCTGGTAGTCGACCAATTTCTGGAGCTGCTGCTCGAGATCCTCCTGGTGGGACTTGGCGTCGGCGAAGTCCGGTGACTCGTCGATGGCGATCCGCACGAAGTGCCGGCCGCCGTCCGGCGTGTAGTCGATCTGCTGGAAATCGCCCTGCGGGCCGAAGACCTTCCGCTCCCAGCCCTTGGGCAGATAGAGGCTGAAGCCCACCGGGTCGTCGCGCCGGACCCACGAGGCCGGAACTCCTCCCTCCGGGGCCTGTCCGCTCCCGCTCGGGCCCGTGGGCGTCGGCAGGTCGGAGGCCTGGGCGGCCTTTTCCCGCTGCCGCGCCTCGTCCCACGCCTTCAGGCCCACGGCCATACCCCCGCCGATGATCGTGGCCAGGGCGACGACGAGAGCCAGCACGCGCAGACGGCGACGCTTGGGCGGCTGCGTGGGGGCGATGGCGGTGTGGTGCGCCGGGCCGAGCACGGTGGGGCCGGTCGCACCTGGGTACGGCGTACCGGTCGCCGGCGTGGTCACCGGTCCGTTCGCTCCCGACCGGGCCGCCGCGTCCTGGTGGGAACCGGTGTGCTGGGAACCGGTGGTGTGGGAACCCATGGGCCCCGCGACCATGGGCCCCGCGACCATGGGCCCACCCGTCATGTGACCGCCCGCCATGGCGCCGCCCGGCACGGGACCGCCCGCCATGGCGCCGCCCGGCACGGGACCGCCCGCCTCGGGGCTACCTGCCATGTGACCGCCCGTCATGGGGCCGCCCACCACGGGGCCGCCCGCCATGTGACCGGAATCCACGGTGCGGGAACCCTCATGTCTCGTCGGCACATACGCCTGGGCGGCGCTCGATCGTCGTCCCTCCGCCGCCTCGGCGAGCATCTGCTCTGCCGCGGCCATGTCGGGCCGCACGGCCGGGTCCTTGGACAGCAGCGCGGTGATGACGGGCGCGAGTGGGCCGGCGTAGCGCGGTTCGGCGGGTTCCTCCTCCACGACCGCCTGCATGGTGGTCAGCGGTGTCGTCCGGCGGAACGGCGACCTGCCCTCGACCGCCGTGTACAGCGTGGCGCCGAGCGCCCACAGGTCGGACGAGGCTCCCGGGTCGTGGCCGCGGATCCGCTCCGGGGCGAGGTAGTCGACCGAGCCGACGACCTCTCCCGTACGCGTGATGGTCGTGTCGCCCTCGATCTGGGCGATACCGAAGTCGGTGAGGAGGACACGGCCGTCCCGGCCGAGGAGCACGTTGCCGGGCTTCACATCGCGGTGAAGTACCCCGGCGGAGTGCGCGGCGCGCAGCGCCCGCAGCACCCACAGCCCGATCCGGGCGGCCTCCAGGGGCTCGACGCGGCCCTGTTCCTTGACCGCGTCGGCCAGCGAGTGGCCCTCGACCAGCTCCATCACGATCCACGGCCGGCCGTCGTGGTCCAGCACGTCGTGCACGGTGACGACGGCGGAGTGGTTGATCCGGGCGGCCGCGCGCGCCTCGGCCCGGGTACGGGCGAGAAGGACGGTCCGGTCGGCCTCGGACACGTAGAGCGCGGCGGTCAACTCCTTGATCGCGACGGCCCGGTGGAGTACCTCGTCATGGGCGCGCCACACCCGGCCCATACCGCCCGCGCCTATCGGGTCGGCGAGCCGGTAGCGCCCCGCGAGGAGCTGGCCCTGCATCTGATTCACGTTGCCCCGCAATGCTCTTGACACGGTCAGAGTAAAGACCCGTCGTCGCCGAACGGAACCGGCAGGGCCGCAAGGAGACCGCACTGTGACGGTTGTCGCTTCCCGGGACGGGAGTCAACCATGGGGCCACGAACGGTGTCCCGTCAGCCGGTGACCCGATAGGTACCGGATGCCTGCTCGTACAGCCGGGTCACCTCGTCCCGCTCGGCCTCCGGGCCGCGCACCTGCACCACGTGGTACTTTCCACCGATCAGCATCGCGATGTTGCGCACATACAGCTCGCGCCCGTCGTCCCCGGTCCAGGTGAACTGCCCCTCGGCCATGGTCCGTCCGCCCACCTGAATCGTCTTCAGCCCGGTCGCGGTGGCCCAGCTGGAGTCGCGGTACGGCTGCAACTCCGGCTCCTTCTCCCGCTGGTACACCATCGGGTCGCTGCCGTCCTCGCCCGCGGTGTCCCGTCCCGGTACGACGATGAGCTCGAAGTTGCCTTGCTTGTACACCACCTGACCGCGCCCGTTGAGCGGTGTGCGGTCCCAGCCGCCCGCGACGGCGACCTGGAAACCCTCCGTGTCCTTGCGCAGGGTGAAGCCGTCGGCGACGTCAGGTCCGGTGGTCTGGGTCTCGCCGGCCCCGGCCGACGTGGAGGAACTGTCCTGCGAGTCCGGCGAGGTCTGCTCGGGCCGGGGCTCGCTGCTCGCCTCCGGGGACTGCCCGGGCGCCGGACTGACCTCACCGGCGTTCCCGGTACGGTCCGCGGCGCCTTTCGTCCCGGAGTCGGACTTCGGCATGAAGAGCATGGCGTACGTGAGGGCGCCGACCAGCAGGAGCAGGATCAGCACCAGCAGGGTCCGGCCGAGGCTGCGCGGCGAACTCGCCTCCTCCCGCGCCCGCTTGTGCCGTCCGTGGTGGGCGGGCAGCCCCGCGCGCCGCCTGCGCACGAGCTCGCCCCGCCGCCGTATGACAGGAAGCCGGCTGGTGTCGGTGGGTGGCGCGGCGACGACATGCGTGCCGGCCTCCGGCTCGGGCGCCGAACGCACCAACGAGCGCAGCCAGCCACGTAGTTCCTCGAAGTCGAGTCGCTCGGTCGGGTCCTGCCGCAGCAGCGACTCGACGACCGGCCGCAGCGGACCGCACTCCTCGGCGAAGGCGGGCGGCTCCGCGCACACCAACTGCACGAGTTCGGCGGTCGATTCCTCCGGGTAGGGCGCGTGTCCCTGTACGGCCCGGAAGAGCAGCGCGCCCAGCGCCCACAGGTCGGTCGCGGGCCCGATCGGCGCCGCCAACTGCCAGTTCTCGTGCACCGGACCGGCCTGCTCCGGCGCCCACCGCTCGGTCACGGGGCCCACCACAGCCATCCGCGCCTGCCGGGCCCGCTCTGCGGCCAGGGCGGTCGCGGGCCCACGCCGCACGGGCGCACCGGCGGCCGGCTCGTCCCAACGCCCGGTGGACGCGGCGGCACCGGGGGGCAGCGGGTACTCCGCGCTGTTTCCTGTGGGGTTCGGCTTGTCGTACGCGCTGTGGGACCCGGAGTACGGCGACTGCTGCGCCGAGCCGTTGGCCTGTGCGGCGGGGTCGCCCTCGGGGGCACGGCGGGCACTGGGCAGCGCCGCCGGGGCGCCCTCGCGGGCAGGACGGGCACGGGGGAGAGCCGCCGGGTCACCCTCCGGGGCGGGACGCGCTCCCGGTAGGGCCGCTCGTCCGCTCTGCGTCTCCTGGACCCGGGCCGCGGCCCGCGCCCCCGCGCGATACGCGGCGATCGCCCCGGCCCGCGCCGCCCTGATGTCCGCACCGGCGTCGACCGCCCGGCTGACCGGCGCGGTGGACGCACCGTTCGCCGTCTCGGCCCCGGCAGCGGGCAGTGCGCCGGCGGTCCGCGCTTCGATGGCGGCCCGCCGAGCAGCCTCGGCATCGGCCCCGTCGAGCCCCACCGCACTCACCGGGCCTTGAGAACCCCCGGGGCTACCCGATCCAGGGGGACCGTCCGAGCCACTGGACCCCTGGGGGCCACCGGATCCAACAGGTCCACGGGAACCGGCGCCGCCTCGTGCGCCGTACGCACCGCCTCCGGAGCCGTATACGCCGCCTCCAGAGCCCTGAACACCACCACCGGCCCCCTGAACGCCGCCTCCGGAACCCTGAACGCCCGTACGGGAACCACCGGCACCCACCGATACCCCGACGCCACCGGTCCCGCCAGGTCCCGCGCCTGCCCCGCCGGGTCCCGTACCCCGTCCGCCGGAGCCCGCGGCTCCCCCGGCGGGCCCTCGCCCGTCGCCGGGCTCACCGCCCCCCGCGCCCCATTCCTGGTCCTCGACCGGCACCGGGTCGTACCCGCACAGCGCCTCTTCCGCCGCGCCGACCGCCAGGCCGGACAGCATCACCCGGCCGTCGTCGCAGACGAGCACCGTGCGGGCGGTGACGTTCCGGTGGATCCAGCCGTGAGCGTGCAGGACGCGCAGGGCCGTGAGGACGTCCGCGGCGACCTCGGCCGCCCGGTACGGCGTCAGCGGCTTCTCCGCGAGCAGCGCCGCCAACGGCCGGGCGGCCACCGACTCGCTGACTATCCACAGCGACCCGCCCTCGGCGAACACATCGAAGACCTGGTCGAGCCGAGGATGGTCGGGTATCCGTGCCGCGGCCTGCGCGGCTTCGACGGCCCGCCGTACGGCCGGATCCGTCGGCCGTCGTACGTCCCCGCCGCCGGGAACGCGACGCGCCCCGCGGTCCCGTACTCCTCGCGGGTCCCGTGCCGTGAAACCGTCCGGCAGACCCTCGGCGTCGAGCACCTCCGCCTCGACGACCTCCGGCAACGGCACCTGCCTGACCAGGACTTCCTGTCCACTGTAGGTGTCGAAGGCCCGGGTCTCGGTGAGTTCGTACTCGTCGGAGGGCGGCAGCGGCAGGCGGTAGCGGTCGGCGAGGACCCGTCCCGCATAGTCGTCCACGTTGCCTCCCCCGGCCGCCCGGTCGCTCAATTCCGTTCGTCTCGCGCGCCGTTCCGCATGTCTACCTGCGGCGTACGGCCCGCAACCACTCACGATACGTGCCGAAGGCAACCGGCAAAGAGAGGATGCGAGATCTCACGTCCCAAACCCGGGATCGAACAAGAAGTCGATCACCGCACAGTTCCTCATGCCTTTGACTGGAAGGTGGCGGTCAGCGTCTGCCAGGTACCCTCGCGCAGACCACTGTCCCAATTCGCGGCTTTCGCCGTGTACATGAGCGCGTATCCCTGGTGGTTGTTGACGACGAATCCACGGTCGATCGTCCGGTAGCGCGTCCCACCGTCCGTGTAGGTGAACTCCCAGTCGGCCGTGTTCCAGCCGCGGTAATCCGCCTTCTCTATACGGATCTTCTGGTACTGGGAGCGCCTCATGGAGTTTTCCTGGTTCTTCCAGTCCGCCACCGGGTCGTCCTGGGGCGTGGACGTCCAGGCCACGAGCAGCCTCTGCCCGTCGGGCCCGGTGAACCGGTCCCCCGCCACGTCCGTCGACCGGTACTTCCAGCCCTTGGGCAGCCGGATCGAGTACCCCTGGCTTCCCTGGTGCGTGGAGGAAGCCGCCTTGTCTCCGGCGGAAGCTGAGGAACCGGAGGAACCGCCCGACCCGGCACCCTTGCCGGACGCGCTCGTCTCGGCACCCGAAGCGCTCTGCTGCCCCGACCCGGGCCTCTCCGCCGCGGACGGTTTCTTCGAACCGTCCGTACGGGTGCCCCCACTCTTGTCCTTCTTGGTGTCGGCGCTCCCGCTCGCACTGGCCGTCACCTTGGCACCGCCGCCCAAGGCCCCGTCCGGCCCGTCCTTGCCGCCGAGCGTCAGCGCCAACACGATGCCGATCACGACGGCGAGCACCACGACCACCGCGATGAGGACCAGCGTCCTGCGCGGCACCACATCGGTGAGCGGCGCCCTGGGCACGGGTCGCGGCGGCATGTCCGGCGGAGTCATCACGGGCCACCCGGAACTCCGGCCGCCCGTCCCGCCGTTCGCCCCCTGGGTGCTCCCGTCCCGAGGCCCGGGCACCGCGCCCGACCGCGAGGCGGAAGCCGACCCCGACGCAGCCGAAGCGGAGGGGGAGGGGGAGGGGGAGTGGGAGGGGGGCACGGAGGGGGATACGGAGGGGGATACGGATCCCGTCGACGCACCCTTGCCCGAAGAGGAGGAGCCTCCCGACCCCGAAGCCGCCGGACCGCCACGGGAACCCGCGGCCGCCGCACCAGTACCCGTGCCCGAACCCGCCGCACCACCGAGCCCGGCCGCGGCCCCGGCCGATCCGCCACCGGAACGCGAGCCACCCGCGCCACCGCGACTCCCCGAACCGGCCGTCCCACCACCGGCGCCGGCCCCGGACTTCGACCCAGTCCCACCTCCGGCCCCGGGCCCGACCCCAGATCCACTACCAGTCCCAGTCCCGGTTCCCGTGCCCGTTCCCGCCCTGGAGGCATCTGTCCCGCCCCCGGACTTGGTGCGAGCCGCGGCCGCGGACGTCGCCGCAGCTCCCGCCGCCCCAGCGGCCTTCCGCATGGAGCGCAGTGCCCCGCGGAACCGCTCACCGGACTCCTCGCCCCGCTTGGACCCGCCACCGCTCGCCGGACTCCCCTTGTCCGCGGGCTCGTCGGGCTGCGGCGGCAGCGGCACGACCTTCGTCGCGTCCAGCGCCGACTCGGGCTCGGCCTTCGGCGCGTGGATCACCGCGCTGAGCATCGCCCGCGCGGCGGCGTCGTCGAGCCGCTTGACGGGGTCCCTGGTGAGCAGGCCGTAGATGACGTCCTTCAGCGGACCGGCGTTCTTGGGTTCCTCCAGCGGCTCGGTCATCACCGCGGTCAGGGTCGCTATGGCCGACCCCTTGTCGTACGGCGGCACACCCTCGACCGACGCGTACAACAGCCCGCCCAGCGACCACAGGTCGGCCGCCGGACCGGGCTTGTGCCCCCGGGCACGCTCCGGGGAGATGTAGGACGGGGCGCCGACGAGCATGCCGGTCGAGGTGATGGACGGGTCGCCCTCGACCTGGGCGATGCCGAAGTCGGTGAGCACGACCCGGCCGTCCTCGGAGATCAGCACGTTGGACGGCTTCACGTCACGGTGCAGGATGCCCTCGCGGTGCGCGGACCGCAGCACATCGAGGACCGCCAGGCCCACTTCGGCCGCTCGCCTGGGTTCGAGGAGGCCGTCCTCCCGTATGACCTCGGCGAGCGACTTGCCCTCGACGAGTTCCATCACGATCCACGGCCGGTCATCCTCTTCGACCACGTCGTAGACCGTCACCGCGCTGTTGTTGCGGATCCGCGCGATCGCCTTGGCCTCGCGCAGCGTCCGCGTGATCAGGCGCCGTTTCTCTTCCTCGTCGATGTTGGTCGGGAACCGCAGCTCCTTGACGGCGACCGTGCGGCCCAGGGTCTCGTCCTCGGCGCGCCACACCGTCCCCATGCCGCCGCGACCGAGCACGCCTCCCAACCGGTACCGCCCGGCGAGAAGACGCCCGCTGTTGTCCTGACGAGTGTCCTGACGGGATGTCCCCGCCCGCTCCGCCTCCGACATGCGTCCCCTCATGCAACCCGCCCTGACAGAGCCTCCATTGTCCCTCACCCGACAAGTGCCCGACGCCCAGGGTGCCTCTGGGGACACCGAGCCCACCGCGCAGCCCGGGACACCCCGCCCCCGCCCCCCACCGCGGGCCGCTCCCGCCTCCCGCCGCAGGCCACTCACGCCCCCATCCGCACGGCACAACCGCCCCTTCGGCGAGCGTGGTCACGAGCCTCTCCCGTGACCCCGGCCGCCCGGGTGTGGAGCAGCGCCGCCGCCCTGCTCGGCGGTCGAGCGCTGTCCCCGCACCTCGTAGAACGGCCGGGTTCCGAACGAAGATCCCGCTTCCCGACACTCGTTCGGGTGATGTCGAGTCAGAGCCCCCGAGGGTGCCTACAACTGCGTGATGTCCGGCGCCCCGAGCCGCGCCACGTCCGCCGTCAGATCGTCCGGCTGCCGCTGCGACTCCCGCTCCGCCTCCACCCGCTTCTCGTAGTACTCGATCTCCCGCTCGATCTGGTCGGTGCCCCAACCGAGCACCGGCGCCATCAGTTCGGCGGCCTCGCGGGCGCAGCGGACGCCCCGGTCGAAGGTCTCGATGGAGATACGGGTGCGCCGGGTCAGTACGTCGTCGAGGTGCCGTGCGCCCTCGTGCGAGGCGGCGTACACGACCTCGGCGCGCAGATAGTCGTCGGCGCCCCGCAACGGATCACCCAACGCGGTGTCCGCGGCTATGAGGTCGAGGACCTCCTCCGTCATCGCGCCGTACCGATTCAGCAGGTGCTCCACGCGCACGACGTGCAGGCCCGTGCGGGCGGCTGTCCGCGCCCGGGCGTTCCACAGGGCGCGATAGCCCTCCGCCCCCAGCAGCGGGACGTCCTCCGTCACGCACTCGGCGACCCGCATGTCGAGGCCGTGCACCGCCTCGTCCACCGCGTCCTTCGCCATCACCCGGTAGGTCGTGTACTTGCCGCCCGCCACGACCACGAGCCCGGGCACGGGATGCGCCACCGTGTGCTCGCGCGAGAGCTTGCTGGTGGCGTCCGACTCACCGGCCAGCAGCGGACGCAGGCCCGCGTACACACCCTGGACGTCGTCCCTGGTCAGCGGGACCGCCAGGACGGAGTTCACATGCTCCAGGAGATAGTCGATGTCGGCGCTGGAGGCGGCCGGGTGGGCTTTGTCGAGGTCCCAGTCGGTGTCGGTCGTGCCGACGATCCAGTGCCGGCCCCACGGGATGACGAAGAGGACGGACTTCTCAGTGCGCAGGATCAGGCCGGTCGAGGAACTGATGCGATCCTTGGGGACGACCAGGTGGATACCCTTGGACGCCCGGACGTGGAACTGGCCGCGCTCGCCCACCATCGCCTGAGTGTCGTCGGTCCAGACACCGGTGGCGTTGACGACCTGTTTGGCGCGGATCTCGTACTCCCCGCCCGCCTCGACGTCCTGCACCCGGGCTCCGACCACCCGCTCGCCCTCGCGCAGGAAGCCGGTCACCCGCGCGCGGTTGGCGGTCTTCGCGCCGTACGCCGCCGCGGTGCGCACGAGGGTCGCCACGTAGCGGGCGTCGTCCATCTGTGCGTCGTAGTACTGCAGCGCGCCCACCAGCGCGTCCTTCTTCAAGGCGGGCGCGACGCGCAGGGCGTGACGGCGGCTCAGATGGCGGTGCAAGGGCAGGCCCCGGCCGTGCCCGCGGGCCATCGACATCGCGTCGTACAGCGCGACGCCGGAACCCGCGTAGAGCCGCTCCCAGCCCTTGTGCTGGAGCGGGTACAGGAAGGGCACCGGCTTCACCAGATGCGGCGCGAGGCGCTCCAGCAGCAGCCCGCGTTCCTTCAGCGCCTCGCGGACGAGGGCGAAGTCGAGCATCTCCAGATAGCGCAGGCCGCCGTGGACCAGCTTGCTGGACCTGCTGGAGGTACCGGACGCCCAGTCACGCGCCTCGACCAGGCCCACGGACAGGCCCCGGGTCACGGCGTCGAGCGCGGTGCCCGCGCCGACCACTCCCGCGCCCACCACCAGCACGTCCAGTTCACGCTCGGCCATTGATGCGAGTGACTCGGCGCGCTGCGCCGGTCCCAGTGTCGCTGTCCTCACCGTTGCCTCCCGCTGTCGGTCGTGCCGGTCGCACCCCTACGGAGTGGCCCGGTCCGTATCCCCCATGCGCAAATTCTGACCGTCTTGCCCGAGTTCAGCCATCGCTCGCCCCAGCCTGTGGACAACCTTCACGGACACGCGGAACAACGCGCGCAGACCCACGAAGAGACACACGCGATCAATCCAGCATATCGGTCATATTTACTCCTAGTCTGACATTGCACTCGCCCATCTTGTCCACTGGGCTTGCGCACCTGTCCCGCTTCGGCTACTGGGAAGGACGGTCCACGCCATGCCCGCAGATCTCGCCGTCATCGGACTCGGCCCCTACGGACTGCCCCTGGCCCAGGCCGCCGTCGCCGCCGGCATCTCCACCCTCGGATACCGGACCGGACCCGAGCCCGGCTCCCTCAGCCCCGCCGAACTGCGCCGGATGCTCTCGGGGGGCTTCCGGCACGCCACCAGCCCGGCCGAGCTGGGCCGGGTGCGCACCGTCGTCATCTGCGCGCCCACCCCTCGCGGCGCGGACGGCGCGCTCGACCTGAGCCAGGTGGAGGGGGCCGCCCGTACCCTGGCGGCCCACCTGCGCCCGCACACCACGGTCATCCTGGAGTCGCCCGTGCCCCCGGGCACCACGGAGGACTTCCTGCGCCCGCTCATCGAGGAGGGCTCCGGTCTGCGCGCGGGCCGCGACGTCCACCTCGCCTACTCCCCCAGCCGGGTCGACCCCGGCAACCGCGACCACACCCCCGCCAACACCCCCAAGGTGATCGGCGGCCTCACCCCCGCCTGCACCGAGTCCGCCGCCGCCTTCTACAGCCGTCTCACCGACAAGGTGGTACGCGCGCGTGGACCGCGCGAGGCGGAGACCGTGCAGCTCCTGGAGACCAACTTCCGGCACGTCAACATCGCCCTCGTCAACGAGATGGCCGTCCTCTGCCACGACCTCGGCGTCGACCTCTGGGACGTCATCCGCTGCGCGGAGACCAAGCCGTTCGGCTTCCACGCCTTCCGCCCCGGCCCCGGCGTCGGCGGCCACGCCGTCCCGCAGGACCAGGCCGGCCGGACCGGCCGGACCCTGCGCATGGTGGAACTGGCCCAGCAGGTCAACAGCCGGATGCCGCGTTACGTCATCCAGCGCGCGGCGGCCCTCCTCAACGAGCACGGCAAGTCCGCGCGTGGCGCCCGCGTGCTGCTGCTCGGCGTCACCTACAAGGCCGACCTCGCCGACCAGCAGGCCACCCCCGCCCAGGAGATCGCGACCCGCCTGCTGGAGCTCGGCGCCTCCATCAGCTACCACGACCCGCACATCCCGTCCTGGAGCGTCCTGGACCGCCCTGTCCCCCGCGCCGACTCCCTCTACGAGGCCGCCGCCGACGCCGACCTGACGATCCTGCTCCAGCAGCACCGCACGTACGACCTCCAGGGCCTGTCGGTGAAGGCCCAGCTGCTGCTGGACACGCGGGGGGCCACGCCTACGGGGGCGGCGCATCGGCTGTGAGGGGGGCGCTCGGGACTGCCCGGGCTCCAGGGCTGGTGGCGCGGGGCTCCCTCGCATCGGTAACGTACGAGTGCGGATCCCGTCGCCCCGGGGACGGGAACCCGCATCCGGTGCCGCGCCGCTCCCTGGCGGATCCGGTACCGTGCAAAAAGTGGAGCCCACCGCAGCGGGTACTGCGGCCGGCTCCTGACGGGTTACGGGTGTCCGCCCCTACTGTGTTTGGGGGCGGCCGCTCACCGTCCGTGAATCCGCAAGATCCACCTCCTCCGGCACTTCACCATCCGAAGACGGATCCGGTCCCAGCGGGTGGGCTTGCGGTGGCGGCCCATAGGCGCCCCCTTCCACGACGCCACCCATTGACCCGGTAGGCGGCACGTGGGAACTCGGGCCGGGCCCCGAGGGCCGGGGTCCGGAACTTTGTTCTTGGAAGGGGGCACCCCACACAACTGGGGCGCCGACGTGAACGCTCCCCCCGCGACCCCGCTGACCAGCCCGAATTCGCCCCGAAGGCAACCGTGCGCCCCCGCCCCACATCTCGCGCCCCCGCAGACACACCCGGACATGCGAAAGGGGCCGGTCGCTCACCCAAGTGAGACGACCGGCCCTCTACACGTCCTACGGAACTACGGGACCCACGCGGACCACGGGCCCACGGAAACCACGCGGACTACCGCCGATGCACCGAGTCCGCCACCGTCACCTCGACGCGCTGGAACTCCTTCAGCTCGCTGTAGCCGGTGGTCGCCATCGCCCGCCGCAGCGCCCCGAAGAAGTTCATCGAGCCGTCCGGCGTGTGGGACGGGCCGGCGAGGACCTCCTCGATGGTGCCCACCGTGCCGAGGTCGACCTTCTTGCCGCGCGGGAGCTCATCGTTGACGGCCTCCATGCCCCAGTGGTGCCCCTTGCCCGGCGCGTCGGTCGCACGGGCCAGCGGGGAGCCCATCATCACCGCGTCGGCGCCACAGGCGATCGCCTTGGCCAGGTCGCCGGACCAGCCGACACCGCCGTCCGCGATCACGTGCACGTACCGGCCGCCGGACTCGTCCATGTAGTCGCGGCGGGCAGCCGCCACGTCGGCGACCGCCGTCGCCATCGGGACCTGGATGCCCAGCACGTTGCGCGTGGTGTGCGCCGCGCCGCCGCCGAAGCCGACCAGGACGCCCGCAGCTCCGGTGCGCATCAGGTGCAGGGCCGCGGTGTACGTGGCGCAGCCGCCGACGATCACCGGGACGTCGAGCTCGTAGATGAACTGCTTCAGGTTCAGCGGCTCGTGCGAACCGGAGACGTGCTCCGCCGAGACCGTCGTACCGCGGATGACGAAGATGTCCACGCCCGCGTCCACGACCGCCTTGGAGAACTGGGCCGTGCGCTGCGGGGAGAGCGCGGCGGCGGTGACCACGCCCGAGTCACGCACCTCCTTGATGCGCTGCCCGATCAGCTCCTCCTTGATGGGAGCGGCGTAGATCTCCTGGAGCCGGCGGGTCGCGGCGTCCACGTCCAGCTCGGCGATCTCGTCGAGCAGCGGCTGTGGGTCCTCGTACCGCGTCCACAGGCCTTCGAGGTTCAGCACGCCGAGGCCGCCGAGCTCGCCGATACGGATCGCGGTGGCCGGGGAGACGATGGAGTCCATGGGTGCGGCCAGGAACGGCAGCTCGAAGCGGTAGGCATCGATCTGCCAGGTGATCGAGACCTCCTTCGGGTCCCGCGTGCGGCGGCTGGGGACGACGGCGATGTCGTCGAAGGCGTACGCCCGGCGGCCGCGCTTGCCGCGCCCGATCTCGATCTCAGTCACGTCTGTGGCCTTTCCCTCTTCGTTGCAGCGTCTTCCAGTATCGCCGACGGGCACGACACGGGTACGCCAAGGGCGGCCCCGGAATGCCCGGGGCCGCCCTTCGGAAACCTGGTGACTACTTGCTACGGCTGTAGTTCGGGGCCTCTACCGTCATCTGGATGTCGTGCGGGTGGCTCTCCTTGAGGCCCGCCGAGGTGATCCGGACGAAGCGGCCCTTGGTCTCCATCTCCTCGATGGAGGTCGCGCCCACATAGCCCATGGTCTGGCGCAGACCGCCGACGAGCTGGTGCAGCACGTTGCCCAGCGGGCCGCGGTAGGGCACCTGGCCCTCGATGCCCTCGGGCACGAGCTTGTCGTCGGACGCCACCTCGGCCTGGAAGTAGCGGTCCTTGGAGTACGACCTGGCCTGGCCCCGGGACTGCATGGCACCGAGCGAGCCCATGCCGCGGTACGACTTGAACTGCTTGCCGTTGATGAACTGCAGTTCGCCGGGCGACTCCTCGCAGCCGGCGAGGAGGCTGCCCAGCATCACCGTGTCGGCACCGGCGGCGAGCGCCTTGCCGATGTCGCCGGAGTACTGCAGACCACCGTCGCCGATCAGCGGGACACCGGCCGGACGGGCCGCGAGGGAGGCCTCGTAGATGGCGGTGACCTGCGGTACACCGATGCCGGCGACCACCCGGGTGGTACAGATCGAGCCGGGGCCCACGCCCACCTTGATGCCGTCGACGCCGGCGTCGATCAGCGCCTGGGCGCCGTCGCGCGTGGCGACGTTGCCGCCGATCACGTCGACGCGGACACTCGACTTGATCTTCGCCATCCAGCTCAGGGCGTTGCTGTTGTGGCCGTGCGAGGTGTCGACGACCAGGAAGTCCACCCCGGCCTCGGCCAGTGCCTGGGCCCGCTCCAGCGCCTCGGGGCTGGCGCCCACGGCGGCACCGACGATCAGACGGCCCTCCGCGTCCTTCGCCGCGTTGGGGTACTGCTCGGCCTTGACGAAGTCCTTGACCGTGATGAGGCCCTTGAGGACGCCCGCCTCGTCGACCAGCGGAAGCTTCTCGATCTTGTGACGGCGCAGCAGCTGCATGGCGTCACCGCCGGAGATGCCGACCTTGCCGGTGACCAGCGGCATCGGGGTCATGACCTCGCGCACCTGGCGGGAGCGGTCGGTCTCGAAGGCCATGTCGCGGTTGGTGACGATGCCGAGCAGCTTGCCGTCCGGGTCGGTGACCGGTACGCCGCTGATGCGGAACTTCGCGCACAGGGCGTCGGCCTCGCCCAGCGTCGCGTCGGGGTGCACCGTGATGGGGTCGGTGACCATGCCGGACTCGGAGCGCTTCACCAGGTCGACCTGGTTGACCTGGTCCTCGATGGAGAGGTTGCGGTGCAGTACGCCGACGCCGCCCTGACGGGCCATGGCGATCGCCATACGGGACTCGGTGACCTTGTCCATCGCCGCCGAGAGCAGCGGGATGTTCACCCGGACGTTGCGGGAGATGCGGGACGAGGTGTCGACCGCGTTGGGGAGCACCTCGGATGCGCCCGGCAGCAGCAGCACGTCGTCGTAGGTGAGCCCGAGGGTCGCGAATTTGGCGGGCACTCCGTCGACGTTGGCAGTCATGACACCTTCCCCAAATGGCCTTGATCGGTGCGGATGTCCATGCTAACGGGAAGCGGTGAGCCCGAATTCCAGCGTCCCGTCCGACCGGGGGCTTCGTATGTCCGTACGGAACCGGAGCAACCCCCGTTCACCGAAGAAGCCCCTGTTCAACGCAGGCCCTACTGCTCGGCGAGCGCCCGCAGCCTGCTCAGCGCACGGTGCTGCGCCACACGGACCGCGCCGGGTGACATTCCCAACATCTGGCCCGTCTCCTCCGCCGTCAACCCCACCGCGATCCGCAGCAACAGCAGTTCGCGCTGGTTGTCAGGGAGGTTGGCCAGCAGTTTCTTGGCCCATTCGGCGTCGCTGCTCAGCAGGGCTCGCTCCTCCGGGCCGAGGGAGTCGTCCGGACGCTCGGGCATCTCGTCCGAGGGAACCGCCGTCGACCCCGGATGCCGCATCGCCGCCCGCTGCAGGTCGGCGACCTTGTGCGCGGCGATGGCGAAGACGAACGCCTCGAAGGGGCGGCCGGTGTCCTTGTAGCGCGGCAGGGCCAGGAGGACCGCGACACAGACCTCCTGGGCGAGGTCCTCGACGAAGTGCCGGGCGTCGCCCGGGAGGCGGGACAGACGGGTGCGGCAGTAGCGCAGCGCCAGGGGATGGACATGGGCGAGCAGGTCGTGCGTGGCCTGCTCGTCCCCGTCGACGGCGAGGTGGACGAGACCGCCGATCGCCCCCGGGGCCGTGCCCGCCTCGTCCTCACGCATCGGTCCATGGTGCCTTGGCGGCGGGCGATCCGTGACATCGCGCTGGTCGTTGTGCATCGAAGCGTTATGAGCAGGTGCGCCGGCACTCATCTCCTGCGCCCTCCCGTTCCGCTCGACCGACTCGTCCCCGAGGAACTCCACACCTCAAGGATGCGGCATCCGCGCCGAAACGGGCAGCGGGCGCCGAATGAGCCGCTTGACTGGCCTCGCAACCGCACCTTTCAGGGGCGCGGGGAACCGCGCGACCAGGCACCGACGGCCCGCAGCTTTCGATTGCCTGACCAGCGGAGGGCTAGTGCCGCGGCAGGCAATGTCTGCCCGAGAGGAGCGGCGTCATGGGGGTCCCCCCGCTCGAGCGCAGCCGAGAGTGGGGGAGCGTGCTGTCGGCGTGCCGGGCGGAAGCCCTCGTACTGGATGTACGTGGGTTTTCGCCCGGTGCGGCGAGAGGGCGTGCCAGGCGTCGCGACGGGGCGAACATCGCCTGTCGCGGCACTAGCGCACCAGGCCCCAGCGGAACCCGAGCGCCACGGCGTGCGCCCGGTCCGAGGCGCCGAGTTTCTTGAAGAGCCGCCGGGCGTGTGTCTTGACGGTGTCCTCGGACAGGAACAGCTCGCGGCCGATCTCGGCGTTGGAGCGGCCGTGGCTCATGCCCTCGAGGACCTGGATCTCGCGCGCGGTGAGCGTGGGCGCGGCGCCCATCTCGGCGGAGCGCAGCCGACGCGGCGCCAGGCGCCAGGTCGGGTCGGCGAGGGCCTGGGTGACGGTCGCCCGCAGCTCGGCGCGGGAGGCGTCCTTGTGCAGATAGCCGCGGGCACCGGCGGCGACCGCGAGGGCCACGCCGTCCAGGTCCTCGGCAACGGTGAGCATGATGATGCGCGCACCGGGATCGGCGGACAGCAGCCGACGGACGGTCTCCACGCCGCCCAGACCGGGCATGCGTACGTCCATCAGAATCAGGTCCGAGCGGTCGGCGCCCCAGCGGCGGAGGACTTCCTCGCCGTTGGCCGCGGTCGTCACGCGCTCGACGCCGGGCACGGTCGCGACCGCGCGGCGGAGCGCCTCTCGGGCAAGCGGGGAGTCGTCGCAGACGAGGACGGATGTCATGACCGCCCTCCGCAGCTGATGCACGTCACCTTGAGCCTCCAGGCTGGTACGAAATCGTCACCTGTGCGGTCGACCGTCTCGGGCGCCTGCCCGAGCGCTTGTGTTTTCAACCGCCTCCGCACTCTCAACGACGGTCACTCGAAAGAGTTACGGGGCCGTGCGCCCTCTTCGGCACTCTACGTGAGGGCGTGGACACGGTGACAGACATGCGGGGCCCGCCCCCGACGTTTCATCACAACCCATGCCCCATTCGGACCCTTTTCTTCCCATTCACTGGTGTCTGAAGCTAGATTCGCAATGAGTCATATTTTCATCTCCTTAGATCGCAGTCGTGCGGAGTCGTGCGGTCCTGCACGCCGCAAGGATCAACAACCTCCCAGATCGGCTACAAGGGGTTACAAGATGGCAGATTTCTCCCGCCTTCCCGGACCGAACGCGGACCTGTGGGACTGGCAGCTCCTGGCTGCCTGTCGCGGAGTGGACAGCTCGCTCTTCTTCCATCCGGAGGGTGAGCGCGGTGCGGCCCGGAGCGCTCGCGAGAACTCGGCCAAGGAGGTCTGCATGAGGTGCCCGGTGCGCGCGCAGTGCGCGGCACACGCGCTGGCGGTGAGAGAGCCGTACGGCGTCTGGGGCGGCCTGACCGAGGACGAGCGCGAGGAACTCATGGGACGGGCGCGCCACCGGCTGGTGTCGGCGGCGGCCGCGGCCGGGGACGGCCCTTCGAGCGAGTGAACAGAGTCACGGAGCAACTGAAGGAACGTTTTTCCTACGGGGGCACGCGCCGCGTGCCCCTGCTTTCGGCCGCGCCACCGGGCGACGGCACCGCGCGGGGCCACCTCGATCCGCCCTATCAGGCAGCTCGGGCAGCGGCCCGCGCCAGTTGGTCCAACGTCGCCGCCACGGCCGGCACCTTCGACAGATCGGGCAGCGTCAGCGCGACGATCTCCCGCCGGACCGGCGGTTCCAGTGTCACTGTGCGTGCGCCTCTGGGCCGTACGGACGCGACGGCGAGCTGTGGCAGGACGGCGACGCCGAGACCCGCGCCCACCAGGCCGACCACCGCGGGATAGTCGTCGCTCGCGAAGTCGATGCGGGGCGTGAAACCGGCGGCCTCGCACACCTCGACCAACTGGCCGCGGCAGCGCGGGCAGCCCGCGATCCAGGGTTCCTGCGCGAGTTCCCCGATGGCGACGGAGTCCGCGCGTGCGAGGCGGTGCCGTTCGGGTACGAGGGCGACGAGCCGGTCGGTCAGCAGCGGCCGTACGGCGAGGTCGTCCCACTCCTCGGCGCCCGCCGCCCCCTCGTACCGGAAGGCGAGCGCCACATCACAGTCGCCCTCGCGCAGCAGTTCGACGGACTGGGGCGGTTCGGCCTCCTCCAACGAGACGCGGGTGCCGGGGTGCTCGGTACGCAGGGCGGCCAGCGCCGTGGGGACGAGCGTGGAGCTGCCGCTGGGGAAGGAGACGAGGCGGACCCGGCCGGCACGCAGGCCGGCGATGGCGGCGACCTCCTCCTCTGCCGCGGTGAGCCCGGCGAGGATCCCGGCGGCGTGCCGGACCAGGGCCTCGCCGGCCTGGGTCAGCCGCATCTCGCGGCCGCTGCGGATGAGCAGGGGGGTGCCGACGGATGCCTCCAGGGCCTTCATCTGCTGACTGACGGCGGGCTGGGTGCAGCCCAGCGCCCGCCCGGCCGCCGAGAAGGAGCCGGTGGCGGCGACGGCGCGCAGCACACGGAGATGACGGGCCTCGATCACGGAGTCGAGTATAAGCGGGCCTTGGGGGCGGGGCCGGATAATGCGTCGATGCTTTTGCCGAGCGCTGCGTACCGTACCGTCATGAAGCTGCTGTCGGTGAATCCGGGCCGCCCGAAGGCCGTGCCGTACACGGCCGACCCGGAAGGCGTCACCTGCATCGACACCTCAGGGAGTTGGCGCGGGGGTGTTCCTGACCTCGCTCACCGGTTGCCGTTCGCCTGGCCTTCACGCATCGGGAGGCCCTGTGCAGGGAGCGGACGCGCGCACTCCGGGTCACTAATCTTGCGCCATGACAACGGCTCTCATCACCGGATCGACCGCGGGCATCGGTGCCGCGTTCGCACGGCGGCTGGCCTCGGACGGGCACAACCTCGTCCTGGTCGCCCGCGACACCAAGCGGCTGCGTGAACAGGCGACCGAACTGCACGACCGGCACGGGATCGAGGCGGAGGTCCTCACCGCCGACCTGGCGACGGACGACGGCATCGAGGCGGTGGCCGCTCGGCTCGGCGACCGCAGGAACTCCGTCGACCTGCTGATCAACAACGCCGGCTTCGGCAACAGGGGCCGCTACCTCGACGTGCCGATGGCCGACGAGCTGACCATGCTCAAGGTGCACTGCGAGGCGGTGCTGCGGCTGACGTCGGCGGCGTCCGGGGCGATGCGGGAGCGGGGGCGCGGGGGTGTGGTCAACGTGGCCTCGGTGGCGGCCTTCTTGCCGCGCGGGACGTACGGGGCCTCCAAAGCGTGGGTCGTGCAGTTCACGCAGGGGGCGGCGCGGGACCTGGCGGGCAGCGGCGTACGGCTGATGGCGCTGTGCCCGGGGTTCGTGCGGACCGAGTTCCACCAGCGGGCCGGGATGGGGACCGACAACATCCCGGGGTGGATGTGGCTGGACGCGGACAAGCTGGTGGCGGCGGCGCTGGCGGATCTGGCGCGCGGGAAGTCGTTGTCGATTCCGGATCCGCGCTACAAGGCGCTGATGGGTCTGGCGAAGATCACTCCGCGCTCGCTGCTCGGTGGGATCTCCTCGAAGACGGGGCGCAAGTACGGGCCCCAGTAGCGGGCGGGTGGCGCGGCGTCTCCGGTGGGACAATGGGCAGGACGGGAACCGTGCCCAGGGGGGCCGGAGGCGGCGTCATGACGTTCGTACAGCTCATCGACTGCAGGACCGACCGGTTCGACGAGATGAACCGGTTGATGGACACATGGGTCGAGCAGACCAAGGGGAAGCGGACCGCGACGCACGCGGTGGTCGGCAAGGACCGCTCCGACGCGTCGCACTTCATCGAGATCGTGGAGTTCCCCTCGTACGAGGAGGCCATGCGGAACTCGGTGCTGCCGGAGACCGACCGGATCTTCCGGGACATGGTCGCCCTGTGCGAGGGGATGCCCGAGTTCACCGATCTGGACGTGGTGTGGGACGAACAGCTCAACCCGGTGGTCGCACGGGAGTTCTTCGAGGAGGCCGGGCAGGCCGACACCGAGGCGCTGTTCGAGCGGTTCGCCGTCGACTACGTGGACCACAACCCCGCCAATCCCGATGACCTGCGGCTGGAGGGGGCGCGCGAGGAGTACGAGGGGTGGCGGCGGTCGTTCACCTTCGCGTTCCGGGTCGACGACCAGATCGCCCAGGACGACCGGGTGTGCACCCGCTGGACCTGGGCCGGCCGGCACACCGGCGATTTTCTGGGGATTCCGGCCACCCGACAGGACGCCGTCATGACCGGGACGACCTGGCACCGGTTCCGGGACGGGAAGATCTGCGAGGGCTGGTGGGAGTACGACCGGGCCGGCCTGATGGAGCAGCTGGGCGCGTTCGGGGAGTGACCCGCGAAAGGGAGCAGCTGAGCGCGTTCGGGGAATGACCCGCGAAGGGGAAGGGGCCCCGTTCCAGCACCTGGGTGCGGAACGGGGCCCCTCTGCGAGCGGGTGCCTCAGTGGGCGTGGCCGTGGGAGTGACCCCCGGCGGCCGGCTCTTCCTCTTCCTTCTTCTCGACGACCAGGGTCTCGGTCGTGAGCAGGAGGGAGGCGATGGATGCGGCGTTCTCCAGGGCGGAGCGGGTGACCTTCACCGGGTCGATGACGCCGGCCTTGACCAGGTCGCCGTACTCGCCGGTGGCGGCGTTGAAGCCCTGGCCCTTGTCGAGCTCGGCGACCTTGGAGGTGATGACGTAGCCCTCCAGGCCGGCGTTCTCGGCGATCCAGCGCAGCGGCTCGACGACCGCGCGGCGCACGACCGCGACACCGGTGGCCTCGTCGCCGGTCTTGCCGAGGTTGCCCTCGAGGACCTTGGCGGCGTGGACCAGCGCGGAGCCACCACCGGAGACGATGCCCTCCTCGACCGCGGCGCGGGTCGCGGAGATGGCGTCCTCCAGACGGTGCTTCTTCTCCTTCAGCTCCACCTCGGTGGCGGCGCCGACCTTGATCACGCACACGCCGCCGGCCAGCTTCGCGAGGCGCTCCTGGAGCTTCTCGCGGTCCCAGTCGGAGTCGGTGTTCTCGATCTCGGCCTTGATCTGGGCGACGCGACCCTGGACGTCCTTGGAGTCACCGGCGCCGTCGACGACCGTGGTGTCGTCCTTGGTGACCGTGACACGGCGGGCGGAGCCCAGCACGTCCAGACCGATCTGGTCGAGCTTGAGGCCGACCTCCTCGGAGATGACCGTGGCGCCGGTGAGGACCGCCAGGTCCTGCAGCATCGCCTTGCGGCGGTCACCGAAGCCGGGGGCCTTGACCGCGACCGCGTTGAAGGTGCCGCGGATCTTGTTCACGACCAGGGTCGACAGGGCCTCGCCCTCGAGGTCCTCGGCGATGATCAGCAGCGGCTTGGAGGAGTTGGCCTGGATGACCTTCTCCAGCAGCGGCAGCAGGTCGGAGATGGAGGAGATCTTGCCCTGGTTGATGAGGATGTACGGGTCCTCCAGGACGGCCTCCATGCGCTCCTGGTCCGTCACGAAGTACGGCGACAGGTAGCCCTTGTCGAAGGCCATGCCCTCGGTGAAGTCCAGCTCCAGACCGAAGGTGTTGGACTCCTCGACGGTGATGACACCGTCCTTGCCGACCTTGTCCATCGCCTCGGCGATGAGCTCGCCGACCTGGCTGTCCTGGGCGGACAGACCGGCGACGGCGGCGATGTCGGACTTCTCGTCGATCGGCCGGGCGGTCGCGAGGAGTTCCTCGGACACAGCCTTGACCGCGGCGTCGATGCCCTTCTTCAGGGCGGCCGGGGAGGCACCCGCGGCGACGTTCTTCAGGCCCTCACGCACGAGCGCCTGGGCGAGCACGGTGGCGGTGGTGGTGCCGTCACCCGCGATGTCGTTGGTCTTGGTCGCCACCTCCTTCACCAGCTGGGCACCGAGGTTCTCGAACGGGTCCTCGACCTCGACCTCGCGGGCGATGGTGACGCCGTCGTTGGTGATGGTGGGAGCGCCGAACTTCTTGTCGATGACGACGTTGCGGCCCCGGGGGCCGATCGTCACCTTGACCGTGTCGGCAAGCTTGTTGACGCCGCGCTCGAGGGCGCGACGGGCGTCCTCGTCGAACTTCAGGATCTTCGCCATGGGAGCGTGAGCCCTCTCGGAAATCTAGGTGAAATTAGCCGCGCCCCTGGCACCCGGCTCACTAGTGATCGCGGGGGGCCAGGGGCGCAGCTCAAGCAAGGTGCTTCGCGGTGAGGCGAAGCGGGGTGAAGCCTGGTGAAGCGAGGTGAACTACTTCTCGATGATCGCGAGCACGTCGCGAGCCGAGAGGACGAGGTACTCCTCGCCGTTGTACTTCACTTCGGTGCCGCCGTACTTGCTGTACAGCACGATGTCGCCGGTCTTGACGTCGAGCGGAAGTCGCTCGCCGTTCTCGAAGCGACCCGGGCCCACGGCAAGGACGACGCCCTCCTGGGGCTTCTCCTTCGCGGTGTCCGGGATGACCAGGCCAGAGGCGGTGGTCTGCTCGGCGTCGAGCGGCTGGACCACAATGCGGTCCTCGAGCGGCTTGATGGCAACCTTGGAGCTGGTGGTCGTCACGATCCGACCTCCCCCTTCGGAGATCACGGGGTTGACTGTCTGAGGTGGCGACCAGGTGGATCCGTCGTCGCGGGTGCCGGACCTGCCCGTCGCTAGTTGGCACTCTCCAGGGGGGAGTGCCAGAACCGAGACTATGACCGCGATTAGCACTCGGTCAAGCGGAGTGCCAATGCGTCCGGCGTGGCGGGCGGGTTTTCCTTCGGCTCGCCGTGGGTTTTCGTCGGCCGGCCGTGGGATTCCGTCGCCTCGCCGCCGGTGGTCCGGTGGCTCGGCCGCAGGTTTCCGTCGCCTCGCCGCCGGTTTCCATCGCCTCGCCGCCGGTGGTCCGGTGGCTCGGCCGCAGGTTTCCGGCGGCTCGGCCGCAGGTTTCCGTCGGCTCGCCGCCGGCGTTCCGGCGGTCCTGGTGCTCGCGGAGGTCGTCTGTGGGGCGGAACTACAGGTAGTCCTCCAGCCTTCCCACCGTCAGCCCCCTCCTCTGGATCTCCCGCAGCAGCCGTACCGTCCGCTCCCGCAGGGTCGGGGCCGCCCACTCGCCCGATGCCACCGACACGATGTCGCCGGGGCGCAGCCGGTTCCCGCCCTCGCCGAAAATCAGTTCGTCGCTCTCCATCGAGACGCGCCACAGGACGACCGCCGAGAGCCCGCAGTCGGCGGCGGCGCGCAGGGTCATCGGGTCGTACGTGCCGTAGGGCGGGCGGAGGAGACGGGGGCGGAGGCCGAAGCGGGAGCGGAGTTTCTCCTGCTGGCCGCAGATCTCGGCGCGCTGGCCGGCGTAGGGCAGGCCGCGCAGGGCCTGGTGGTCGAGGGTGTGGTTCTGGACGCTCGCGCCGACCGACTGGAGGCGCGCGAAGTCGCCGTAGCCCGGTCCGACGACCCTGTCGGTGAGGAACGTGCTGACCGGGAGCCGGAGTTCACGGACCAGGTCGACGAAGCGGGGGTCCCGCTCGGCACCGTCGTCGTAGGTGAGGAAGACGACCTTGTCGGTGGTGCGGACGCGGCGCACGGCCGGCGGCAGGCCCGGGCCCGCCGTCCGGGCGGCTGGTGGACGGGCCGGCGGCTTCGGCGCGGGCGGCAGGGGGGCGGCCAGGCCCCAGCGGCGGTACACGGGCTTCCCCGCCCCGGACGGCCCGCGCGAGCCCACCCGCTGGGCCGCCTTCCTGCCCAGCCGTTCGATGGGGTCGACGGACTGGGCGCAGCCGGTGAGCAGGGACAGCGCCAGCACCAGCGCCAGCACCGGCGCCAGCACCGGCGCCAGCACCGGCACCAGTACCGCTGCCGTCGGCGACCACCGCCTCAGCCGGATCTCGGCGGGACCGCCGTCCCGCGCACAGCCCGGCAGGAGGACGGCAGAGGCGAGTACGGCAGTGGCGTGCGCGGCAGCGGTGAGTACGGCAGCGGCGTGCGCGGCGATGTCGCCCGGCACACTCACCCGAGCCCGGAATTTGTAGGTTTGTCCTACTGTCCCCATGGGGCCGGATCCTCGCAAAGCACCCCGGCGAACCCCGGGTGACACCGCCGCCGGAGGCGGACGGTCCACCGACTGGCCCACAATGATCCGGTGAACGACCTCGCCCTCCTCCTCACCCCCGAGGGCCGCGCCCTCCTCCACGAAGTGCGCGGCACCGTCCCCGCCGACGAACTCACCGTCGCCACCCGGCTACGCCGTGAGCACCCGGCCGCACTGGTGTCGGCGGCGCTCGGGCAGGCCCGGCTGCGGCAGCGGGCGGCGGTGAAGTTCGGGGCCGAGGACGCCGGGCGGATGTTCTTCACGCCCCACGGGGTCGAGCAGTCGACCCGGACGAGCGTGGCGACATACCGCGCCGAGCGGCTCAAGGCACTCGGCGTGACCTCCGTGGCCGACCTGTGCTGCGGGATCGGCGGCGACGCGATCGCGCTCGCCCGGGCGGGGATCAGGGTGCTCGCCGTGGACCGCGACCCGGTGACGGCCGGGGCGGCCCGGGCGAACGCCGAGGCGCTGGGCCTCACCGACCTGGTCGAGGTGCGGGAGGCGGATGTCACGGAGGTGGACACGGCCTCGTACGACGCCGTGTTCGTCGACCCGGCGCGGCGGGGTGGCAGAGGCCGGATCTTCGATCCGGAGGCGTACTCGCCGCCCCTGTCGTGGGCCGTCCGGGCCGCCCTCAGCGCCCCACACGCGGCCCTGAAGGTCGCCCCGGGCATCCCGCACGAGGCCGTCCCCGCCGAGGCGGAGGCCGAGTGGGTCTCGGACGGCGGGGACGTCAAGGAGGCCGTGCTGTGGTTCGGCACGGAGCCGGGCGCCGTCCGGGCCACGCTGCTGCCGGGACCGCGCACGCTGCTCTCCCGAGGTCTGCCCGACCCCGACGTCCGCCCGGTCGGCCGGTACCTGTACGAGCCCGACGGCGCCGTCATCCGCGCCCACCTGGTCGCCGAGGTCGCCGAACAGCTCGACGGCGGGCTGCTCGACGCCACGATCGCCTACCTCACGGCTGACGAGCGGCACGTGACCCCGTATGCCTCCGCGTACGAGATCACCGACCAACTCCCCTTCAGTGTCAAGAAGTTGAAGGCTCTGCTGCGGGAACGCGAGATCGGCATCCTGACCGTGAAGAAGCGCGGGTCGGCGGTGGAGCCGGAGGAGCTGCGCCGGAAGGCCCTCCCCAAGCAACGCGGTCCGAACTCGGCGACCGTGTTCATGACGCGGGTCGCCGGGGCGCCGACCATGCTCCTCGGACACCCCGCCTGATTCAGGAGGCCTCAGCCTCGGCCGCCCGTCTCAGCAGCAGTTCCCGTTCCCGTGTGTTGTGGGTCAGCTCCGCCGCCCGTACGAACTCCGCCCGCGCCTGAGCCGTACGGCCAAGACGCATCAGGAGATCGCCCCGCACGCTCGGCAGCAAGTGGTAGTCCCGCAGGGCCGGTTCGGTGGCCAGGGCGTCGACGATCTCCAGCGCCGGGCCCGGCCCGTCCGCCATCGACACGGCGACCGCGCGGTTGAGTTCGACGACCGGGGAGGCGACCCGGGCGGCGAGCAGGGCGTAGAGCGTGGAGATCGTCTGCCAGTCGGTCTCCTCGTAGGAGTACGCCATCGCGTGGCAGGCGGCGATGGCTGCCTGGAGGGCGTACGGGCCCGGGGCGCCGGTGGTGTCGGCCCGGCCGAGGGCGGTGATGCCGCGGGCGATGAGCATACGGTTCCAGCGGCTGCGCTGCTGGTCCTTGAGGAGCACCGGCTCTCCGGACGCGCCGGTGCGGGCGGCCGCGCGGGACGTCTGGAACTCCAGCAGCGCGGTCAGGCCGTGGACCTCCGGTTCCTTCGGCATCAGACCGGACAGCACCCGGGCCAGCCGCAGAGCGTCCTCGCACAGGCCCGGGCGCAGCCAGTCGTCGCCGGCCGTGGCCGCGTACCCCTCGTTGTAGATCAGGTAGATGACGTCGAGGACGGAGCCGAGGCGGGCCTCGCGGTCGGGGCCGTACGGCACCTCGAAGGCGACGTTCTTCGTGGCGAGCGTGCGCTTGGCCCGGACGATGCGCTGCGCGACCGTCGCCTCCGGCACCAGGAACGCGCGGGCGATCTCGGCCGTGGTCAGGCCGCCCAGCAGCCGCAGGGTGAGGGCGGTGCGGGCCTCGGCGGACAGCACCGGGTGGCAGGCGGTGAAGACCAGGCGGAGCAGGTCGTCGTCGATGTCGTCGGGATCGGCGAACTGCTCGGGTTCCTCAGGCGGTGCCGCGTGCGACAGGTCCCGGCCGATCTCGGCCAGCTTGCGGACGTAGTTCTCCCGGCGGCGGATCAGGTCGACGGCGCGGCGCCGGGCGGTGGCCGTGAGCCAGGCGCCCGGGTTGTCGGGGACGCCCTCCCGCGGCCACTGCTCCAGGGCCGCGACCAGCGCGTCCTGGGCCAGTTCCTCGGCGATGCCGATGTCCCGGACGAGACGGGCGACGCCGGCGATGATGCGCGGGGACTCCATGCGGAAGACGGTCTCGATGGTGCCGCGCGGGTCGGCGGAGGGCTGTGAGCTCACAGCCCTCCATTCGACACCGGTTGCGGCGCCCGGCCAAGCCGCCAGGCCCGGGCAGGCCCTCAGTCCTCCGCGATCTCAGCCTTCCGCGATCTCCCGCACCTCGCAGGTCACCGTCCAGTGCTCCTCGTGCACCTTCAGGAACCGCTTGGCCCACTCGACGGCCTCGGTCTGGTCCTTGCACTGCATGATCGCGTAGCCGCCGACGACCTCCTTGGCCTCGGTGAACGGCCCGTCGGTGACGGACAGCTCCCCGCCCTCCCAGCGCACCCGGGTGCCCTGCGCGGACGGCGTCAGCCCCTGGGTGTCGAGCATCACGCCGGCCTTGGTGACCTCCTCGATCAGCTCGCCCATCCGCTGCATCAGCTCAGGACTGGGGCCCTCGGCGGGCGCGGTCTTCTCGTCGATCTGCACGAGCGAGAGGTAGCGCGGCATGGTGACTCCTTCGGGTCCGGAGGCCCGGCTCTTCCCGGCCTCTCACCCCTGCGTCGAACGGGAGACACGCGGATCGACACCCGAGCCGAAATTCCCCGAAGTTTTTTCCGCGGACCTGTTTCCGCAGGTGAGAGCGGGTCGGAGCCGTTGTGGCCGTGCGTACCTCAGCGCAGCGACGCCCACAGTTCGCTCGCCGGCGGCTCCTCGGCGACCACCCGGTTGGGATCCGAGGGCGCGGTCACGACCGGCATCGTCACCGTCTTCACCTGGCTGGACGACAGGCCCCGCAGGCTCTCGCCGAGCCGCATCAGCTCGGTGAGCGAGTCGAGGCCGGTGTCGGTGGTGAGGCTGCCGGTGATCGCGTCGGTCACGCTGTACAGCCTGGTGGGCTCGGAGAGCAGGTTCGTCGAGGAGATCCGTTCCAGCAGGGCCTTCACCAGCTTCTGCTGGAGACCTATGCGGCCGAGGTCGCTGCCGTCGCCGATGCCGTGCCGGGTGCGGGCCAGGGCGAGGGCCTGGACGCCGTCGAGGTCGTGGGTACCGGCCTTCAGCTTCAGGTGGCTGTCGTCGTCTTCGATGTCCTCGTCCGTGGTGACGGTGACCCCACCGAGGGCGTCGACGAGCTTCGCGAAGCCCGTGAAGTCGATCTCGACGTAGTGGTCCATGCGGATGCCGGTGATCGACTCGACCGTCTTGACCGCGCACACGGCCCCGCCCACCGAGTACGCGCTGTTGAACATCGCGCCGTACCCGACGCCCGTGGAACCGCCCGAGGAACCGCCCGAGGCCGGCGGACACGAGGGCCGGGTGACGAGCGTGTCGCGCGGAATGCTGACCACGGTTGCCCTCGTCCGGCCGGCGTCGAGGTGGACGACCATCGCCGTGTCGGACCGGGCGCCCTCGCTGCTCCCGCCGCCGAGTTCCTGGTTCTCCCTGCCGCTGCGCGAGTCCGAGCCGAGGACCAGGATGTTCAGGGAGCCGGTGGGCAGCGGCGAGGCTGCGACGGTACCGGACGGGGACGGGGTGGTCAGCGCCCTGGGCGGGCGGTCGTCGCCGAGCGCGCTGTTGATGTCCACGCTCTTGATGTTGCTGTTGAGATGCCAGTACGCCCAGCCCGCCGCCGCGATGCCGAGCACCAGCGCGCCCGCGAGGGTGACACCGGCGACCTTGAGCGCTGTCGACCGCCGGCTCCGCCGTCTGCCCTCGTCGCCGTTCTCGTCATGTCCGGTCACGCGACGAACGTAAGTCCGAATTATTAGGAGAATGTTAGGGCTCGGGGTGTGAGGTGCATTTCTTTGGAAATTCTCATCGTTCCGGAAGCCGGCTGAAACCTCCGGAAGCCACCCGAAGCCACTGGATGCCGCTGGACGGCACTGGACGCCACCGAACTCCGCCGAACACATCCGAATGTTTCGGCTGTACAGACGGAGGTGTCGGGCGTGGGGTGATCCCGCACGGGGTCCTGCTGTGGCGTGGCCACTTCAAGCAGAGGACGAACCGTGGAAGCTCGCATACTCCCCGGTCAGCCCGCCGTCACCGACTCGAACCGCCACCGATGCACCGACCGCCTGACCAACTCTCCGTCCGGCTCCGGCAGTTCGGGTAGCTCGGCGTCGTACGCCGTATCCCACCACGTGATGACCAGCACCCGGTCCCCCGGCGCCCGGAAGGTCTCCCGGCGCAGCGGCTCCTGGGCGAGGTCCTGCTCCCGCGCCCAGGCCAGCAGTTGCTCGCCCCGCCCGTCGACCGCCCGGGCCTCCCACATCAACGCGACCGTCACGAGTAGAGGTTCTCCTTGCCGACCTCGTGCACATGGTCGTGGCCGGGCACATGAGGGTCCGTCACCGGCAGCGAGGAGTCCGCCGAGAGGTCCCAGCTGGACGGCACCCGGTTGCGTGCCACCATCTCCGCGCCCAGCGCGGCCACCATCGCCCCGTTGTCGGTGCACAGCTTGGGCCGGGGCACCCGCAGCCGGATCCCGGCGGCCTCGCAGCGCTCCTGGGCCAGCACCCGCAGCCGCGAGTTGGCGGCCACACCGCCGCCGATCATCAGGTGGTCCACGCCCTCGTCGCGACAGGCCCTGACCGCCTTGCGGGTCAGCACGTCCACGACCGCCTCCTGGAAGGACGCCGCCACGTCCCGCACCGGTACGTCCTCCCCCGCGGCCCGCCTGGCCTCGATCCAGCGCGCGACGGCCGTCTTCAGCCCGGAGAAGGAGAAGTCGTACGCCGCGTCACGCGGCCCGGTCAGTCCGCGCGGGAACGCGATGGCCCGCGGGTCTCCCTCCTTCGCGTACCGGTCGATGACGGGGCCGCCGGGGAAGCCGAGGTTCAGCACGCGGGCGATCTTGTCGAAGGCCTCGCCGGCCGCGTCGTCGATGGTCGCGCCCATCGGGCGTACGTCCGAGGTGATGTCGCTCGACAGCAGCAGCGAGGAGTGGCCGCCGGACACCAGCAGGGCCATCGTCGGCTCCGGCAGGGCACCGTGCTCCAGCTGGTCCACGCAGATGTGGGAGGCGAGGTGGTTGACGCCGTAGAGCGGCTTGCCGAGCGCGTATGCGTACGCCTTCGCCGCGGAGACGCCGACGAGCAGCGCCCCGGCGAGCCCCGGGCCGGCGGTGACCGCGATGCCGTCGAGGTCCCGCGCGCTCACCCCCGCCTCCTTCAGCGCGCGGTCGATGGTCGGCACCATCGCCTCCAGGTGGGCGCGGCTCGCGACCTCCGGCACGACCCCGCCGAAGCGGGCATGCTCGTCGACGCTGGACGCGATGGCATCGGCCAGCAGGGTGGTGCCGCGGACGATGCCGACGCCGGTCTCGTCACAGGAGGTCTCGATGCCGAGGACGAGGGGTTCGTCAGCCATGGGTCTCGGTTCCTTGTACGCCGTTCACGGAGGTGGAAGGGTCGGTCAGTCGCATCACCAGGGCGTCCACGTTCCCCGGCTGGTAGTAGCCGCGCCGGAACCCGATGGCCTCGAAGCCGAAGCGCTCGTACAGCTTCTGCGCGCGGACGTTGTCGACCCGGCACTCCAGCATCACCTCGGCGCACTCGAAGGCGCCGGCGGCCCGCAGCAGCTCGGTCAGCAGCCGGCTGCCGAGACCCGTGCCCTGGTGGTCGCGGGCGACGGCGATCGTTTGTACGTCGGCGAGCTCGCCGGCGGAGGCCAGGCCCGCGTATCCGACGATCCTCCCGTCGGCGGTCTCGGCGACCACGTACCGCCGGTTCGCCTCTGCGCCGCGGGAGTGCGCCAGTTCGGACCAGAACATCCCGCGGGACCAGGCGTCCTCGGGGAAGAGGTCCCGCTCCAGTTCCAGCACGGGGTCGATGTCCCACCAGCGCATCTCACGCAGCCGAGGGCTCACGGTCGATCCGGTCACCCCGGGGGTCTCTTGGGAGGTCTCTTGAGGGGTCTCTTGAGGGGTCACTTGGGGGTGACCACCTTGTAGTTCTTGGGGACCTGGGCGTCGGGCCGGCGCAGGTACATCGGCCGGGGAGCCGGGAGTTCCTCGCCTGCGGCCAGCCGCTCGGCGGCCAGCGCGGCGAGCGCCGCCGCCGACGCGTGCTCGGGCTCATGGGCGCTCGGGAAGGTGTCCGGGTACAGCAGCGCGCCCGCGCCCACGGCCGGCAGTCCGGCCACCCGCTCGGCGATGTCGGCGGGCCGGTCGACGGCGGGGTCGGTCAGGCGCGTACGGGAGTCGGCGTACGTGGCCCAGTAGACCTCCTTGCGCCGGGCGTCCGTCGCCACGACGAAGGGGCCCTCCTCGATGTCGGCCGCGTAGGCGAGACCGTCCAAGGTGCACACACCGTGCACGGGGACGCCGAGCGCGAGCCCGAAGGTGTCGGCGGTCATCAGACCGACGCGCAGCCCGGTGTAGGGACCGGGGCCGACGCCGACGACGATCCCGGTGACGGCGTCGAGCCGCAGACCGGCCTCGGCGAGCACCCGGTCCACGGCCGGCAGCAGCAGTTCCCCGTGCCGGCGCGCGTCCACCTGACTCGACGAGGCGATGACGTCCCCGCCGTCGTGCAGCGCGACGGTGACAGCGGGGGTGGCGGTATCCAGAGCGAGCAAGAGCACGCAAACAGCCTACGGCTCCCACGGGCTCGTGTCGGACGGCGAGGTCGGACGGTCACCGGCTGCTACCTTCGCCGCCAGACACGAGGTACGGCGAGGTACGACGACGTACGACGACGTACGACGACGTACGACGACGTACGACGACGTACGACGACGTACGACGACGTACGACGACGTACGACGACGTACAGCGACGTATGGCGACGTAACGACGGCGTACGACGACCTACGACACGGAGGTGGACGAGTGTGACCAGCAGCAGCGCCGGATTCGTGGCCGGGCTCACCGCGGCGGCCCTCGCGGGCGTCGGCTTCCTCGGCTACCAGACCTCCGCGGACGTCCCCGCCGGCCTCGGCACACCCGGCGCGAGCGGTTCGCCCCCGGGGGCTGCCGCGAAGCCGTCGCGGGCCGAGCGGGATCGGGCGGCCCTGCCCGCCGTCTCCGGCGCGGGCGAGCGGGTCGTGTACGCGCTGGGCGGCGACCGGGTCTGGCTGGTGGGCCGGGGCAACACGGTCCGACGCACCTTCACGGTCGCTCCGGGAAGCATCGACCCGGCGCCGGGTACCTACGAGGTCACGTCCCGCCTCGGCTCGGTCACCGGCACCGACGGCGCCCCCATCGAGCACGTCGTCCTTTTCACCGACGTGGACGGCCTGCCCGTCGGCTTCAGCGCGGCGGTGGACGCCGCGGCCTCTCCCGCCGATCCGAGCGTACGGACGGGCGGCGTCCGCGAGTCCCGCGCGGACGGCGACGCGATGTGGCGGTTCGCGACGGTCGGAGCGAAGGTCGTCGTGATCGGCTAGCTCTGTTCTCCGCGGTGTGGCTGTAGACGCATCCGCAGATGGACTGCGGGCTTCCAACGGACCGCTCAGGCGGCTTTGCGGTGCTCGGCGGGCCGCCGCGAGAGCCCCGGGTCAGGCACGCGCGGCGGGGTCGAGATCTCGTGCGCGGCGGCGCAGGACGCGAGCAGGTCGCGCATGGACACACCGGCGACGGCCCCGTACGGCTGCGCCCGCAGCTCCGGCGGCGGCTGCTGCTGCGGCTTGTTCTCGGTGACCGACATGGACGCCTCCTGTAAGTTCGGGGGCGGGCGTAGTTAGGTAGACCTAACCACGAACTGGGTACCATGTGACCACGCACAAGAGGCCGAGCGCAACATCTTGCCGACGTCTTGTCGGAACAACGCGGAACATTCATGAGGCCGGCCGTCACTCAAGCAGCGACCCTCATCAACGACCCTCATCCACCGACGCTCACGCGGACATCACACGCGGCTCCACGGCTCCACGGCTCCACGGACGCTCACGCGGACAGCGCTCCCAGGTCCACCGTCGCCCAGCGCTCGCCGAGTCCGGTCAGGGTCACGTGCCGTACCTCGTCGGTCGTGTCCCCCACGGCCCGGTGCACGACGACCTGCAACCGGTCGTCGGTCAGCTCCTCGACCTTGCCCTCGCCCCACTCCACGACGATCACCGACTCGGGCAGCGAGACGTCGAGGTCGAGGTCCTCCATGTCGTCGAGGCCGCCGGCCAGCCGGTACGCGTCGACGTGCACGAGGGGGGGACCGTCGCCCAGGGGCGGGTGCACCCGGGCGATCACGAAGGTCGGGGAGGTGACCGCACCCCGGATCCCGAGCCCCTCACCCAGCCCCCGGGTCAGCGTCGTCTTGCCGGCGCCGAGCTCCCCGGTGAGCATCACGAGGTCGCCCGCGCGCAGCAGTTTCGCGAGCCTCCGGCCCAGCTCCCGCATCTGTTCGGGAGAGGTGACGGTCAGCTCGGTCTTTACCGGGTCCTGCGGCGCCGTTGGTGCTTCCATAGGTGCTTACGGTAGCTCCTGCCGGGACCGCACCCGCACGGGTGAGCAGGTCGGCGAGGCGGTCGGTGACCACTTCCGGGTGTTCCAGGATCACCAGGTGCCCGGCGTCCGGTACGAGGACCAGTTCGGCGTCCGGCAGCAGGTCGGCGATGGCCTCGCTGTGCTCACTGGGCGTGACGAGGTCCTGGACCCCGGCCAGCACGAGCACCGGCATGTCCCTGAAGAGGGCGAGCGCCTCGGTCTTGTCGTGGTCGTTGAACGCCGGGTAGTACTCGGCGACCACGTCGATCGGTGTGCCTTCGATCATCCGCTCGGCGAACCGGACGATGGCCGGGTCGACGTCCCGGGAGGCGAAGGAGTACCGCTTGATGATCCCGGCGAACAGGTCGGCCGTGGCCCGGCGCCCCTTCTCCACCAGGGCCGCCTGCTGTCCCAGCGCCTTCAGTACGCCGGGCAGCACCCGCCGTACGACGTTGACGCCGGCCACGGGCAGCCCGAAGTTGACCTCGCCGAGCCGCCCGGACGAGCTCCCGACCAGGCCCACCGCCACCACCCGGTCACGGATCAGCTCGGGATGCGCGTCGGCCAGGGCCATGACGGTCATCCCGCCCATGGAGTGCCCGACCAGCACGATCGGCCCCTCCGGCGCGGCCGCGTCGATGACGGCCTTGAGGTCCCGTCCGAGCTGCTCGATGGTGATCGGCGCCCCCTCCTGCGTCTGGGCCACGCCCCGCCCGGACCGCCCGTGGCTGCGCTGGTCCCAGTGCACGGTCCGTACGACACCCCTGAGCGCCGCCCGCTGGAAGTGCCAGGAGTCCTGGCTGAGGCAGTAGCCGTGGCTGAAGACGACGGTCACCGGAGCCGGTGCCTTGCCCCCGAAGAGCCGGCGCCGCCGGGGTTCCGGGCCGCCCTCCGGCTCCACGTCGTCGACCTCGTAGTACAGCTCGGTGCCGTCGTCGGCGTACGCCTTGCCGGGCGTGCCGCGCAGGGAGCCGTACGGCCCTGTCGAGTCCAGCGCGAGCCGGGCCTTGCGGCGCATTCCACGGCCGACGGTGAGCCGCTCGATGGCGACACCCGCGGCGGCGCCCGCGGCGACCACCCCTATCGCGGCGCCCGCGATGCCGGTCGCCCGGCGCCACCCGGCGGCCGCCCCCGCGGCGGAGGCGACGGCCGCGGCTGCTTCCACGACCGCCTCCGCGCTGCTCTCGCTCACGTACCGCTCCTCTTCGCCGGACTACTGGATTCGCTGGGTCGGGTGATGCAGGTGGTTCCTACGGCCGCTTGTTACGGCCGTTTCCTGTGGCTGTTTGCTACAACGCCGGGCTTGCTGTTCTTCATCGCCCTGTGCGCTTACCCCGTTTGTTCCTCGTTCACATAGACGCGGGGAACACGTGTTCCGATCCGGGTGACGATCTCGTAAGCAATCGTTCCCGCGGCCTGCGCCCAGTCCTCGGCGGTGGGTTCACCGCGGTCGCCGGGCCCGAACAGCACGGCCTGCGTGCCGGTCTCGGGCGTGTCACCGCCCAGATCGACGACGAACTGGTCCATCGCGATCCGGCCGGCCACGGTCCTCCACTTGCCGTCGACCAGCACCGGGCCGGTCCCGGAGGCGTGCCGGGGGATGCCGTCCGCATAGCCGACGGGCACCAGGCCGAGGGTCGTCTCGCCCGGGGTGACGTAATGATGCCCGTAGCTGACGCCATGACCCCCCGGAACGCGCTTCACCAGCGCGATGGAGGCGCACAGCGTCATCACCGGACGCAGCCCGAAGTCGGCCGGGTGGCCGACCTCGGGGCTCGGAGAGATGCCGTAGAGCGCGATCCCGGCCCGGACGAGGTCGAAGTGGGACTCGGGCAGCGTGAGCGTGGCGGGCGAGTTGGCGATGTGCCGCACCTCGGGCCGTACGCCCTGCCCCTCGGCGTACGCCACCATCTCCCGGAAACGGGTGAGCTGGGCGGCGATGGAGGGATGCCCGGGCTCGTCGGCGCAGGCGAAGTGCGACCAGAGCCCGGTGACGCGGACCAGCCCTTCGGCCTCGGCGCGCAGCGCGGCGCCGACCAACTCGGCCCAGTCCTCGCCGGGCTGACACCCGTTCCGGCCCAGCCCGGTGTCGGCCTTGAGCTGCACGCGCGCGGAGACACGGGCGGCCCGGGCGGCCTCGGTGACCTCCGCGAGGGCCCACAGGGCGCTGACCGAGACATCGAGGTCCGCCTCGATGGCCTCCCGCCAGGGTCCGCCGGGCGTCCACAGCCAGCACATGATCCGCCCGGTCAGTCCGGCGGCGCGCAGCGCGAGGGCCTCCTCGGGGGTGGCCGTGCCCAGCCAGCGCGCCCCCGCCTCGACCGCCGCGCGGGCACACGGAACCGCCCCGTGGCCGTACGCGTCGGACTTCACCACGGCCATCAGGGCCGCGCCCGGCGCATGGGCGCGCAGGGTCCGCACATTGGCCCGCAGGGCGGCCAGATCGATCTCGGCGCGAGCGCGCGGGGGCGCGCTCGGCTGGGCTGCTGTCTCACTCATCGCGCACCAAGTGTCTCAGAGGGGTGGAACAAAGCCTCCGGACGGCTACGCCCCAGCCCCCCGCCAGGGCTGACACGGGCTCGGCGGCGCCGCCGGGGGCGAGTGCGGTCTGTGGGCCGGGGGCGATCTCAGGACCGGGTGCGGGCGGTAACCCGTCTGGCGGACGCCCGCCTGCCCGAGATGCGTCCGTCGGCGATTCGCCTACCCGAGGTACGTCTGCCCCAGATACGTCTGCCCGAGATACGTCTGGGCGCGGCCGGCACTCGGGTACGGAGGTGGTACGGACGAGTAAGGCTCACCCAGCCTCAGGCCGTCCCACCCTGCCGTCCCACCCTGCCGTCCCACCCTGCCGTCCCGCTCACCGCCGTACGTCCCGCCACGCCCGCACCACCGCCTCCGCCACGTCATGCGCCCCCACCGGCGCCCCGTCCGCCGCGAGCCTCCCGGCCAGCCCGTGCAGATACGCCCCGACGCTCCCCGCGTCCCTCGCGGACAGCCCCGCCGCCAGCAGCGAGCCCGTCAGCCCCGACAGCACGTCACCGCTTCCGGCGGTGGCGAGCCAGGACGTGCCCGTCGCGTTCACCCGCACCGCCCCGCCCGCCGAGTCGGCCACCAACGTCGTCGATCCCTTCAGCAGTACGGTCGCCCCGTACCGCCCCGCCAGCTCCCGCGCCGAACTCAGCCGAGCCCCCTCGACCTCCTCCCGCGCCACCCCGAGCAGCGCGGCGGCCTCTCCGGCGTGCGGGGTCATGAGGGTGGGCGCGGTACGGTCCCGCACCGCGTCCACATCCGCCAACCGCAGCCCGTCCGCGTCGATCAGTACGGGTACGTCCGCCGCCAGCACCTCCGCCACCGTGACGGCGTCGTCCCCGGCGCCCGGTCCGACGACCCACGCCTGCACGCGCCCCGCCTTCTTCGGCCCCTGGTCCGACACCAGCGTCTCGGGAAAGCGGGCGATCACCGCGTCCCCGGCGGGCCCCACGTACCGCACGGCCCCGGCGCCGCCCCGCAGCGCCCCGGAGACGGCGAGCACGGCGGCCCCGGGATACCGCGCGGACCCGGCGGCGATCCCGACCACGCCCCGCCGGTACTTGTCGCTCTCCGCCCCCGGCACCGGCAACAGCCGCGCCACGTCCGCGTGCTGCAGGGCCTCCAGATCGGCCTCGTCCGGCAGCTCCAGCCCGATGTCGACAAGCCGCACCGACCCGGCGTACTCCCGCGCCGGATCGACCAGCAGCCCCGGCTTGTGCGTCCCGAAGGTGACGGTCAGGTCGGCCCGTACGGCCGCCCCGTTCACCTGCCCCGTCTCGGCATCGACCCCGCTCGGCAGGTCGACGGCGACGACGGCGGCCCGGGACCGCTCCGCGGCGGCGGCGAGCGGCACGGCGTCCGGCCGCAGTCCGCCCTTGCCTCCGATCCCGACGATGCCGTCGACGACGAGGTCGGCCCGCGCGATGAGGTCCTCGGCGGCGCCCGGAGCCACCGCCCGGCCCCCGGCCCGCCGCAGTGCCACGAGCCCCTCCGCATGGGCCCGTTCGGGAGCGAGCAGTACCGCTGTGACACCGGCCCCGCGCCGGGCCAGCCGGGCCCCGGCGTACAACGCGTCACCCCCGTTGTCGCCACTGCCGACCAGCAGCACGACCCGGCTGCCGTACACCCGCCCGAGCAGGTCCGCGCAGGCGGCGGCGAGCCCGGCCGCCGCCCGCTGCATCAACGCCCCGTCCGGAAGCCGTGCCATCAGCTCCCGCTCGGCCGCCCTTACCGTCTCCACGCTGTACGCAGTACGCATGGATCGAGTCTGCCGCAGAACTCCCGCAGCACGCGAAGGACCCAATACGGCATCACTTCGCCGTCGGCGTTGTGCGAGTAGAGCCCCGGGCACGCCGAGACGGGGTGCGTGCGGCACACGAACGCGTCCGCTTCCCCCACGGGAAGCCAGAACCAGCGACCCCAACGGTCACAAGTGCCCCACAAGCTGTCCCGAGAAGCACACGAATGGGTCCGCCATGCCCTTGAAACCATTCCGCGCGCCAGCCGGAATCAGCCCTACCGCTTTACTGGTGAATAACCGGACACATACGGATCCACACCTTCCATGCCGGTGAGGAATGATCAATTCCAGTCAGCTAGCTGACAGTCGCCGAGCAGTAGAGATGTCCAAAAGTTCAATTCCTTCCAGGTCAGGACGCCGAACGCGATCCTCGCCCGATAACTTCCGGCCATATTCATCACCGTTCCGCCCTCAGAAGTGAAGCGCTTACCTGGGGTAAGCGCACACTTGTTGGCATATGCCCGGACCTGAGGCTGTCTCAGATGCCCCGTGCGTCGCAAAAGACCCCTGGGCAGGGAGCTTCACGAAACGCACACTTATGGCGTTCGGCGAGCGCAGCCGCGGCCGTCGCCCATTCCGTGGAGGACTTTCCCGCGATGACCGATCCGGACAGACCGGACAGACCCGTCGGCCCCCTGACCCGAGCCGTCCGCTACGCCGGACGCCTGCTGTGCTGGAGCCTGGGCGCCGGCATGGCCACAGCAGCCGCCGACAGCACCGTCGCCCCGCACACCCCCTGGTGGGGGACCCTCTGGCCGGTGCCCTGGTACGCCACGTGCGCGTCCGCTCTCGCCTGGGCGCTGCTGCGCGCCCGCGAGAAGTCCGTGGGCCGACCCGTCGGCGGCGACGACGACCCGTGGACCGACGAGGAGGTCTACGCGGAGTGGGACAAGGCCGCGTGAGCGGCGGGCCACCAACACCGGCCCACTCCGCCCGCCGCACCCACCGTCACCCCTCCGCGATCACCACCGCCGACGCCACCCCCGCGTCATGGCTGAGCGACACGTGCCAGGACCGCACCCCGAGTTCAGCCGCGCGGGCGGCGACCGTACCGGTCACCCGCAACCGTGGCTGCCCGCTGTCCTCGACGTAGACCTCGGCGTCGGTCCAGTGCAGGCCAGCCGGGGCGCCCAGCGCTTTGGCCAGGGCCTCCTTGGCGGCGAACCGCGCGGCGAGCGAGGCGACATGCCGCCGCTCCCCGCTGGGCAGCAGCAACTCGCTCTCCATGAACAGCCGCTTGGCCATCCCAGGCGTCCGCTTCAGCGACGCCTCGAAACGATCGATCGCGGCTACGTCGATACCGACCCCGATGATGCTCATCCGGGCACTCTACGATCTGCCCGCCGACCGCGGACTCGTCTCCCCCGTGACCAGATCGGCCTGATGTGTCGCGGTGAGGGCACGATCCAGGAAGCGGGTCAGCAGATCCGCGTCGTGGCACAGATTGACGCCGCGGTGGAGTTCCTTGGAGAACCCGACATCGCGCGTGTCCAGAACACGCAGTACCGCTGCCGCCCAGGCCGAGAGATACCCGGCAGCGAAGCCTGCGGCCCACTGCGCGGGTGCCTCGCCCTCCCCCACCGCTTCGGCGCGCACCCGCGCCAGGTCCTCAACGCGGAGAATTCCGCGCTGCCTGAGTCCCTCCAGCCCGAACAGGAAGTCACCGGCCACCCTGTCCTCGGGGATGCCCAACGCAAGGCACGTGGTCGAGAACCGGTAGAGATCGAGCAACTCCGGCGGCCCGTCCTGTGGCCTGCCTTGCTGGTCGCCTTGCGGGTCGCCTTGCGGGTCAGCCACCGTCAGGCCCGTTCCGGACTGGTCCCCGGAGCCTCCGGGTCCTCGACGAACAGGTCCTCGGCCCGCTCGACGGTGCGGGAGCGCTCCAGCCAGGCGTCCACGCGGTCGAGATCGGTGCAGGCGGTGATGCGCTCGCGCACACTGTCCGATACGGGGATGCCGCGCACCTCCAGCACGAACAAGATCCCCTTGGCCTCGCCTTCTGCCTCGCCTTCTGCCTTGCCCTCTGCCTTGCCCTCCAGGTAGGCCGTCTCACGGACCGTCCCACGGCCGGGGAAGTAGCTGACAAACGACATGATTTCCCTCAGTTTCTCTCCAGCTGGGGTGCTACCCAGGTTGATTTCCAGGAACTCGAAGAAGTACCCAGCTGTCTCGGGATCCGATTCCTCGAGTTCCTGAAGGGCGGTAATGATCGCCTTCAGTATGGCCTCACAGGCGGCGCCGCGGGCGTGTGCCAAGGCGGAGAGTACGGCCAGTGGGAGGTTCTTCGCCGCCGTCCTGGCGTCGGTGATCACCGGCAGGTTGTCCGGCCCGGCGACCAGCGGATACGTCCGCTGAGCCGTCCAGCCGCGGGTGCCGCAGTCGAAGGGCCCGGCCGCCCACTTGGCAGTGGCCCTGTCCTGACAGACCACGAGAAGCAGCACGGGCAGCCGGTACTTCGCCTGGAGGTGGGCGACGTAGTAAGCCCAACTCGCCTCCTTGCCTGCGACCTTGCCCGATTGCGCCTCGATGGCGAGCAGGAAGTCCTCGCCGTCGGACGGGCCGATACGCAGCACGGTGTCCACACGCCGCTCCAGCGGCCGGGCCTCCGTCACGTCCGTGGTGACGGCGTCCACGGTCGCCTTGGCGGATAACGGGACCCCGAGCACCCCGAACACGGGAGCCAGGATCTCGGGCCGCTCCTGGAAGATCCGGTGCATGCCCTCGTGAGCTGATGTGACCATGTGTGCAACCCAAAGGGAGTAGAAGCTCGACTGTCCGGGCGATTGGGTGACGTTCACTCTTTCGAGCGGCGGCAAAAACGTTCACGCGACAGAGGTCAGCTCGCACCAGACGAATTTCCCCCGATTCCCCTGTCTGGTCAGCGGATACCAGCCCCACAGGTCGGCACACACCCGCACCAACGCGAGCCCCCGCCCCTCCTCCGACTCGCCGAGCTGTTCCAACGCCCTCGGCGGTTCCGGCGGCGCCGGATCCGCGTCCCACGCGCCGATCCGCAGCACGCCGGCCGACCAGCACACCCGTAGCGCAGCGGGTCCCTTCGTATGGCGTACGGCGTTGGAGACCAACTCCGTCGCGAGAAGTTCGGCCACGTCGACCAGGCCGATGAGCCCGTGCATCGTGAGGATCAGACGGAGGGTACGGCGGCTGACGGTGACGGCTCGGAGGTCGTTCGGGACGCAAAGGGAGTACTCCCACGGTTCGGCTACGTTTTCGGGCATGCGTGAACTCCGTTCAGGTGGTGGGGGGTTGCGGTCAGCGGGCGGTGGCAATGCCGCAGCCGTCATGGCAGGACGGGGCGGTGCGCTTCCGGAGCTCCCAGCCTTCCGCAGAGTATGCGTCGCGTCACTGACAGTAGGTCTATGGATTCATGTCTTGCAAGCCGATCGCGTAATCTGCCCTCCGAACGAGTTGCGCTCACACGCGCGTAGAGCAAGGAGCAGTCGATGGCCCTGAGGCGCGAGCCAACAGCACGTCAGATGCGCCTAGCGGTTGAGCTGCGCAGACTCCGAGAGGCCGCAGGTCTCAACGCCCGTCAAGCGGCGGCACTTCTCGGAGTGGGCCCCGCCCAGATCACCCACATCGAGTCCGCACTCGCAGGCGTGAGCGAGAAGCGACTGCGCCGACTCGCATCCCACTACGCCTGCACAGATGGGGAATTCATCGACGCTCTGGTCGCCATGGCCACCGATCGGACACGCGGCTGGTGGGAGGAGTACCGGGGCCAGTTGCCCACGTCATTCCTCGACCTCTCCGAGCTGAACCACCACGCCTCGTCCCGGCAGGATGTTGCGATCCTGTACGTGCCGGGCCTGCTGCAGACCGAGGACTACGCCAGAGCGGTCTTCTCTGGCAGAGTGCCCGAACTCACCGACGATGAACTTGGGTTGCGCGTCAGACACCGAATGGCGTGCCAGGACATCACCGTCCGGTACGAGTTGGTGATTCACGAGTCGGCCCTACGCATCAGGGTCAGCAACCGCGCCACCTCCCGGGCTCAGCTCACCAAGCTCCTTGAGCTCTCCGAAGCCGACAACATCACCGTGCGTGTCATCCCCTTCGATCTGGACGACTTCGCCAGAGCCGCCAGCACCATGACATACCTGGGCGGTCCCGTACCCAAACTGGACACAGTGGTGCGTGACGTACCCCACGGCTCGGCCTTCATCGACTCTGAAGCACAGCTCGGCGCCTTTCGATACCGCTTCCGTAAGGTGGAAGCGGTATCGCTCGACCCCGAACGGTCACGTGACTTCATCAACCGGCTGACGAAGGAGCTGTGAGGCACCCATGGACAACTGGCGGAAGTCGTCCTACTCAGGCCCCGACGACGGAAACGAGTGCGTGGAGGTCGCGAACTCCCCCACGCACATAGCCATCCGCGACTCAAAGACTCCGGCCAGGGCCAAGCTCACCTTCCCAACTGGGGCCTTCATCCCGTTCGTCGACGCCCTCAAAGACACCCCCGACAACTGGCGGAAGTCGTCCCACTCAGGCCCGGACGACGGCAACTCCTGCGTGGAAATCGCAACCGACCTCACCCGAGTAGCGATACGCGACTCCAAGACATCGGCCGGCGCAACGCTCACCTTCCCCACCAGAGCCTTCACCACCTTCGTCGAAGCCCTGAAGCCGACTTTCTCCACCGTCACCGACTTCCCCGGGTTCCGAGGCTGACCCACCTCGTCCCCCGAGCCGTCGCCAGCTCACAAGCGAACACCTGCAGCGCCACCGCCGCCACCACCGTCCGCAGCAACGTCGGCGTGGCCGGAGCCAGAGGTCAGGTCATGTCCCCCGCTCCTCCAGCTCGGCCCGCAGAGCAGCGAACCCCGGTACTCCAGCCGCCTCAGTCCGGCCATCACGACATCGAGCGCAGCCTGCGACCCCGCGTATCCCCGTATCCCCCCGTATCCCGCATCCCCCCGTATCCCCGTATCCCCGCATCCCCTGATGCCGCCCATAGAACCGCAGCCTTACGCACAACCCACCGCCCAAAACGACCCCCGCATGCCCGAAATCGGACACCCCGCAGCCGTACGAAGCCCGAGCCGACCCCAAACCGACCCCAAACCGGCCCTCCGCGTGACCCACCCCACCCTCCACCCCGTTCAAACTCCGTTAACAATGGACTGTGATCTCTCAGGTCTCCCCGATACCCCGGAGCGCCCACCGGCACAAGCCGGAGGCGACTCCCTACGTCGACCTCACCCGAGCCGAGTGGAGCGCGCTGCGCGAGAAGACGCCGCTGTCGCTCACCGCCGACGAGGTCGAGAAGCTGCGTGGCCTCGGCGACGTCATCGACCTCGACGAGGTGCGGGACATCTACCTCCCGCTCTCCCGCCTCCTCAACCTCTACGTCGGCGCGACCGACGGCCTCAGAGGGGCGCTGAACACCTTCCTCGGCGAACAGGGGTCTCAGTCCGGCACCCCGTTCGTCATAGGAGTGGCCGGCTCGGTCGCCGTAGGAAAGTCCACGGTTGCCCGACTGCTCCAGGCCCTGCTCTCCCGCTGGCCGGAACACCCCCGCGTCGAACTCGTCACGACCGACGGTTTCCTCCTCCCCACCCGGGAGCTGGAGGCCCGCGGCCTGATGTCGAGGAAAGGTTTCCCCGAGTCGTACGACCGCCGCGCGCTCACGCGTTTCGTCGCCGACATCAAGGCGGGGAAGGACGAGGTCACGGCGCCCGTCTACTCCCACCTCATCTACGACATCGTCCCGGACCAGCGCCTCACGGTCCGACGTCCCGACATCCTGATCGTCGAGGGCCTCAACGTCCTCCAGCCCGCGCTGCCCGGCAAGGACGGCCGCACCCGCGTCGGTCTCGCCGACTACTTCGACTTCAGTGTGTACGTCGACGCCCGCACCGAGGACATCGAGCGCTGGTACCTCAACCGCTTCAAGAAGCTGCGGGCGACGGCCTTCCAGAACCCGTCCTCGTACTTCCGCAAGTACACCCAGGTGTCCGAGGAGGAGGCCCTCGACTACGCCGGCACCACCTGGCGGACGATCAACCGGCTCAACCTGGTCGAGAACGTGGCCCCCACCCGGGGCCGCGCCACCCTCATCATCCGCAAGGGCGCCGACCACAAGGTGCAGAAGCTCAGCCTGCGCAAACTGTGAAGCCGAAGCGGGGGCCTGTAGAAAGGCACCATGCTGCATCTTCGCCTCATCACACCGTCCGACAAGACCGACGACGTGGTCCGTCTGATCGAGAGGACGGTCGGCACCACCCACCTCGTCGTCCTGCCGGGCGCCGCCCGCAACCCGGCCGGGGACGTGGTGATGTGCGACGTCGCCCGTGAGGCCGGCGACGAACTCCTCACCGGGCTCCAGGCGTTGGGCCTGGACGACAGCGGCTCGATCGCCGTCGAGAACATCGACCTGTCGCTGTCCAAGCGCGCCGACGAGGCCGAGGCGGAGGCACCCGGCGAGGGCGCCGACGCGGTCCTGTGGGAGCACCTCACCGATGCGACCCACGAGGAGTCGACCCTCTCCGTCACCTATCTGGCGTTCATCACCCTCGCCACGATGATCGCGGCCTGCGGTGTGGTGCTGGACAACGCGATCCTGATCGTGGGCGCGATGGCGGTCGGCCCGGAGTTCGGCCCGCTGGCCGGTATCTGCACGGCCGCGGTGCAGCGCGCCCCACGCCTCGCGCTCCGCTCACTGACCGCACTGCTGGTGGGCTTCGCGGTGGCGATGGCGGTGACCGTCGGCTTCAGCCTCTTCATGGACGCCGTCGACCTGTTCTCCAAGGCCCAGTTGGAGGCCGAGCGCCCCAACACCGGCTTCATCTACGCCCCCGACTGGTTCTCGTTCGTCGTGGCGGTGCTCGCCGGAGCCGCCGGCACCCTCTCCCTGACGTCCGCCAAGTCCGGTGCGCTGGTGGGTGTGGCCATCTCGGTCACGACGGTCCCGGCCGCCGCCAACGCGGCCGTCGCCATGATCTACACCGACACCGACCAGGCCTGGCACTCCACGGAACAGCTCCTGCTGAACCTCCTGGGCATCATCCTGGCCGGCACCCTGACCCTGCTCCTCCAGAAGTGGCTCTGGACGACGACCCGGACGACGACCCAGCGGATACGCTCAGCTTCTTGAAGCGCCGCGAACGGCAACGCGCCCCAGCGGGGCGCGGGGCTCTGCCGCTGTGCGGCTCCGCCGCGTGGCCCTACCCCAGCGCCGCCTTCACCTCATCGGCCAACCGCCCCGCCACAGACCGCGCCTGATCGATATCAGCCGCCTCGACCATCACCCGGACCAACGGCTCCGTCCCCGACGGCCGCAACAGAACCCGCCCCGTCTTCCCCAGCGCCCGCTCCGCGTCAGCCACCGCCGCGGCCAATTCCTCAGACGTACCGACCTGGCCCCGATCCACGTCCGGCACATTGATGAGAACCTGCGGCAACCGCTCCATCACAGCCGCCAGCTCCCGCAGCGACCGTCCGCTCTCCGCGACCCGAGCCGCCAACAGCAACCCGGTCAACGTCCCGTCCCCGGTCGTTGCGTGGTCGAGGATGATCACGTGCCCGGACTGCTCGCCACCGAGCGCGTAGCCGTGCTCCTTCATCTCCTCCAGCACATACCGGTCCCCCACCGCCGTCTGGATGATCTTCAACCCCTCCCGCTCCAGAGCGAGCTTGAAGCCGAGGTTGGACATCACGGTCGCGACCACGGTGTCGGCCCGCAGCGCCCCCCGCTCCCGCATCGCCAGCGCGAGGACGGCCATGATCTGGTCGCCGTCCACCTCCGCACCGGTGTGGTCGACGGCCAGGCACCGGTCGGCGTCCCCGTCGTGCGCGATGCCGAAGTCCGCGCCGTGCTCGACGACCGCGGCCTTCAGCGGGCCGAGGTGGGTGGACCCGCATCCGTCGTTGATGTTGAGCCCGGTCGGCTCGGCCCCGATCGTGACGACCTCGGCACCGGCCCGCGTGAACGCCTCCGGCGACACGAGGGCGGCAGCGCCGTGCGCCTCGTCGAGGACGATCTTCAGACCGTCCAGTCGGTTCGGCAGCACGCTGACGAGATGGGCGACGTATCGGTCGAACCCTTCCTCGTACGACCGCACGCGTCCCACGCCCGCACCTGTCGGCCGGTCCCACGGGGCGCCGGTGCGGTGCTCCTCGTAGACCGCCTCGATGCGCTCCTCCAGCTCGTCGTCGAGCTTGTGCCCGCCGCGGGAGAGGAACTTGATGCCGTTGTCCGGCATGGCGTTGTGGCTGGCGGAGAGCATGACACCGAGGTCGGCGCTCAGCGCGGCCGTCAGATACGCCACCGCCGGCGTCGGCAGGACGCCCACGCGCAGGACGTCCACGCCCGCGCTGGCGAGGCCCGCGACCACCGCGGCCTCCAGGAACTCCCCGGACGCACGCGGGTCCCGTCCGACCACGGCGGTCGGCCGGTGACCCTCGAACGTGCCCACCTCGGCCAGTACGTGCGCCGCGGCGACGGAGAGGCCGAGAGCCAGCTCGGCCGTCAGATCCGCGTTGGCGACACCGCGCACGCCGTCCGTGCCGAAGAGTCGTCCCACTTGTCCTCCTGAGGAAGCATCAGTTTCACAAGGCGCGCTCACAACGGATAGCGGCATCCGATCACACAAGCCTTTGAACGTCTTGTGTCGTTATACGCCCTCGATGGTGATAAACGAACGCCCCGGCGGCACTGTGGCGTGCCGCCGGGGCGTTCGTAGGAGCAGGCAGCGAAGCTTAGCGCTTGCTGTACTGCGGGGCCTTGCGGGCCTTCTTGAGACCGGCCTTCTTGCGCTCGACCGCACGGTCGTCACGCTTGAGGTAACCGGCCTTCTTGAGGGCCCCGCGGTTGTTGTCCACGTCGGCCTCGTTCAGCGCGCGGGCCACGCCGAGGCGCAGGGCGCCGGCCTGACCGGAGACGCCGCCACCCGAGATGCGGGCGATGACGTCGTAGCGGCCGTCGAGCTCGAGCACCTTGAAGGGCTCGTTGACTTCCTGCTGGTGGACCTTGTTCGGGAAGTAGTCCTCGAGCGTGCGCCCGTTGACCTTCCACTTGCCGGTGCCGGGCACGATGCGAACGCGCGCGATGGCGTTCTTGCGACGGCCCAGGCCGGCAGCCGGCTGCGGGTCGCCGAAGCGGCCGGCGAGGGACTCCGAGGTGTACTCACCCTCGACGGGAACCTCGGACTCGGTGGTGTAGCTCTCGATGTCGACGAGCTCGGTCTCGGTCTCTTCGACCGGCTGCTCAACAGTGGTCTCGGCCACGATGCTCCTCAGATTCTTTTCTGTCTTAGGGGGTGGCCGGAACTACTGCGCGACCTGGGTGATCTCGAACGGCACCGGCTGCTGGGCAGCGTGCGGGTGCTGGTCACCCTTGTAGACCTTCAGCTTCGAGAGCATCTGACGGCCCAGAGTGTTCTTGGGGAGCATGCCCTTGACGGCCTTCTCGACAGCTTTCTCGGGGTTCTTGTCGAGGAGCTCGTCATAACGGACGGAACGCAGACCACCCGGGTAACCGGAGTGGCGGTACGCCAGCTTCTGAGTGCGCTTGTTGCCGGAGAGGTGCACCTTGTCGGCGTTGATGATGATGACGAAGTCACCGGTGTCGACGTGAGGCGCGTAGATCGGCTTGTGCTTGCCCCGCAGAAGGGACGCGGCGGTGGTGGCGAGACGGCCCAGGACGATGTCCTGAGCGTCGATGACGTGCCACTGGCGCGTCACATCGCCGGGCTTGGGGCTGTACGTACGCACGGTTCGTAGCCTTCGCTTCGAGTGAATGGTCCTAGACAAGGTCACCGAAACGATCACGACAGCCTGGACCGCACTGCGGCGACGCATACCGCGTACGTGGGTCGCTGGTCATCGGCCCGGTGGACCGGTGTAAGGGCCCGTCCCGTGAGAATGAGCAAGCCAATACACAACGAACATGCAGGATACCTGCGGCGCCCGGGCCGGGTCAAAACGAGGTGTTTCGCAACCGGACAGGGCCTCCTTGAGTGTACGTCCACCCGATCGGCCCCCGCGCCTGACATGGACGGGGTCCGGCCACTGAAGGGGCCCGCCGCCGAATGGGCCCCTTCGAGGAACCAGGGACTGCCCAAGACACCGGACGTGGGGATCGTCATACGCGGATCCGCCGGCCGGCCGGATGCGCGCGGCCCGGATCACGAGGGCATTGCCCATCCGCCGTCCGAGGTCAGCCGTGCCGTGCACGCCACCGCGACCCCGGTACGGCCCTGGTGACGGCGCCGGTACGGGCCTGGTGACGGCCGCCGTTTCAGCCCTGGTGACGGCCGCCGTACCGTCCCGGAACGGCGGCCAGCGCCGCCCACGGAGGCCGGCTCACCCTTCGTACCAACCACCCTGAGATGTCGCTTTTGCGGTCGCTCATCAACCGAACGCCGGGGGTTCCAGAGCTTCTTGAGGCGGACCGGCGCACCGCTCGGCCCGTCTAAGATGCGCCCCATGAGCTTTGGGCAGCAGGGGGGACCCCAGTCGCAGTGGGATCCCTGGAAACCGCAATCCCAGCAGCAGCCGTGGGACGGCGACGCCACCGGGTCGCCGGACTGGGCCGCCCTCGCCGAGGCGTCCGAGACGCGCAACAAGCGGCGTCGACTGCTGTTCATCGGCGGTGGCGCGCTCGCCACACTCGCGGTCGGCACGGCCGTCGCCATGATGGTGGTGTCGGCCGGCGGCAGCGACGATGCCTCGAACAAGCCGGCCTCCTCGCTGCCGGCGGCCACGGACATCCCGAGCGGATCCGGCACCGCGGCCCCGTCGTTCGCGCCGACCAGCGCGCCGCCGCCGCTGGACCCGAAGGACTTCGTGGCCAGCAAGAGCAAGGACACCGCGCCGTTCGGCCCGGACATCCTGTACCCGGGTACGCAGCTGACCATGGGATCGACGATCTACAAGAAGGGCCCGACGGCCGACACCAAGAGCTGTGCGGCGGCCGCCAAGGGCACTCTCCCGAAGATCCTCAACGACAACGCCTGCACCCGCCTGGTCCGCGTCACCTACACCCAGGGCGGCATCGCGGTGACGGTCGGCGTGGCCGTCTTCGACACCGAGGCGGCGGCGATCAAGGCCAAGGGCCAGTCGGACAAGCAGAGCATCGTCGCGTCCCTGGCCGGCCAGGACGTCAAGGCCTTCTGCAACTCCGCCGTCTGCCGCTCGACCACCAACTCCTACGGGCGCTACGCCTACTTCACGATCGCCGGCTTCACCAACGGCAAGGACGTGACGAGCAAGGACACGGCCGTCTTCGCCACCGGCGACGACCTGGCCGAGTTCACGTTCCGGCAGATCCGCCGCCGCGGCGAGGCCCAGGCGTCGGCCGCGGCGAACAGGTAGCAGGAACAGCACGGCCGGCACGAGCAGCACGGCCGGCACGAGCGGCACGGCCGGCACGAGCGGCACGGGCCCGGGGCCGGTTCAGCAGCAGCCGGCCCCGGGCAACGACCGCTTGTTCCGCGCCTCCTTGTTACGGGCGACGAGCAGGTGGTCGGCCGGGTAGCCGACCTCCTCCAGCGTCAGCCCGTGCGGCCGTACGACATGCACCGCGGAGTCCCGTACGCCGGCCGCGAGCACCTTGCCCGGCCAGTCCGGCCCGCGATGCCCGTCCCCCACGAACAGCAGCGCCCCGATGAGCGAGCGCACCATGTTGTGGCAGAAGGCGTCGGCGCGGACGGTGGCGGTGATGATCCCGTCGGCCCCTCGCTGAAGGCTCAGCTGCTGGAGCGTACGAATGGTGGTCGCGCCCTCCCGCCGCTTGCAGTAGGCGGCGAAGTCGTACTCCCCGAGCAGCCGCTCCGCGGCCTCGTTCATGGCGTCGACATCGAGCGGCCAGTCGTGCCAGAGGACGTGGCCCCGCAGCAGCGGGTCGACGCCGCCGGGGCTGTCGGTGACCCGGTACGCGTAGCGCCGCCAGATCGCCGAGAACCGCGCGTTGAAGCCGGCCGGGGCCTCGGTGAGGGACCACACCCGCACGTCCTTCGGCAGCCGCCCGGCGAGCCGCTTCAGCAGCTTCTCCCGGTGCTCGGCCCAGAGCTCCTCCGGCAGGTCCACGTGCGTCACCTGCCCGCGCGCGTGCACCCCGGCATCGGTCCGCCCCGCCACGGTCAGCTCGTACGTGGTGTCCTTCGACCGTGTGACGGTCCGCAGGGCGTCCTCGATCTCGCCCTGCACGGTCCGCCGTCCCCCGGCCTGCTTCGCCCACCCGGAGAACTCGGCCCCGTCGTAGGAGAGGTCCATCCGCACCCGTACGAACCCGGGCTGTACTTCGTCACTCACCCCTAGATCCTCTCAGCAACGCAAGAACGGGCCCGCCCCGCATGGGGGCGGACCCGCTCGACGCGAGGTGATACCTCAGGCGTCCTTCGACTCTGTGGCGTCCTCGGCCTCGTCGGCCTTGGTCACGTCGACCTTGGTCTCCTCCGCGTCCTTGGCGGCACGCTGGGTGGCGGCCTCGGCCTCACCCGTCGCCTGCTGCGCGACCGTCAGCGCCTCGACCAGCTCGATGACAGCCATGGGCGCGTTGTCGCCACGGCGGTTACCGATCTTGGTGATACGGGTGTAACCACCCGGACGGTTCTCGTAGCGCGGGCCGATCTCGGTGAAGAGCGTGTGCACGATGCTCTTGTCCGTGATCACCTGGAGCACCTGACGGCGGTTGTGAAGGTCGCCCTTCTTCGCCTTGGTGACCAGACGCTCGGCGTACGGACGCAGCCTGCGCGCCCTCGCCTCGGTGGTGGTGATACGGCCGTGCTCGAAGAGCGACTTCGCGAGGTTCGCGAGCAGCAGCTTCTGGTGCGCGGCACTGCCGCCCATACGGGCACCCTTGGTGGGCTTCGGCATGTCCTTCTCCTTGGTTTCTGCCCCGGCCGTGTGAGGTACCGGGGTCAGGACCCGGCGAGCGGTCGCTCACCGGCAACAACCAGCGCCCCCATAGGGGCGCGGGGAACTGCGCGACCAGCCATGACGGTCCCGCAGCCAAGAACCGGCAGTCGGTCCCGAGCTTTTAGTACTGCTCGGTCTCCACAAAACCGGCGTCCGCGTCGTCGTCGGCGCCGAAGGCGTCGGCGGCGGCGGTCGGGTCGAATCCGGGCGGGCTGTCCTTGAGCGCGAGGCCCATGCCGGCCAGCTTCGCCTTGACCTCGTCGATCGACTTCGCACCGAAGTTACGAATGTCGAGGAGGTCGGCCTCGGAACGAGCCACGAGCTCACCCACGGAGTGGATGCCCTCACGCTTGAGGCAGTTGTACGACCGAACGGTGAGCTCCAGCTCCTCGATCGGCAGCGCCAGATCAGCGGCCAGGGCGGCGTCCGTGGGGGACGGGCCCATGTCGATGCCCTCGGCGTCGATGTTCAGCTCACGAGCCAGACCGAACAGCTCGACCAGGGTCTTACCCGCCGACGCCATGGCGTCACGCGGACGCATGGCCTGCTTGGTCTCGACGTCGACGATCAGCTTGTCGAAGTCGGTGCGCTGCTCGACACGCGTGGCCTCGACCTTGTACGTGACCTTCAGCACCGGCGAGTAGATGGAGTCGACCGGGATACGACCGATCTCCTGGCCCACCTGCTTGTTCTGCACGGCGGAGACGTAACCACGGCCACGCTCGACCGTGAGCTCCATCTCCAGCTTGCCCTTGCCGTTGAGCGTGGCGAGGACGAGGTCGGGGTTGTGCACCTCGACACCGGCCGGGGGCGCGATGTCGGCGGCGGTGACCAGACCCGGGCCCTGCTTACGCAGGTACATCACGACCGGCTCGTCGTGCTCACTGCTCACGACCAGCTGCTTGATGTTGAGGATCAGGTCGGTGACGTCCTCCTTGACGCCCGGCACGGTGGTGAACTCGTGCAGAACGCCGTCGATGCGGATGGACGTGACCGCCGCACCCGGGATCGAGGAGAGGAGCGTACGACGCAGGGAGTTACCGAGGGTGTAGCCGAAGCCCGGCTCCAGCGGCTCGATCACGAACCGGGAGCGGAACTCGTCGACGACCTCTTCGGTCAGGGACGGACGCTGAGCGATCAGCATGTATGGATCAGATCCTTTTTTCGTGGACGCCCGCTATTTGACGCCCGACAAAACCGCACCTCAGAAGAGGCCGGGTATGGCAAGGGTACGGGCGATACGGCGCTTTTACGGCGCTGTACCGCCCGGAACCCGAAGACCGACGTACCGGCCGTGCGTCAGACGCGACGACGCTTGGGCGGACGGCAACCATTGTGCGGGGTGGGGGTGACGTCCTGGATGGAGCCGACCTCGAGACCGGTCGCCTGAAGCGAACGGATGGCCGTCTCACGACCCGAACCCGGGCCCTTGACGAACACGTCCACCTTGCGCATGCCGTGCTCCTGCGCGCGGCGGGCGGCCGACTCGGCGGCCATCTGCGCGGCGAAGGGGGTCGACTTGCGCGAGCCCTTGAAGCCGACGTGGCCGGCGGAGGCCCAGGAGATCACGTTGCCCGAGGGGTCCGTGATCGAGACGATGGTGTTGTTGAACGTGCTCTTGATGTGCGCGTGGCCATGAGCGACGTTCTTCTTTTCCTTGCGGCGCACCTTCTTGGCAGCGCCCTGACGACCCTTGGGGGGCATCTATATCTCCTACGGGAGGTGGTCGGTCCTTCAGCGAAGACCGTGGACAGAGGTCCGCTGTGGACTACTTCTTGCCCGGCTTCTTCTTGCCGGCGATGGCGCGACGCGGGCCCTTGCGGGTACGAGCGTTGGTGCTGGTGCGCTGACCGCGGACGGGCAGACCGCGACGGTGACGCAGACCCTGGTAGCAGCCGATCTCGACCTTGCGGCGGATGTCGGCCTGGACCTCGCGGCGGAGGTCACCCTCGGTCTTGAAGTTGTTGTCGACGTACTCGCGGATCGCGACGAGCTGCTCTTCAGAGAGGTCGCGAACGCGGGTGTTCGGGTCGATGCCGGTCTCGGCCAGCGTGAGCTGGGAAAGGGTCCGGCCGATGCCGAACACATAGGTCAGGGCGACCTCCACGCGCTTTTCACGCGGGATGTCAACACCGGAAACGCGTGCCATTCAATGGCTCCAGTTGATCTTCGGAGGTCTTCCACAGAACCTGTTCCCGACCGCCGTACCAGGTACGAACCGGGTCCCCGGCCTCCGAACCGGGGGTGTCGGGCGATCACTCGCCCGGGTCCTGCGTATGAACATGTTCAGCTCGCGTCGCGCGAATTTCTGCGGGTGCAGAGGGTGGTGCTGTGTGCGATCAGCCCTGGCGCTGCTTGTGGCGCGGGTTGTCGCAGATGACCATGACCCGGCCGTGACGGCGGATCACCCTGCACTTGTCGCAGATCTTCTTGACGCTCGGCTTGACCTTCATAGGTGAGGTTCTCCGGGTCAGTTGCCGACGGCCCCGCTCACACGGGACCTGGGCAAGATCTACTTGTAGCGGTAGACGATCCGGCCACGCGTCAGGTCGTACGGAGACAGCTCCACCACGACCCGGTCGTCAGGGAGGATGCGGATGTAGTGCATACGCATCTTGCCGCTGATGTGTGCCAGGACCTGGTGGCCGTTCTGGAGCTCAACCTTGAACATGGCGTTCGGAAGAGACTCGACGACAGTGCCCTCGATCTCGATGGCACCTTGCTTCTTGGCCACGCTTCGCCCTTCGAATCGACTACCTTGATCGACTCTCTTTGCTTCCCTTACGGGAGCATGCGGACATGCGGGTGCACGAGAGCCGACGAGTCAGTCTACGTCAGCACACCCGGAAAGACGAATCGTGGAAGTCTGCCCTGCACCGAAGATTCCTAAGCACCTGGCGCCCGGGTATCAGCCTGACGAGTGGATCAGGCAAGAGGATCCGGTGCCGCCGTCACGCCGTGCTCGGCCAGCTTCGCCCTGCCGCCGTCCGGAGCCGTCAGGACCAGCGGGCCCTCCTCGGTCAGGGCGACCGAGTGCTCCCAGTGGGACGACCAGGTGCCGTCGGTCGTGATGACCGTCCAGTCGTCCGGAAGGACCTCCGTCCTCGGGGTGCCCAGGGAGACCATCGGCTCGATGGCGAGGCAGAAGCCGGGGACGAGCTTGGGGCCCTTGCCGCGGCGACGGTCGACATAGTTCAGAAGGTGCGGGTCCATGTGCATCTCGGTGCCGATGCCGTGGCCGCCGTAGTCCTCGATGATGCCGTAGCGGCCGCCGCCGGGCTTGGGCTGGCGGCGGATGTACGTCTCGACGGCCCTCGACACGTCCACCAGGCGGTTGCCCTGCTTCATCGCCGCGATACCGGCCCACATCGACTCCTCGGTCACCCGGGAGAGCTCGATCAGCTCCGGCGCGTGACCCGAGCCCACGAAGGCTGTGTAGGCCGCGTCGCCGTGCCAGCCGTCGATGATCGCGCCGCAGTCGATGGAGATGATGTCCCCGTCCTTGAGGACCACCTCGTCGGAGGGGATGCCGTGCACGACGACCTCGTTCACGGACGTGCAGATGGTCGCCGGGAACCCGCCGTAGCCCAGGAAGTTCGGCTTCGCGTTGTGCTCGGCCAGCACCTTGCGCGCGACCTGGTCCAGGTCCCTGGTCGTGGCCCCGGGCACCGCGGCCTCACGGGTCGCCGCGTGGATGGCGGCCACGACCAGCCCCGCCTCACGCATCGTGGCGATCTGCTCGGGGGTCTTGATCTGCACCATGGCGGCGAAAGCCTTTCTTGGACCGGAAGGGGGACGGGCGCCATCAACGATACGGGCACCCACGCAGCAGCCGCGGCCCCCTCGAAAGGGAACCGCGGCTGCGACGACGTACGAAGAACAGCTCCGGAAACCGCTGGCAGGAACCGACTGCGCGAACGGCTGCGGAACCCGACCGCGAAGACCGCTACGCGGCGTGGTCCTCGCGCTTGAGCGCCTCCATGGCACGCGCGGTGACGTCCTCCACCTTGCCGAGCGCGGAGATCGTGACCACCAGGCCCTGCGCCTTGTAGTAGTCGATGATCGGCTCGGTCTGCGTGTGGTAGACCTCCAGCCGCTTACGGACGGTCTCCTCGGAGTCGTCGTCGCGCTGGTACAACTCCCCGCCGCAGACGTCGCAGACGCCTTCCTTCTTCGGCGGCTTGTACGTCGCGTGGAAGACGTGCGCCGACTTGTTGCGGCAGGTGCGGCGGCCGGCGATGCGCTTGACGACCTCTTCCTCGGGGACCTCCAGGTCCAGCACGCCGTCCAGCTTCATGCCCTCGGACTGCAGCATCTCGTCCAGCGCCTCGGCCTGCGACACGTTCCGCGGGAAGCCGTCCAGCAGGAAGCCGTTCTCCGCGTCGGGCTGCTCCATGCGGTCCTTGGCCATCCCGATGGTGACCTCGTCCGGGACCAGGTTGCCCGCGTCCATATAGGACTTCGCCAGTTTGCCGAGTTCCGTCTGCTTGCTGATGTTGGCCCGGAACAGGTCGCCCGTGGAGATGTGCGGGATCGACAGGTTCTTGGCCAGGAACGCGGCCTGCGTTCCCTTACCGGCGCCCGGCGGCCCGACGAGGACGATACGCATCAGCGGAGGAACCCTTCGTAATTGCGCTGCTGGAGCTGGCTCTCAATCTGCTTCACCGTCTCGAGACCGACACCCACGATGATCAGGATGCTGGTACCGCCGAACGGGAAGTTCTGGCTTGCCCCGAAGCCGACCAACGCCATCATTGGTACGAGAGCGATCAGGCCCAGATACAGCGAACCCGGCCAGGTGATCCGGTTGAGTACGTACGACAGGTACTCAGCGGTCGGTCGGCCAGCCCGGATGCCCGGGATGAAGCCACCATACTTCTTCATGTTGTCGGCGACTTCCTCGGGGTTGAAGGAGATCGCCACGTAGAAGAACGCGAAGAACACGATGAGCAAGAAGTACAACGTGATGTAGATCGGGTGGTCGCCCTTGACGAGATGAGTCTCGATCCAGGTCTTCCAGCCCGACGTACCGCTGGAGAACTGCGCGACCAGAGCCGGGATGTAGAGCAGCGACGACGCGAAGATGACGGGGATCACACCCGCCTGGTTCACCTTCAACGGGATGTACGTCGAGGTACCGCCGTAGGAACGGCGGCCGATCATCCGCTTCGCGTACTGGACCGGGATCCGGCGCTGGGCCTGCTCGACGAAGACCACCAGGCCGACCATGACCAGGCCGACCGCGATGACCGTGCCGAACTCGATCCAGCCGCCCGCCAGGGTGCCCTGCTTCTTGATGGCCCACAGCGCGGACGGGAAGGTCGCGGCGATCGAGATGAACATCAGGATCGACATGCCGTTGCCGATGCCGCGGTCCGTGATGAGCTCACCGAGCCACATCACGACGGCGGTGCCGGCGGTCATGCAGATGACCATGACGATGGTGGTGAAGATCGCGCGGTCCGGGACGATGCTTCCGGCGACCTGGCAGCCGCTGAACAGCGCCCCGCTGCGGGCGGTGGCGACCAGGCCGGTGCCCTGCAGGATGGCGAGCGCCACCGTCAGATACCGCGTGTACTGCGTGATCTTCGTGGTGCCGGCCTGTCCCTCCTTCTTGAGGGCCTCCAGACGCGGGATCACGACGGTCAGCAGCTGCAGAATGATGCTCGCGGTGATGTACGGCATGATGCCCAGCGCGAAGATGGTGATCTGGAGCAGCGCTCCACCGCTGAACATGTTGACCAGACCGAAGAGTCCCTGGTTCGCGGACGCCTCGTCCATACACTGCTGGACGGCCGTGTAGTCGACGCCCGGGATCGGCACGTGGGTACCCATCCGGTAGACCACGATGATGCCGAGCGTGAAGAGCAGCTTCTTGCGCAGGTCGGGCGTCTTGAACGCCCGGGCGAACGCGGTGAGCACGGTGCCTCCTGCGACCCCCGCGCAACTGCGTCAAGGGTGACGGTCTTGAAGGTCCAATAGGAACGACGACATGTGTAACGGTTGACTGCCGCCCAAGGTGCCTCATGGGAAGCATCTTGTGAAAGTAGGCAGTCCAAGCCACCTTACCGGCGAGACTGCCCCCGTGGAACGACCAACCGGGGATACCCCATTTGTGGGATATCCCCGGTCGGGATCGCTCAAGTCATCGAGACGCCTGAGGGATTCAGATGAGCTCGGTGACGGTACCGCCGGCGGCGGTGATCTTCTCCTTGGCGGAGCCGGAGACGGCGTCGACCGTCACCTGCAGCGCCACGGAGATCTCGCCCTGGCCGAGGACCTTGACGAGGCTGTTCTTGCGAACGGCACCCTTGGTCACGAGGTCCTCGACGGTGACCTCGCCACCCTCGGGGTACAGCGCGCCCAGCTTGTCGAGGTTCACGACCTGGTACTCGGTCTTGAACGGGTTCCTGAAGCCCTTGAGCTTCGGAAGACGCATGTGGAGGGGCATCTGCCCGCCCTCGAAGCGCTCCGGAACCTGGTAACGGGCCTTTGTGCCCTTGGTACCACGACCTGCCGTCTTACCCTTCGACGCCTCACCACGACCCACACGGGTCTTGGCGGTCTTGGCGCCCGGGGCGGGACGGAGGTTGTGGATCTTGAGCGGGCTGTTCTCCGCCATGATCAGTCGACCTCCTCGACCGTCACGAGGTGGCGGACGGTGTGCACCATGCCGCGGAACTCGGGACGATCCTCCTTGACGACCTGCGTGTTGATGCCCTTGAGACCAAGGGAGCGCAGGGTGTCACGGTGGTTCTGCTTGCTGCCGATGTACGACTTCTTCTGCGTGATCTTGAGCTGTGCCATTACGCAGCACCAGCCCCGGCACGCGCACGCAGCAGAGCCGCGGGAGCGACGTCCTCGAGCGGCAGGCCACGGCGGGCCGCGACCTCCTCGGGACGCTGCAGGCCCTTCAGAGCCGCCACGGTCGCGTGCACGATGTTGATCGCGTTCGACGAGCCGAGCGACTTCGACAGGATGTCGTGGATACCGGCGCACTCGAGCACGGCACGCACCGGGCCACCGGCGATAACGCCGGTACCGGGGGACGCGGGCTTGAGCAGCACGACGCCGGCAGCCTTCTCACCCGTGATCGGGTGCGGGATGGTGCCCTGGATACGGGGGACCTTGAAGAAGTGCTTCTTGGCCTCCTCAACACCCTTGGCGATGGCGGCCGGCACCTCCTTGGCCTTGCCGTAACCGACACCCACGGTGCCGTCACCATCGCCTACCACGACCAGCGCGGTGAAGCTGAAGCGACGACCACCCTTCACAACCTTGGCGACGCGGTTGATCGCGACAACGCGCTCAACGTACGCGGTCTTCTCGGCGGCAGATGCGCCGCCGTCACGGCCCTTCCGGTCCCGCCGCTCGCCGCCACCGGCACCGCTTCCACGGCGCTGGGGTCCAGCCATTGGATTACCTCTCTCTTTCCGCTAGCTACGGAAGCGGCTCAGAACTTGAGCCCGGCTTCGCGGGCGGCGTCCGCCAGGGCGGCGATGCGCCCGGCGTACTGGTTGCCACCACGGTCGAATACGACGGCCTCGACACCGGCGGCCTTGGCGCGCTCGGCGACCAGAGCGCCGACCTGCTTGGCCTGAGCCGACTTGTCACCCTCAGCACCGCGGATCGAGGTGTCCAGGGTGGACGCCGACGCAAGGGTGTGGCCCTTGAGGTCGTCGATCACCTGGGCCACGATGTGGCGGTTCGAGCGGGTAACGACCAGACGAGGACGCTCCGCCGTACCGTTGATCGACTTGCGGATCCGGATGTGGCGGCGCTTGATCGCGGCGCGCTTGTAGGCGTCGCCCTTGAGGATCTTCTGTCCGTATGCCATGGCTTACTTACCCGCCTTTCCGACCTTGCGGCGGATGACTTCGCCCTCGTACTTGACGCCCTTGGCCTTGTACGGGTCGGGCTTGCGCAGCTTGCGGATGTTGGCCGCAACCTCGCCAACCTTCTGCTTGTCGATGCCCTCGACCGAGAAGCGGGTCGGGTTCTCCACCTTGAAGGTGATTCCCTCGGGCGCCTCGACAGTGATGGAGTGGCTGTAGCCGAGCGCGAACTCGAGGTTCGATCCCTTGGCCGCGACGCGGTAACCGACACCGCTGATTTCGAGCTTCTTCACGTAACCCTGGGTCACGCCGGTGATCATGTTCGCCACCAGCGTGCGGGACAGGCCGTGCAGGGCCTTGTTCTGACGCTCGTCGTTGGGGCGGGTGACATTGAGAATGCCGTCCTCACCCTTGGCGATCTCGATCGGCGCCGCCACGGTGTGGGAGAGCGAGCCCTTGGGGCCCTTCACCGAAACCGTACGGCCGTCGATGGTGACGTCCACGCCGGCGGGAACCGTGATGGGGAGCTTGCCAATGCGCGACATAGCTGTTTCCTCCGTTCCCTTCCGCTACCAGACGTAGGCGAGGACTTCTCCGCCTACGCCCTTCTTGCCGGCCTGCTTGTCGGTGAGGAGCCCGTGCGACGTGGAGATGATCGCCACGCCGAGGCCGCCGAGCACCTTCGGCAGGTTGGTGGACTTCGCGTACACCCGGAGACCGGGCTTGGAGATCCGCTTGATGCCCGCGATGGAGCGCTCACGGTTGGGGCCGAACTTCAGCTCCAGGACGAGGTTCTTGCCGACCTCGGCGTCCTCGACCTTCCAGCCCGTGATGAAGCCCTCCTGCTGGAGGATCTCCGCGATGTGAGACTTGATCTTCGATGCCGGCATCGTCACGGAGTCGTGGTATGCCGAGTTCGCGTTTCGCAGACGCGTAAGCATGTCTGCGATCGGATCAGTCATGGTCATGAATTGGCCTTCGGCCTCTCTCGCCGGGGTTTCCTGGTGCGCCATCCCTCTCCCCGATCCGAGACGGGACGGGTGCGGCGCGGTGGACCTACGGCGTAGTAAGTCGTATGGGCGTCCAGGCGCCCAACCCTCCTAGCCTAAGCCATGGAGGGGTGGGCACCTGACACCACCCTTTACTTACCGAGAGTTCCTGAAATCACAGTCCGGTCTGTCGGCCCGAAGGGCCGCCCTTGAGGGGCGGTGGCCGGGCGACGGGTGGACAGGACTACCAGGAGCTCTTGGTCACGCCCGGCAGCTCGCCACGGTGGGCCATCTCACGAAGGCACACGCGGCACAGGCCGAACTTGCGGTACACGGAGTGCGGACGGCCGCAGCGCTGGCAGCGCGTGTAGCCACGTACACCGAACTTGGGCTTACGAGCAGCCTTGGCAATCAGAGCCTTCTTCGCCATCTCGCTCACGCCTCCTTGAAGGGGAAGCCGAGGTGACGAAGGAGCGCCCGGCCCTCAGCGTCGTTGGTCGCCGTGGTCACCACGGTGATGTCCATACCCCGGGTGCGGTCGATCTTGTCCTGGTCGATCTCGTGGAACATGACCTGCTCGGTGAGACCAAAGGTGTAGTTGCCACGGCCGTCGAACTGCTTGGGGGACAGGCCGCGGAAGTCGCGGATGCGCGGAAGCGCCAGCGACAGGGTGCGGTCCAGGAACTCCCACATGCGGTCGCCACGGAGCGTGACGTGGGCACCGATCGGCTGGCCCTCACGCAGCTTGAACTGCGCGATGGACTTACGGGCCTTGGTGACGGCCGGCTTCTGACCGGTGATCGTGGTGAGGTCGCGAATCGCGCCGTCGATCAGCTTGGAGTCGCGGGCGGCGTCGCCCACACCCATGTTGACCACGATCTTGACGAGACCGGGGATCTGCATGACGTTCTCGTACTTGAACTCGTCACGCAGCTTGCCCGCGATCTCCTCGCGGTACTTCGTCTTCAGACGCGGAGTGGTGGTGGTAGTCATCAGATGTCCTCACCCGTCCGCTTGGCAACGCGGATCTTGTTGCCTTCGTCGTCGAAGCGGTAGCCGACGCGGGTCACGACCTTGTTGCCGTCCTTCTCCACGACCAGCTGAACATTGCTGACGTGGATCGGGGCCTCGGTGGTCACGATCCCGCCGGCCTGCGAACCGCGAGCGGTCGGACCGGCCTTGGTGTGCTTCTTGACCCGGTTGACACCCTCGACCAGGACACGGTCCTCACGGGGGAAGGCCGCGATGACCTTGCCCTGCTTGCCCCTGTCCTTACCGGTGATGACCTGGACCAGGTCGCCCTTCTTGATCTTCATGCTTACAGCACCTCCGGCGCGAGAGAGATGATCTTCATGAACTTCTTCTCGCGCAGCTCACGACCGACGGGGCCGAAGATACGGGTGCCGCGAGGGTCGCCGTCGTTCTTCAGAATGACGGCGGCGTTCTCGTCGAAGCGGATGTACGAGCCGTCCGGACGGCGGCGCTCCTTGACGGTGCGAACGATGACCGCCTTGACGACGTCACCCTTCTTCACGTTGGCGCCGGGGATCGCGTCCTTGACGGTGGCGACGATGACGTCACCGATGCCCGCGTAGCGGCGACCGGAGCCACCGAGCACACGGATGCAAAGGATTTCCTTCGCACCAGTGTTGTCGGCGACACGCAGTCGCGACTCCTGCTGGATCACGTCTATCTCCTGATTGTCTGCCGGTTCCCGGCGAGCTCCGCACATGACTTACGGAGCTCGCCGAGCCTGGCGGAACTGTCCTGCGGGTCTGCCCGCAGGCGGTTTCTTTGGAATTCGCTTGCGCGAATTACCTACTTGGCCTTCTCGAGGATCTCGACGACGCGCCAGCGCTTCGTCGCGGACAGCGGCCGGGTCTCCATGAGGAGGACACGGTCGCCGACACCCGCGGCGTTCTGCTCGTCGTGCGCCTTGAGCTTGTTCGTACGGCGGATGACCTTGCCGTACAGCGCGTGCTTGACGCGGTCCTCGACGGCGACGACGACAGTCTTGTCCATCTTGTCGCCGACGACGAGACCCTCACGGGTCTTGCGGAAGCCACGGGCCCCTGCAGTCTGCTCAGTCACGTTGTTCTCACTCATCAGGCGCTCTCCACCGTCTCGATGCCCAGCTCGCGCTCACGCATCAGGGTGTAGATCCGCGCGATGTCCTTACGGACGGCCTTGAGCCGACCGTGGTTCTCGAGCTGGCCCGTCGCCGCCTGGAAGCGGAGGTTGAACAGCTCTTCCTTGGCTTCGCGGAGCTTGTTCAGAAGCTCCTCGTCACCCAGTTCGCGCAGCTCGGACGCCTTGGTACCGACCGACATCACGCTTCACCTGCCTCGCGCTTGACGATCCGGCACTTCATCGGCAGCTTGTGGGCTGCGCGAGTGAGGGCCTCACGGGCGATCTTTTCGTTGGGGTAGGACAGCTCGAACATGACGCGTCCCGGGTGCACGTTCGCGATCCACCACTCCGGCGAACCCTTACCGGAACCCATGCGGGTCTCGGCGGGCTTCTTCGTGAGCGGGCGGTCCGGGTAGATGTTGATCCAGACCTTGCCGCCACGCTTGATGTGGCGGGTCATCGCGATACGGGCCGCTTCGATCTGACGGTTGGTCACGTACGCCGGCGTGAGGGCCTGGATGCCGTACTCGCCGAACGAGACCGTCGTACCACCCTTGGCCTGACCACGGCGCTTCGGGTGGTGCTGCTTGCGGTGCTTGACCCTACGAGGGATCAGCATGTCGGTCAGGCCTCCGTTCCAGTGCTCTCAGCCGGAGCGGCAGCGGCGGCGGGAGCCTCGGCCTTGGGGGCCTCGGCCGGCTGCTGCTGGCCGCTCTGGGCCCCCTGCTGCTGCGGCTTGCGGCCACGGCCGCCACGCTCGCCACCACGGCCACCACCACGGGCCGGGCGGTCGCCGCCGCCGCCACCGGTACCACCACGGGCCGGGCGGTTACCCGCACGGGCCGCAGCGTTCTCGGCGCGGACCTCGGCGATGTTCTTGACGTCGCCCTTGTAGATCCAGACCTTCACACCGATGCGGCCGAAGGTCGTCTTGGCCTCGAAGAAGCCGTAGTCCACGTTCGCGCGGAGCGTGTGCAGGGGCACACGGCCCTCGCGGTAGAACTCCGAGCGGGACATCTCGGCGCCACCGAGGCGGCCACCGCACTGGATCTTGATGCCCTTGGCGCCGGCCTTCATCGTGCCCTGCATGCTCTTACGCATGGCGCGACGGAAGGAGACGCGGGAGGAGAGCTGCTCGGCGACGGCCTGAGCAACCAGCTGAGCGTCCGTCTCGGGGCTCTTGACCTCGAGGATGTTCAGCTGGACCTGCTTGCCCGTGAGCTTCTCGAGGTCACCGCGGATGCGGTCGGCCTCGGCGCCACGGCGGCCGATGACGATGCCCGGACGGGCCGTGTGGATGTCCACACGGACGCGGTCACGGGTGCGCTCGATCTCCACCTTCGAGATGCCGGCGCGCTCCATGCCGGACGTCATCATCCGACGGATGGCGACGTCTTCCTTGACGTAGTCCTTGTACAGCTTGTCGGCGTACCAACGCGACTTGAAGTCGGTGGTGATACCGAGCCGGAACCCATGCGGGTTAACCTTCTGGCCCATTACCGGGTTCCTTCCTTGCTGCTGACGACCACGGTGATGTGGCTGGTCCGCTTGCGGATCCGGTAGGCGCGGCCCTGCGCACGCGGACGGAACCGCTTCAGGGTCGGACCCTCGTCGACATACGCCTCGGAGATGACGAGGCTGTCGGCGTCGGTGTGGTCGTAGTTGTGTGCGGCGTTGGCAATGGCGCTGTCCAGCACCTTGCCGACCGGCACGCTCGCGGCCTGCGGGGCGAAACGCAGGACCGCCTGAGCCTCCGTGGCGTCCATGCCACGGATAAGGTCCACCACGCGGCGGGCCTTCATGGGCGTGACGCGGATGTACCGCGCCTGGGCCCTGGCTTCCATGGTTGTCCTTCCAGTGTCTGTCATGGTCATTCCACCCCGCGTTAGCGGCGCTTCGACTTCCGGTCGTCCTTGACGTGACCCCGGAAGGTGCGCGTCGGCGAGAACTCGCCGAGCTTGTGGCCGACCATCGACTCGGTGACAAACACCGGAATGTGGGTCTTGCCGTTGTGCACCGCGATCGTGTGGCCCAGCATGGCCGGGACGATCATCGAGCGACGGGACCAGGTCTTGATGACGTTCTTGGAACCCGCTTCGTTCTGGACATCCACCTTCTTGATCAGGTGGTCGTCGACGAAGGGCCCCTTCTTGAGACTGCGCGGCATCTAAACCCGCTCCTAGCGCTTCTTGTTCGTCTTGCGGCGGCGGACGATGTACTTGTTCGAAGCCTTCTTCGGCGAACGAGTACGACCCTCCTTCTGACCCCACGGGGAGACCGGGTGGCGACCACCGGAGGTCTTGCCCTCACCACCACCGTGCGGGTGGTCAACCGGGTTCATCGCCACACCGCGAACGGTCGGGCGGACGCCCAGCCAGCGCTTGCGGCCGGCCTTGCCCCAGTTGATGTTGCTCTGCTCGGCGTTACCGACCTCGCCGACCGTGGCGCGGCAGCGCTGGTCGACCAGCCGGATCTCACCGGACGGCATGCGGAGGTGGGCCATGGTGCCCTCCTTCGCGAGCAGCTGCACCGAGGCGCCGGCGGAGCGGGCGAACTTGGCGCCGCCACCGGGACGGATCTCGATCGCGTGGATCGTGGTACCGACCGGGATGTTGCGGAGGGCCAGGTTGTTGCCCGGCTTGATGTCGGCCCCGGGACCGTTCTCGACGCGGTCACCCTGCTGCAGGTTGCGCGGGGCGAGGATGTAGCGCTTCTCGCCGTCCACGTAGTGCAGCAGCGCGATACGCGCGGTGCGGTTGGGGTCGTACTCGATGTGCGCGACCTTCGCCGGCACGCCGTCCTTGTCGTGACGACGGAAGTCGATCACGCGGTAGGCGCGCTTGTGTCCGCCACCCTGGTGGCGAACGGTCACACGACCGGCGTTGTTACGGCCGCCCTTGCTGTGCAGCGGGCGGACCAGCGACTTCTCCGGCGTGGACCGCGTGACCTCGACGAAGTCGGCGACGCTCGAGCCACGACGGCCCGGCGTAGTCGGCTTGTACTTGCGGATTCCCATTTCTCAGTCCTCGTCCGATATCGGACGATCCGACCCGCTTACGCGGTCGGACCGCCGAAGATGTCGATACGGTCGCCCTCAGCGAGGGTCACAATCGCGCGCTTGGAGCCGGCACGCTGACCGAAGCCGGTCTTGGTGCGCTTGCGCTTACCGATGCGGTTGATCGTGTTGACCCCGGTGACCTTGACCGAGAAGACCGCCTGGACGGCCTGCTTGATCTGGGTCTTGTTAGAGCCCGGGGCGACGATGAACGTGTACTTGCCCTCGTCGAGAAGCGCGTAGCTCTTCTCGGAGACGACCGGCTTGAGCAGCACGTCACGGGGGTCCGTGAAGGACTTGCTCAGCGGGGTCTCGACGGTGTTCTTGCCCTCGGTGGCGTGGCGACGCGCCTTGGCGACGCGCGCGGCCTTGGCCGCCTTGGCCGCCTTGGAGGCGATGGAGGGGTGACGGATAGCCATCAGACCTCGCTCCCTTCGGTGTCGTTGGCCTTCGGGCCGGACACGAAGGACTCGAAAGCGGCCTGGGTGAAGACCACGTCGTCCGAGACGAGAACGTCGTACGTGTTCAGCTGGCCCGGCTCCAGGATGTGGACCTGGGGCAGATTGCGGGCGGACAGCCACGCGGCCTCATCGGCGCGGTCGACGACCAGGAGCAGGTTGTTGCGCTCCGAGATCTTGCCGAACAGCGTCTTGGCGGACTTCGTCGACGGGTTCTCACCCTCGACGACGCCGGAGACGACGTGGATGCGGTTGTGACGGGCCCGGTCGGTGAGGGCGTGACGCAGGGCCGCCGCCTTCATCTTCTTCGGGGTCCGCTGCGAGTAGTCACGCGGCTGCGGGCCGTGGACGACGCCACCGCCGGCGAACTGCGGCGCGCGGGTCGAACCCTGGCGCGCACGGCCGGTGCCCTTCTGACGGTAAGGCTTCTTACCGCCACCACGGACTTCACCGCGACGCTTGGTCTTGTGCGTGCCCTGACGGGCAGCGGCGTTCTGCGCGACGACGACCTGGTGGAGCAGCGGGATGCTGATCTTCTCAACGCCGAAGATCTCCGCGGGGAGCTCGACGCTACCGGTCTTCTCGCCTGCAGGCGAAAGGATGTCAACAGTGCTCATCGGTACCTCAGGCCCCCTTGGCCGCAGTGCGGACCAGGACGAGGCCGCCGTTCGGACCGGGGATGGCTCCCTTGATGAGGAGCAGTCCCTTCTCCGCGTCAACAGCATGGACGGTCAGGTTCTGGGTGGTGACCCGCTCGTTACCCATACGGCCCGCCATGCGCATGCCCTTGAAGACACGGCCGGGGGTGGCACAGCCACCGATGGAGCCGGGAGAGCGGTGCTTGCGCTGGGTGCCGTGACCGGCGCCGAGGCCCTTGAAGTTGTGACGCTTCATGACACCGGCGAAGCCCTTGCCCTTGCTCTTGCCGGTCACGTCGACCTTCACGCCGGCCTCGAACACCTCAGCGGTGATCTCCTGGCCGAGCGCGTACTCGGAGGCGGCCGCGGTGCGGATCTCGACGAGGTGGCGACGGGGGGTGACGTCGGCCTTGGCGAAGTGACCCTTGAGGGGCTTGTTCACCTTGCGCGGGTCGATCTCGCCGAAGGCGATCTGGACCGACTCGTAGCCGTCACTGTCATTCGTACGGACCTGGGTCACGACGTTCGGGCCGGCCTTGACGACGGTGACCGGGACGACACGGTTGTTCGCGTCCCACACCTGCGTCATGCCGAGCTTCTCGCCCAGGATGCCCTTGATCTGCTTAGCCATTCTCAGATCACCGGCCTTCAGAGCTTGATCTCGATGTCGACACCGGCCGGGAGGTCGAGTCGCATCAGAGAGTCAACGGTCTTGGGGGTCGGGTCGAGGATGTCGATCAGGCGCTTGTGCGTGCGCATCTCGAAGTGCTCGCGCGAGTCCTTGTACTTGTGCGGCGACTTGATGACGCAGTACACGTTCTTCTCAGTGGGCAGCGGCACCGGGCCCGCGACCGACGCACCAGTACGCGTCACCGTCTCGACGATCTTCTTCGCCGAGGAATCGATGACCTCGTGGTCGTAGGCCTTGAGCCGGATGCGGATCTTCTGTCCCGCCATGGCTACTAGTAGTCCTGTCTCTCGTTTAACGCTCTGGAACCCGATGTTCCGAACATTCACTCTCCGACCCACGCGGTCGGGTGTGTCGCGCTCTCACTGACACAGATGTCCCATCCCTGGAACATCCCGTCTGGGAAGCACGGCCCTTCCGGAACCGCAAGCCGGGGGTGAAAACCCACCGGGCGCCTGGCCGGCGCTGCACTGACACTTCCCGAAAGATTCCCGTACGTCCGCCCCAGCGCTGCCACCTGGCAGTTAGGGCGACGAGTACTGTGGGACTCGCTTCCGGTCCTCCCGGCGGGAGGCGCGCAGCATCAACACTCGACCGAGCAACTCCGCCAGTCTGCCACAGGGGGCGGGGGGCTGGCCAATCGGGGCGGAGACAATACCCCGGGGGTGACGTAGGTCAAACCTGCAGCCCGGAGGCGGGCGAGTGCGGCGGGTGCGGCCAGAAGGCCGTGGTCTGCCGGCGGCCGGCGATCACGGACGAAACAACCGGCCGACCACGGCCACGACGGCCAGAAGCACGTCGGTCCTGTCGGCACGCGGCCGGTCGAACCGCGCTTGCTTGCAGACTCGCCCCGACGACCGTTCCGCCAGGCAGTCGGCCCGTCGGTCTGCCGGTGACAGGCGTCGTGGTGGGGCGCCCGCCAGCGATTCCTGAATTGGCTGGGACACCGTGTCCGGATGCCATGCCCTGGCCCGGAGCGGTATTGCCGGAAGCCGGACCGGGAGTGTTCCGGCTTTGAGTCGGGCCGGCTCCCGATACGCCGCGGCCTGGCGTCAAGCCGGAAGCCCCTCCCCGGGCTGGGCAGGCACACGTCCGCCACAACTCGTCCTGCCCTGCCCTCTCGTAACGGAGGACATACGAGAAGCACCGCTGGAAAGCGGCGGAGTCGCGCCGCTCGTGAACGGCGCGCACCGGTGTCCGGACGTCATACCCATGCCCATACCCGCGTCATCGGTTACCTGATATCCGATCCAGTTCCCGCATGAAGTGAATATCAGTCAATCTGACATATCGCGCAAGAGTTAAATATCTCTCTTGAGGGGCATTTAGCTATTCAAGAGTGTGTATTTCGCCGGTGCCCGTCTGGGGCCGGTCGCCTGCTCGCTGTCGGCCCATGCGGTGGAGCAGACATTTCCGTGCGGGAGGAAATCCTTCCGCCTGTCTCAGGGAGTGTCATGTTCACCTTGACATCGCCATCGCCGCAGCCGGTCCAGGCGCGCGGTCTCGGCTTCAGTGCCGCGTTCGCGGCAGGGGCCTCCATTCCCGTGGGCGACACGCCCCAGGGAATCGCCCTCACACCCGATGGGGCCCGCGCGTATGTGGCCAACCGGGGCTCGAACACCGTCAGTGTGATCGACACCGCCGTCGACGCCGTCATCGCCACGATTCCCACAGGGGCCGGTCCCACCTTCGTGGCCACCAGTCCGGACGGTACCCGGGCGTATGTGACCATCAACGACGCCGGCCTCCTAGGCGTGATCGACACCGCCACGAACTCCATCGTCGCGAACGTCGCCGTAGGGGTCGGGGCGTCGGTGGTAGCCCTCGTTCCGGACGGCACCCGCGCCTACGTGACGGTGCAACTCACGGACACGGTGAGCGTGATCGACACCGCCACCAACACCGTCACCACCACCATCCCCGTGCCGGGAGGACCGATCGGCCTGGCCATCACCCCGGACGGGACACGCGCTTACGTCGCGTGTCTGTCCACGAACGCGGTCAGCGTGATCGACACCGCCACCAACGCCGTCACCGCCACGATCGGCGTCGGCATCGTTCCCATTCTGCTGACGGTCACCCCCGACGGGGCGCACGTCTACGTCGCGAACGTCGGCAACTCCTCCGTGAGCGTGATCGACACCACCACCGACACCGTCACCGCCACCGTCGGCGTCAGCGCCCAGCCGCGCTTCCCGTCGGTGAGCCCGGACGGCTCCCATGCCTACGTGCCAAACGCCTATCCGGACACGGTGAGTGTGATCGACACCGCCACGAACGCCGTCGTCGAGAACATCGACGTCGGAGACGGCCCCACCATCGTCGCGTTCACCCCCGACGGGACACACGCCTACGTGACCAACACCGACGCGGACACCGTCGGTGTCATGGCGACCACCGTGATCCCCGACCAGGGATCCACGGCCGGCGGCACCACCGTGACGCTCACCGGCCACCACCTGGCCAACGCCACCACCGTGCGCTTCGGCACCGCTCGGGCCGTCATCACCGCCAACACCGCGACCTCGCTGACCGTCACCGCCCCCGCGGGATCCGGTGCCGTCCCCGTGACGGTGACCACCGCAGGGGGCACCGGCACCCTCGGACAGTTCTACTACCGGCCGGTCCCCTCCCTGACGGATATCAGCCCCGCTGCAGGCCCCGTCGCCGGCAGCGACGACGAAATCGTCATCACCGGCCGCAACCTCGCCGGAGCCCTCGACGTGTACCTCGGGCTTACCCGGGCGGTCATCCAACAGGTCTCCGACACCCAGGTCACCGTCAGGGCCGCCACAGCCCCGGCACCGGGCCCCGTCGCGGTAACCGTCAGCACCCCCGGCGGCAGCGCCCACGGCCCGGTCTACACCTACCTCAGCGCGCCCACCGTCACCAGCGTCGATCCCGGCACGGGACCGGTCACGGGCGGCACCCAGGTGAACCTCACCGGCACCGGCCTCGGCGCCACCGACCAAGTCACCTTCAACGGCACCCCGGCAACCTTCGCCGTCATCTCCGACACCACCGTGACCGCGACCGCCCCGCCCGGCGGCGCTGAAGGCACCGTCAACGTCACCGTCACCGGCCCCGGCGGCACCGCCGGCGGATCATTCACCTACGTCTCCGAACCCGACGTCTGACCCACCGAGCGCGCCGACGCCTCCAAGGTCAACTGTCGGCGGCTCCTGGGCTCACAGCCGCGGAGCAGCTCCAGGTACACGACCACGTTTTGCCGTCGCCTCCTTGGGACGGCAGGACGTGTGCCTGCCAGCCCGGCAAGACGGCAAGACCGGTGCTCCGGGATGCCGAATACCAGCTCGGACATGTGCCTGAGGAGCCCGTCGAGGAGTGGACCTCCATCGTCACCGACGCCCACAGGGAACGCTTTTACAAGGAAGTCACCCGCGACGAGGCTGAGGTCGAGGTCGAGGTCGAGGTCGCTATGGCCCGGACCCGCGCCGAGGCCGCAAAACCGCGTCTCCATAAGGCAGTCGACGGTAATTGAGGTGCGCTGAAGTCAGAGGGCGGGCTACGGTCGCGGGCATGTTCATCCTCCGCCAGATCTACGGCTGACACGGTCGGGGCAGCGCCCCGTCTCCCTTCCGCATGCCCATGTGCGCGCCTGCATCCGAGGCTCTCGGAGAGGCCGGCGCGCGGGTTTGCCGTGTCCCGTCCGCCGTAGACCTGAAGTGAGTGATCATCCATGTCCCGTCGCCGTGCCCACATCGCGATGGTCGGCATCCCCGCCGTCAGCCACGTCCTGCCCAGCCTTGAGATCATCCGCGAGCTGGTGGCCCGCGGCCACCGCGTGACCTACGCCAACGACCCCGCGGTGGCCGACCTGATCACGGCCACCGGTGCCGAACTGGTTCCCAGCACCTCCGTGCTGCCGGTCGCCGACAACAACTGGCCCGACGATCCCATCGCCGCAATGGGCCTCTTCCTCGACGACGCCGTCCAAGCACTGCCCCAGCTGCGCGCCGCCTACGACCCCGACCCGGCGGACCTGTACCTGTACGACATCGGCGCCTACGCCGCGCGCGCCCTCGCCGAATCACAGGACCGGCCACTCGTGCAGCTGTCCCCGACTTTCGTGGCCTGGGACGGCTACGTCCAGGACGTCGCCGCACACCTGCGGCACCTGCCGGGCGCCGACGCCTACCGGGCGAGGTTCGCGCACTGGCTCGCCGGATGCGGGGCGTCCACCACCGACGTGGACGCCTTCTCCGGTCCTCCCGCGCGGGCCCTGGCGCTGATCCCCCAGGCGATGCAACCGCACGCCGACCAGGTCGACACCGACACGGTGACCTTCGTCGGGCCCTGCTTCGACCCACAGGCGGGCGGTGACGGCTGGACGCGGCCGGCGGATGCGGAGAACGTGCTGCTGATCTCCCTGGGCTCGGCGTACACCCGTCAACCGGAGTTCTACCGCCGGTGCCTGGCGGCCTACGGCAACCTGCCCGGCTGGCACGTCGTCCTCCAGATCGGCAAGTACACCGACCCGCGGGAACTCGGCGACGTCCCGCCCAACATCGAGGTGCACTCCTGGGTCCCACAGCGGGCGATCCTGGAGCGGGCGGACGCCTTCGTCACCCACGCCGGCATGGGCGGCTGTGGCGAAGGACTGCTGGCAGGTGTCCCGATGATCGCCGTGCCACAGGCCGTCGACCAGTTCATGAACGCCGACCGGCTCGTGGACCTGGGCGTGGCCCGCCGTATCGACACCCCGGATGCCACCGCCGAGGCCCTACGAGCGGCCCTGAACGATCTGGTCACCGACGCGGAGGTCGCCCGCCGCTCGGCACTGCTGCGCTCCGGCGCGCAGGCCGAGGGCGGCACCCCGCGCGCCGCCGACCTCATCGAGAACATGCTGGCCTGAGCCTGGCCCGCCACAACCGGGGTCATGAGCATCGGCAGACTCGCGTCGGCCTCACCGAGGTGGGTGAGGCCGGGGTGCCGCCACTCGTGCAGATCCCAGCCAGCGCCCAGTCCGCGTGCCCAGCCCGCGCCCAGCCCGTGCCCGGCACGCGCCCGGCCCCGTGTGCCCTCCCGTGCCCGGCACGCCACCAAGGGCCGTGTGGGCGTTGGGCGTTGGGCGTTGGGCGTTGGGCGTTGGGCGTCGAGCGGGGCGCGTGTCCGCCCGTACGACGGGCGCACTCCTGTCGCGGCTCGCGGCGTTCGCATACGTTCCAACGCACCACCGCACCCACTCGTTCCAATACTCCGCGTGACTTTTCCCGCTCGCTCCATGCCTACTTTTCATGGTGATCGCGACCCCATACTCCGAGGTCGGCAGTGGCGGCGAACTGCGGTAAACCCTTGTCAGTGCCGGGTCAGGGGCGCTCGCCCGCAACCCAGGAATCAGTGCGCCCTTCCGGGCGCTCCAAGATCGTAAGGAAGGCCTCAATCATGCTCTCGGAGACGATCACCGCGGCGGCCGCGGGCACCTGGAAGCTCGGCGACCGGGAAGTCAACCGTCTCGGTTTCGGCACGATGCGCCTGACGGGCAACGGCATGAGAGGGAATTCTGACGGTGCCCCGATCGACCGCGACCTTGCGATCAGACTCCTGCGCCGCGCGGTCGACCTCGGCGTGAACCACTTGGACACCGCCGCGTTCTACTTCTCCCCATTGCGCTCCGCCAACGAGCTGATCAACCGGGCGCTGGCCCCATACCCCGATGACCTGGTCATCGTCACCAAGGTCGGCCCGGGGCGAGGACCCTCGGGTGAGTGGCTGCCCCCGGCCACGCCCGAGCAACTGCGCGGCCAGGTCGAGGAGAACCTTCGCCAACTCGGCCGTGACCACCTCGACGTCGTCAACCTGCGCAGGACGAACCAGGACTCGATCGCCGAGCACTTCGGCGCCCTGGCCGAGTTGCGCGACGCCGGCCTCATCCGTCACCTGGGCATTTCCAGCGTCAAACCCGAACACCTCGCTGAAGCCCAGAACATCGCGCCGGTGGTCTGCGTGCAGAACACGTACGGTCTCGATCGCCGACTCGCGGACGCCAACGGTCTCCTGGACAGCTGCGGAGAGCAGGGCATCGCGTTCGTCCCGTACTTCGCGATCTCCGGCGACCGGGGCGAGGCGGGTGCGAGCGAGACACACGAGGACGAAGTGCTCGCCGTCGCGCGGGCACACGGTGCGACGCCCGCGCAGGTCCGGCTGGCCTGGACTTTGCACCGTGGACCACATGTGCTGGCCATCCCGGGCACCGGCAACCCTGACCACTTGATCGAGAACGTCACCGGCGGCGCGTTGCGGCTCTCGCAGGACGAACTGACCCGACTGCGGTCCCTCCACCAGAGGAGAGCGTGAGCCAGGGTCCTCAACTGTTGGTTGTTTAGCTTAAGCAGGCTGGTTGATGCTGCTCCGTGTCATCGGTGCGGTTCCTCAGGATCTGTTGATCCTTTCATCCTCATAAGATGCCTTTTGTGCAGGTCAGCGGAATGTGGTGTTCCTCGATCCGTTGCGCCGACGCCGACGCCGACGATCGTGGTCGTCCCGCTCTGCCCCTCCGGCCTTCCCGCACCCGCAGGGTGCGGGAAAGCCGTGTCCTTGTGTGATGGTCAGTCGTTAGGCCGATCGGAGGCGGGGATGCGGCCGCTGCTGAAGGTGGCCGGACACGTGCGGGAGAGTGAGGTGGTGGGCATGGCCAAGCTGATGGCGACGGCCACGTGCACCGCCTTCGCCGGTGTGCTGGAGGCAACCGGTGAGCGGATCGGGCAGCGGGGCTTGCTGGAACGGGTGGGTTTCCTCGCCGAGTTGAGCCGGACACTGACCGGTGCTCTGGTGGCCGCCCGGTGGGACGAGAACTCCTTCGACGTGCTGGCCGCCGGGGTGGACGAGCGGGGTGAAGTCCTGCCGTCCAAGGGGTGGATGGCGCTGCGCCGCCTGAACTGGCCGAAGGCTGTCCCGCCGCCGGCGGGGGTGTATGTGTCGGACCGGGTGCGCCGGGGTGTGGAGGAGTACGCGGCCCGCACCCTGCGCCTGGCCCTGCACCGCCGCAATATAGTGGCCGCGGTCCTCGCCACCTGGCCCGCCGATCCGAGCCGCCGCACCGAGGCTGAGTGGACGGCGTTGCGGGCGCTGCTGCCCGCTGGGGTGAGTGGTGCGGAGATCCGCAACCGCACCCGGCAGATCCGCGCGTATGCGGCCGAGCACGGGCAGCTGCCCGCCGGCCTGTGCGTCCTGGAGGGCCCGCCGCAGGTGCCCCCGCTGGTGTTGCTGGCCGCGATGGACCGCCAGCAGGTCACCCTGGCCCGGGTGGACGCGGCCACCGCCCGGCTCCGGGTCAAACTCCCCCTGTGCGCGGCCCCGGCCACGGGCCGTGACTGGGCCTGGCACGTGATCGACATCCGCCTGCCCGCCACCGTCACACCGGATGCCGTGCTGCACACCCCCACCCTGCGCCCCACCCGCACGGGCCGGATCGCCCTCGACCTGCCCCACTCCCGGCCCGCCCCAGCCACCAAAGCAACCGGTCACACTCTGACACTCGGCTTCGACTGGGGCGTCAACACCCTGCTCACCGGCGTCCTGGGCCGCCTGACCGGCCAGAGCCCGGCCCAGCGGGTGGTCACCGACGGGCGTCCCCTGGTCTTCGACGCCACCACGGTGAGCGCCGCCCTGCACCGGCTGCGCGGCGTGCGCGAAACCCTTGCCGCCAAGCGCGATCACTACCGGGCACTCGCGGACGGGCTGGGCTCCCCGCACCTGGCCTGGGGCGAACATCTCGACCGGGCGCGGGTGCTGGAGGTCGAGCACGGGCGGGTGTGTGCGCGGATCCGGCAGCTGAATGCCGCGCTGGCCTGGGCGGCGGCCCGCTGGGCCGTCGATCAGGCCGTGGCGCTCGGCGCGAGCGTCATCTACCTGGAAGACCTGACCACCCTGGAAGCCCGCGGTCACCTAAGCGGCAACGCCCGCCTGTCCGGACAGGTCCGCGGCACCGTCGCCGAAGCGATCCGCCACCTGGCTACGAAGGCCCAGGTCGCGGTGGTCACCGTCCCGGCCCGGGGCACCTCCAGACTGTGCCCCGGATGCCTCGCAACGCTCACCCACCATCCGGCCCCCGACCGGCTGTCCGAGCGCGGCTGGAAGTGGGCACACTGCACGGGCTGCGGGCTGTCCATGGACCGTGATCATGCCGCCGCCCGCCGGATCGTCTCCCGCGGCCTGCTCGCACAAACCCACACCACCACCGACCGCGCCACCCACGCCCGCACCATCCACACCACCATCGAAGGCACCGTGCGGTTGGTGAGGCGTGCGAAGAAGACCACCCGCCGCCTGCGCCGCCAACGCCGCACAGAGCACACCCCGCCCCGGCCGCGCGGACCCAAGACCACCCCGGGCAAGGGACACCCCACCCCCGGCAGGCCCGCCGCCCCTCGTGGCCGAGGTACTCGGCGCGCCGCCGAACAGGCCCCCGGACAGAAGACTTCCCGCCGTATGCCCGATGTGCGTACGGTCCCCGCCACCACCCCCACCACGGGGGCAGTCCAGCGTCCGGCGGGGCATGACACCACGACACCAGCCCCCGTTTCCGGGCCGGCGTCAGGTCATGGAGTACCCGCACCCCACCGGCCCGAAGAAGACCTTCTTCGATCCAGCCGGGTGCGGCTCTCACACAGAACCTGTCGCCGGCGCACCCGCGCCGCCGAGCGGACCGGCTTCCACCACCTGCACGCCACCGCAGTCCACCCCCTCACCCCGAGGTTCGGACCACCGGACAGCGACCGCACACCGCCACGCCGCGCCCGAAAAGCCTGGAAACCACAGGCACACACAGAGTTCTAGAGACGCTTCGTCAGGTTCACGGGAGGGCGAGGGTGAGGCACAAGAGCCGGAGTACGGCATGAAGAAGCTGAAGAGGCTGCGGCTTCCTCGGCCTGCTTCCACCGGACCCCTCCCGCCCCGCCGCCACCGTGGCGCGCATACGTACCTCACGCATACGAGACGTCACCAGTGGGACTGCTTCACACGGCCCCTGAGCCGACGCGTCGTCAGCCGGCCAGGCACAACAATCAGGTGAGCAGCGCGTGGCGTCGTGTTCCTCGACGCCACGCGGGTGAGCATGTGCGGACCCAGCCCTCTTCCCGCACCGAGGCGATCCGATGCCCGACCGCGCCGACCCTGTCCGCCCCGAGAGTGTCGTACCAAAGTGGGCCTCACGGCACCGACCGCCGGAGCAGCCGCTGTTCAGCGGCGTCTACGGACTGGTGCTGGCCAGCGCCCTCGCGGCCGCGCTGGACGCGACGGGCGAGAAGGCCGAGCCCGGTCCGGACGCGCTGTGGGTCCTGCTCACCGCGCTGGCGTCGGCCGCCGCCCATGGGTACGCGCACGTCATCGCCCAGCGTGCGTCCGTCGACAGGGCAGCCACCACGAGCAGACGGCAGTTGGTGCTCGCCGAATGGCCACTGGTCGCCGCCGTGCTGCCCACGGTGGGGCTACTGCTTGCCGCGGTAGCCGGCTGGTGGGCAGAGGCCACGGCTGTGGAGGCGGCCCTGCTGTTCAACACCGTCGCCTTGTTCGGCTGGGGCGCCTGGGCCGCCCGCATCGCCGGGCATGGATGGCCGTCCTCGTGCCGGGCGGGGGGCATGGACATGCTGATCGGTCTGGTGATCATTCTCGCGAATGCCCTGATCAAGTAGGCAGGCGCGGGAGGCGTACGAGTTCCGTTACGCCTCCCGTCCGGGTCCGGTAAGGATCCAGTACGGGTCCAGTACGGCGGCGCAATGCATCCCCGGTCGCGGTCGGCCGTGCACAGCGCGCCCTGGACCTCCACGGTTCCAGGGAGTCTGCACCCGCCGTCCCACGTTCTCAAGTATGAACAAGAACCACGTACCCATCCCTTGACGCGTCCACGGCAAACACTTACGTTCTGCTATCGAGAACACGAGAAAGCGCTTTCTCTTGCACGGCACCCCAGGTCACGGACGAACCCGGAGGCACCCCCCATGCAAGTGAGACCCGTCATCGCATGTGTCAGCCTGCTGGCTGGCGCGCTCGTCGCGCTCTCCGGCACCCCCGCTCAGGCCGCGAGCACCACCCAGTACGTGTCGCCGAGCGGCACCGACAGCGCCGCCGGCACACAGTCGGCGCCCACCACGCTCGCCACGGCGATCAGCCGCATCGCCCCCGGCGGCACCATCTACCTGCGCGGCGGGACGTACAAATACTCGTCGACGATCACGATCCCGGCCGGCAGCAACGGCACCTCCAGCGCCCGCACCGCCCTGACCGCCTATCCCGGCGAGACCCCGGTGCTGAACTTCTCGGCCCAGAGCGAGAGTTCGTCGAACCGCGGTATCCAGCTGAACGCCGACTACTGGCGCTTATCCGGCCTCACCGTCGAGCGCGCCGGGGACAACGGGATCGCCGTCGGCGGCAGCAACAACGTCATCGAGCGCACGGTGACGAGGTACAACCGCGACACGGGACTGCAACTGGGCCGCATGTCGTCCAGCACCCCGAGTTCCCAGTGGCCGTCGAACAACCTGATCGTGAGCTCGGAGTCGCACGACAACGCCGACTCCGACGGCGAGGACGCCGACGGCTTCGCAGCGAAGCTCACCACCGGCACCGGGAACGTCTTCCGCTACGACGTCTCCCACAACAACATCGACGACGGCTGGGACCTGTACACCAAGACCGAGACAGGCGCCATCGGCCCGGTCACCATCGAGTACTCCCTCTCCTACACCAACGGCACTCTGAGCGACGGCACCGTGAACTCCAACGGCGACCGCAACGGCTACAAGCTCGGCGGCGACGACATCGCGGTCAACCACGTCGTACAGCACAGCATCGCCTACCGCAACGGCAAACACGGCTTCACGTACAACAGCAACCCCGGCAAGATGACGATCTCGAACAACGCGAGCGTCGACAACACCCAGCGCAACTTCTCGTTCGACGTCGGCACCCATGTGTACCGGAACAACACCTCGTGCCGGTTCAGCGTCAGCGGCTCGAACGACAAGACCGTCGGCGACACCGACAGCTCCAACCAGTTCTGGACCGGCACCAACGGATCGCGCTGCTCCTCCTACTCCGGCGCCCTGGGCTGGTCCTTCGCCTCGGACGGCCGCCTCGCCGTGAACTTCGGCGGCAAGGTCGTGACACCGTGACCTGACGCCACCGGCGCCAGTGCCGCCTGACGGCAGCGAAGGGGCCGTACGACTTCTTGGTCGTACGGCCCCTTCATGGGCTCAGCCGACTTGCGGGCTGCCATTCGGCAGGGCGTCCGCACTCTCGCAGTCCCAGACCTCACGAGCCCCGAGCCGGAGGGTTTCCGCCGCGAGGGAAGCCATGTTCTGGATGACGGCCCGGTCCGTCGTCTTCTCATAGGTCACGTCGACCTCTACGAGCGTCTTCTCTTCGTCATCCTTGGCGAAGCAATCGACGAAGAGGAAAGCTGTGTCCTCTTTATAGTACCCCTCGGCCTTACCAAGAGTGATCCGATTAACGCCCGCCTCCCTCGCTCCGCGCGCCGCATTCTCCATGCTGTAGTCCGACTGGAGATAAAAGGAATGGTCGACCGTTATCGACTTTCCCCCACCGTACAGTTTGCATGTACCGGGCTTTGTTTTGGAGGTAACGGCGTTCCGAGGATTGAAGACACCTGAATGTCATTCCGAGAATGGTTTGCCCTTTTTCGGCAGAAGTGCCTTCACGGTCGCTCCCGGAAGAGCCCCGTCGCATACTCGCGCAGGCACCGCGACGGCTGGTTCTCACGCTTGGCGGCTTCGTCCTGACTCGCCGCATTCACGTTGTCGTAGCCCGCTTCCTTGGCAGCCGTGTATGTGGCGTCATAGATCGCGTCGGCCGAATTCACCCTCTGTTCCTCCAGGAACAGGTCGCGGTCCTTCAGTGCTCCCGCACTGGAATCCCTGGTGAATTTGTCAACGACCGACTCCTGAATATCCTCCACCACCCAGCCGACCGCCTCAGCCACCGGAATCTTGCCCACACCCATACCAATGACGCGTCCGGCCCATTTGAGTGACGGAGTGACGGGCATGTACCTCTAAGGCGCCCCGTCGTGAGACCCGACGGACCACCCGCCACAGTCGCGACCACCGCGACAATTGTGGCCCCCCTGGCGGGTTGCGCGCTGAGACCGGGAGTCTGTGGCTCTCGGCTGTCGGCGAGCGCCGGGGGCAGACCGCCCCGAGGCACCTCGCCCCGTCGGTCAACCGGCCTGGCCCGCGTTCCGCATCCGCGTGAATGACGTGGCCAGCCCCCGCTTGAGCATCCCCGCCACCGGCCGCTCCACGAACCGGTGCACCAGCCAGCTCAGCACCAGGAACCCGGCCAGCACCACGACGATGAGAAGACGCGCGTCCATCGTGTCGCGGAGGCGGTTGATCATCGCCGTACCGGCCGCGTAGTGCATCAGGTACAGCGGATACGTCAGCGCGCCGGCCGTCACCAGCCACTTCCACCGGATCCGGTCCGTCGCGCCGAGGGCGATGGCCACCATGGCCAGCAGGAAGACCGTGAAGATCAGGACGCTCCCCCGCCACCCGGACACATGCTCGACCTCGTCGATCCGCTGCCCGAGTTCGTGTTGGCCCATCAACCAGGCCAGGGCGAGGATGCCCCACAGCAGCAGGTCCTGGCCGAAGCGGTGCATGAGGTAGAGGGCGAGGCCCGCGATGAAGTACCAGGCGCCGTCCGGATTGGCGACCAGCTCCAGCAGGGGGAACCCCGAGACCGGAGCGAGCATCGCGCCGGCGCCCCACACACAGCAGAAGACCACGACCTTGCGGTACGTCAGCCCGGTCATGACCACCAGCAGGAACAGCAGGTAGAAACGCAGCTCGGACCAGAGCGTCCAGTAGACGCCGTCGACGTTGGCCACGCTCGAACCGGACTGCAGCATCGTGAGGTTGAGCAGCACCTCGCGCGGGCGCAGGCGTTCCCACACTCCCGGGACGGCGACCAGCACGGCGGTCGTGAAGAGGACGGCGAACCAGTACGCCGGGTACAGCCGCATCACCCGGGAGACGAAGAACTGGCTCGGTGTACGCCCCCAGCAGGACATGCAGATCACGAAGCCGCTGATCACGAAGAAGATCTCGACGCCGATCCAGCCGTAGGAGGAGAACCGGAACACCGTGGGCATGATGTCGGACACTCGCCGGTCCCAGATGGCGTTGCCCGGCTGGTTGACGCGGTTGGTGCCGGCGTAGTGGTGCATGGCGACCATCAGGGCGGCCAGCAGCCGGATGCCGTCGATGGCGTACAGCCGACGGCCCACGCGCTCCCGTACGACGGCGTGGCGGCCCGTGCCGGCGGACTCTGGGGGCTGCCGCTGTCCGGGCACGGCGAGCGGAGGGAGCGGCTGCTGCAAGCCGCCGACAGCCCGCCGCGGTATGGACGCTCTGCTGTCCGCGCCGTGCATCGACACCTGTCCGTCCGTCCTCATAAGAGTGAATTCGGGGCCTGAGTGGCCACCGGGCGCCCCAGGCTACGGCCGCCCCAATCACCTCACAGCGAACAGACGAGAACATTCCGCCCCTCCGCACAGGGGAGTTGCCCGAACCATCGCCGACGCGTCTCGCAACGTTCCCTCACTCTTCGCTTGACACCCTTCACGCAAGGCTGAACACCGGCGCCCGCACGGTGAACGGGCCCACACGGCACCGGACATGAACCCGCGCGGCGAGCCGGCCCCACGGCACCGGAAAGAACCCGCACCGCGAACCGGCCGCCCAGCACCGGAAGGAAGTCGCGCGGAAACGAACCCGCACAGCGAAGAGGCCCGCACGACCGAAGTCGTACGGGCCCCTTCAGGTGCTCGCGCTGGAGCTACCAGGTCAAGCCAACAAGGTTACTTGTTGATCTTGGTGACCTGGCCGGCGCCGACCGTCCGGCCACCCTCACGGATGGCGAACTTCAGGCCCTCTTCCATGGCGATGGGCTGGATGAGCTCCACCTTCATCTCGGTGTTGTCACCCGGCATGACCATCTCGGTGCCCTCGGGGAGGGTCACGACGCCGGTCACGTCCGTCGTACGGAAGTAGAACTGCGGACGGTAGTTGTTGAAGAACGGCGTGTGGCGGCCACCCTCGTCCTTGGAGAGGATGTAGGCCTGCGCCTCGAACTCGGTGTGCGGGGTGACCGAGCCCGGCTTGATGATGACCTGGCCGCGCTCGACGTCCTCGCGCTTGATGCCACGAAGCAGCAGACCGACGTTCTCACCGGCCTGGCCCTCATCGAGCAGCTTGCGGAACATCTCGATACCGGTGACCGTGGTGGTGGTCTTGTCCTGCTTGATGCCGATGATGTCAACGGTCTCGTTGACCTTCAGGACACCACGCTCGATACGGCCGGTGACGACCGTACCGCGACCGGTGATCGTGAAGACGTCCTCGATGGGCATGAGGAACGGCTTGTCGACGTCGCGCTCGGGGGTCGGGATCGACTCGTCGACGGCGGCCATCAGGTCCAGGACCGACTGGCCCCACTCCTTGTCGCCCTCGAGCGCCTTGAGCGCCGAGACCTTGACGACCGGCAGGTCGTCGCCCGGGAACTCGTACTCGGAGAGCAGCTCACGGACCTCGAGCTCGACGAGCTCCAGGATCTCCTCGTCGTCCACCATGTCGGCCTTGTTCAGGGCGACGACGATGTACGGAACGCCGACCTGGCGGGCCAGGAGCACGTGCTCCTTGGTCTGCGGCATCGGGCCGTCCGTGGCGGCGACCACGAGGATGGCGCCGTCCATCTGCGCCGCACCCGTGATCATGTTCTTGATGTAGTCCGCGTGACCGGGGCAGTCGACGTGGGCGTAGTGACGGGTCTCCGTCTGGTACTCGACGTGCGCGATGGAGATGGTGATACCGCGCTGGCGCTCTTCAGGAGCCTTGTCGATCTGGTCGAAGGCCGAGGCCTCGTTCAGGTCCGGGTACGCGTCGTGCAGCACCTTGGTAATGGCGGCCGTGAGGGTCGTCTTACCGTGGTCGATGTGACCGATGGTGCCGATGTTGACGTGCGGCTTAGTCCGCTCGAACTTCGCCTTCGCCACTGGGGTCCTCCTGGGAGTGGTTCTGGTACGCCTTACTTCATCGGCGCCAGGTGATCTTTGCTGGATGGCCCGGATCCCCGGGGCATTCCTTCCGCGCGTGCGGTGAAATGCCCCACGAGGCTCCGGAGTCAAGCCTACGGCGTGTGAACGCTGTGCGTTACTCGCCCTTGGCCTTCGCGATGATCTCCTCGGCGACGTTCCGCGGAACCTCGGCGTAGGAGTCGAACTGCATCGAGTAGCTTGCGCGACCCGAAGTCTTGCTGCGGAGGTCTCCGACGTAGCCGAACATCTCCGAGAGGGGCACGAGGCCCTTCACGACGCGGGCACCGGCCCGCTCCTCCATGGCCTGGATCTGACCACGGCGGGAGTTGATGTCGCCGATGACCTCACCCATGTAGTCCTCGGGCGTGGTGACCTCGACGGCCATCATCGGCTCAAGAAGCACGGGGCTCGCCTTGCGCGCGGCCTCCTTGAAGGCCTGCGAACCGGCGATCTTGAACGCGAGTTCGGAGGAGTCGACCTCGTGGTAGGCACCGTCGAGGAGCGTGACGCGCACGCCCGTCATCTCGTACCCGGCGAGGATGCCGAACTGCATGGCCTCCTGCGCACCGGCGTCCACCGACGGGATGTACTCCCGCGGGATACGGCCACCGGTGACCTTGTTCACGAACTCGTACGACGCGTCGCCGTCCACGATGGGCTCGATCGCGATCTGCACCTTGGCGAACTGACCGGTACCACCGGTCTGCTTCTTGTGGGTGTAGTCCACGCGCTCGACGGCCTTGCGGATCGTCTCACGGTACGCGACCTGCGGCTTACCGACGTTGGCTTCGACCTTGAACTCACGGCGCATACGGTCGACCAGCACCTCGAGGTGCAGCTCGCCCATACCACCGATGATGGTCTGGCCGGTCTCCTCGTCCGAGTGAACCTGGAAGGACGGGTCCTCCTCGGCCAGGCGCTGGATCGCGACGCCCAGCTTCTCCTGGTCACCCTTGGACTTGGGCTCGATGGCGACCTGAATGACCGGCGCCGGGAAGTCCATGGACTCCAGGATGACCGGGTTCTTGTCGTCGGACAGCGTCTCACCGGTGGTGGTCTGCTTCAGGCCCATCACGGCGACGATGTCGCCGGCGCCCACCGACTCGATCTCCTCACGCTTGTTCGCGTGCATGCGGTAGATCTTGCCGATGCGCTCCTTCTTGCCCTTGACGGAGTTCAGCACGGCAGTGCCGGACACCAGGCGGCCCGAGTAGACCCGGACGAAGGTGAGCTTGCCCAGGTGCGGGTCGCTCATGATCTTGAACGCGAGCGCCGACAGCGGTTCGTCGTCGGACGGCTTGCGCTTGACGACCAGCTCCGGGTCCTTGACGTCGTGGCCCTCGATGGCCTCGACGTCCAGGGGGGAGGGAAGGTAGCGCACGACCGCGTCGAGCAGGGGCTGAACGCCCTTGTTCTTGAACGCGGTGCCACAGAACACCGGGGTGACCGTGACGTCGCTGGACTTGCCGGACGCGATGGTGATGCGACGGATCGCGGCGTACAGCTGCTCCACGGAAGGCTCCTGGCCCTCCAGGTACAGCTCCATGATCTCGTCGTCGTTCTCGGCGACGGTCTCGACGAGCTTGCCGCGGTACTCCTCGGCAGCCTCGGTGTGGGTGGCCGGGATGTCGACGACGTCGTACATCTCGCCCTTCTCCGCCTCGGCGGACCACACGAAGGCCTTCATCGTGACCAGGTCGACGACGCCCTTGAAGTCGGCCTCGGCACCGATCGGGAGCTGCATCACGATCGGCGTCGCACCCAGGCGGTTACTGATCATGTCGACGCAGCGGTGGAACTCGGCACCGGTCCGGTCGAGCTTGTTGACGAAGCAGATACGCGGGACGCCGTAGCGGTCCGCCTGCCGCCACACGGTCTCGGACTGGGGCTCGACACCGGCGACGCCGTCGAACACCGTCACGGCACCGTCGAGCACGCGAAGCGAACGCTCCACCTCGACGGTGAAGTCGACGTGGCCCGGGGTGTCGATGATGTTGATGGTGTGGTCGACGTCGGCCAGCGGCCAGTGACAGGTGGTGGCAGCAGAGGTGATCGTGATGCCACGCTCCTGCTCCTGCTCCATCCAGTCCATGGTGGCGGCGCCGTCGTGGACCTCACCGATCTTGTAAGACACACCGGTGTAGAACAGGATCCGCTCGGTGGTGGTCGTCTTGCCCGCGTCGATGTGGGCCATGATCCCGATGTTGCGGACCTTGGCCAGGTCAAGTGAAGTGGTAGCCATAAGGCTTCGGTCTTCTCTCGGTCTCGTCGTGGGTAGCGACTACCAGCGGTAGTGCGCGAAGGCCTTGTTGGACTCGGCCATCTTGTGGGTGTCCTCGCGCTTCTTCACAGCGGCACCAAGGCCGTTGGAGGCGTCGAGAAGTTCGTTGAGCAGACGCTCGGTCATGGTCTTCTCGCGACGGGCGCGGGAGTAACCGACCAGCCAGCGCAGCGCAAGGGTGCTGGCGCGGCCGGGCTTGACCTCGATCGGCACCTGGTAGGTCGCGCCACCGACACGGCGGGACTTGACCTCGAGGGTCGGCTTGATGTTCTCGAGAGCGCGCTTCAGCGTGATGACCGGGTCGTTGCCGGTCTTCTCGCGCAGGCCCTCCATGGCGCCGTAGACGATGCGCTCGGCGGTGGAGCGCTTGCCGTTCAGCAGCACCTTGTTGATGAGCGACGTGACAAGAGGAGAACCGTAGACCGGGTCGATGATGACCGGGCGCTTCGGGGCGGGGCCCTTACGAGGCATTCTTACTTCTCCTTCTTGGCGCCGTAGCGGCTGCGGGCCTGCTTGCGGTTCTTGACACCCTGGGTGTCGAGGGAACCGCGGATGATCTTGTAGCGAACACCGGGCAGGTCCTTCACACGGCCACCACGCACGAGCACGATGGAGTGCTCCTGCAGGTTGTGTCCCTCACCCGGAATGTAAGCAGTGACCTCGATCCCGCTGGTCAGACGCACACGCGCGACCTTACGCAGGGCCGAGTTCGGCTTCTTCGGGGTGGTCGTGAACACACGCGTGCAGACGCCGCGACGCTGAGGGGAACCCTCGAGTGCGGGCGTCTTGTTCTTCTCGACCTTGTCCTGCCGGCCCTTTCGGACCAGCTGCTGGATCGTAGGCACTACTTCTCCGGTTTCTGTGTGCCGAATGGTAAAGCTAACCTGGAACGTCGCCGACCCACGCGGTCGGGTGTGTCGAATCCGGCAGACTCCCGCCGCGAGGCGGAAAGGGCGCAGATCACGGTGGCCAGTTGACGGCTCGCCATGCGGTTGAAGGCACGCACGAGAGCCAGGGCACACCCCAGGCACAAGGTATGAGCGTACCTACCTCATTCGCTGCGGTCAAAACAAATGGACGCCACTCGCACCACCTGGCAGAACATGTCAAGCCCCCGCACCGTGGATGATCTTCGAATTCGCAGCCGGCGCGGGCCGTGACACCTCGTGAGGCGCCTCCCGGCCGAGACCGAACCCGTCTTCGGCCCCGCCTCCGTCATCCGGTCGCGAGCCCCACGAGGACCAGCAGTGTCAGTACGAGCGCCCAGCAAGCCGTGGACAGCCAGCCGAGGACCAGCCCGGTGATCGCGAGCCCGTCACCGCCCTCCCCGCCGCGCTGGATCTCCCTACGCGCCACATGCCCGAGGACCACCGCCGGAACCCCGGTGAGTCCGAAGGTGGGCACGCACAGCAGCCCGCACACGGCAGCCGCCACGGCCTTCCCGTTCGTCCGCGGCCGCGGCGCGGGCAGAAAGGTCCCCGGCACACCCACGACGGCCGGCTGCGGTACGGGCCCCGCGGGCAGGTCGGCCACCAGCAGGGCCAGCTCCCCCACCGTCCGCGCCGTGTAGGCCCGCGCCACCCGCTGGTCGAACTCCGTCTTCTCCAGCCGCCCCTCGCCGTACCCCGCTCTGAGCACGTCGACGGCCCGCTCCCGGTCCGCGTGCGAGGCGAGCAGGGGCGAGGCGCCGTGGCCCTGCCAGGACGTACTGGGGCCCTGCCAGGGCGTGCTGTGGCCCTGCCAGGGCGTGCCGTGGCCCTGCTGCCAGGGCTGCGCGACACCCCCGCCCCGCCAGGGCCGCGGGACACCCTCACCGGCGCTCCCACTCAGCTCCTGCCCCTGGTCCTGCCTCGACCGTGACACGCCCTCGGCGTTGTCCTTGTCCTTGCCCTTGTCCTGCCACGGCTGCCACGACGGGTACGACACGGGGAGCACCTCCCGGACGGCGAGATGTCCCCATGATGCGCCCACTCCCCTGCGCGGTGACCGTATGGCGCGAACTGCGGCCACAGATGTCCGGATAGCACACCTTTTACGCCCCTTCCGCGCCCCAGCGCGACGGCCCCACGACCCACGACCCACGACCCACGGCCGCCGAATACGCCGAAGGGCGGCCACCTCGAAAGGTGACCGCCCTCCACTTGCTCAAGCGGCTCGTGCTCAAGCGCTCAAGCGCTCGAAGCGACTCGCTTACTGGTTGTACGGACCGTAGTCGTAGTCCTCCAGCGGCACGGCCTGGCCGGAGCCCGTGCCGAACGGCGAGTAGTCGATGTCGTCGTAGCCGACGGCCGAGTACATCGCGGCCTTGGCCTCCTCGGTCGGCTCGACCCGGATGTTGCGGTAGCGGGACAGGCCCGTACCAGCCGGGATGAGCTTACCGATGATGACGTTCTCCTTGAGGCCGATCAGGGAGTCGGACTTGGCGTTGATCGCCGCGTCCGTCAGAACCCTGGTCGTCTCCTGGAAGGACGCCGCCGACAGCCAGGACTCCGTGGCCAGCGAGGCCTTGGTGATGCCCATGAGCTGCGGACGACCGGAGGCGGGGTGACCGCTCTCCTGGACCACACGACGGTTCTCCTGCTCGAAGCGGGAGCGCTCGACCAACTCGCCGGGCAGCAGCTCGGCGTCGCCGGACTCGATGATCGTCACGCGGCGCAGCATCTGCCGGATGATGATCTCGATGTGCTTGTCGTGGATCGACACACCCTGCGAGTTGTAGACCTTCTGGACCTCGCCGACCAGGTGGACCTGGACGGCCCGCTGACCCAGGATGCGCAGCACGTCGTGCGGGTTGGTGGCACCCACGGTGAGCTTCTGGCCCACCTCGACGTGCTCGCCCTCGCTGACCAGGAGTCGGGCGCGCTTCGAGATCGGGAACGGCGTCTCGTCGCTGCCGTCGTCCGGGGTGACGACGATCTTCTTGGTCTTCTCGGTCTCCTCGATCCGGATGCGGCCGGAGGCCTCGGAGATCGGGGCGACACCCTTCGGGGTACGGGCCTCGAAGAGCTCGACGACACGCGGCAGACCCTGCGTGATGTCGTCACCGGCCACACCACCGGTGTGGAAGGTACGCATCGTCAGCTGGGTACCGGGCTCACCGATGGACTGGGCGGCGATGATGCCGACCGCTTCACCGATGTCGACCAGCTTGCCGGTGGCCAGCGAGCGGCCGTAGCACATCGCGCAGGTGCCGACGGCGGACTCGCAGGTCAGGACCGAGCGGGTCTTGACCGTCTCGATGCCCGCGGCGACCAGCTGGTCGATGAGGACGTCACCGAGGTCGACGCCCGCCGGGGCGAGCACCTTGCCGTCGACGACGATGTCCTCGGCGAGGCAGCGCGCGTACACGCTGGTCTCGGCGTTGTCCGCCTTGCGCAGGACACCGTCGGCGCCCCGCTCGGCGAAGGCCAGCTTGAGGCCACGGTCGGTGCCACAGTCCTCCTCGCGGATGATGACGTCCTGCGAGACGTCCACCAGACGACGGGTCAGGTAACCCGAGTCGGCGGTACGCAGGGCGGTGTCCGCCAGACCCTTACGGGCACCGTGCGTGGAGATGAAGTACTCCAGGACGGACAGGCCCTCACGGAAGGACGCCTTGATCGGACGCGGGATCGTCTCGTTCTTCGCGTTCGACACCAGACCACGCATACCGGCGATCTGACGCATCTGCATCATGTTTCCGCGAGCACCCGAGTTGACCATCATCGAGACCGGGTTGGTCTTCGGGAAGTTCGCGTTCATCGCCTCGGCGACCTCGTTGGTCGCCTTGGTCCAGATCGCGATGAGCTCCTGCGTGCGCTCGTCCTTGGTGATCAGACCGCGCTCGTACTGCTTCTGGACCTTCTCGTCCAGGTCCTCGTAGCCCTTGACGATCGCGCGCTTCGCATCGGGAACGACGATGTCGGAGATGGCCACGGTGACGCCGGAACGGGTCGCCCAGTAGAAGCCGGCCGCCTTCAGGTTGTCGAGCGTCGCCGCCACGATGACCTTGGGGTAGCGCTCGGCGAGGTCGTTGACGATCTCGGAGAGCTGCTTCTTGCCGACCTCGTAGTCGACGAACGGGTAGTCCTCGGGCAGCAGCTCGTTGAAGAGCGCACGGCCCAGCGTGGTGTTCAGCCGGAAGGTGTCACCCTGCTGCCACTCCGGGTCCCCCTCCTCCTGAGCCGGCGGGGTCCAGCCGCGCGGCGGGATGGTGCCCACCGGGAAGCGGATGTCCACGCGCGACTGCAGCGAGAGGTCACCGGCGTCGAACGCCATGATCGCCTCGGCCGAGGAGCCGAAGGACCGGCCCTCGCCCTTGACGTCCCGCAGCTCGCCGTCGGTGGTGAGGAAGAACAGACCGAGGACCATGTCCTGGGTCGGCATCGTCACCGGACGGCCGTCGGCGGGCTTGAGGATGTTGTTCGAGGACAGCATCAGGATGCGGGCCTCGGCCTGCGCCTCCGCGGACAGCGGAAGGTGCACGGCCATCTGGTCACCGTCGAAGTCCGCGTTGAACGCGGTGCAGACGAGCGGGTGGATCTGGATGGCCTTGCCCTCGACCAGCTGCGGCTCGAATGCCTGGATGCCGAGGCGGTGCAGGGTGGGCGCACGGTTCAGCAGCACCGGGTGCTCGGCGATGACCTCTTCGAGGACGTCGTACACGACGGTGCGGCCACGCTCGACCATGCGCTTGGCCGACTTGATGTTCTGCGCGTGGTTCAGGTCGACCAGGCGCTTCATCACGAACGGCTTGAAGAGCTCCAGCGCCATCGCCTTCGGCAGACCGCACTGGTGCAGCTTCAGCTGCGGACCGACGACGATCACGGAACGCGCCGAGTAGTCGACTCGCTTGCCGAGCAGGTTCTGACGGAAGCGGCCCTGCTTGCCCTTGAGCATGTCGGAAAGCGACTTCAGCGGCCGGTTGCCGGGGCCCGTGACCGGGCGGCCACGACGACCGTTGTCGAACAGCGCGTCGACGGCCTCCTGAAGCATGCGCTTCTCGTTGTTCACGATGATCTCGGGCGCGCCGAGGTCGAGAAGCCGCTTCAGACGGTTGTTCCGGTTGATCACACGGCGGTACAGGTCGTTCAGGTCGGAGGTCGCGAAGCGGCCACCGTCCAGCTGCACCATCGGGCGAAGGTCCGGCGGGATGACCGGCACGCAGTCGAGGACCATGCCCTTGGGGCTGTTGGAGGTCTGCAGGAAGGCAGACACGACCTTCAGCCGCTTCAGCGCACGGGTCTTCTTCTGGCCCTTGCCGGTACGGATGATCTCGCGGAGGCGCTCGGCCTCCTCGTCGAGGTCGAAGGACTCCAGGCGCTTCTGCAGGGCAGCCGCACCCATGGAACCGTCGAAGTACGTGCCGAAGCGGTCACGCAGCTCGCGGTAGAGGAGCTCGTCGCCCTCCAGGTCCTGGACCTTGAGGTTCTTGAACCGGGCCCACACCTCGTCGAGACGGTCGATCTCGCGCTGCGCACGGTCACGCAGCTGCTTCATCTCACGCTCGGCACCTTCGCGCACCTTGCGGCGTACGTCGGCCTTGGCGCCCTCGGCCTCCAGCTCGGCCAGGTCGGTCTCGAGCTTCTTGGCGCGGGCCTCCAGGTCGGAGTCCCGGCGGTTCTCGATCTGCTGCCGCTCGACGGAGACGTGCGCCTCCAGGGAGGGCAGGTCACGGGTGCGGCGCTCCTCGTCGACGTACGTGATCATGTACGCCGCGAAGTAGATGACCTTCTCCAGGTCCTTCGGGGCGAGGTCGAGCAGGTAGCCCAGCCGCGACGGAACGCCCTTGAAGTACCAGATGTGGGTGACAGGAGCGGCCAGTTCGATGTGGCCCATCCGCTCACGGCGCACCTTGGCGCGAGTCACCTCGACGCCGCAGCGCTCACAGATGATGCCCTTGAACCGGACACGCTTGTACTTGCCGCAGTAGCACTCCCAGTCCCGGGTCGGACCGAAGATCTTCTCGCAGAAGAGTCCGTCCTTTTCGGGCTTGAGGGTGCGGTAGTTGATGGTCTCTGGCTTCTTGACCTCGCCGTGGCTCCACTGACGGATGTCGTCAGCGGTGGCCAGACCGATCCGGAGCTCATCGAAGAAGTTGACGTCGAGCACTATGCGTCAATCCCTCTCAGGGTTGTAAGTCATGGGGTCTGATACGGGGGTCCTGGGGCCGGAGGCCTTCATGACGAAGGCCTCCGGACTCCCGTCAGACCTCTTCGACGCTGCTCGGCTCACGCCGGGACAGGTCGATGCCAAGCTCCTCCGCAGCGCGGAAGACGTCCTCGTCGGTGTCGCGCATCTCGATGGACATGCCGTCCGAGGACAGCACCTCCACGTTGAGGCACAGGGACTGCATCTCCTTGATGAGCACCTTGAAGGACTCGGGGATGCCGGGCTCGGGGATGTTCTCGCCCTTGACGATGGCCTCGTAGACCTTCACGCGGCCGGTGACGTCGTCGGACTTGATGGTCAGCAGCTCCTGGAGGGCGTAGGCGGCGCCATAAGCCTCAAGCGCCCACACCTCCATCTCACCGAAGCGCTGGCCACCGAACTGGGCCTTACCACCCAGCGGCTGCTGGGTGATCATCGAGTACGGACCGGTCGAACGGGCGTGCAGCTTGTCGTCGACCAGGTGGTGGAGCTTCAGGATGTACATGTAGCCGACCGAGATCGGCTCCGGGAACGGCTCGCCGGAGCGGCCGTCGAACATCCTCGCCTTGCCGGACGGAAGCACCATGCGGTCGCCGTCGCGGTTCGGGATGGTGTGGTTCAACAGACCCGAGAGCTCGTCCTCACGCGCACCGTCGAAGACGGGGGTGGCGACGTTGGTACCCGGGTCGACCTGGTCGGCACCGATGACCTGCAGGCGCTTCGCCCAGTCCTCGCCGAGCCCGGAGACGTCCCAGCCGCGGCTGGCGAGCCAGCCGAGGTGGATCTCCAGCACCTGTCCCGGGTTCATGCGGGACGGCACACCCAGCGGGTTGAGGATGATGTCGACCGGAGTTCCGTCCTCGAGGAACGGCATGTCCTCGATGGGCAGGATCTTCGAGATGACGCCCTTGTTGCCGTGTCGGCCGGCGAGCTTGTCACCGTCCGTGATCTTGCGCTTCTGCGCCACGTAGACCCGAACCAGCTGGTTCACGCCCGGCGGCAGCTCGTCGCCCTCTTCACGGTCGAAGACGCGGACGCCGATGACCTTGCCGATCTCGCCGTGCGGCACCTTCAGCGAGGTGTCGCGCACCTCGCGCGCCTTCTCACCGAAGATCGCGCGGAGCAGGCGCTCCTCGGGGGTCAGCTCGGTCTCACCCTTGGGCGTGACCTTGCCGACGAGGATGTCACCGGCGACGACCTCGGCACCGATACGGATGATGCCGCGCTCGTCGAGGTCGGCGAGGACCTCCTCGGAGACGTTCGGGATGTCCCGGGTGATCTCCTCGGGGCCGAGCTTGGTGTCACGGGCGTCGACCTCGTGCTCCTCGATGTGGATCGAGGAGAGGACGTCGTCCTGCACGAGGCGCTGCGACAGGATGATCGCGTCCTCGTAGTTGTGACCCTCCCACGGCATGAACGCCACGAGCAGGTTCTTGCCCAGCGCCATCTCGCCGTTCTCGGTGGCCGGACCGTCGGCGAGGACCTGGCCCTCGATGAGCCGGTCACCCTCGTTGACGATGACCTTCTGGTTGACCGAGGTGCCCTGGTTGGAGCGCGAGAACTTGGCCAGGCGGTACGTGATGTACGTGCCGTCGTCGTTGGCGGTGGTGATGTAGTCCGCGGAGACCTCCTGGACCACACCGTCCTTCTCGGCCTTGACCACGTCGCCGGCGTCGGCGGCTGAGCGGTACTCCATGCCGGTGCCGACGAGCGGGGCCTCGGACTTGATGAGGGGCACGGCCTGACGCATCATGTTCGCGCCCATGAGGGCACGGTTGGCGTCGTCGTGCTCGAGGAACGGGATCATGGCGGTCGCGACCGACACCATCTGGCGCGGCGAGACGTCCATGTAGTCGACGTCGTCACCGGGGACGTAGTCGACCTCTCCGCCACGACGGCGGACCAGCACGCGGGACTCCTCGAACCGGAACTCGTCGGTCAGCGGGGCGTTGGCCTGCGCGATGACGAAGCGGTCCTCCTCGTCCGCGGTCAGGTAGTCGACCTCGTCGGTGACGACACCGCCGGTGACCCGGCGGTACGGCGTCTCGATGAATCCGAACGCGTTGACCCGCCCGTAGGAGGCCAGCGAGCCGATCAGGCCGATGTTCGGGCCTTCCGGCGTCTCGATCGGGCACATGCGGCCGTAGTGCGACGGGTGCACGTCACGGACCTCGAACCCGGCCCGCTCACGGGAGAGACCACCCGGGCCGAGCGCGTTGAGACGACGCTTGTGCGTCAGGCCCGACAGCGGGTTGTTCTGGTCCATGAACTGGGACAGCTGGCTGGTGCCGAAGAACTCCTTGATGGAGGCGACGACCGGCCGGATGTTGATCAGGGTCTGCGGCGTGATCGCCTCGACGTCCTGCGTGGTCATGCGCTCACGCACGACGCGCTCCATACGGGCGAGACCCGTACGGACCTGGTTCTGGATCAGCTCGCCGACGCTGCGGATACGACGGTTGCCGAAGTGGTCGATGTCGTCGGTCTCGACGATGATCGAACGACCGGACTCGCTGACCGTCTCGGTCTCACCGGCGTGCAGCTTCACCAGGTACTTGATGGTGGCGATGATGTCGTCGGTGGTGAGCACGCCGGCGTTCAGCGGCTCCTCCGCGCCGAGCTTCTTGTTGACCTTGTAGCGGCCGACCTTCGCGAGGTCGTAGCGCTTCGGGTTGAAGTAGAGGTTCTCGAGCAGGGTCTGCGCGGCCTCACGCGTCGGCGGCTCGCCCGGACGCAGCTTGCGGTAGATGTCGAGCAGCGCGTCGTCCTGGCCCTGGGTGTGGTCCTTCTCCAGGGTGGCGCGCATGGACTCGTACTCGCCGAACTCCTCGAGGATCTGCTCGGTCGTCCAACCGAGAGCCTTGAGCAGAACGGTCACGGACTGCTTGCGCTTGCGGTCGATGCGTACACCGACCATGTCGCGCTTGTCGATCTCCATCTCCAGCCAGGCACCCCGGGACGGGATGATCTTGGAGGAGAAGATGTCCTTGTCGGACGTCTTGTCGATCGAGGAGTCGAAGTAGACACCCGGCGAACGGACCAGCTGCGACACCACGACACGCTCGGTGCCGTTGATGACGAAGGTGCCCTTGCCGGTCATGAGCGGGAAATCGCCCATGAAGACCGTCTGGGACTTGATCTCGCCGGTCTCGTTGTTGGTGAATTCGGCCGTCACGAAGAGCGGAGCCGCGTACGTGAAGTCGCGCTCCTTGCACTCATCGATGCTGTTCTTCGGCGGCTCGAAACGGTGGTCGCGGAACGTCAGCGACATCGACCCGGAGAAGTCCTCGATCGGCGAGATCTCCTCGAAGATCTCTTCCAGACCGGACTTGGTGGGGACGTCCTGACCGGATTCCAGAGCCGCCTCGACCCTACTCTGCCAGGCGCTGTTCCCGAGCAGCCAGTCAAAGCTCTCGGTCTGCAGCGCGAGCAGGTTGGGAACCTCAAGCGGCTCCTTGATTTTTGCAAAGGAGATGCGCAGCGGGGCGGTGCTGGCACCGTTGTTCGTATTCGCGGTCGAGGCAGTGCGCGAGGCGGCCAAGAGGGGGTCCTTCCGAGGGCTCGGACTCACTACGCGCGTACCGGTCCCTCTCCCGTGCCCGAGGACAGACTGTGCCTCGCAGGCGGAAGAGCCTGGTCGGAAACGGTCTGTTCATCGATGCTCGGGGGAGAGTATGCCCCTGGTGACGGGCAGGAGGCAGCTAACAGGCAGCGCAAAGGGTCAGTGTAGCCACTTGGCGCACTGATGTCCAGCCCCGATTTTTAAAGACCCTCGTTGTCCTCAACGCCCTTGGCATGCCTGCTCTCAACGCACGTTCATACTGCCCTCTTCGTCGCCGATCCATGCCTCGGATGCGGATCCGTTCTGACGACGCGTCCTGAGAATTGCGCGCTGCGTGCGGTTCGTCAAGGCCCCCTTGCCCGGACCCTGGGCACCCGGCGACACGAACGAAGATCACCATACTCTCCGCATACACGAGAGCACGGTAACCGTGGCCGCCCCTCCAGGAACGCCGAAGAGCGACCACCCGGATGGATGATCGCTCTTCGCTGCCTCAGCGTTACAGCCCTCTCAAAAGGACCGTGTCAGCGGGCTGGAGAGTCCTGCGGACTCCGTGGGGTCACTTGACCTCGACGGAGGCGCCGGCGCCCTTGAGGGACTCGGCGGCCTTCTCGGCGGCGTCCTTGGCGACCTTCTCGAGGACCGGCTTCGGAGCGCCGTCCACGAGGTCCTTGGCCTCCTTCAGACCCAGGGAGGTCAGCTCGCGCACGACCTTGATGACCTGGATCTTCTTCTCGCCGGCGCCGGTGAGGATGACGTCGAACTCGTCCTGCTCCTCCGGGGCCTCGGCAGCGGCGGCCGGGCCGGCGGGGGCGGCGGCGACCGCGGCGGCGGCGGTGACGTCGAACTTCTCCTCGAAGGCCTTCACGAACTCGGAGAGCTCGATGAGGGTCATCTCCTCGAACTGCGCGAGCAGGTCGTCCTGGCTGAGCTTCGCCATGATGGGCGATCCTTCCACTTATTCGGCTGGTGCCGGTATGTACATGTCTGGCGGGCGTACGTTCGGCCCGCTACGACCGCTGCTTCAGGCGTACCTTCAGGCGACGGTCATTTTGCGAGCCGAGTTACTCGGCACCGCCCTGCTCTTCGTGCTTGGCGCGAAGCGCGTCCACGGTACGGACGAGCTTCGACGGGAGCGCCTGGAAGACCTGAGCAGCCTGAGTCTGCTTGCCCTTGAAGGCACCTGCCAGCTTGGAGAGCAGAACCTCGCGGGACTCGAGGTCCGCAAGCTTCTTGATCTCGTCGGCGGACAGCACCTTGCCGTCAAGGACACCGCCCTTGATGACGAGGTTCGGGTTGTCCTTGGCGAAGTCACGAAGACCCTTCGCCGACTCCACCGGGTCACCGGTGACGAAGGCAACTGCCGTCGGACCGTTGAACAGGTCGTCGAGCGTCGAGATCCCGGCCTCGTTGGCCGCAATCTTGGTCAGCGTGTTCTTCACCACGGCGTACTGGGCGTTCTCACCGAGCGAACGGCGCAGCGTCTTGAGCTGCGCCACGGTGAGACCCCGGTACTCGGTCAGCACGGCGGCGTTCGAGCTGCGGAACTGCTCCGCGAGCTCGGCCACCGCGGCAGCCTTGTCGGGCCTTGCCATGAGCGTCGGCCTCCTTCCGGGTGATTTCGACCGCTCGGAAGGGGCTGGGCAAAACGAACGCCCCGGCGCAGGCGCACGGGGCGTAGCTCTACCGGACTTTCGCAGCGTAAGCAGCGACTTCCCGGGAGCACTTCCACATTCACCTACGCGGGTCGTCCGCGAATTTCAGCGGATCCTTCGGCCACCGGGCCCTCTCACGAGTGCACGGCGACGACCAGCGGTCTTTGGCTTCTTCGGAAGAGTACGTGACCGGATCGCCGTCAGGCAAATCCGGCCGTACGACGCTCTGTTCCCGGCGCGCGGCTAGCCGTTCTGGACTTCCTTCATCATCTGGGCCAGGTCCATCGTGTCCTTGGCGGGCGGGGCCGTCACGGTCACGGGCTTGTTGAGGTCGAGGAAGGTGATGGTCATGTCGAGCCGGCCCTTGTCGGCGTCGCCCCGCATGCGGAACTGCTTGGTGTGGTCGTCGCCGTCGACCCACATGTCCATCGTGAGCTTGTCGACACCGAGCTTCTCGTACTGCTTGATGCTCTTCTCGCGCTGCTCGCGGGTGGCCTTGTCCTTGTCCTTCAGGGAGGCCTTGAGATCGGCGAGGGTGACGACACCGGAGTAGCGGGTGGTCTCGGCACCGTCGACGGTCTCGGTGCCGACCTTCTTCACATCCTTGGCGCCGGTGAGGAAGGTGGACTCGGTCGCCGGGTTCTGGTCGGCCTGGCCCGAGCCCGGCGCGCTCTTGCCGAGGCCCTTCCCGCCCAGTGCGGACATGTCGAACTTGAGCCAGCTCTTGCCGCCCATCTCCTTGGCCGCTGCGGCTCCTGCGCCGACGTACATGGCCTTGTCGACCAGCCGGATCTCCGCGGTGCCGTCCTCGCCCTGGTCGAGCGCGGTCATCTTCATGCTCATGGCCATGGTCGGCTTGATGCGCATAGACGCCTCGGCCTTGACCCGTCCCTCCTCGGGGACGCGGCCGGTCATGCGGTAGTGGAGGGACGTGATGTCCTCCGTGTTCTTCGCCGCCTTGGCGACGGCCGCCACCGGCGACATACTCGGCGACTTCTCCGTCCCACAACTCACCGCACCGGCGGCGAGGAGCAGGGCGGCGAGGCCGGCACCCGTGGTTTTACGGCGCACGGAAGCACGTATGGACGACACCATTGATTCCCCCCAAGGAACACACGGACCATTCACAGCAAGGCCGTGAGCCTATCCCAGGTGACGGAGCCCGGCCCGTGAATTCCTGTGGGACACAGGGGATTTGGGTGGCTCAGCGGGCTCATGACCCTCAGGCCCCTCAGGCCCCTCAGGCCCCTCAGGAGGGCGAGGCGTTCTGCTGAGCCAGCAGTTCCCTGAAGTCCCCGGTGTCGTCGGCGGGCGGCTTCTTCGCCAGGACCCGCACGCCGTAGTCGCTGTAGTGGGCGCTCTGGGTCAGCTCGCCGGCCGCCGTCCGGCTCTTCTCGACCTTCTTGACCAGCAGGTCCCGGTCGTCGACCCAGATGTCGACGGTCTCGGCGGTGACGCCGGCCTCCTGGAGCTGCTTCCTCAGCCGGGAGTCGGCGACCTCGCTCACCGCCACCGTGCCGGAGTAGTGCGTGGTGGTCCGCCCGCCGACCTTCTCCTCCCCCACCCTGCGCACGTCCTCCGAGTCCAGCAGCAGCTTCACCGACTGGTTCGGCGTGGTGTTGCGCATCTGGTCGGCGAAGTTCGCGTTCGCGCCGCCGGCGAGGGCCGCGAGATCCCCGTACGCGTACTTGATCCAGTGCTTGCCGCCGGCCTTCTCGGCGAACGCGTCGCCCATCCGCGCGTAGTAGGCGTCGGCCAGGTAGCGGGCCTCCATCGAGGTGATACCGAGCGCGCGCATCGTCTCGGCCGCCGTGCCGCCCGTGTACGTGATGGTGAGGGTGCCGGTGAGGCCGTCGCCCCAGCCGAGGGCGCCGTCGGCCTTCACGGACAGCTGGGTGCCCATGACCGTCGTGGACCGTATCCGGGCCGACTCGGCGCGGTCCGTGGACCGTTCGGCGGAGCGCAGGGCCGTCAGGGAGGCGGTGCTCGCCCCGCGGCTGCCCTCGGGCTTGGCGGAGGACTCGGACGAGGTGCAGGAGTCTGTCCCCGTGAGCGTCGCCGTCAGCACGCCCGCGAGGGCGAGGTGGCGCCCGTTCGTGCACTTCATACGTCCCCCTGTGCCGTTGCCCGTGTCCGCACGCTAACCCAGGGCACGACACCCGCACATGGGAACGGGCCCCGCCCCCGGGAAGGAGGTGCGGGGCCCGTCGCCGACTGTGGCGAGCCGGAGCCGTCAGGCTCGGTCCGATCAGACAGCCGCCGGGTCCTCCTCGACGAGGAGGTTGCGGGTGCGGTTCGAGTCGAGCTGGATGCCGGGGCCGATCGTGGTGCTGAGCACGGCCTTCTTGATGTAGCGACCCTTGGCGGCGGACGGCTTCAGGCGGAGGATCTCCTCCAGGGCCGCGCCGTAGTTCTCCACCAGCTGGGTGTCGTCGAAGGACGACTTGCCGATGATGAAGTGCAGGTTCGAGTGCTTGTCGACGCGGAACTCGATCTTGCCGCCCTTGATCTCGGTCACGGCCTTGACCACGTCCGGGGTCACGGTGCCGGTCTTCGGGTTCGGCATCAGACCACGCGGGCCGAGGACGCGGCCGAGGCGGCCGACCTTGCCCATGAGGTCCGGGGTGGCGACGACGGCGTCGAAGTCCAGACGGCCCTTCGCCACCTCGTCGATGAGCTCGTCGGAGCCGACGATGTCGGCGCCCGCGGCGGTCGCGGCCTCGGCACGGTCACCGGTCGCGAAGACCAGGACCCGGGCGGTCTTACCGGTGCCGTGCGGGAGGTTCACGGTGCCACGGACCATCTGATCGGCCTTGCGCGGGTCGACACCCAGACGGAAGGCGACCTCGACGGTGCCGTCGAACTTGGACGTGGAGGTCTCCTTGGCGAGACGGACGGCCTCGAGCGGGGCGTACAGCTTCTCCCGGTCGATCTTGGCGTCCGCAGCGCGGAGAGCCTTGCTGCGCTTGCTCACAACTGCTCCTGGGGGTTCTGAAGGAGGCGTGGTACGGGCCGAGCAGGCCCTGCCACGTGCGGCTTCTCAGCCGCATGGTTCTACGAAGGTGCGGTTCAGCCCTCGACCGTGATGCCCATGGAACGGGCGGTGCCGGCGATGATCTTCGACGCGGCGTCCAGATCGTTGGCGTTCAGGTCGGGAAGCTTGGTCGTGGCGATCTCACGGACCTGCGCCTCGGTGATCTTGGCGACCTTGGTCTTGTGCGGCTCGCCCGAGCCCTTCTCGACACCGGCGGCCTTGAGGATCATCTTCGCGGCCGGCGGCGTCTTGGTGATGAAGGTGAAGGAGCGGTCCTCGTAGACCGTGATCTCCACCGGGATCACCCAGCCACGCTGCGACTCGGTCGCGGCGTTGTAGGCCTTGCAGAACTCCATGATGTTGACGCCGTGCTGACCGAGCGCGGGGCCGACCGGCGGGGCCGGGTTCGCCGCACCGGCGTTGATCTGGAGCTTGATGAGCCCCGTGACCTTCTTCTTCTTGGGAGGCATGGCTCTCCGGGTCCTTTCGAATCGGGTGCGCCTCCGCCCGGGTCGCGTCCCGGATGAAGGCATACCGCACAACGATAACGGGTATAGATGCGCGGCCAAAAACCGAGCAGGTCAGACAGGCTTTGACAGCCCGTCTGACCTGGTCGGAAGCGTTGGTCCAGAAGCCCTTCGGAGGTCTGGTTCCTGGAGGGCTGGTCCCTGGAGGGCTAGTTCTTCTGGATCTGGTCGAAGGACAGCTCGACCGGCGTCTCTCGACCGAAGATCTCCACGAGACCCTTGACCTTCTTCGAGTCGGCGTTGATCTCGTTGATGGTCGCCTGCAGCGTGGCGAACGGGCCGTCGGTGACGGTGACCGAGTCGCCCACCTCGAAGTCCAGCACCTGGACCTCGACCTTGCGGGCCGGAGCGGGCCTGCCTTCGGCCTCGGCGGCGTCGCGAGCGGCCTTCTCCTCGGCCTCCGGGGCGAGCATCTTGACGATCTCGTCCAGGGTCAGCGGGTAGGGGTCGTAGGCGTTGCCCACGAAGCCGGTGACGCCGGGGGTGTTGCGGACGACGCCCCAGGACTCGTTCGTCAGGTCCATGCGCACCAGTACGTAGCCGGGGAGCTTGTTCTGACGGATGGTCTTGCGCTCGCCGTTCTTGATCTGCGCGACCTCTTCCTGCGGCACCTCTGCCTGGAAGATGTAGTCCTCGACGTTCAGGGAGACCGCGCGCTGCTCCAGGTTGGTCTTCACGCGGTTCTCGTAGCCGGCGTACGTGTGGATGACGTACCACTCGCCGGGGAGGGCGCGCAGTTCCTCGCGCAGGGCGGTGACAGGGTCGACGGGCTCGGCGGCCGGCTCTTCTTCCTCGACCGGCTCTTCGCCCTCGACCGGCTCTTCGTCCTCCGCCTCGTCCGCTCCCTCGGCGTCGTCGTCGGTGCCCTCGGCGGCGTCGCCGTCCTCGTCCTCGGCGGCGTCCTCGGCGTGGAGCGCGGCTTCCTCAGCGGGCTCGCCCGCCTCGGCGTCGGCAGCCTCGACCTCGTCCAGGTCCTCGTCCGCGCCCTCGACGATGTCGAGCTCGTCATCCACGGACTCGACGTCCTGTCCGTGTGGCTCGATGGCGTCGTTCAGGTTCTGGTCAGACACGGTGGCTGCTTCTTCCTGGATACATAGGGGTGGAACATGCGAAAAGGGGCGCCGGTAACCGCGGCGCCCTTCGCTCCGTGCTCAGCCGAATACGTACTTGGCCGCGTGGTTGAGCCCATAGTCAATCACGGTCACCAGGCCGATCATCACGATCACGAAGACGATCACCACGGTCGTGTACGTCGTCAGCTGCCCGCGCGACGGCCAGACGACCTTGCGGAGCTCCGCGACGATCTGGCGGTAGAACAATGCGAGACGCTTCAGCGGGCCCTTCTTGGCTCGCTTGCCGCCCTTACGAGTCTTCTTCGACTCCGGCGCCTCGTCCTGGGCGTCAGGCGTGTCGATGGAGCCCACGGCGTCCGCCATTCGTCCTCACCTGTTCCCGGGTCGTGGCCGTGCCGCGCCCGGTCTGAGCCGCACGGCGGTGCATTACTGTACGTACATGCGCGCACACATCCTGGCGAAGGTGCGTGTATAGCAGGGCCGGAGGGACTTGAACCCCCAACCGCTGGTTTTGGAGACCAGTGCTCTACCAATTGAGCTACGACCCTTTGTGTGTCCCCCAACGTACCGCATCCGACCGAATGCTCGGTGTGCACCGGTCGAGCGCAGCCCGGTGAAGGCCAACGAGGTGAGAGTGTACGTGTTCCACGGCCGGTCGTCGAACAGAAAGCGCCCGTAGGGGCGTTGTCCACGGAAGATCGCCCAGCGTGCGGCCCGAATCCGGATGGTTGTTCAGCGCTTGTTCAGTCCGTGAAACCCATGTGCCGGGCAGGTTTCCGGTCTGAAACGATGGGCCCATGAGCCCTGCAACCCCTCCCACCGAGCGCCGGGTCTCCGCCCGAGTCGGCGCGATCTCCGAATCCGCCACTCTCGCTGTGGACGCCAAGGCCAAGGCCCTCAAGGCCGCCGGGCGGCCGGTGATCGGCTTCGGCGCCGGTGAGCCCGACTTCCCGACCCCGGACTACATCGTCGAGGCGGCCGTCGAGGCCTGCAAGAACCCGAAGTACCACCGCTACACCCCGGCGGGCGGTCTGCCCGAGCTGAAGGCCGCGATCGTCGCGAAGACGCTGCGTGACTCGAACTACGAGGTCGACGCGTCGCAGATCCTCGTCACCAACGGCGGCAAGCAGGCCATCTACGAGGCCTTCGCCGCGATCCTCGACCCGGGCGACGAGGTCATCGTCCCGGCGCCGTACTGGACGACGTACCCGGAGTCGATCCGGCTGGCCGGCGGTGTCCCGGTGGAGGTCGTCGCGGACGAGACGACCGGCTACCGGGTCTCCGTCGAGCAGCTGGAGGCGGCCCGCACCGAGAAGACGAAGGTCGTCCTCTTCGTGTCGCCGTCGAACCCGACCGGCGCCGTCTACAGCGGGGCCGAGGCCGAGGCGATCGGCCGCTGGGCCGTCGAGCACGGCCTGTGGGTGCTGACCGACGAGATCTACGAGCACCTGGTCTACGGCGACGCGACGTTCACCTCGCTGCCCGCGATCCTGCCGGAGCTGCGTGACAAGTGCATCGTCGTCAACGGCGTCGCGAAGACGTACGCGATGACGGGCTGGCGGGTCGGCTGGATCATCGGCCCGAAGGACGTGGTGAAGGCCGCGACGAACCTTCAGTCGCACGCCACGTCGAACGTGTCGAACGTGGCCCAGGTCGCGGCGCTGGCCGCCGTGTCGGGTGGTCTGGACGCCGTCGCGGAGATGCGTGAGGCCTTCGACCGCCGCCGCAAGACCGTCGTGCGCATGCTCAACGAGATCGACGGCGTGATCTGCCCTGAGCCCGAGGGCGCGTTCTACGCCTACCCCTCGGTGAAGGCGCTGATCGGCAAGGAGATCCGCGGCAAGCGGCCGCAGGACACGGTCGAGCTGGCCGCGCTGATCCTGGAGGAGGCCGAGGTCGCGGTCGTTCCGGGCGAGGCTTTCGGTACGCCGGGGTACCTGCGGCTGTCGTACGCGCTAGGCGACGAGGACCTCGTCGAGGGCGTGAGCCGGATCCAGAAGCTCCTGGCGGAGGCGCAGGACTGAGTTCCGTACCGTCCCTCACAGGGCCTTGCCTACGGATTTTCGTAGGTGGGGCCCTGTTTTCTCGTGAGCGAGTCCCGGTTTTTTCGTAGGTGGGGCGCTGCTTTGTTTGTGCGAGCAAGACCACTAAAGGGGAAAGCGCTACCGGTGGGGCCGGGACGTACGGCAGGATCTTCGAATGGAGCGTGTACGTGATGTCTCTGAGCTGCCCAAAGCCCATCTGCACCTGCACTTCACCGGGTCGATGCGGCCCACCACCCTGCTGGAGCTGGCCGACAAGTACGGCGTGCGCCTGCCCGAGGCGCTCACGGATGCGCTGACCCGCGGGGAGTCGCCGAAGTTGCGGGCCACGGACGAGCGGGGCTGGTTCCGCTTCCAGCGGTTGTACGACGCGGCGCGGTCCTGCCTCAGAGAGCCCGAGGACATCCAGCGTCTGGTGCGGGAGGCGGCCGAGGAGGACGTGCGGGACGGCTCGGGCTGGCTGGAGATCCAGGTGGACCCGACGTCGTACGCCCCGCGCCTGGGCGGGCTGATCCCGGCGCTGGAGATCATCCTGGACGCGGTGGACTCGGCGATGCGGGAGACCGGGCTCGGGATGCGGGTCCTGATCGCGGCGAACCGTATGAAGCATCCGCTGGATGCGCGGACGCTGGCCCGGCTGGCGGTGCGGTACGCGGACCGCGGGGTGGTCGGCTTCGGTCTGTCGAACGACGAGCGCCGGGGCATGGCGCGGGACTTCGACCGCGCGTTCGCGATCGCGCGGGAGGGCGGCCTCTTGTCGGCCCCGCACGGCGGTGAGCTGACCGGTCCGGCGTCGGTACGGGACTGTCTCGACGACCTGCACGCGCACCGCATCGGCCACGGCGTGCGGGCGGCGGAGGACCCGCGGCTGCTGAAGCGCCTCGCGGACCGGGGCGTGACATGCGAGGTGTGTCCGGCGTCGAACGTGGCCCTGGGTGTCTACGAGAAGCCGGAGGACATCCCTCTGCGCACCCTCTTCGAAGCGGGCGTCCCCATGGCCCTGGGCGCCGACGACCCCCTCCTGTTCGGCTCCCGGCTGGCGGCCCAGTACGCGATCGCACGAGAGCACCACGGTTTCACGGACCAGGAACTGGCGGAACTGGCGCGGCAGTCGGTACGGGCCTCGGCGGCGCCTGAGGACGTGCGGGCCAAGCTGTTGTCGGGGGTCGACGACTGGCTCAGCGGGTCGCCCACGTGAGGTGAGGGCGGGTGAGTGGGAGTGGAGCGGGAGTGGAGCGGGGCCGGCTAGAGGGGGTGGGAGTGGTGCCGGCCCGTGGCCTCAGAGGCTGACGCCGACCGTGACCGGCTCGTTGACCAGGGTGACGCCGAAGGCTTCGTGGACGCCTGTCACGACCTCGCGGGCCAGGGCGAGGAGGTCTTCCGTAGTGGCCGTGCCGCGGTTGGTGAGGGCGAGGGTGTGCTTGGTGGAGATGCGGGCGGGACCCGTGCCGTAGCCCTTGGTGAAGCCGGCCTTGTCGATGAGCCAGGCGGCGGAGGTCTTCGTGTGGCCCTCCCCCGCGGGGTACGCGGGCGGCTCGACGTCTGTGCCCAGTCGCTGCTTCACGCGCGCGTGGAAGGCGCCGAACTCGTCATCGGTGAGGATCGGGTTGGTGAAGAAGGAACCGGCGGACCAGGTGTCGTGGTCCTCGGGGTCCAGAACCATGCCCTTGCCGGAGCGCAGTTTGAGGACGGTCTCGCGGGCCGCGTCCAGGGGGGCGCGGTCGCCGGGCTCGACGCCGAGGGCGCGAGCGGTCTCGGCGTACTTGATCGGGCCGGAGAGACCGTCGGCGTCTTCCAGGGCGAAGCGGACGCGCAGGACGACATAGCGCTGCGGGTCGGCCTTGAAGCGGCTGTGGCGGTAGGAGAAGGCGCACTGCTCGTTGGTGAGGGTGACCGTGTCGTGGGTGGTGCGGTCGTAGGCGACCACTTCGGTGATCGTCGAAGAGACCTCCTGGCCGTAGGCGCCGACGTTCTGGATGGGGGTCGCGCCGGCCGAGCCGGGGATGCCGGCGAGGCACTCGACGCCGGCGAGTCCTTGTTCGACGGTGCGGGCGACAGCGTCGGTCCACACCTCGCCTGCGGCGAGCTCCAGGTGGGTGCCGTGAAGGGTGAAGCCTTTGGTGGCGATGACGAGTGCGGTGCCTTCGAAGCCCTGGTCGCCGATGACCAGGTTGGAGCCGCCGCCGATGAGGAGAAGCGGGGTTCCGGTGTCGTCGGCCTCGCGGACGGCTGCGATCACCTCGGCGTCGGTCGTCGCGGTGACCAGCCGGGTCGCGGGGCCACCCAGCCGGAAGGTGGTCAGTGGGGCGAGGAGGGCGTCGTGGAGTACCTGCACGCGCTCAAGACTACGAGACGGGTGCGTGAGGGTCGGTGGGGGCGGGGCGGGTTGGGGTGGGGTGGGGTGCGGGTGTCTGCGGCGCCTGTGGGGGTGCGGTGGGGGTACGCGGGGGTGTGCATAGCGCCTGTGGGTGGGGAGCGAGGTCCAGGGCTTGGGCGGGAGCTTGGGGCATGCCGAAACGGCCCCGCCTGTTCGGCGGGGCCGTTTCATGGGGTCAGCCGGAGACTGTTTCGAGCGTGGGCTCAGGCTTCGGGGCCGACTCGGAAGACGTCGGAGACTGAGGCGGTACGGGGTGGCGTCGACCCGGGATCAGCAAGGCGGCGACTCCCGCGAGAGCGACCAGGGCCGCCCCCGTGACCAGCGCCGGCCGGAGCCCGTCCACGAAGGCCTGCCCGCTCTCGTAGCCGCCCTGGGCTGAGAAGACCGACGCCATGATGGCGATACCGAGGGCGCCACCGATCTCGCGCAGGGCGTTGTTCGCGCCGGAGGCGATGCCCTGTTCGTGGGGGCGAACGCTGGACATCACCAGGTTGGAGGCGGGCGCGAAGAAGAGGGCCATGCCGATGCCGCTCATGATCAGGCCGGGGAGTTGGCTGGCGTAGGACGCGTCCGCGGTGGCCACGGAGGCCATGTAGCCGAGTCCTGCCGCCTGGAGGAAGAGGCCCGCGGCGACGACCGGACGGCCGCCGATGCGGTCGGAGAGGATGCCGGCGATCGGGGCGACCAGCATCGGCATACCGGTCCAGGGCAGCATCCGCAGCCCCGCCTCCGTGGGTGAGTAGCCGAGCACGCCCTGCATGTACTGGCTGAGCAGGAAGATCGAGCCGAACATCCCGAGGAACATCAGCAGGCTCGCCGCGTTGATCCCGGAGAAGGCGCGGGAGCGGAACAGCCGCATCGGCAGCATGGGGTTCTTGGCGCGGGTGCTGTAGAGCACGAACGCGACCAGCAGCGCACCTCCGGTGAGCAGGCCCGTCAGCACCAGGGGATTGGTCCAGCCCTCGGCGGGGCTGCGGACAAGGCCGTACACGATGCCGAACAGACCACCGCTGGCGAGCAGCGTGCCGGGGATGTCGAGCCGGGCGCCGGTGCCGTACGACTCGGCGAGGCGCAGTCGGGCGAGCGGCAGCAGGACGATGCCCAGCGGCACGTTCAGCCAGAAGATCCACTGCCACGATATGTGTTCGGTGAGGCTGCCGCCGATCAGTGGACCGGAGGCGACCGCGAGTCCGTTGACGGCGCCCCAGATGCCGTACGCCATCCCGCGTTTGGCGGCGGGCACGGCGGCCGTCAGCAGGGTGAGGGTCAGGGGCATCATGATCGCCGCACCGACGCCCTGGATCGCCCGGGCGGCGATGAGGGAGTCGATGCCGGGCGCCAGGGCCGCGGCAGCGGACGAGACGGTGAAGACCGTGATGCCGACGAGGAAGAGCCGGCGTCGCCCGAAGCGGTCACCGAGGGCCGCGCCGAACATGAGGAGGACGGCGAAGGTGAGGGTGTAGGCGCTCACCGTCCATTCCAGGTCGTGCAGTGCTCCGCCGAGATCTTCGCGGATGGAGGGCAGGGCGGTGGTGACGACGAGGTTGTCCAGGGCCGCCATGAATCCGGCGACGCTGGTGATGACGAGTGCCCAGGCCGCTCCCCCGCGGCTTGAGATCTGCTGTGACATGACTCCCCCAGAGGTTGTCACTGATTTATTCGATGGTCGGTGGTTGGCGATCGGTGGTTGATGATGTAGTTAGTTATTGATTACTAAGTTTTGTGATCAGAAGAGGAGGAGCGCATCGACATTCCCGCAGGCGTTACGGCTTGACCAGGTTCTCCAGGCGCGCCGACACGAACATGTTCTCCCAGACCCGGTGGTCGGGCGGAAAGCCCATGGCCACCAGGGAGTTGATGAGCATGCCGCACGCCATGAAGGTCGTCGTCTCGTCCACGTCCGCGCCCAGCAGCAGGTGGACGGTGTCCCACAGTCGCATCCAGCCACCCCGCACGACCTCTCCGAACTCATGGTCGCCGGCCTGCGTGGCGGCACCTACGGTGACGTGCATCTGCATCTGCATCAGCAGCCGCTCGGGCTGCTCCGCGATGACCGTGGTGTACGTGTTCGCCATGGCACGCAGGGCCTCTTCGCCCTCCAATCCCTGGGCGGCCTCCTCGAACATGCGGATGGTGTCCTCGATACAGCGCTCCGCCACGGCGAGGAAGATCGCCTGCTTGCCCGGGAAGAGGCGGAAGAGGTACGGCTGCGAGACGCCGACACGCTTGGCGATCACCTCGGTCGAGGTGCCGTAGTAGCCGCCGCGGGCGAACTCGGTAGTCGCCGCGCGGATGACGCTCTCGCGCCTCTCTTCTGCGCTCATCCTGACCATGCGACTAAGTTAGTACTCAATCACTAACTTGGTCAAGCCCGGGGGAGCCCTTGCCGCATCGGGATGCGTTCATGCCGGTCGGGAGTTTCGGGGTTTTTTTGTTACGGGTAAGGGGCGCCCACATGGTGGGGCGCCCCTTACCCACGGCGGGGAAATCCCGGGAAATCCCACTGAGCTCTCAGGCCAGTCGTACGACCGCCCGTGACATCCCCAGCACCTTCTGTCCGGCACTGGTCGCCGTGAGGTCCACGCGGACCGTGTGATCGTCGAGCTTGGCCGCGACCTTGGCACTGACCTCGATCAGGGCGCCCTGGCCGTCGTTCGGGACGACGACGGGCCTGGTGAAGCGGACGCCGTACTCGACGACCGCGCCGGGGTCTTCGGTCCAGTCGGTGACCACGCGGATCGCCTCGGCCATGGTGAACATGCCGTGCGCGATGACGTCCGGCAGCCCGACCTCCTTGGCGAACTTCTCGTTCCAGTGGATCGGATTGAAGTCCCCGGAGGCGCCCGCGTACCGGACCAGGGTGTCGCGGGTCACGGGGAAGGACTGGGCGGGCAGTTCGGTGCCGACCTCGACGTCGTCGTAGGCGATCTTCGCCGTCATCGAATACTCACGCCCCCTCGGCCGCACGGGCGACCAGCTTGGTCCAGGCGGTCACGACGTGCTCGCCGACCTCGTCGTGGACCTCGCCGCGGATGTCCAGGATGTCGTTGCCGGCCATGGACTTGATGCCCTCGATGGTCGAGGTGACGGTGAGCCGGTCACCGGCGCGCACGGGGCGGACGTAGGAGAACTTCTGGTCGCCATGCACCACGCGGCTGTAGTCCAGGCCCAGCTGCGGGTCCTCGACGACCTGTCCGGCGGCCCTGAAGGTGATGGAGAACACGAAGGTCGGCGGGGCGATCACCTCAGGATGGCCGAGCGCCTTGGCGGCCTCCGGGTCCGTGTACGCCGGGTTGGCATCCCCGACCGCCTGGGCGAACTCGCGGATCTTCTCCCGGCCCACCTCGTAGGGTGCGGTGGGCGGATAGGTCCGCCCCACGAAGGACTGGTCGAGCGCCATGGCCCGGCACCTCCTGATGTCTGCTGCGGTTGACCGGCCGGTAACCAGGACCCGAACGACGCGAGGCCGCCCCCAAACTGCGGGGGCGGCCTCGTGTACGAGCCTGTTTCAGCGCGTTTCGCGGTGCGCAGTGTGCGCGTTGCAACGCGGGCAATGCTTCTTCATCTCCAGTCGGTCCGGGTTGTTACGCCGGTTCTTCTTGGTGATGTAGTTCCGCTCCTTGCACTCCACGCAGGCCAGCGTGATCTTTGGGCGGACGTCGGTGGCAGCCACGTGAGTGCTCCTTGACGGGCGGGTAGGACTATTGACACATAGAAGAGTAGCCGATCGAAGGACCGACCCCACAATCGGCTACTGTCAGTAGCGGTGACCGGACTTGAACCGGTGACACAGCGATTATGAGCCGCTTGCTCTACCGACTGAGCTACACCGCTGAGATGCGATCAGCCCCGCCTGTCGGCGAGAACCTTTCACACCAGAGCCCCAATACGGAATCGAACCGTAGACCTTCTCCTTACCATGGAGACGCTCTGCCGACTGAGCTATTGGGGCGAGCGATGAAGACATTACACGCTCGGCCGCCGTTCACCCAAATCCGTTTCGCGGGTCCTGGCACGGCCTGTTCCGCGCTCCATTCCGCGCTCCTCCCAGGAGCCCCGCAGGTCCCTCCGCATGGCGGACCACACCGATACGACTATTGCGCTCCTCCCCGTTGTGACCTTGTCCTCACCCTAGGCTCGAGTCACTCTGTGTGATCTTGCGTCCTCTTGTGCGGTCCCCGAGCCGCGCGGTCTCCGAGTTCGCACGGCCCCCGAGTTCGCGCGGTCCCCGATCCCCGAGCCCTTGGAGCGTGATGCCCGACAACCAGCCGCAGCCGCCCCACTCGTCGTCAGGTTCCTCCGGCTCCGGCTCCGCATCCGATCCCTCCCCCACCGATGGGGCCGCTCTCCTGCTGTGCGGGGCGCGTCTCGCCGACGGCCGGACCGTCGACGTACGGCTGGTCGGCGGGCGCATCGAGGCGGTCGGTACGGCCGGGAGTCTCGCGGCGGTCGGCACGCGCGCGTGCGGCCCGCGGGTGGACCTCGGCGGCTATCTGCTCCTGCCTGCCCCTGCCGAGCCGCATGCCCACGGCGACACCGCGCTGTCGGCCGACGGCGAGGGACCGGTCTCGTACGACGCCCACGACGTCCAGCGCCGGGCCACGGAGGCCGCTCTGCTGCAACTCGGGCACGGGGCCACGGCGGTGCGGGCTCATGTGCGCGTGGGGGATGTGCAGGGGCTCGGCGCGCTGGCCGCCGTTCTGCAGGCCCGCCGCTCGCTGCGCGGACTGACCGAGCTGACGACGGTGGCGATGCCGAGGATGCTGACCGGGGTGGCCGGGGCCGAGGGCCTGGCGATGCTGCGGGACGCGCTGAAGATGGGCGCCTCTGTGGTGGGCGGCTGTCCGGACCTGGACCCTGATCCGACGGGCTATGTGGAGGCGGTCCTGGAAGTGGCCTCCGAGCAAGGCTGCCCGGTCGATCTGCACACCGACGCCACCGATCCCGCGCGGCTCGCCCGACTCGCAGCGATGGCCGGCGGGTTGCGTCCCGGCGTGACACTCACGCCGTGCGGCGGCCTGGCGCGGCTGCCCACCGAGGTGGCCGGTCGGACCGCCGACCAACTCGCGGCGGCCGGTGTGGCGGTGGTGTGCGTGCCCCAGGGCGGCTGCGGGGGCGTGGAGTGGCGGGGCACGGCTCCGGTACGGCTGCTGCGCGCAGCCGGGGTGCGGGTGGCCGCCGGAAGTGGCGCCCTGAGGGACGTGTCGAATCCCGTGGGGCGTGGCGATCCCGTGGAGGCCGCCTACCTGCTGGCCTCCCGCCACGGCCTGCGGCCCGAGGACGCGTACGAGGCGGTGAGCGCGTCCGCGCGGGCGGTGCTGGGCCTGGCGGAGGTGCGGGTGGAGGCGGGCTTCCCCGCCGAGCTGCTGGCGGTGCGGGGCGATCGGCTGGCCGGGGTGTTGTCGCTGGCGTACAGCCGGATCGTGATCCATCGGGGGCGCGTGGTGGCTCGGACGAGTGCGGTGCGGGAGTACTACAACTCGGCTGCGGCGACGGAGTTGGGGCTGCCGAGGCAGGGGCGGGGGCGGGGGCGGGGGGAGGTGACGTAGGGCGGGGAGAGTGGGGCGGTACGCCGGAACGTGCGCCCCTTTAGGTGTGCTCTTGGAGTGTGCGCCTGGCGCTCTCTTGCCGCGCCGATCACGCGCTCTATGCGCCTCTCGCGCCCCCTCGGGATCGCGCGCTCGGCGCCGGCGCGGAAGAGCAGGTGCGGAAGAACTGTGCGTTCGGCGTGGGTAACCCGTGTGTGACCCACGCCTGCCTCGGGTGCGCGTCCGTGAGGCGTGGCCGGAGTCGTGCGGCGGATGCGGCCGTGCGGGCGTACGGTCGGAAACATGCGCATTGTCATCGCTGGTGGTCATGGTCAGATCGCGCTGCGGCTGGAGCGGTTGCTCGCCGCGCGCGGGGACGAGGTCGCGGGGGTCGTCCGCCGTGCCGAACAGGGCGACGACCTGCGGCAGGTCGGGGCCGAACCGGTGCTGCTGGACCTGGAGTCGGCCTCGGTCGAGGAGGTCGCGGAGCGGCTGCGGGGGGCGGACGCCGTGGTCTTCGCGGCGGGCGCCGGCCCGGGCAGCGGAGTGACGCGCAAGGACACCGTGGACCGGGGCGCGGCGGTCTTGTTCGCGGACGCGGCGGTCCGGGCGGGCGTGCGGCGCCATGTGGTCGTGTCGTCCATGGGCGCGGATGCGGCGCGCGAAGGCGATGAGGTCTTCGACGTGTATCTACGGGCCAAGGGCGAGGCCGACACGTATGTGCGCGGTCTGGTCGGACTGGACTGGACGATCCTGCGCCCGGGTTCACTGACCAACGACGCCGGCACCGGTCTCGTACGGCTGGAGGCGCACACGGGCCCTGGCGCGATCCCGCGCGACGACGTGGCCGCCGTACTGGCGGAGTTGCTGGACACGCCCGCGACGGCCGGTCTGGTCCTGGAGCTGGTCGGCGGATCGACCCCGGTGTCGGTGGCGGTCAAGTCGGTGGCCGGGAACTGAGGTCGGCCACCGAGGGGGTACCGGCGGCGCGGGAGGCGCTGCTGCGGCGGATGTACGAGGTCTTCTCGACCGACGAGCGGGACGCGTTCGTCCCGCACCGCCTGGCACCGGGTGCGGACTGGCCGAACGTGCTGGAGGGGGTCCGGCTGCACGGCCGTGCCGCGGCGTCGCGCCTACTGGGCGCGGCGGTTCGCGGTCGGCTGTCCCCTCGCATGACTGGAAGGGCTACAGCTCGACGAGGACGGCGAGGCGGTCGTGGCGGCAGTGGCGGGGTGGTGGTGGCGACGACGGTGAACGTACGACAGGGCATGCGGGTCGGGGACGGGGAGCACGGGGGGCGGGACGGTCGAGCATGCATACCGGTTCGGTGAGGACGGGGGGCTGGTGGACGTGGACGGATGTGCGAGCCCGGCCCCAGAATTCGTGGACCCGCCCGTCGTCCGCCCGTGAATTCAGCCTAGAACAGCGGAAGTTGGCCGGGAAACTCGGGGATCGCGTACCCGTCCAGCGTGGGCTGAGCCGCCCCGAGGTCTGCCGGCCGCCGGGAGCCGTGACAGGAGACGAGTTCGCCGCTGTCGCGTGCGCCGGGCGGGTCGTGCCGGGCGAAACGTCCGGCGACGACGGCGATCTCGCGACGGCATTCGGGGCAGTGTCTGCGACGCGTGGACATGGGGTCAGTGTGCCCCGCCCTGCGCGCGAATCCCTCGCGCACGTTTCGGCGCCGTCGGCACGCGGTCGGTGTGGCCGGCGCACGGTCGGTGCGGCCGGCGCACGGTCGGTGCGGCCGGCGCACGGTCGGTGTGGTCGGCGCACGGTCGGTGTGGTCGGAACGCGTGCGGTCCTCACGCGTTCCCCGTCGCCTCCGTCCCTTCACCGGGTGCTCACAGAACCCGACCATACTTGCTTAAGTCAATCAACCGACTTAGCTTTGGTGGGTCGTGCTGCACCTGACGCCCACACGGAGGCTCGGCCCATGTCCCATCCCCATCCCCGACCCGCCGACGACAGCGGCCCCGCCGCTCCGCGGGCCAATGTCATCGTGGCGGTGCTGGCCTTCGGCGGGATCGTCGTCTCGCTGATGCAGACCCTGGTCATCCCGATCGTCCCGGAGCTCCCCCGGCTCCTGAACGCCCCGGCATCGGACGCGGCCTGGGCGGTCACCGCCACGCTGCTCGCCGCCGCCGTCGCCGTCCCGATGATGGGGCGGCTCGGCGACATGTACGGCAAGCGCCGCATGCTCCTGTTCAGCCTGGTGCTGCTGGTGGCCGGCTCGATCACAGCCGCCCTCAGCGACTCCCTGACCCCGATGATCGTCGGCCGGGTGCTGCAGGGCACGGCGGGCGGCGTGATCCCGCTCGGCATCAGCATCATGCGGGACGAACTTCCCGCCGAACGACTCGGTTCCGCCACCGCCATGATGAGTGCCTCGCTCGGTGTCGGCGGTGCCCTCGGACTGCCCGCCTCCGCGCTGATCGCCGACAACTTCGACTGGCACGTACTGTTCTGGAGTTCGGGCGCGCTCGGCGCCGTAGCCCTCCTGCTGGTCCTCCTCCTCGTGCCCGAGTCGAAGGTGCGCACCGGCGGCCGCTTCGACCTGGTCGGGGGCATCGGCATGGCAGCCGGCCTGGTCTGCCTGCTGCTGGCCATCTCCAAGGGCGGCGACTGGGGCTGGGGCAGCGGCACGATCCTGGGTCTGTTCGCGGCGGCCGTCGTGGTGCTGCTGGTCTGGGGCTGGTGGGAACTGCGCAGCGACCAGCCGCTGGTCGACCTGCGCACCACCGCCCGACGCCAGGTGCTCTTCACCGATCTCGCTTCGATCGCGCTCGGCTTCGGCATGTTCGCGATGTCCCTGGTGCTTCCGCAGCTCCTGCAGTTGCCTGAGGCGACCGGCTACGGTCTCGGCAAGTCGCTGCTCACCGCCGGTCTGGTCATGGCACCGTCCGGCCTGGTGATGATGGCCACCGCCCCCATCTCGGCCGCCCTGTCGAAGGCCAGGGGCCCGAAGGTGAGCCTCATGGTCGGCGCGCTGATCGTGGCCACGGGCTACGGTCTGAACATCCTGCTGATGGACGAGCTCTGGCAGTTCGTCCTGGTCTCCTGCGTCATCGGTACCGGTATCGGCTTCACCTACGGCGCGATGCCCGCCCTCATCATGGACGCCGTGCCGGCATCCCAGACGGGCGCCGCGAACAGCCTCAACACCTTGATGCGGTCCATCGGTACGTCGGTGGCCAGCGCCGTCGCCGGCGTCATCCTGGCGCAGATGACCACCAACCTCGGCTCGGTCGCCCTCCCCTCGGAGAACGGCTTCAAGACCGTCCTGGCCATCGGCGGCGGCGCGGCCCTGCTGGCCTTCGCCCTGGCTGCGTTCATCCCGAAGGCGCGACGGGCGGAGGAGTCGGGCGCCGAGGAGTCGGCCGCCGAGGCTGTGCCGCCGGGGGCGGAGCCTTCGGGGGCTGGGGGCGGAGTGGATGCGGCCGGTCGTACGGCGGCGAGTTCGCAGGTGACCGGTGCTGGGGCCGGGGCTGTGACCGGGGCCGGGGCTGGGGCTGGGGCCGGGGCTGGGGCTGGGGCCGGGGCGACGACGGGTGCACAGATCCTCGGTACGGCCGCGGGCGCGACCGGGGCCTCGGTGGAGCCCGCGCCGCCGCAGGCGGTCGCCCTGGCGCCCTGCGCGACGACCGGCGAGGGCACCGGGGTGAGTGACTCCGCCGTCGGCGGCACCCCCGTGACCGGGCATGTCCTCGGGGCGGAACGGGTTCCCGTCGCGGAGGCCGCGGTCACGCTGATCTCGCTCGGCGGGAAGCAACTGGACCGGTCTTCCTCGCACGGCGACGGGTCGTACGGCGTGGACGCGCCCAGTGCCGGTTCGTACGTCCTGATCGCCGCCGCCGACGGCTACCAGCCGCATGCCTCGACCATCGTGGTGGCCGGTGACGCGCCGGTCGCGTACGACATCCTGCTGAGCGGTACCAGCGGTCTGACCGGTGTGGTGGTGACCGCGGACAGCGGGGCGCCGGTCGCGGAGGCAGTGGTGATCGTGACGGACGTCCGCGGGGAGGTCCTGGCCGGCGGACGCACCGACGCTCTGGGCGAGTTCACGATCAGAGACCTGGTGCCGGGGACAGTGACGCTGGCGGTCAACTCCTCCAAGCACCGCCCGATGGCCCTGCCCGTGGAGATCGGCGGTACCGGCACCACACGGGTGCAGATCGATCTGCATCCCGGAGCCCAGGCGCGGGGAACGGTACGGGGGACGGGCACCCCGCTGGGCGACGCCCTGGTGACCCTGGTGGACGCCGCGGGCAACGTGATCGCCACGACCACGACCGCCCCGGACGGCACGTACGCCTTCACCGACCTGGACACCGGCACGTACACGATCATCGCCACGGGCTACCCTCCCCGCGCGGCCACGGTGACCGTGACGGGCTCCGGCACCGACGACCACGACATCGAACTGACCCACACACCGGGGTAGTTCCCGAAGCCCCACCTCAACCCGGCCCTGACCGGCCCCTTGAGCGGAGGGAGCCGGTCTGCGCCGACAGAGGATCCTCCGATGCCCGCAGATGGCTACAGGCGACTCCTGGCAACTGCAGGTCACCGCATACGAACAAGACCCTCTTTCTCTACGTTTCCGTAGAGAAAGAGGGTCTTGTTCAGCGTGGCGGCGCCAGGGTTCGAACCTGGGTAGGCTGAGCCGGCAGATTTACAGTCTGCTCCCTTTGGCCGCTCGGGCACACCGCCAAGGTTGTCGCCCTTCGAACCGCTTTTCGGCGGTGCTCCGTGGCAACGACGTAAACAATACCCGATGCCGTGGGGTGCTTCGCCACCCTGTTGATCTGCGCTCGGACGCCGGTGGGTGGCTAGGCTTGTCCGGATGCGGCCCGGGACTGCCGGGCTCGGCGCCCGCCCCCACGCACGCCGATGCGCACCCGTACGCACCCAGATACGCACCGATACAAGGAGCCAAAGGACATGGCCGACTCCAGTTTCGACATCGTCTCGAAGGTCGAGCGGCAGGAGGTCGACAACGCCCTCAACCAGGCCGGCAAGGAGATCTCTCAGCGCTACGACTTCAAGGGCGTGGGTGCCTCGATCTCGTGGTCCGGTGACAAGATCCTGATGGAGGCGAACTCCGAGGACCGGGTGAACGCTGTCCTCGACGTCTTCCAGTCCAAGCTGATCAAGCGCGGGATCTCACTGAAGGCGCTGGACGCGGGCGAGCCTCAGCTCTCCGGCAAGGAGTACAAGATCTTCGCGTCGATCGAGGAGGGCATCTCCCAGGATAACGCGAAGAAGGTGGCAAAGATCATCCGGGATGAGGGCCCCAAGGGTGTGAAGGCCCAGGTGCAGGGCGACGAGCTGCGGGTCAGCTCGAAGAGCCGCGACGATCTGCAGGTCATCATCGCTCTCCTCAAGGGCAAGGACTTCGACTTTGCGCTGCAGTTCGTGAACTACCGGTAGTCAGCCCGGACAGTATCGACAGCCCAACAGTCCGGTTTGTCTTATTAGCCTGATTGGTCTGCCTCGTTCGAGGGAGGGTGGGCACCGGCGGTTTCCCGGCGGGTGCCCACCCTTCTCACCCGCTGGCTGCGGTCCCGGGGTTTACGTCACGCTCAGTCACGTGAATTGCCGAAGAGAAGTCGATAGACGATCAGGAGGACGAGCGAGCCGCCGATCGCCGCCGCCCACGTGGCACCGTCGTAGAAGTCCTTGCTGATCGGGTGGTCCAGCCAGCGCGCCGATATCCAGCCACCGAGAAAGGCCCCGACGACACCGATCAGCGTCGTACCGATGAAGCCGCCCGGATCACGGCCCGGCAGCAGGAACTTGGCGATGGCTCCGGCCAACAGGCCCAGAATGATCCAGCTGATGATGCTCATGCCCTGAACCTGCCCTTCCGTGCTGATGTCGTTATGTCCTGGCGCTGTGATGTGGATCGCCGCGGGCTGTGTTACCGCGTGTTCGCGCCTGGGGCGTGTTCGCGCCTCCTGCTCCGTCGCGCGGGTCTTCTTGCCCTGTTCATACCGTGTTGATGAACAGGACGACTCGGCTGCACCCGGCGGTTGCAACGATCAGTAGGGTGCGGCTCATGACAGGTTCCGGTGCCGAGCTGCGGCGCACCCTGGGAGTGGGAGACGCAGTCGTCATCGGGCTGGGCTCGATGATCGGTGCAGGGATTTTCGTCGCCCTGGGGCCTGCGGCACGCGCGGCCGGCTCCGGGCTGCTGCTCGGGCTCGCGGTCGCCGCCGTGATCGCGTACTGCAACGCCGCGTCGTCGGCGCGACTGGCCGCCCTGTACCCGGCTTCCGGCGGCACCTATGTGTACGGACGCGAGCGGCTCGGGGCGTTCTGGGGATATCTCGCGGGTTGGTCGTTCGTGGTCGGGAAGACGGCTTCCTGTGCCGCGATGGCGCTCACCGTGGGCGCGTACGTCTGGCCGGGGCAGGCGCACGCCGTCGCCGTCGCGGCAGTGGTGGGACTGACCGCAGTGAACTACGGCGGTGTGCAGAAGTCCGCCTGGCTGACCCGGGCGATCGTTGCAGTGGTCCTGGCTGTCCTCGCTTCCGTGGTGGTTGTGTGTCTGGGGTCGGGGGCGTCCGATGCCGGCTGGCTCGACATCGGGGCGTCGGGTGGCGTGGGCGGGGTGCTTCAGTCGGCTGGTCTGCTGTTCTTCGCGTTCGCGGGGTATGCGCGCATCGCCACCCTCGGCGAAGAGGTGCGGGACCCTGCCCGCACCATCCCCCGCGCGATCCCACTGGCCCTTGGCATCGCGCTGGTCGTGTACGTGATTGTGGCAGTGGCTGTCCTTTCCGTGCTGGGGGCGGGTGGTCTCGGGCGCGCGGATGCTCCGCTGGCGGACGCGGTGCGGGCGGTTGGGGCGGCGGGGTTGGCGCCGGTGGTACGAGTGGGTGCTGCCGTCGCTGCCTTGGGCTCGCTGCTCGCCCTGATCCTGGGTGTCTCACGGACGACGTTCGCCATGGCGCGGGACCGCCATCTGCCCGGTGCGCTGGCCGCCGTGCATCCGAGGTTCCAGGTTCCGCATCGGGCCGAGTTGACCGTCGGCGCGGTCGTCGCCGTTTTGGCCGCCACGGTGGACGTACGGGGCGCGATCGGCTTCTCCTCCTTCGGTGTGCTGGCGTACTACGCGGTGGCCAACGCGTCGGCCTGGACGGTCGGTTCGGCACCGGCGGCTCGGTTCGTGCCGGCGGTGGGTCTGCTCGGCTGCATGGTGCTGGCGTTCTCGCTGCCGCCGGTCTCGGTGATCGTGGGGGTGGGTGTACTGGCGGTCGGGGTGGTGGCGTATGGGGCGCGGCGGTGGGTGGCGGGGCGGTAGCCGACGTGGCGTCAGGCGTCAGGCGGTCCAGGCGTCAGGCGTCAGGCGTCAGGCGGTCCAGGCGGTCCAGGCGGTCCAGGCGGTCCAGGCATGCGTACTCGCGCATCCCCAGTGGGATATCGGCAGCACGCCCTCGGGCCAGGGCCAGCCTGGGTCTTTGCGTCCACTCGCGCCGTTGGCGAGGTAGTGGGTGACGGCGGCGGGCTCGCTGGAGAGAGGGCTGTCGAGCAGGGGCAACAGGCCGTACCCCGGGCCGAATCCGGCGTCTCCTGTCCGCACGTAAAGCTCGGCGAGGCGTGCGGGCAGGCGGAAGCCCAACGTGGCCTCGGCCCGGGTCAGGGCGGCGGCGTCTACCGGCCCAGGGAGGGAGGTCCGGCCCCAGGGACGGATGGTGCGCGCCTTGGTTTCCACCTGTGTCAGCAACTGCTCGCTCTCAGTCATGGATTCATGATGCAGGGCGGCACTGACAATCGGTCGGGCCTGTGGACAACCGCCGGGTTGTGGATAACCGCGGGTCAGGCGAGCCGGACATCGACACGTCTCTCGGCGAGGAAGGCGAAGAGTTCCTCGAAGGTCGTCGGTGGGCGGTGGTCCACGTGCTGGGCGACGCCGAGGCATGTGCGGGCGACATCCGCTTGGTGCCAGAGGAGGGTGAAGGGCGGGGCGGCGCCCCATCGGCCGCGGAGGCAGTCGGCCAGGGCGTCGAAACCCCAACCGAAGTAGCCGCCGGGCCCGTTCACCGCCTCGCCCAGCGCGCAGAAGAAGCCGGGCTCGTCGGTGATGTGGCGGCCGTCGAGGTGGTAGGTGGTACCGGGTGGCCGGTCGTGACGGTCGTGGGCGTGGTTGTCCAGGGCCGTGAGGAGCCAGAACCGTCGGCCCTCGGCTTCGCACTGCGCCCACAGGTTGGGCTCGTCGGGGGGTCCGCCGCCCACAGCTCCCATACCTCCCGAGCTGCGAGAGGGGGCCGTACCGACCACAGGTCAAGGGTGAGATCGACCAGGCCCGGGGCCGCGGGCTGACGGAACCCATGCCCGCAGCTCCCCCTCCGCGGCGGACTGTACGGGCCGGCCGGAGGAGTCGATCCGCAGGACCTTCGCGTGTCCGAGGTCCTCCTCCCCCGCGTCCAGCGCGGCACGCAGAGCTCCTCGCGGGGCGCAGCCCAGCAGACGCAGCGGGGGTTCCAGCGGCTCGTCCAGGCTCTCCCTCACCAGGCCCAGATCCCGGCAGATGCCCAGCCGCTCGCCCGTCGCGCCCAGCAACCGGTAGCCCGGGGACAGCGGTGGGCACTGCGGGTAGTCACAGGCGTTGTGGTCGGGCTCGCTCGCCTCGATTCTGACGTCCCGCAGCGTCAGATCACGGGCACAGGGGCGGTCGCCGAGGACCCGTACGTCTTCGAGGTCCCACTCGCCGACCGCCGTGCCGGACTTGTCGAGGATCTCCAGGGTGAGGGCGCCGAGCGGCGCCGAGCCCTCGGCCGCGCGCGGGTGAGAGCCGCGGGCAACAGCTCACCTTCGGGTGCGCAGCCCAGCAACTCGTACGTGTCCCGCGCGGGTGGAGGTGGGTCGGCGAAGAGATCGGTGGCGTCCTCGCACAGTGCCCACGTCTCCTCGTAGTCCTGCTCACCCTCGAACTCGGCCTGTCGCTCGTACGACAACAGGAGGTACTTCGGCTCCCCCACCCCCGGGTCCGCCTGTCAGCGGGCCGCGAACGGCTGGTCCGTGGGCACGATCTCGCGTCCCAGCGGGAGCAGGGACACCGGTATCAGCTTGAAGTTGGCGAGGCCGAACGGGATGCCGATGATCGTGATGCACAGGGCGATGCCGGTGACGATGTGGGCGAGGGCCAGCCACCAGCCCGCGAGCACGAGCCACAGCACGTTGCCCACGCAGGAGGGCGCCCCGGCGTCGCGGCGCTCGACCGTGGTGTACCCGAAGGGCCACAGGGCGTAGACGCCGATACGGAACGCCGCAATGCCGAACGGGATACCGATAATGGTGACGCACAGCAGGACGCCCGCGGCGAGGTAGCCGAGGAACAGCCAGAAGCCGCTCAGGACGAGCCAAATGACGTTCAGGATGGTTTTCATCGTGGGGGACCTCCCATCTTCTCGAGCCGGGCGATGCGCTCCGCCATCGGAGGGTGTGTCGAGAACATCTTCGAGAGCCCTTGGCCAGGGCGAAAGGGATTCGCGATCATCATGTGGCTCGCCGTCTCGATACGGGGCTCCGGGGGCAACGGGAGCTGCTTGGTGCCCGTTTCGAGCTTGCGCAGGGCGCCGGCGAGGGCGAGCGGGTCGCCGGTGAGCTGGGCTCCGGAGGCGTCGGCCTCGTACTCCCTGGAGCGGCTGATGGCCAGCTGGATGAGGCTGGCGGCGAGGGGGCCGAGGATCATGATCAGGAGCATGCCGAGGAGGCCGGGGCCGTCGTCGTCGTCCGAGCGGCCGATGGGGATCAGCCAGGCGAAGTTGACCAGGAACATGATCACGGAGGCCAGGGCGCCGGCGACCGAGGAGATCAGGATGTCGCGGTTGTAGACGTGACTGAGTTCGTGGCCGATGACACCGCGCAGTTCGCGCTCGTCAAGGAGGCGCAGAATCCCGTCGGTGCAGCAGACGGCGGCGTTGCGCGGATTGCGGCCCGTCGCGAAGGCGTTGGGGGCCTCGGTGGGGGAGATGTAGAGGCGCGGCATGGGCTGGCGGGCCTGGGTGGAGAGTTCACGGACCATGCGGTAGAGGGCGGGGGCCTCGAACTCGCTGACGGGGCGGGCACGCATCGCGCGTAGAGCCAGCTTGTCGCTGTTCCAGTACGCGTACGCGTTGGTCCCCAGAGCGATCACGACCGCGACGACGAGCCCCATGCGGCCGAAGAAGCTGCCGATGGCGATGATGAGTGCGGACAGTCCCCCGAGGAGTACTGCGGTCCTGAGCCCGTTGTGCCGGCGGTGCACGGTACGCCCTCCAAGTCGTACAGCAGGGGAACCTTGCTCGGTGATCTTGCTTGTTGATCTGCCGTACCACTGGTCTCGTGATGTCACGTCCAGTGGACCCTCCCGTTTTGGTCAACGCCAGGCGAGTGCCACTAGTTCCCTTGTGCGTCCGGCGGCCGGGGTCGGCTGTCCGGGTGACGGCTCAGAAGAGGCCCGTGTCGGCGAAGCGCAGGACCAGTTGAGGCGCCCCGGAGAGGACGATGCCGAGGACGCCGGTCAGGGCGATTGCGGCGGTGAGGGGGGCGGGGACGCGGTGCGGCACGGGCGCGCCCTCAGGGGCGCGGAACAGCAGGGTCGTCCACTGGAGGTAGTAGAACAGCGCGATCACTACGTTGACGGCCATGACCACGGCGAGCCAGCCGAGGCCCGCGTCGACGGCCGCGGAGAACACGGTGACCTTCGCGAAGAGGCCGATGATGCCCGGCGGCAGTCCGGCCAGGCAGAGCAGGAAGAACGCCATGAGGAGGGCGGCGACGGGGTTCGACGCGTACAGGCCCCGGTAGTCGGAGACCCGGTTGAGGGACTTCGTACGGCCGACCAGTGCGGCCACCGCGAAAGCGCCCAGGTTCATGACGGCGTACATGAGGGCGTAGGCGACCGTGGAGCCGATCGAGTGCTCGGCGTCGTCGGAGTACGCGGCGGCCGCGATCGGTACGAGGAGGTAGCCGGCCTGGCCGACGGAGGACCAGGCGAGCAGTCGTACCGCGCTGTACGCGCGCGTGGCCTGCTGGCGCAGGGCGCCGACGTTGCCGACGGTCATGGTGAGGGCGGCCAGTGCCGCGAGGGCCGGGCCCCAGACGTCGGCGTACGACGGGAAGGCGACGATCGTGATGAGGATGAGGCCGGAGAAGCCGACTGCTTTGCCGACGACCGACAGATAGGCGGCGATGGGGAGGGGCGCCCCCACGTAGGTGTCGGGCACCCAGAAGTGGAAGGGCACGGCGGCGGTCTTGAAGGCGAAGCCGACGAGGGTGAGGACGACGCCGGTCTGGGCGAGGGTGTGCAGTTGTCCGTCGACGTTCTGGATACGGACGGCGACCTGGGTGAGGTAGAGGGTGCCGGTGGTGGCGTAGACGAAGCTGACGCCCATGAGGCTGACCGCGGTCGCGGTGACCGAGGACAGGAAGAACTTCAGGGCCGCTTCGGAGGACTTCCTGTCGCCGTGCCTGAGGCCGACGAGGGCGAAGGCGGGCAGCGACGCGACCTCCAGGGCGACGATCAGGGTGGCGAGGTCGCGGGAGGCGGGCAGGAGGGCGGCTCCGGCGGCGGAGGACAGCAGCAGGAACCAGTACTCCCCTTCGGGGAGTCCCTTGTCTGCGTCCTTGAGTGCGGTGACCGACAGGAGGGCGACGAGAAGGGCGCCGCCGAGGACCAGGAGCTGGAGGACGAGGGTGAAGCGGTCGGCGGTGTAGCTGCAGATGTCCGGAGCGCCGGTCAGGCAGAAGGTGGAGCGGGCGCCGTCCAGGAGAGGCAGCAGCATGAGTGCAGAGGCAGCGAGACCCGCGACCGACAGCCAGCCTAGGAGCACCTTCTTGTGCGCGCCGACGAAAAGGTCGGCCACGAGGACGACGAGTCCCACAAGCGCGGTGATGGTGGGCGGTGCGATGGCGAGCCAGTCGACCGACTGGACGAGGTTCACGGCCGGCGGCTGGGCCAGGGAGCTCATCGGGTGCCTCCTGCGAGGAGCTGCTGCACGGCCGGATCGGTCAGGCCGAGAAGGGCCTTCGGCCAGAGACCGGCGACGACGGTGAGGGCGACGAGCGGGGTCCAGGCCGCGAATTCGTACGTGTGAACGTCGGCAAGTTTCGGGGCTTCCTGCGGTACGGCGCCCATGCAGACGCGGCGGACCACGATCAGCATGTACGCGGCCGTCAGCAGTGTGCCGAACGCCCCGATCGCCATGAAGGTGAGGAAGGCGGGGCGGTTGAGGTCGGCGGCGGGGTCGAACGCGCCGAACAGCGCCAGCATCTCTCCCCAGAACCCGGCGAGGCCGGGGAGGCCGAGCGAGGCGACCGCGGCGAAGGCGAGCAGGCCGCCGAGGCGCGGGGCCTTGCCGTAGAGCGCGGCGCCGGTCTCCTCGGCCAGGTGGTCGAGGTCGGTGCTGCCGGTTCGCTCTTTCAGCGCGCCGACCAGGAAGAAGAGGAGGCCGGTGATGAGGCCGTGGGCGATGTTGGCGAACAGTGCGCCGTTCACGCCGGTCGGGGTCATGGTCGAGATGCCGAGGAGGACGAAGCCCATGTGGCCGACGGAGGAGTAGGCGATGAGGCGTTTGAGATCGCCCTTCGCACCCGGCTTGGCGAGGGCGAGGCAGGCCAGGGATCCGTAGATGATGCCGACGACGGCGAAGGCGGCGAGGTAGGGCGCGAAGGTGCGGAAGCCGTCCGGTGCGATGGGAAGCAGGATTCGGACGACACCGTACGTACCCATCTTCAGCATGACACCGGCCAGCAGGACCGAGCCGACGGTCGGGGCGGCGGTGTGTGCATCCGGCAGCCAGCTGTGCAGCGGCCACATCGGTGTCTTGACCGCGAGCCCGATCCCGATCGCCAGAACGGCGATGACCTGCACGGATGTGGTCAGCGACCGGCCGTTGTCAGTGGCGAGTGCCACCATGTCGAATGTGCCCGCCCTGATTCCGATCAGGAGCAGGCCGAGCAGCATGACGACGGAGCCGAGCAGTGTGTAAAGGATGAACTTCCAGGCGGCCTGGGTCCTTTGCTCACCGCCCCAGCGGGCGATGAGGAAGTACATCGGGATGAGGACCATCTCGAAAGCGAGGAAGAACAGCAGCAGGTCCAGGACGGCGAAGGTCGCGAGAGTGCCGGACTCGAGGACGAGCAGCAGCGCGACAAAGGCCTTCGGGGACGGGCCCGCAGGCATCTTGAAGTAGGAGTAGAGCGCGCAGAGGAACATCAGCAGCGCGGTCAGGACCAGAAGGGGGAGGGAGATGCCGTCGATGCCGAGGTGGATGCGCACGTCGAGTGCGGGGATCCAGCTGATGTCCGTGCTGGCCTGCATCTTCGATGGATGGTCGTGGTCGAAGCCGAGCGTGAGGACGATCGCGGCGATGAGAATCACGCCGGTGACCGTCACGCCGTGCCGCAGTACGGCCTGGTCGGGTGATTTCCCCTTCAGTCCGGGCGGGGCGGGCAGGAGAGCGGCGGCGGCACCGAGCAGTGGTCCGACGACGATCAATGCCAGAAGGAACTGCATCACGGGCTCGTTGATATCGATCACGCCTGCTCACGCTCCTGTGGCAACGAGGACGGCGGCGACCACCAGGACGACGGTGCCGGCGAGCAGCGCGCTCACGTAGGTCTGCAGATTGCCGGTCTGGGCACGTCGTACTGCGGCCCCCAGCAGTCGGGGCAGGGCGCCCGCGCCGCGTACGTAGGTCTCGACGACCTCGCGGTCGAGGAACCGGACGAGGGTGGCTCCGGCCTGGACCGGGCGGACGAAGAGGGCCGTGTACACGGCGTCGAGATGGAAACCGACGGCCGCGTGGCGGTGCAGCGGGCCGAGCAGAAGCCGCGCCGGGTCTGACGGGTCGGATGCGTGGGCCACATCGCCGTAGGCGGGCTTGTGGCTGGCGATGGCCTCGGCCTCCACCAGGCCGGCGTCGCCCTCAGGGTGGGCCGCGACCGCACCGAGCGGGACACGGGTTGCGAGCGAGGTGGTGTGCCGCCAGGCCGCGTAGGTGACGAGTCCGCCGACCAGGGCCACACCCGTGCCGAGGACGGAGGTGGTGAGGGTCGGCGTCAGGTCACGGCCGTCGAACCAGTCGGGCAGCGTGCGGTAGGCGAGCGCGCCGACGGCGAGAGACGGGACGGCGAGGACCCACAGCACCACCGTCATGGTGAGCGGCTGCCTGCCGTGGTCGGGGACCTCGGCGCCCCGGCCGCGGAAGGCGAGCAGCCACAGCCGGGTCGCGTACGCGGCGGTGAGCAGGGCGGTGAGGAGTCCGGCGATGAGGACGGTCCAGCCGGCGGCGCCGGGCGCGTGCTCGGTGTGGCCGGTGGCGACGTGCTCTGCCGCGCCGAGCACGGACTCCTTGGAGAAGAAGCCGCTGAAGGGCGGGATCGCGGCGAGCGAGAGGAGCGCCACGGTCATCGTCCAGAAGGCATCGGGGACGCGTTCGCGCAGGTGGCTCATGCGGGACATGGTGGCCAGCGAGTTGGTGCCGGCGGCATGGATGATCACCCCGGCCGCGAGGAACAGCAGCGCCTTGAAGGCGCCGTGGGAGAGGAGGTGGAAGACGGCGGCTCCGCGGTCGCCGACGGCGAGGGCGCCGGTCATGTATCCGAGCTGGCCGATCGTCGAGTAGGCGAGGACGCGCTTGATGTCGTCCTGGGCCAGTGCGGCGAGCGCCGAGCCGGCCATCGTGACGGCGGCCATGACGGCGAGGACGAGCATCGCGGCCCGGGAGGCCTCGAAGACGGGGAGGAGCCGGGCGATGAAGTAGACACCGGCGGCGACCATCGTCGCGGCGTGGATCAGCGCGGAGACGGGCGTCGGGCCCGCCATCGCGTCGGGGAGCCAGGTGTGCAGCGGGAACTGCGCCGACTTGCCCGCCACGCCGGCCAGGAGTAGCAGGGCGATGAGTGTCGGGTGGTCGAGTCCGCCGTGTGCGACGGCGCCGAGGACCCTCGTGATCCGGAAGGACCCGGCGTCGGTGGCCAACGCGAACAGGCCGATGAGGAAGGGGACGTCACCGAGCTTGGTCACCAGAAAGGCCTTGAGGGAGGCGGCGCGCGCCTCCGGGGTTTCCCAGTAGTGGCCGACCAGGAAGTAGGAGCAGATGCCCATGACTTCCCAGCCGACCAGCAGCACGATCAGGTCGCCGGAGTAGACGACGAGCAGCATTGCGGAGGTGAAGAGGGAGACGAGCGCGGCGTACGAGGGGTAACGCGGGTCGTCGCGCAGATAGCCCGTCGAGTAGAGCTGCACGCAGGTGGCGACGAAGCCGACCACTACGGCGACGAGGGCGGCGAAGCCGTCGATGTGCAGGGCGAGCTCGATGGGGATCGAGCCGGTGGGCGTGAGCTCGGTGGCGGTGTCTACGGCGTGGTCGCCGCCCTGGCGCACGGCGACCACCACGGCGAGCGCAAGGGAGGCGAGTACGGGCAGAACGGCCAACGGGCGTACGAAGCCGGGGGCTGTGCGGCCCAGGAGCAGACCGGCCGCGGCTCCCAGGAACGGGAGGAGGGGGACGAGGACGGCGAGGGTTGTCGTGGTCACGCGGTGGCCTCGGCCTTCCCGGCCCGGCCGGCCTGCTCGGCCGTGGGGGCGTCGCTGTCGGAACCGTCGGCCGGGTGGCTCTCGTGGCCCTCGGCGGTGTCGCGGAGCCTGTCGATGTCGGCGGTGCCGCGGTTGCGGTGGACGGCGAGGATGATCGCCAGGCCGATGCCGATCTCGGCGGCGGCGATGGCGATGGTGAACAGGGTCAGTGCCTGGCCGGAGTGCAGGGTCTCCTCGGCGGTCCGACTGAGCCAGACGTCGAAGGCGACGAGGTTGAGGTTGACGGCGTTGAGCATCAACTCGACGGACATCAGGACCAGGATCGCGTTGCGGCGGGCGAGGACGCCGTACAGGCCGGTGCAGAAGAGGAGGGCGGAGAGGACCGCGGGATAGGCGAGGTGCATCAGCGGGCGCCTTCCTGGCCGGCCTTGCCGGTATCGGCTTGGCTCGCGTTGACCCTGCCGCTATCGGCTTGGCTCGCGTCGGCCTTCGCCTTGCGGGACAGGACGATCGCGCCGACGAGGGCGGCGAGGAGGAGGACGGAGAGGGCCTCGAAGGGGAGGACCCAGTTCTGGAAGAGGCTGGCGCCGGTGGCCTCGGTGGAGCCGGCAGCGGGGCCGTCCAGGTCGATCCAGGTCGCACGGAAGGCGTCGACGACCACCCAGACCAGGGCGGTGGCGGCGGCGACGGTGACGGTGAGGGCGGCCCAGCGGTTGCCCGAGTCGGCGTCCGGGGAGCGGCCGATGGGGGCTTTGGTGAGCATCAGGCCGAACAGAAGGAGGACGACCACGGAACCGACGTAGATGAGGACCTGCACCCAGGCGATGAACTCGGCGGTGAGCAGGAGGTACTCCACGGCAAGGCCGCCGAGGGTGACCACCAGCCACAGGGCGGCGTGCACCAGTTGCTTGGTGGTGACCGTGACCAGCGCGGCGCCGAAGGTGACCAGACCGACGAGGAGGAAGGCGATCTCCACGCCCGTCGGGGAGAGGAAGCCGTGGGTCTCGGCGGCAAGGCTCACGATTTCCCCTCCTGTGGCTCGGCCTGCGCGGCCGCCAGCTTCTCGGCGGTCTTACGGGCGGCGGCGATCTCCTTCGGTTCCTCCGCGCCGGAGTCGAGGGCGGGCGGAGCCGGGACGGTCCACATCCACTCGCGGAGTTTGTCTCGTTCGTGGGTGAGATCGCGGATGTCGGTCTCGGCGTACTCGAACTCCGGGGACCAGAACAGGGCGTCGAAAGGACAGACCTCGATGCAGATACCGCAGTACATGCACAGGGAGAAGTCGATGGCGAAGCGGTCGAGGACGTTGCGGCTGCGCTCACGGCCGCCGGGGGCGGCGGGCGGGGCCGTCTCCTTGTGGGAGTCGATGTAGATGCACCAGTCCGGGCACTCGCGGGCGCACAGCATGCAGACCGTGCAGTTCTCCTCGAACAGCCCGATGACGCCGCGAGTGCGGGGCGGGAGGTCGGGCTGGGCGTCCGGGTACTGCTCGGTGACGGTCTTCTTCGTCATCGTGCGGAGGGTGACGGCCAGGCCCTTGGCCAGGCCGGAGCCGGGGATCGACAGGCGAGGCCGCCCGGAGGGCGTCGTTGAGGGGTGGTGGCCGGGTGACGGGCGGGACATGGTTACTGGATCACCACCTTGACGATGCCGGTGAGGGCGATCTGGGCGAGGGAGAGGGGAACGAGGAGGGTCCAGGAGAGTTTCTGCAACTGGTCCTCGCGCAGTCGGGGGTAGGTGACGCGCAGCCAGATCACGACGAAGGCGAGGACGGCGGCCTTCAGAAGGGTCCAGACCCAGCCGAGGCCGTCGCCGCCCCAAGGGCCGTGCCAGCCTCCCAGGAAGAGGACGGTGGTCAGGCCGCACAGGACGACGATTCCGGCGTACTCGGCGAGGAGGAACAGGGCGAAGCGCAGGCCGGTGTATTCGGTGTACGCGCCAAAGATGATCTCCGAGTCGGCGACGGGCATGTCGAAGGGGGGCCGCTGGAGTTCGGCCAGCCCCGCCACGAAGAAGACGATCGCGCCGACAATCTGCCAGGGCAGCCACCACCACTCGAAGGCGTCGAGGATCCCGGGGATCGACACCGTCCCGGCCGCCATCGCCACCGAGGCGGCGGTCAGCAGCATCGGGAGTTCGTATGCCAGAAGCTGGGCGGCTGTACGCAGGCCACCGAGGAGGGAGAACTTGTTGGCGGAGGCCCAGCCGGCCATCAGCGAACCGAGGACGCCCACGCCCATCACCGCGAGGACGAAGAAGACGCCCGCGTCGATGACCTCGCCCACGGCCCCCTCGCCCGGGCCGATGGGGATGGCGAGGAGGACCAGAAGATACGGGAGGAGGGCGACAGCGGGAGCGAGTTGGAAGATACGGCGGTCCGCGCCCGAGGGGACGATGTCTTCCTTCTGCGCGAACTTCACACCGTCCGCGACGAGTTGGGCCCAGCCGTGGAAGCCGCCGGCGTACATGGGACCGAGGCGGCCCTGCATGTGGGCCATGACCTTGTGCTCGGTCTGACCCACGATCAGGGGGAAGGTGAGAAAGACGACGAAGACGATCAGGAGTCGCGGGGCGACGTCGAGAGCGTCGTTCACTGCGGGCCTCCTGCGGGGTCTTCGGGGGTCTTGGTCGGAGGGGCGGGAGCTGGGCGGCCGTCGGTGTCCGCATCGGGGGCGGGAGCGGGGCGGCCGTCGGTGTCCGCATCGGCGCCAGCCTCGGCTGACGGTTGCGGCTCGGGTTCGCCCGAGGGGACGTCAGCGGGCCCAGCGGCGTCGGCGGGCTCCGGTGTGCCGACAGGCCCGGCCGCGTCGGCACGCTCCGGCGCGGGGGCGGGCTCCTCGACGGGGGCCGTTTCGGGAGCCGAGCCCTGCGCTGCCGGGCTCGGTTCTGCGGCCGGGCGGATCGGCTCCGCCGCCGGCTGCCGATCTGTGGTCGGCCGGTCCTCTGCAGGCATCGGGCCCGGTTCCGGCTCGACGAAAGCTGTGCGGGCGTGGTGCCAGGGGGCGTCCGAGCTACGAGGTGCGGTGGTGGGACGGCTGGCCGGGACCTCGGACGACGAGGTCTGCGCGCGCCGCGACGTCGTGCCTTCACTCGCGCTGCGCGCACGCCGGGCCGCTCCGGCGCCAGTACCGGTCCCGTCCTGCTGGCTCGCCGATCCCTCCGACGCCGACCGCGCCCGACGTGCCGGACGCTCCCCAGCCCCAGCAGCCGGACGCTCACCTGCCGCACGTGCCGGTCGCTCGCCCGTCGTACCTGCCGGACGCTCACGTGCCGCACGTGCCGCCCCCCGTGCCGGGCGGGCCGGAGCGGGCGGGAGTTGGCCCTTCAGCGGGCCCCATTCATTCGGGTCGGGGACACCCGGAGGAAGCATCTGGCGGCGTTTGGGGCCGCCGTGTCCGGACTCCCCCGGTTCCTTCGCGCCAGGCCAGGCCTTGGCCACGCGGGCGGCGAGGACGAAGTCCTTGCGAAGGGGGTGACCCTCGAAGCCCTCCGGGAGCAAGAGGTGGTCCAGGGCGGGGTGGCCCTCGAAGGCGACGCCGAACATCTCGTGCGTCTCGCGTTCGTGCCAGGCCGCGCCCGCGAACACGCCCACCGCGCTCGGCAGGACAGGGGACTCGTGCGGAACCGTCGTACGCAGCAGAAGCCGTCGTACCGGGGAGAGCGCCACGACGTGCGCCGCGACACGGAAGCCCGCGCCGGGTTCGTCGACCGCGCTCAGCCAGTCGAAGTAGGTGCAGCCCAGGCGGTCGCGGGCCGTCTCCAGCGCCTCGAGCCAGGACGCCGGCGATACGTCGACCGTCAGCACGTCGTACGACTCCTCCGCCGTGGCCTCCGTACCGAACAGGTCCTCGACGGGAGCCGGCAGCCAGCCGACCACGGTCATCGGCCCTCCCCCGGCCCCGAAGCCGTATCCGGACCCGAAGCCGAATTCTCAGGCGAACCCGACTCCGAACCCGGTCCCAGTCCCGAACCCGCATCCGCATCCGCATCCGCATCCGAACCCGCCCCCGGCGCCCGCACCAGCCCGCTCTGCAGCGCCGCCGCCGACGGCCGCCCCGCGTCGGACCCGGACCCTGACCCGTATCCGTACCGCTCCCCCAGCGACTCCCGCGCGATCTTCTCCTGGAGCTTGAGGATCCCCTGGAGCAGCGCCTCGGGGCGGGGCGGGCAGCCGGGGACGTACACGTCCACCGGGATGATCTGGTCGACGCCCTTGGTCACGGAGTACGAGTCCCAGTACGGGCCGCCGCAGTTGGAACACGCGCCGAAGGAGATCACATACTTCGGCTCGGGCATCTGTTCGTAGAGGCGCTTCACGGCAGGCGCCATCTTGTCCGTGACCGTCCCGGAGACGACCATCAGGTCGGCCTGGCGCGGGCCGGGCGCGAAGGGGATCACGCCGAGGCGGATGAAGTCGTGGCGGGCCATGGACGCGGCGATGAACTCGATCGCGCAGCAGGCGAGACCGAAGTTGAAGACCCAGAGGGAATAGCGGCGGCCCCAGTTCAGGACCACCTTCATCGGCTCGGGCGCCAGCCGCGCGAGGGCACCCAGCCGCTTCGGCTCCGGAAGCAGAACAGGCTCGGAAGGAGTGGGGGTCACGTCCATGCCAGGACGCCCTTCTTGTATGCGTACAGCAGGCCCACGGCCAGGAAGCCGAGGAAGATGAACATCTCCACGAGGGTGGTCGCGCCGTAACCGGGAGCGGCGAAGACCGTGGCCCAGGGGAACAGGAAGATCGAGTCGACGGCGAAGATGACGTACAGGAACGCGTAGACGTAGTAGCGGACCTGGGTGTGCGCCCAGCCCTCGCCGACGGGGTCGACTCCGCACTCGTATGTCAGGAGCTTCTCTGGCGTGGGGACCACGGGCCGCAGCAGACGCCCGGCGCCGAAGGCGACGGCGACGAACAGCACGCCGACCACGGCGAGCAGTCCGACGACCGAGTACGACTGGAAGTAGTCCGCCGCGACGACGGTCGCGTCGACAGCGGTCGATTCGACGACAGTCGGTTCCGGCACGTCCGTCCCTCGCTCCCTGACCTGGACTCTGTTCGACGATCTGTACGCACGGGAGTCTAGGCCCTGCTAAAGGGAGCGTAAGCATCCCGTCACGGCCGAGGGAAGCCACAGGTCGTGGGGGTGGGGTTTTCCCCAGGGCATCGCGGCGGTCCACCTCATGGCGCGGCGGGCCGCCGCCCGGCACGCTGACCCGTATGACCGAACGAAGCCCAGCCTCGAGCCCTTCCGGGAAAGTGGACAGCGACCGCCTGCCACCGGCCCGTTTCGCCTTCGAACGGCACACCTGGAAGGAGATCGCGCACCTTCTGGCAAACCTTCCGATGGCGCTGATCGGATTCGTCTACGTGGTGACAGTGCTGTCCGCCGGAGTCGGGCTGACCGTCACGGTGATCGGGCTGCCGCTGCTCGCGACCGGGCTGATGGGTGCCCGTCAGCTGGGCAGGCTGGAGCGGGCGCGAGCGAGGGCGCTGCTCGGGGTGCGAGTGGACGAGCCGAGCCCGCTGCCGCTGGGCCGCCGCAAGGGCGGAGGGTTTTTCCAGCGGTTGTGGATGGGGCTGGCGGACCCGGTGGGCTGGCGGACGATGCTGTACGACTTCGTCCGGCTGCCCTGGGGCATCCTCACTTTCGTTCTCACGCTGACCTCGCTGTTCGTGCTGTGGCCGGTGCTGCCGTTCATCGCGCGGGGGCTGACCAACGTGGACCGGGCGATGGTGCGCGGGCTGCTGTCACCCTCTGACGAGCTGGAGCTGCGGATCGCCGAGCTGGAGTCCGACCGGGGGGTCGTGGTGGACACGGCCGCGGCCGATCTGCGGCGCATCGAGCGCGATCTGCATGACGGAGCACAGGCCCGGCTGGTCAATCTGGCGATGGGGCTGGGCATGGCCAAGGAGAAGTTGCTGGACGGTACCGACGAAAAGCTCGTGGCGGCGATGGTCGAGGAGGCGCACGGCGAGGTGAAGCTCGCGCTGCAGGAGCTGCGGGACCTCGCCCGGGGCATTCACCCGGCCGTTCTCACGGACCGCGGTCTGGATGCCGCCCTGTCCTCGGTCGCCTCGCGTTGCACGGTGCCGGTGAAGGTGACGGCGGATCTGGATTCCAGACCGGTCGCGGCCATCGAGGGCATCGCCTACTTCACGGTCTCGGAGCTGCTGCAGAACGTCAGCAAGCACAGCGGCGCGAAGTCGGCGTCGGTGGACGTCTGGCGGTCGGACGACCGGCTGCTGATCCAGGTGTGGGACGACGGCCGAGGCGGGGCCCGACTCGACGGCGGTACCGGCATGCGCGGCCTCGCCGACCGCCTGGACGCCGTGGACGGCCTGTTCGTCATCGACTCACCCCCGGGCGGCCCGACCAACGTCACGGCGGAACTGCCGTGGCGGGAACGCACGGCGGGCTCTGAACAGAAGTGGGTCTGAAAAGAAGTGGGTCTGAACAAATGAGGTAGGGAAAACCCCCCTGTCGAGAGGCCGACGGACTCCATGGTCCACGGGGGCCCGGCCTAGCAGGGTGGACGCACGACGGCAAAGCCGCAGGGACGAGGAGGAAGGACGACGCCGATGGCCACGGACTACGGGCAGGGCTACGGGCAGGGCTACGGACAGGGCTATGGGCACGACAGCGGGCTGGGGTTCCCTGAGGGGGTACGGCGGCACCGCCTGCCGACCGGGCTGCGGGCACCGTTCGAGGCGCGCAGCTGGCGCGAGCTGGCGTACGTGCTGCTGGGCCTGCCGATCGGCGTGCTGTTGTTCGTGTACGCCATCGTGATGGTCTCGCTCGGTGTGGGCCTGCTCGTGACGTTCCTCGGGATACCGGTGCTGGCGGCGGGGCTGGCCGGTTGCCGGGGCCTGGGGGCACTGGAGCGGGCGCGGGCGCGGGGGCTGCTGAGCCTTGAGGTGGCCGACCCGGAGCCGCTGCGGATGAAGAAGCAGGGCGCGCTGGCCTGGATGGGGGCGGTCCTGAAAAGCGGGACCTCATGGCGGAGCGCGCTGTACTCGATGCTCTATCTGCCGTGGTCGGTGTTCTCCTTCACGGTCGCCGTGGCTCTCTTCGCGCTCGGCTGGACGCTGATGACCTACCCGCTGTGGTTCTGGCTCTTCCACCTGTTCGCCGGTCAGGACGGGATCCAGTTGTACGGCGACGAGGGTCACCACGTCTATCTCGACAACCCGTTCGAGATCACCGTGACCGCACTGGTGGGCGTGTTGTTCACCATGGCCACGCCGTGGATCGTGCGGGCGCTGACGATGGTGGACCGGCTGCTGGTGCACGGACTGCTCGGGCCGACGCGTCTGTCGGCGCGGGTGGTGGAGCTGGAGTCGGACCGGGGGGTCGTGGTCGACACGGCGGCGGCGGACCTGCGGCGCATCGAGCGGGATCTGCACGACGGGGCGCAGGCGCGGCTGGTGGCGCTGGCGATGGATCTGGGGCTGGCGAAGGAGAAGCTGTCGGAGGACCCGCAGGCTGCGGCTCGGATGGTGGACGACGCGCACGGCGAGGTGAAGACGGCGCTGCAGGAGCTGCGGGACCTGGCACGGGGTATTCATCCGGCCGTCCTGACCGACCGCGGTCTGGATGCCGCCCTGTCCGCGGTCGCCTCACGGTGCACGGTTCCGGTGCAGGTGGAGGTGGACCTGCCGTCGCGACCGGCGCCGGCGATCGAAGGGATCGCGTACTTCACGGTGTCGGAGCTGTTGCAGAACATCAGCAAGCACGCGCAGGCCACCTGGGCGGCGGTCGACGTCTGGCGGGTGGAGAACCGGCTGATGCTGCAGGTCGTCGACAACGGCGTCGGCGGCGCGGACACCTCCGCCGGTTCGGGCCTGGCCGGCCTGGCCGAACGACTGGACGCGGTGGACGGAATCCTGGTGGTGGACTCCCCTGCCGGGGGCCCGACACGGATCACCGCGGAGCTTCCTTGGCGGGCGGTGTAGGTCCCGCTGGGAGTAGTAGTGGCTGGCCCCTGACCTGCTGTTCGAGGCGGATCAGGGGGAGGAGGCGCTGCCGGGGGACCCGACCCCGTGAGGCACCTGAGCCCCGGCACCCGACCCCTGGGGGACCTGAGCCCCAGCAACACTCCCTGGGGGACCTGAGCCCCAGCAACACTCCCTGAGGGACCTGAGCCCGGCACTCGACTCCCTGAGGGACCCGAGCCATCGCCGAAGCCGCGCCTCAAGACCGGCGCCCGCGAGCACAACGTGCCCCAGCGCACGCCCGGCCGCGCGCTCTTCCTCGGCGACGGCTCTTCTGCCGACCGCGCGCCCTTCCCCCGACCGCCGCACCCCTTCTTCCCCTCACGCCCCCACGCCCCCACGCCCCCACCGCGGACCCGCCCGGGAACGGCACGCACGTCGGGCAGTTATGGCGTGCACGTCGGGCAGTTATCCACAGGCCCGGTGAGATGGGGCTGATCGCGGGATACTGAGGGCCAAGGGACGGGGACGGGACCGGGTTCGGTCCGTTACAGGGGCTCGGGGGCCAAGAATCGTGGAGGACAAGGTGCAGGTGGTCATCGCCGAGGATTCAGTGCTGCTCAGGGAGGGCCTGACCCGGTTGCTGACCGACCGGGGGCACGACGTCGTCGCGGGGGTGGGCGACGGCGAGGCGTTGATCAAGACCATCACCGACCTGGACGCGCAGGGCGAGCTGCCGGACGTCGTGGTCGCCGACGTACGGATGCCGCCGACGCACACCGACGAGGGGGTCCGGGCGGCGGTCCAGCTGCGCAAGGCGCATCCGGGACTCGGGGTGCTTGTGCTGTCGCAGTACGTGGAGGAGCGCTATGCCACCGAACTGCTGGCCGGTTCCAGTCGTGGCGTCGGCTATCTGCTCAAGGACCGGGTGGCCGAGGTGCGTGAGTTCGTGGACGCGGTGGTGCGGGTGGCCGAGGGCGGCACGGCTCTCGACCCGGAGGTCGTCGCGCAGCTACTGGGCCGCTCCCGCAAGCAGGATGTGCTCGCACGACTCACCCCGAGAGAGCGGGAGGTCCTGGGCCTGATGGCCGAGGGCCGGACGAACTCGGCGATCGCGCGGCAGCTGGTGGTGAGCGACGGAGCCGTGGAGAAGCATGTCAGCAACATCTTCCTGAAGCTCGGGCTGTCGCAGAGCGACGGGGACCACCGACGCGTTCTGGCAGTCCTCACCTACCTGAATTCCTGAGCATCCGACACCACGTCCGACACCATGTCCGGCCAATGCCCGGCCAATCCCCGGCCAATGCCCGACATCACGTCCTCCGACATTGGCCTGACACAGCGTCAGATCCAGGAAGAACCGAAGCACGAAAGGGAGCGTCTTCAGGGGGAGTGCCGGGGGGCGCGTAAAACGTGACAGGACAGGGCGTCGAACGGGCCCAAAAACGCGTCCATCATGCGAATGACCCAGGGAAGGCGACCCTAACGGTCGTAGGGTTGATCCGGGGAAGGCCTGCGGTAAGGCCACTCCCAGACAGCCGCCTCTAGGGAGGTCCAGTTCAGTGACCAGCCAGGTCAGTAGCCCAGCGGAGCAGGCCGACGGAACCGTCGTAGAAGAGCAGCGCAGAGCGGTAGGAACGAAGCACGTCCGTCGTCTGGACCGGGTGATCATTCGTTTCGCGGGCGACTCGGGTGACGGCATGCAGCTCACCGGTGACCGCTTCACCTCGGAGACGGCATCCTTCGGCAACGACCTGTCGACGCTGCCGAACTTCCCCGCCGAGATCCGCGCCCCTGCCGGCACCCTGCCCGGGGTCTCCTCCTTCCAACTGCACTTCGCCGACCACGACATCCTCACGCCGGGCGACGCGCCCAACGTGCTGGTGGCGATGAACCCGGCCGCCCTCAAGGCCAACGTCGGCGATCTGCCCCGTGGCGCGGAGATCATCGTCAACACGGACGAGTTCAGCAAACGGGCGATGCAGAAAGTGGGGTATGCCAGCTCCCCGTTGGAAGATGGTTCCCTCGACGGTTACCACCTCCACCCGGTCCCACTGACCACCCTGACCGTCGAGGCACTCAAGGAATTCGACCTCACTCGCAAAGAGGCCGAGCGCAGCAAGAACATGTTCGCGCTCGGCCTCTTGTCGTGGATGTACCACCGGCCCACCGAGGGCACGGAGAAGTTCCTGACCTCGAAGTTCGCCAAAAAGCCCGATATCGCGGCCGCGAACATCGCCGCTTTCCGCGCGGGCTGGAACTTCGGCGAGACGACGGAGGACTTCGCGGTCTCCTACGAGATCGCCCCGGCGACGGCGGCCTTCCCGGTCGGCACCTACCGGAACATCTCCGGGAACCTGGCCCTGTCGTACGGGCTGGTCGCCGCGTCCCGGCAGGCGGACCTGCCGCTGTTCCTGGGCTCGTACCCGATCACCCCGGCCTCGGACATCCTGCACGAGCTCAGCAAGCACAAGAACTTCGGTGTGCGCACCTTCCAGGCCGAGGACGAGATCGCGGGCATCGGCGCGGCGCTGGGAGCGGCCTTCGGCGGTTCGCTGGCCGTGACGACGACGAGCGGCCCGGGTGTGGCGCTCAAGAGCGAGACGATCGGCCTCGCCGTCTCCATGGAACTGCCCCTGCTGGTCATCGACATCCAGCGCGGCGGACCGTCGACCGGCCTGCCGACCAAGACCGAGCAGGCGGACCTGCTCCAGGCGATGTACGGCCGCAACGGCGAGGCCCCGGTCCCGGTGATCGCCCCGAAGACTCCTGCGGACTGCTTCGACGCGGCCCTGGAGGCGGCCCGTATCGCCCTCACCTACCGCACCCCGGTGATGCTGCTCTCCGACGGCTATCTGGCCAACGGTTCCGAACCTTGGCGCATCCCGGAGCTGGACGAACTGCCTGACCTGCGGGTGCAGTTCGCGCAGGGACCGAACCACACCCTGGCCGACGGCACCGAGACGTTCTGGCCGTACAAGCGTGACCCGCAGACCCTCGCCCGCCCGTGGGCCATCCCCGGCACGCCGGGCCTGGAGCACCGCATCGGCGGCATCGAGAAGCAGGACGGCACGGGCAACATCTCCTACGACCCCGCCAACCACGACTTCATGGTCCGCACCCGGCAGGCCAAGATCGACGGCATCGACGTACCGGACATCGAGGTCGACGATCCGCACGGCGCACGGACCCTGGTGCTGGGCTGGGGCTCGACCTACGGACCTATCACGGCGGCGGTACGGCGGCTGCGCAGGGCCGACGAGTCGATCGCGCAGGCTCATCTGCGCCACCTCAACCCGTTCCCGAAGAACCTGGGCTCGGTACTGAAGGCGTACGACAAGGTGGTGATCCCCGAGATGAACCTCGGGCAGCTCGCCACGCTGGTGCGGGCGAAGTACCTGGTCGACGCCCACTCGTACAACCAGGTCAACGGTATGCCGTTCAAGGCGGAGCAGCTCGCCACGGCGCTCAAGGAGGCCATCGATGGCTGAGACGATCACGGACGGCACGCACACGATCGAGGCGCTCTCGCTCGTCCCCAAGGCCGAGGGCCGCCAGTCCATGAAGGACTTCAAGTCCGACCAGGAAGTGCGCTGGTGCCCCGGCTGCGGTGACTACGCGATCCTGGCGGCCGTCCAGGGCTTCATGCCGGAGCTGGGGCTGGCCAAGGAGAACATCGTCTTCGTCTCGGGCATCGGCTGCTCGTCCCGCTTCCCGTACTACATGAACACGTACGGCATGCACTCCATCCACGGCCGCGCACCCGCCATCGCGACGGGCCTGGCGGCCAGCAGACGCGACCTGTCGGTGTGGGTGGTGACCGGTGACGGTGATGCGCTGTCCATCGGCGGCAACCACCTGATCCATGCCCTGCGGCGGAATGTGAACCTGAAGATCCTGCTTTTCAACAACCGGATCTACGGGCTCACGAAGGGCCAGTACTCGCCCACCTCCGAGGTCGGCAAGATCACCAAATCGACGCCCATGGGTTCGTTGGACGCGCCTTTCAACCCGGTGTCCCTGGCCCTCGGTGCGGAGGCGTCCTTCGTCGCGCGGACCATCGACTCGGACCGCAAGCACCTGACGGAGGTGCTGCGGCAGGCGGCCGCCCATCCGGGCACCGCGCTGATCGAGATCTACCAGAACTGCAACATCTTCAACGACGGCGCGTTCGACGCGCTCAAGGACAAACAGTCGGCGGAGGAGGCGGTGATCCGGCTGGAGCACGGCCGGCCGATCCGCTTCGGCACGGACAACGCGCGGGGCGTCGTACGCGACCCGGCGACCGGCGATCTGAAGGTCGTCACGGTGACCGCGGACAACGAGGCGGACGTCCTCCGCCACGACGCCCACGCCGTATCCCCCACCACCGCCTTCGCCCTCTCCCGCCTGGCCGACCCGGACACCCTGCACCACACCCCGATCGGCGTGCTGCGATCCGTGGAGCGGCCGGTGTACGACAAACGGATGGCCGATCAGCTGGACAAGGCGATCGAACAGAGCGGCAAGGGGGATCTGGCGGCGCTGCTGTCGGGCGGGGACACCTGGACGGTGGCGGGCTGACGGCGGGACGGCGATCGGCCACCACCCGATGGACGGAGTGGTGCGCTGACGACCGGACGGTGGTCGGCCGCTACCCGGTGGACGGAGTGGGCTGACCGGCCGGTTTCCTACGCACGAGGGCCTGGGTGCCGTACGGCACCCAGGCCCTCGGTGGTGTGTGGGGTCACGCGTCGGGGATGTCCCGCTTGGCGCGCAGGAGGGTGTCGCGGGTGATCACAACGATGCGCTCGTAGTCGGCGCGGGCGGCGTCCGCCGGGAGGAGCGCGTCCAGGTCCTCGGTCCGGTCGGTGCCGATGACCGCGAAGTTTCCGTCACTCAGCTCGAAGACGTCGGGACACGTCTCGCCGGTCATTGATCCTCGTTGCCGGGGCGAGTCGCCGATCCGTCGGACGATGCTGAGGGCAGAAAGTTCGCTGTGCACGCGTGAGGGCTCTCTTCATACGGCCGGATACAAGAAACTCCGGTCACTGACGACGCCCGGAGCTTCTCACACCCCATGAGATGCCTCTCGCAACGCAACTCCCGGAAAGGCCTCAATTTAAACCTTCTGGAGCGACACGAATCAGCTTTTCGGGGAAGTCGAGATCATTTCGTTGACGCCTCAAGCGGACGGCCCCTCAGAGGGAGGCCCGACGACCCACCATTCGTCCGGATCGTCCGCCAGGTCATCGATGATCATGTCGACGGCCTCGCCCACTCGCGCCTCCAACGAGGTGCGCGGCAGACTCCGCCGATGTTCGCGGGTCGTCGCCCAGTACTCGGCGAACACCGGGTTGCGGGCCAACACCCGAAGGTGGCCGATCAGTTCGCCCCAACCGTACGCACCGATGCGATGCCCCAGCAGGATGGCGCTGTACTCGCGGTTGACGAACAGCGCTTGCCGGCGCTTGCGGTCCGAGAGTTCCTGCAGGGTACTCATGGCCTCTGCCAGCGCGGGATCCGACATCGCCCGGTCCACCTGCTCCGCCGTGATGCGGTGCAACTGGATCAGGTTGGCGTTCTGGATCTCCTCGGTGAGGAACGTGAGTTGGCGCAGGACGTCCAGCAGCAGTTCCTCTTGGCGCTGGCGCCGGGAGGAACGTGGGAAGGGCGTGCGAACCTTGCCGACCCTTGCCCGTGCTGCAGAACCGATCCTTCGCGCACCCGGATTCTGTGTGGCCAATGCGACCCCCAATGGCGTCCGGCTGCCGGTCGGTGGTCTCGTGGGCGGCACGAGGACCGGCGGCGCGGGTGGGCACAGCGCCCCGCCTTCAGCATGCCGGGCAGATCAAGGCGGTGCGGGAGGCGGACAGGGGGCGCATGGATGGACGAACTGCTCTTGTCGACCGACGCCCTGACAAGGGTGTGCCCAGCGAGCGCCGTCCGCATTCGTTCAGCACGGCCGGAGCGCGCATCATCCCTGCCCGGCACCGCTTCCCCGCGTGTCGCACATCTCCTGTGTGTCGCACATCTCCTGCACGTCACACACCTCCTGCGCGTCGCACACCTCTCGCGCCTCCCTGCACCTCCTGCCTCTCGTGCGCCTCCTGCCTCCCTGCCCCCCATACCTCCCTGCCCCCCCATGCCCTCCATACCTGCCGTGCACCCTCTGCCTCCCGCCCCCTGCCTCCCGCGCCCCCATGCCCCCATGCCTCCCGCGCTTCCCTCCCCCTCCTGCACCTTCCATCCGCTTCGCCCGGCCGGCGCGAGGTCCCGCCTCAGGTGCAGCAACAGCGCCACCTTCACGACACTTACTCGCAGGTAAGTGCCTTACCTACGAGTGGGTACTTTCGCGAAGTTAGCGCACACCCTATGGTTAGTGACATCGCCACCCCACAAGGAGTTCTGATCATGAGCATCGTCGTCACCGGAGCCACCGGCCACCTGGGTCGCCACGTCGTGGAGCAGCTGCTGGAGAAGGTTCCGGCCGACCAGATCACCGCGATCGTCCGCAACGCGGAGAAGGCTTCGGACCTCGCGGACCGCGGCGTGAAGATCGCGCTCGCCGACTACAACACCCCGGCTTCCTTCGACGGCCTGTTCGCCGCCGGCGACAAGGTGCTGCTGGTCTCGGGCAGCGAGTTCGACAAGGGCCGGGTCCAACAGCACAAGGTCGTCATCGACGCCGCCAAGGCGGCCGGAGTGGCACTGCTCGCGTACACCAGCGCCCCGGGCAGCCTGACCGCCGCCCTCGCCGACGACCACCGCGGCACCGAGGAGGCGCTCCTCGCCTCCGGCGTGCCCTACGTGCTGCTGCGCAACGGCTGGTACCACGAGAACTACACCGAGAACCTCGCCCCGGTGCTGGAGCACAACGCGGTACTCGCCGCCGCCGGTGAGGGCCGGGTCTCCTCCGCCGCGCGCTCCGACTACGCGGCCGCCGCGGTCGCCGTACTGACCGGAGAGGGGCACGAGAACAAGACGTACGAGCTGGGCGGCGACGAGGCGTGGAGCTTCGAGGAGTACGCGGCCGAGCTGAGCCGGCAGACCGGCAAGGAGATCGGCTACAGCCCGGTCTCCGTCGAGGCGCTCACCGGAATCCTGACCGGTGCCGGGCTGCCCGAGCCGCTCGCCGCGACCCTCGCCGGTGTGGACGCCTCCATCGGGAAGGGGGAGCTGGTCGTCTCCACGGGTGACCTGTCGCGCCTGGCCGGCCGTCCGACCACGCCCCTCTCCGAGGCGATCGCGACCGCACTCAAGGGCTGACCCGAGCCGACCGACGAGCCCACCGGGGCCGAACTCCCTGTCAGTCCTCGCTCGCCCCGCCCCTGCCTGTCATGACCGTATTCCGATACGGACATGACAGGCGGGGGCACTCGGCGTTACCTTCGTGAAGGCGAGCAGAGCGCGAGAGGGAGGGCCCGTGGCCGGGACGTCGAGGAGTGAAAGCCGGACAGGGCTGCTGAACGGCTTCGCGGCGTATGGGATGTGGGGGCTCGTGCCCCTCTTCTGGCCCCTGTTGAAGCCCGCCGGGGCGGCCGAGATCCTCGCCCACCGGATGGTGTGGTCCCTGGCGTTCGTCGGCGTCGCGCTGGTCGTCGTACGGCGCTGGGCGTGGGCCGGTGAGCTGCTGCGGCAGCCGCGCAGGCTGGGGCTGATCGCCGTGGCCGCGGCCGTCATCACCGTGAACTGGGGCGTCTACATCTGGGCTGTGAACTCGGGTCACGTGGTCGAGGCCTCGCTCGGGTACTTCATCAACCCCCTCGTCACCATCGCGATGGGTGTCCTGCTCCTGAAGGAACGCCTGCGGCCCGTGCAGTGGGCGGCGGTCGGGGTCGGCTTCGCCGCCGTCCTGGTGCTGGCCATCGGGTACGGGCAGCCGCCGTGGATCTCGCTGACCCTCGCCGTCTCGTTCGCCACGTACGGCCTGGTCAAGAAGAAGGTCAACCTCGGTGGCGTCGAGTCGCTGGCCGCCGAGACCGCGATCCAGTTCCTGCCGGCTCTCGCCTATCTGCTGTGGCTCGGCGGGCGGGGCGATGCCACCTTCGCCTCCGACGGCGCGGGGCACGCGGCCCTGCTCGCCGCGACCGGCGTGGTCACCGCGATCCCCCTCGTCTGCTTCGGTGCCGCCGCGATCCGCGTGCCCCTGTCCACGCTGGGACTGTTGCAGTACCTGGCGCCGGTCTTCCAGTTCCTGCTCGGCGTCCTCTACTTCCACGAGGCCATGCCGCCCGAGCGCTGGGCCGGGTTCGCGCTGGTCTGGCTGGCACTGACCCTGCTGACCTGGGACGCCCTGCGCACCGCCCGCCGCACCGCCCGCGCGCTGAGGGCCAAGACCACGAGCGCCGGCACCACTATGCCGACGGGCACCGTGGGCGTCGTACGGAACGCGGACGGGGTGTCCTCCGGCGCGAAGCCGCGTAGTCCGGCCTCGCTGGATCCGGGCCCGCTGGATCCGGGCCCGCCGGATCCGGGCCCGCCGGATCCGGGCCCGCCGGATCGGGAGCCGCAGAATCCGGCCCCGCTGAATTCGGAGCGGCTGAATCAGGAGCCACTGGATTCGGAGCAGCTGCACTCGCCGGCGCCCAAGCCGTAGACGGCGGCAGCCTTCGGTATCCCGACGGCCGGACCGAACTCTGTACTCGCTGCGCCGGGACGGGCTGGCGAACGGACAGCGCATTCGGTCCGCTGGAGCCGGTTCCAGCTCGATCTGCACCCCGGCGAGGCCGGGCGGGGAGGAGGCCGAGCGGCTGAGTGGGCTCAGGGCGAGTGTGTTGCGGGAGGTGAAGGAGCCGTCGGGCGCATGGGTGCTGAGGGCGGATCCGGCGGGGAACGAGTTCCGCGCGCACTGAGAAACCGGGGGCTCACGGGGCAGGTGGACGGACACCGCCGACCGGATTGCGCCCTTGACGGAGCATCAACCCCACCTTCACCATCCAGGCACCCCATTCACTGTGGAACCCCTGTGGATTCAGGGATTCCCACGGAATTCGGAGCCCCCACATGAAGCTCTCGGTTCCCGGGCGCGCCGCGGCCACCGCCGTTGTCGCCGCCGTCTCGCTCCTCGCCGGTGGATCCATAGCCGGTGCGGCCCCCGCAGCCGGACCCTCACTGGCCGCCGCGCCCGACATATCCGTGACCAACGTCAAGGCGCACCTCTCGCAGTTGCAGTCCATCGCCACCGCCAACGGCGGCAACCGCGCGCACGGGCGCGCCGGTTACAAGGCCTCACTGGACTATGTGAAGGCCAAGCTCGACGCCGCCGGATTCACCACGACGATCCAGCAGTTCACGTCCTCCAGCCAGGTCGGCTACAACCTGATCGCCGACTGGCCCGGCGGGGACACGAACCAGGTCGTCATGGCGGGCTCGCACCTCGACAGCGTGACCTCCGGAGCCGGCATCAACGACAACGGGTCCGGGTCGGCGGCGGTCCTGGAGACCGCGCTGGCCGTGTCGAGAGCGGACTACCGGCCCACAAAGCATCTGCGGTTCGCGTGGTGGGGTGCGGAGGAGCTGGGGCTGGTGGGCTCCCGCTACTACGTCAACAGCCTCTCCACGGCGAACCGTTCACGGATGAGCGGGTATCTGAACTTCGACATGATCGGCTCGCCGAACCCCGGGTACTTCGTCTACGACGACGACCCGGCCATCGAGAAGACGTTCAAAGCGTACTTCACCGGGCTCGGTGTGCCCACGGAGATCGAGACCGAGGGCGACGGCCGTTCCGACCACGCGCCGTTCAAGAACGCGGGCGTGCCGGTGGGCGGGCTGTTCAGCGGTGCCGACTACGTCAAGACGGCGGCACAGGCGGCCAAGTGGGGCGGGACCGCGGGGCTGGCCTTCGACCGCTGCTACCACTCGTCGTGCGACACGACGGCCAACATCAACGACACCGCGCTGGACCGGAACAGTGACGCGATCGCGTACGCGGTGTGGGGGCTGTCGGCGTAGGGGCGCCGGAGCCGACGGGCCCGACGTCGGAGAGCGGGAGCCGACGGGCCCGACGTAGGGGAGCCGGAGCCGACAGGCCGTCAGCCGCTGTCGCGGACGCGTCCGGCGAGTCGGTCCATACGGGCGCGGGCCTTCTCCAGTTGCTCGATGTCGTCGGCGGCGGGGCCCTGATCGGTGGTGAGCTCGCTCCACAGGGCGATCAACTCGTGGCCCAGATCCAGGCCCAGCTGTGGGTCGCGTACGGCACGCCAGGCGGTGAACGCGCTCTGGACGTTGCCGTACGCGGCCTCCGCATCCGGAGTGGCGCGGTGGACGCGGGCCAGATCTAGGGACAGGTGGAGGGCGCGGGCCGGGTCGCCGGCCAAGTAGGCGATGTAGGCGGCCAGTTCACGCAGCCGCAGCATCTCGGGGTGCTCGGTCCCCAACGCCTCCGACGCCTGCGCCATGGTCCGATCCGCCAGTTCCGCAGCGTCGTCCGTCCGCCCCGCCTTCACCGCCTCATTGATCCGCCCCATCGGCTCCGCAAGCAACGCGGGACCGCCGTCATCCCCAGGCGCGGTGAGAGGCCCTTCCCCGAGCACGGCTTCCGCCACGGCGTCGAAGCCTCGGGGTGGCGTGGGTTTGGGGACGGGGTCGAGGTCCTCGGGCATGGGGAGGGGGAGGGGAGCTGGCCTGGGTGCGGCGAGTGTTGGGGGTGCGGGGAGTTTGGGGGGTGTCGGGGTTGGCTGGGGCACGGTCATGGGCCGGTGCTCCGGTGCGGGTGGGGGCGCGGCGTGCGTGTCCATCACCGGCGGCGGACCGAACACTCCCATGGGCGCGGCGACCGTACCGGGGGCCGGGCCCGGCGTCGGAGGCTGGGGTGGTTGCGGCAGCGTCCGCAGGGTGAACGTCGGCACAGCCTCATCGCCGGTTGGCTCCTCCATCGGCACGGCCCGCATCGGGAACGTGGACGCCGCATCGCGCACCCCATCTTGGACCGCATCCTGGACCGGCTCCTCCGCCGGCCACTGCAGATGCGCCGGCTTGTCCCGCTGCGCCCACTGCGGCCGTACGACATCGGAGGCGGCGGGTGTCCCGGACTGCACGGGTGCGTAGGCCGGTACGGCATCCTCGGGACCCTCAGCCAGTACGGAACCCTCTGGCACGTCAGCCGGTACGGAACCCTCGGCCGGCAGCGGATCCTCAGCCGGCGCGGGCCACACAGGGCCCTCGCGCACATCGCGCACATCGAACACGTCGGGCACATCAAGGCCGTCGGCCGATCGGGACGCTTCATGCCGACCGGGCTCGCCGGGCGTGGCCGGCCAGTCGGGCTCCCCCGGTGCGGACGGGGCAGCCGTGGGCGGCTCCGGCCAGGTGGGCGGCTGCTCTGGAACCGGCGTCGGCGTCGACGCCCCCGCCTCCCCTGCCGCCCCCGATCCCCTTGGCGCCCCCGTCTCCCCCGTCTTCCCCTGGGCGCCCCTGTCCCACCGCGTCTTCGTCTCCGCCGGCGGAGCCATCCGTACCGGCTCTCCCCTGAAGTCGCTGGAGCCGTCCGGGGTGACGCGGAGGGGGACGACGTAGCCGATGCGGGTGTCGTGGATGGTGGCGTGGACTTCGTGGGCGGTGGTGAGGGCGATGCGGTGGAGGTGGTTCAGTACGGTCTGCTGGATCTCCTCGCCGGGAGCCGCGACGACCCGCACGCCGCCCACGGAAGCACTGCCCGGGCCGGCGTCGCCATGGACGTGGACCTGGATCGGCGCGGCGGTCGCGGTGGGCGGAGCGGGCGCGGCAGGGCGCTCGGGGCGCTGGTGGTCCCGCTTCTTGTCACGGCTGAGTCGAGACATCGTTCCCTCACTCGGATGCGTCGGAGCGTCGCCGGACAACGCGCTCGGGACCATGGTGCCCCCTCCCGCCGTCGGGTTCCGTCGTCGGCGTCAGGATCCAGTCGTACAAGATCCGGTCGTCCACGTACTGTCGAGTCTCTCCGCCCGCCCGCGGTTCTCACGTCACCGGGACGTCACAGGCTCGTTCCAGGAACTCACGCCTCGGCAGAGAGCCTTCGCGGATGCCGTGCGCATCGGCGGGTAGGAGGCGGTCGAGCAGGGAGGAACGCGCAGATGGGGGCGGGCATGCGGACGGACGTACCACTCGGACCGGAGATCTGGCTGCGCGGCCCCGTGCCGACGCCCGCACCGGTGCCGGTACCAGGCCCCGTGCCCGCACCGGTACCGGTACCGGTACCGCCGGAATTCGTCCACCCCTCCGCCACGCCCCGGCGGTATTCCTTCGTGGGCGTCCACGGCGGCGCCGGCACCACCACTCTCGCCGCCGTCTACGGCGGCCACGACTGCGGACGTGACTGGCCGGGCCCCGCCGCCCCGCAGTCCGTGCTGCTCGTCGCCCGTACCCACGCGGCCGGTCTGCACTCGGCCCTGCACATCCTGGAGGCCTTCCGACGCGGCGAGGCGGCCCCGCCCGGCCTCGATCTGGACGCGGTCGTCCTCGTCGCGGACGCGCCGGGACGGCTGCCGCGTCCGCTCGCCCAGCGGATCAAGGTGATCGAGTCGGCGATCGACGTGTACCGCGTGCCCTGGGTCCCCGCCTGGCGCCTGGGCGACCTCACCGGTCCCCCGCCCCGCGAGACCGGCACGCTGACCCGCCTCACCGCCAGCGCCACCGCCACCGCCACCCCGTGACGTACCTGCGAGGGGGGGCGAAGCCGGAGGAGACGGCCCGCTGCATCGTGGACGACGGCCAGCCCCTGCGCCACCTGCGCCATGCGGGGTTCACCGGATAACGGGCGAGGCGGCTCCGCGGCGGCCGGCCACAGCTTCGAAGTCGCTGTGTCAGTCCCTCCCTCTACTGTTCACCCATGACTCCTGACTTGTGGGACCGGTTAAGTCCCTTCCGCGACGAGGCGCTCGCGCGGGGCATACCCGCCGCCGACGTAGAGCGATGGTTGGCCACCGCCCGCCCTTGCGCGACGCTGACGCGGAACGGGGACGGCCCGGTCGTGGGCCACTTCGGCGGTCCGCTGCTGCTTCCGGCCGATACCCCGGCCCCCGCCTACCCCTTCGTTGCCTCCGTCGACCTCGCGGCTCTGCCCGCCGACGCGACGGACCTGCCCCTGCCTCCCGACGGCCACCTGCTGCTCTTCGCCTTTCCTGAGACCGCCGACTCTTACGAGACAATGGGCAGCGTGGTGTACGTCCCCGTCGATACGGCCGTGACGGAACGGGACAGGAACGCCTGGAACTCCTTCGACGTCAAGGATTACAAGGCGATGTTCGAGGCGTTCCCGCAGGGGCCGCTGCGGGCGACGACCAATGTGTCGCTGCCCTACCACCACGCGGTCGACCTCTCCCAAGAGCCGTGGAGCAAGCCACTCCCCGGGCATCCCCGCTCCGAGGAACTCGTCGCGGTCTGGGAAAGCACCCATGACGACATCGCCCCCGGGGGGTCGTTGCAGATCGGGGGATACGCCGATGAAGAGGCCGTGTACACCGACCCGGTCGCCGATGCCGTGCCCAGGGCCGTGAAAGCCACGGAAGCGGGCCGGTGGGACGGACCGGTTTCGGATGACGTCTCGGACTGGGTGCTCTTGGCCGACTGGTATGCCGGCGCGGACGTGCAGGGCTGGGAGAGCGCCACCGTCCACTGGGTGATCCAGCGCGAGGACCTGACGGCGCAACGCTTCGACCGCGCGTTCACCGACGTCTTCTGGAACCCCTGACCTGAGCCCTGGGGCCGGGCTGGTCATGCGCCAGCACGACGACAAGGCCGGGAGCAGCCTCTGTTCGCCCCGGGTGTCAGCACTGCCCGGTCGGGAGGGTGACTGCCTGTGAGGAGGCGGCCGGTGGTGCGAACAGTGCCTGGACGGTTTCGGTGGCCAGGTCACGCAGCCAGACGTGGGCGCGGTCGTCGTCGTAGCGCTGGTGCCACAGCAGGTACAGCGGGATGGCGGGGAACTGGAGTGGCAGGACCAGCGTGACCAGGCCGAGTTTGTCCCGGGCCGCGCGGGTGACCGCGTCGGGAAGGGTGAGCACCAGGTCGGTTTCGGGGGCGAGTTGCAGCGCGAAGGCGACGGTGGGTCCGACGGCGACGACGCGGCGTTCGAGCCCGCGCGTGGTCAGGGCGTCGTCGACCGGGTCGCGCAGGCGTCCGCGTCGCGAGACGGTGAGGTGCTCGGCGGCCGCGTAGCGCTCGAGGCTCAGCGGGCCTTCGGTGAGTGGGTGGCCTGGTCGGACGGCGACAACGAGCTGATCGCTGCCGACGAGGCGGTGGCGGATGTCGGGGAACGTCGGCCGGCTGGAGCTGGATTCGAGGTCGATCTCGCCCCGCCGTAGCTCGCGGGTGTCCGTACCGGATTCGGCAGGCAGGCGCAGTTGGACGCCGGGGGCTTGTCGGTGGGATGCGGCGATCAGGGCCGTGCCGCAGGCGGTGGTCAGGGCGTCGTGCCAGCGCACGGTGAACACCCGCTCCAGAGTTGTCAGATCGAGTTCCTGCTGCGCGGACAGAAGCTGGTGGGCCTGCTGCACGAGGGTGTGGACCTGGGCGCGGAGGGCCACCGCGCACGCGGCGCGACCGCTGCACCCCGCATGCCCGAGGCGTGAGCCTGAACGAGGTGATCGATGAGATCCACGCCAACGACGACGCGGTGCTGGAAGTGCTGCGGGAACGCTGCTGCAGGCCCGGCGTGGATCGCAGTGGGCCGAGGACGAGCTGGCCGGCGGCGCGCTTCCGCCCGGGGAGTGGTGGGTCGTCGACCCGCCGAGGGCAACATCAACCACGTCCACGCCATGGAGCCCGCGCCACCGAGGCCATGATCCTGGTCGTGCCCCACGTCCTGCGCCGGCCCGGCTTCAAGCCCTTCGCCGTCTCCCTCGCCCGCTGACCCACTCCACGAAACGGGAGCCGGCCCTGCATCGAGAGTCCGCCCTGTGTCGAGAGCCGGCCCTGCATCGAGAGTCGGCCCTGTATCGGGAGCCGACCCCTATGAGGAAACCGCCTCTAGGTCGTGACGTCCTTCGTCGTGAACCGTGCCCAGGCCGCGGAGCCGAAGACCACCGCGTACAGGGACTGGAGGCCGAGGTTCTTCATCAGGTCGTCCCAGTAGACCGGGTCGCGCATGAGGTCGGCGAAGGACAGCCAGTAGTGCGAGAAGAAGTACGGCTGAAGGGCATGGAGTTGGGGGATCTGGTCGAGGATCTGGACGGTGATCAGCAGACCCACCGTGGTCGCCATGGCCGCGATGCCGCTGTTGGTCAGCGTGGAGACGAAGAGGCCCAGGGCCGCCATACCGATCAGAGACGCGGCGACGACCAGGGCGATCAGCAGAGCCCGGCCGAGGCCGTCGGCGAAGCTGATGCGGGTGCCGGAGATCGTGGTCAGGTCGCCCAGCGGGAAGAGCAGTGCCCCGACGGTGAGGGCCGAGACCGCGACGACGAGCGTGGCGACCAGACAGAACGTCATCACCGTCGCGTACTTGGTGAGCAGCAGGCGGCTGCGGCCGGCGGGGGCGACCAGGAGGTAGCGCAGGGTGCCCGCGTTGGCCTCGCCGGCGATCGCGTCGCCCGCGATGACGCCGATCGCCATCGGCAGGAAGAAGGGGAGCGTCGCGGCGAGTGCGGTGAAGACCAGGAACAGGCCGTTGTTGGTGATCTGCGAGATGAACGCCGGCCCCTGGCCGCCCCCACCACCGGCCGACGAACCGTCGCTCGTCTCAATCCTGACCGCGATCCCGACCAGGATCGGCACCGCCGCCAGCACGCCCAGCAGGGCGAGCGTGCGCCAGCGCCGGAAGGTGGTCAGCAGTTCGCTGCGGAGCAGACCGAAGGTCCACAGCATCCGCGGCGACCGCGTCGGTCCAGCCTGCAGTACCTCAGCCCGCAGTACCTCAGCCCGCGACATCGAAGCCCTCCCCGGTCAGTGCCACGAACGCGTCCTCCAGGGAGGCCCGTTCGAGGCCGAAGCCGCGGACACGGACGCCCGCCGTCACCAGCGCCGCGTTCAGGTCGGCCAGGTCGCGGTCCGGTGGTTCGGCGCTCACCCGGTCGTCCGTGACGACCACGTCCGAAGCCCCCTGTTCCTTCAGCACCCGGGCCGCCTCCGCCGCGTCCGGGGTCGTCACGACCAGCCGGCCGCGCGTGCCCGCCGCGAGGTCGGCCACCGGGCCCTGGGTGATCAGGCGGCCCTGGGCCATGACGGCCGCGTGGGTGCACACCTGCTCGATCTCGTCGAGGAGGTGGGAGGAGAGAAACACCGTGGTGCCGTCGGAGGCCAGCTCCCGGATCAGCGAACGGATTTCGCGCATGCCCTGCGGGTCGAGACCGTTGGTCGGCTCGTCGAGGACGAGCAGCTTGCGCTGCTGGAGCAACGCGGACGCGAGGCCCAGGCGCTGTTTCATGCCCAGCGAGTACGCCTTCGCCTTCTTGCCCGCGGCGGCGCCGAGCCCCACCCGGTCCAGCGCGGCCGCGACACGGGTGCGGCGGGTGCGCGGGTCGGCGGTCGGGTCGGCGGCGTCGTACCGCATGAGGTTCTGGCGGCCCGAGAGGAAGCCGTAGAGGGCCGGGCCCTCGATGAGGGCGCCGACCTGAGGGAGAACCGCGCGTGCGGAGCGCGGCATGGGGCGGCCCAGGACACGGGCCGCTCCCGAGGTGGGCTCGATGAGGCCCAACAGCATGCGGATGGTGGTGGTCTTGCCGGAGCCGTTCGGACCGAGGAAGCCGAAGACGCTGCCCGCCGGGACGGTCAGGTCGAGACCGTCGACGGCGAGCTGTCCGCCGCGGAAGCGCTTGGTGAGCGCGCGGGTGTCGATGGCGCTGTCCTGCGCACCCTGCGCCCCGGGCATCCCCTGCGACCCCTGCGGATCCGGTTCGGGCTCCGGTTCCATGGCGGACGGTTCGCCCATCGGCTCCCTCAATTCCTCGTGCCTCGCCGTGCCTCGCCGTGCCCCACCGTGCCTCGCCGTGCCCCGCCGTATCCCGACGGGATACCACGGGATACGACGGGTCCTTACTTCCCCGCGTCGGCCGCCTTCACCAGGGCGTCCTTGGTGACCGCGCCGACGTAGACCTTGCCGTCGTCCGTGATCAGGGCGTTGACCAGGCGGGTCGAGAAGACCGTGCCCGAGCCGAAGCTGCCGGTGGCCTTGTCGCCGAGCGAGTCGAGGAAGCCGCCGAGGTTGCCGCCGGCCTCGGAGCCGGAGGGCATGCCCTGGCCGCCGGTGTCGAAGGTGGCGATGGAGTTCCAGCCCTTGCCGATGACTTTCAGGCCGTCGAGCTCCTTACCGAAGTCCTCCCCGGGCTTCGCGCCCCGCGAATCGTGTGCGCCCTTCTCGACGTTCGCGCCCCGCGAGTCGCGCGCGCCCTTCTCGACGTCCTTGCCCTCCGTGACCTTCGCGCCCTTGGGCGGGGTGAAGTCGAAGGTGGAGGCGCCCGGCTCGGCGAAATCGACCTGGGTGAAGCCCGCGTCCACGACGGCGGCGCCGCCGCTCGCCGGGGTCAGCGTGAACTTCAGCGGCAGCCCGGTCTTCGCGTCCACGGCCACGGTGATCTGGCCGACCGTGGACCCGGAGTCCTTGGGCTTGACGACGAGGCGGTAGGTGTCACGGCCCGCAACCTGCGCGGTGCCCTCGACGGTCACGGAGGTGGTGTCGTCGACCGACTTCAGGGCCTCCTCGGCGAGGTCCTTGGGCGTGGCCGGGACGTCCTGCTCCTTCTCGGCTCCCGCACTGTCGGCGGAGGTCGAGTGGTAGACCTCGTTCGACTTGCTGTCGTAGCCCCAGACGTCCTTGCCGTTGTGGATGACGCTGTACTCGGAGCCGCTCTCCAGCAGCGACAGCTTCTGCTTGTCGGGGCCGTCGGCCGCGACGCGCAGCGTGTGCGTGCCGGTGGCGAGTTCGGTGAGCTTGGACGAGGGGTCGGCGGAGGAACCGCCGTCGCCCGGCCCCATGGCGCCCGAGGTCAGGCTGCTCTCCAGCCCGCCGAGGTCGGGCAGCCCGAGATCCGTGCTGATCTTCACCGTCCCGGACAACTGCTGTACGTCCGACGCGGCGATCTTCTCGATGAGTTTCTGTGCGCTGATCTTCGGCAGGTCGGGGTCGCCGGAGTCGGCGAGCGCGGGGACCAGCCCGATGGTCGCCGCCGCCACTCCCACCACCGCGACCGGGACGACGTACCGCGCGGCCTTGCGCCGGCGTGCCGTGCGCAGTTCGTCGGCCTCCGTGCCGGTCGTGCTGTCGTCTGATGCGAACGGTGCCATTTTTTTTGCCCTACCTCCGTCGTCGGCGGCGGCTGTCCCACTCCCGTACGTCCACCCGTAGCCGCCATTCTCACCCGAATCGGTGAGGAGTGGTGTTTTCCGTGGTGTCCATCTGACCAAATCCGCCGGGATGATTCGTCAGCCCTCGGGATCAACTCCGTGTACACCTGCGGTATGACACACAGAGGCGGCACCTCCCCCGACCCGTAGGGGTCGTGCGGGAAGGCACCACCGTGCGGAGCGGTTCAGCACCGCAGGACGCACAGCACATCCGGCAGGTCGGAGCCCACCGTGCGGAGCGGACCCACCCCGCAAGCCACAGCACATCCGGCAGGGCCGGCCCAACGTGGGGAGCGGACAGGCGCTGCCCAAGCCACACAGCACATCCGGCAGGGTGTCAGCCCGCCCGGTGGACCACCGCGTCGCACATCTCCATCAGGGCCACCTTCGCGTCGCACTCCCGCAGGGGGGCCAGCGCCGAGCGGGCGTCCTCGGCGTAGCGGACCGTGTCGCGGCGGGCCTGTTCCAGGGCCGGATGGGCCCGCAGGCCCGCCAGGGCCTGGGCATGACGGGTGTCGTCGGTCAGGTCGGAGTCCAGGAGTGCGCAGAGCGCGATGTCCTCGGCCAGGCCCAGCCGGGCCGCCCGCTCGCGCAGCCGCAGCACCGGCAGGGTCGGGATGCCCTCGCGCAGGTCCGTGCCCGGGGTCTTGCCGGACTCGCGGGATTCGGACGCGATGTCCAGGACGTCGTCCGCGAGCTGGAAGGCGACGCCCAGTCGCTCGCCGTACTGCGTGAGCACGTCCACCACCGTCTCGTCGGCGCCCGACATCATCGCGCCGAAGCGGCACGACACCGCCACCAACGAGCCGGTCTTGCCGCCGAGGACGTCGAGGTAGTGCTCGACCGGGTCGCGTCCGTCCTGCGGCCCGGCCGTCTCCAGGATCTGGCCGGTGACCAGCCGTTCGAACGCCTCCGCCTGGACCCGGACCGCCTCGGGCCCGAGGTCGGCCAGGATGTGCGAGGCGCGGGCGAAGAGGAAGTCGCCGGTGAGGACGGCGACCGAGTTGCCCCAGCGGGCGTTGGCGCTGTCCACCCCGCGCCGCACCTCGGCCTCGTCCATGACGTCGTCGTGGTACAGCGTCGCCAGGTGGGTCAGCTCGACGACCACCGCCGACGGCACGACTCCGGGTGCGTAGGGATCTCCGAACTGGGCAGCAAGCATCACGAGCAATGGCCGAAAACGCTTTCCGCCCGCCCTTACCAGATGCTGGGCAGCCCCCGTGATGAAGGGAACCTCGCTCTTGGTGGCATCGAGCAGTCCCTCCTCGACAGCCGCCAATCCGGCCTGGACATCGGCTTCCAGAGCCTGGTCCCGCACGCTCAGCCCGAACGGCCCGACGACGGTCACGAGGGATCTCCTGTCTGCTGGTGTCTACTGGCGATTACACGGTTTGTCGATAGGTCGCTGCCATCACTCAAGTCAGCGTATCCGGTCACGTTTCGATCACCGATAGGGCCTGCCCGTCCCGCCTGGGCGGTATCGGATCACTGCCGGTACGTTTCTGATCACTTGATCACAACTGATATTTGCCGACTTGCACGGAAGTAGCTCAGAGTGTCCCGAAACACCGCCGATGTCTCCCCCGGTAGTCAGCCATCCCTCAAGGACGACCACGCCTTTTTCGGCCACCCGCGAGGCCTGCTCACCCTCTCCGGACTCGAGGTCTGGGAACGCTTCTCGTTCCTCGGCATGCAGGCCATCCTCGTCCTCTACTTCGCCGACACGGTCGCCCACGGCGGCCTCGGCATGTCGGCCGGAACCGCCGCCTCCGTGTCCGCCGCCTACGGCACCCTTGTCTACCTGGTCTCCGTCGGAGGCGGCTGGCTCGCCGACCGCATCCTCGGCTCGTACCGGGCGGTGCTGTCGGGCGGTGTCCTGATCGCCTGCGGCCACTACTCGATGGCCGTGCCCACCGCGACCATGACCTGGGTGGGGCTGGGGCTCATCAGCGCCGGCACCGGACTGCTCAAGCCCAACGTGGCCACCATGGTCGGCAAGCTGTACGCCACCGACGACGACCGCCGGGACGCGGGCTTCGCGCTCTACTACATGGCGATCAACATCGGCGCCTTCGCGGGCCCGCTGATCACCGGCTGGCTCGGCGACCACCAGGGCTGGCACTGGGGCTTCTCGGCGGCCGCGGTCGGCATGACCCTCGGCCTGGTCCAGTACGTGACCGGCCGCCGTCGGCTGGCCGGACGGCGGCACGGCGCGGAGTTCGCCCTCGCCCCGGACGCCATGCGCCGCGCGATCCGCCTGATCGTCGCGGGAATCGCCGCCACCGCGCTGATCGCGACAAGCCTCGCCGTGGTCGGCTGGCTCACCATGGGCCGCTTCGTCGATCTGCTCACCCTCCTCTCGGTCATCGCCCCGGTCGTCTACTTCGCGGTGATGTTCACGAGCCCCCGCGTGACCGCCGAGGAACGCGGCCGGCTGCGCCCGTACGTCGTCCTCTTCCTCGCCTCGACGGTCTTCAACCTCATCCTCTTCCAGGCGTACTCGACGATGATGCTGCTGGCCGCGTCGAACGCCGAGACGACGATCCTCGGCTTCGACTTCCCGGCGAGCTGGTACGCCTCCGCGCTGGGCGCCTTCGAGGTCGGGCTCGCTCCCGTGGTCGCCGCGCTGTGGGTCCGGATGGGCCGGAGCCAGCCGCACGCCTCCAACAAGATCGCGCTCGGGGTCGTCCTCGGTGGTCTGTCGTTCCTGTTGATGGCCCTGCCGACCAGCGGGCACGGCAGCGACGACTACCTCATGTCCGCCTGGTGGATCGTCGGCTCCTATCTGCTGCTCGGCCTCGGCGACATCCTCCTGGAGACCTCCGGCATGTCGGCCACCACCAAGCTCGCCCCGGCTGCCTTCTCCAGCCAGACCATGTCCCTCTGGTTCCTGTCCCTCGCCCTGGCCAACGGCATACAGGCCCAGACGGTGAAGCTCTTCGACGACGTCTCCAAGCCCGCCTACTTCGGCGTCAACGGCGCGATCGCGGTGGCCGCGGGCCTGGCCGTGATGGCGGCCGCGCCCTGGCTGCGACGCACCATGCACCCGGTCCACTGAACTCACGGGATCCCCCTCATGCACATCCGTACGTCCTTCCCTTACGAGACGACCCACGAGGACCTCCGCATCCCGTTGCCGGACGGCACCCTCCTCTACGCGCGCGTGTGGCGCCCCCTGACGGACGAACCAGTACCCGCGATCCTGGAATACCTGCCGTACCGCCTCACCGACTGGACCGCGCCCCGTGACTGGCAACGCCATCCCTGGTACGCGGGCCACGGTTACGCCTCCGTACGAGTGGACGTCCGCGGACACGGCAACAGCGAGGGCCTGCCGGGCGACGAGTACTCGGCGACCGAGCTGGCCGACGGGGTCGCGGTGGTCGACTGGCTCGCGGCGCAGCCCTGGTGCGACGGCAAGGTCGGCATGTTCGGCATCTCCTGGGGCGGCTTCAACTCCCTCCAGATCGCGGCCCTCGCACCCGAGCCGCTCAAGGCGGTCGTCACGGTCTGCTCCACCGACGACCGTTATGACAACGACGTGCACTACATGGGAGGTTCCGTTCTCGCGGTGGACATGCACGCCTGGGCGTCCACCATGCTCGCCTTCGTGTCGCGGCCACCGGACCCGCGGTACGTCGGCGAGGCCTGGCGGGGCATGTGGCTCCAACGGCTCGAAGAGGTCGAACCGTTCATCCACACCTGGCTCGACCACCAGACCCGGGACCGCTACTGGCGGCACGGCAGCGTCTGCGAGGACTACGGCGCGATCGACGCCGCCGTCCTCGCGGTGGGCGGCTGGCACGATCCGTACCGCGACACGGTCCTGCGCCTGGTCGAGCACCTCCCGGCCGACCGCGTCCGCGGGCTGATCGGCCCCTGGTCCCACCAGTACCCCGACCGCGGCCTGCCGCCCGGCCCGGCGATCGGCTTCCTCCAGGAGACCCTGCGCTGGTGGGACCACTGGCTGAAGGGCAAGGACACGGGCGTCCTCGACGACCCCCTCCTGCGCTCGTACATCAGCGACTCCCACCCCCCGGCCACCGTCTACGACACCCTGCCCGGGCGCTGGGTCGGTGAGCCGGCCTGGCCCTCCCCCCACGTCTCGACCGTCTCGTACGGCCTTCAGGGAGCCCCGCTCCTGGTCCGGTCACCGCAGCACACGGGCGTGGACGCCGGCCGTTTCTTCCCCTTCGGGAACGACGCCGACCTGCCGCCGGACCAGCGGGAGGAGGACGCGCGGTCGGTGTGCTTCGAGTTCGAAGTGGGCGAGGAGACCTGGGTGTTGGGGCGGCCGAGGGTGCGGCTCAGGCTGACCTGCGAGGTACCGCGCGGTCAGGTCGTCGCCCGGGTCTGCGATGTCGCCCCTGACGGCTCGTCGACCCTGGTCACCCGGGGGGTGCTGAACCTGTCGGCGAGGTCGGGGCGGGACAAGGCGGTGCCGTGGGAGCCGGGGGCCACGGAGGACGTCGAGTTCGAGCTGAACGGGATCGGCCACGCCTTCCCGGCCGGGCACCGCATCCGGCTCGCCGTGTCCTCCGCGTACTGGCCGTGGATCTGGCCGCAGCCCGAGTCGGCGGCGGGCTTCACGCTGGACCCGGCCGGCAGCGTGCTCGAACTCCCGGTGCGGGCGAAGGAGTCGACGCCGGGCATCTCCTTCGAGGAACCCGAGCAGTCCGAGCCGCTCGGCGTGGTCAGCGGCGTGGCCGCTGACGGATGGAGCCCGGACACGCTGGACGAGCCGCGCCCGGAACGGCTGGTCGTACGCGATGTGGCCAAGGGCGAGTGGCGGCTGGAGGTCGATCCGCGCTACGGCGGCACCCGGGCCTACCCCGACGGGCTGGAGTTCACCGAAGACGCGCTGGAGACGTACACGATCAACGAAACGGACCCCCTGTCGGCGCGCGCCCGCTCGGACTGGTCGGTCCGGCTGCACCGGCCGGAGCTCGGCTGGGAGGCCACGGTCCGTACCCGCTCGGAGCTGGCCTGTGACGGGACGGACTTCCTCACCACGAACGAGGTGGTCTGCACGGACGGCGGCGAGGTGGTCTACCACCGCAGCTGGGAGAAGCGAATCCCACGAACCGCCGGTTAACTATAAGTTGGGCCTATTGCCCCATTTGCCTTGGTTGCGCTCGACCGTGAGTTGGGTCACTCACGGCCGGGCGTGGCCGCGCTTCCGCGTGCCCACGTTTCCCCTTGCCTTTCGCGCCAGTTGAGTCTTGGCAGCCGCAAAGGATCAAGTGCCCCATACGCCTCAGACCAAGGTCAACATGGGTGATGTGCGCATTCACCCCTTGTTTCGGACATGTGCTCTCGCATACGTTCCCGGCCTGTCGGGCGGACGCCGAATCCTGCCGCCGCCCATGGACACACTCATCGACGAAACACCGCGCGGCAGGAGCGGGGGACCCAGGTAAGTCGCCGGTCCGGATGTCTCAGGACATTCCGGACCGGCTGGGGGTGAAGTCGCGTCGCTGCAAGACGGCGCGGCCGGGCAGCTCTCGCCCGAACCCGACAGCTCACCTCGCAGGCGCCGGAGAGGAACAGCAGCATGGCCGCACGAGGTAACCCCAGCCGATTCAGACTCAGCCCGCTCGTCCGAGGCGTCGTCGCCGCCGGAACAGGCGCCGCCGTTCTCGCCCTCCCGCTGCTGACCGCGACCACCGCGAGCGCCGCGCCCACCACGACCACCGCGAAGGCCGCGCCCACCGCGAACGCCGCACCGCAGGTCAGGTCCATCACGTACACCGTCGCCAAGGCCGACTCGCTCAGCAGCATCGCGGCCACCTACGACACACCCGGCGGCTGGCGGCAGCTCTACAAGGACAACCGCAAGGCCGTCGGCGCCAACCCGAACCTGATCCACCCGGGTCTCAAACTGACGGTCAAGACGGCGAAGGCGAGCACACCGGGCACGGCCGACAAGGCCGCCGCGCCCGCCGCCAAGCCCGCCCAGTCCGTCGCCCTGGCCACCCAGATCGTCGCCAAGACGTACGCGAACAACCTCGACGGCTGGATCCGCGAGTCACTGGACATCATGGCGCAGAAGGGCATCCCCGGCTCGTACGACGGCATCTACCGCAACATCATGCGCGAGTCGTCCGGCAACCCCCTGGCCATCAACAACTGGGACTCCAACGCCGCCGCGGGCACCCCCTCCAAGGGCCTGCTCCAGGTGATCGACCCGACCTTCGCGGCGTACCACGTGGCCGGCACGTCCTTCGACCCGTACGACCCGGTCGCGAACATCACCGCCGCCTGCAACTACGCGGCCGCGATGTACGGCTCGATCGACAACGTGAACGGCCCGTACTGAGCCTCACCCCCGCGGAAACAGTCTTTCGAGGACGACGGCGATCCCGTCGTCCTCGTTCGACAGCGTCACCTCGTCGGCCACGGCCTTGAGCTCGGGGTGAGCGTTGGCCATCGCGACGCCGTGGGCGGCCCAGTCGAACATGGGGATGTCGTTGGGCATGTCCCCGAAGGCGATGGTCTGATGCGGGCCGAGGCCCAGGTGGGCGGCGGCGAGCGCCAGGCCCGTCGCCTTGGTGACGCCGCACGGCTGGAGTTCGACGGTCCCGGGTCCCGACATGGTGACCGTGGCCAGGGAACCCACCACGGAACGCGCCGTGGACGCCAGCTCGTCGTCGGACAGGTCGGGATGGCGCAGCAGTACCTTGCTGATGGGCTCGCTCCACAGGTCGTCACGCCGGTCCACGCGGACGGCGGGCAGCGTCGGGTGGGGCATCAGATAGCCCGGCTCGATCAGCGTGAGGCCGTCGACACCGTCCTGGTCGACGGCCGCGTACACCTGGCCGACCTCGGCCTCGATCTTGCCGAGCGCGGTCTCCGCCAGCTCCCGGTCCAGGGTGACCGACCAGAGCAGACGGTCCGCGCCGGCGTCGTACACCTGCGCGCCCTGCCCGCACACCGCGAGCCCCTCGCTGCCCAGGTCGTCGAGGAGGGGCCGCACTCTGGGCGCCGGACGGCCGGTGACGACGAGGTGCCGGGCACCGGCCGCCGCCACCCGCGCGAGCGCGGCGAGCGACCGGTCGGAGAGCGTGTCGTCGCCGCGCAGCAGCGTTCCGTCCAGGTCGGTGGCGATGAGTGAATACGCGGTGGGTGCGGCCATGATCAGAGAATACGGATGGAACGCCCCCTCGACTCGCCACGAACCGGACGGCTACCGCCTCCACATGCGGTGACCCATGCTCCGGTCACCGGTGGCGGCGACGGTGACAGGCCGACTGGAGAAGTCGGCGAGCGATACCTAACCGTGGGCACTGTGGGCGGCCGCCAGGTGTTTCGCCAGCCGCGGTGACGCGAACTCCGTCCCGCACACGAACCGCATCACGGGTCCGTACGACGCCGCCGACGGCAGGCCCGTGAAGTACAGGCCCGGGACGGACGAGACGTACCCCACGCCCAGCTTCGGCGTTCCCCGGCTCACTGCGAGCCGGGTGCGCAGTCCGGGGCCGAGGAAGTCCATCGCGGCGAGGTCGACGCGGTAGCCGGTGGCCGCGATGACGTGGTCCGCCGCCAGGTGTTCCGTACGGCCGGTGTGGCCGAGGACCGTGAGCGCCGGGTGGCCGTCGGACGTGTCCGCGCGCAGCACGCGCTCGACCTCGCTGACCCGCACCGTGCTCTCGAAGCGCTCGCGCAGCCACCATGCGCCGAGCGGGCCGAGGACCCGGCGGACCAGGTGGTGGCGGACCTGGGCCGGGAGGCGGCGGTAGGGGTGGGGGTAGTAGCTGAGCGCCCACAGCGACCAGGCGCGGCCGAACGGGGACTCCGGGCGCAGCCTCGGCTGACGCCACGGCGGCTCGCCGAACGCGACGCTGCCGCGCCCGCGTGCCACCACCCGCACCCGTGCGCCCGCCTCCGCCGCCAGTACGGCTGTCTCCAGCGCGGACTGGCCCGCGCCGACGACGATCAGCTCCTTGCCGGCGTAGCGGGTGAGGTCGTGGTGCTGGGAGCTGTGGGAGACCGGGCCCTTGGGGGTGGGTCCGTCCGCCGCGGCTCCGGCCAGCTCCGAGGGCAGATGGGCGAGGCCGGACAGTCCGGTCGCCACGACGACCGCGCGCGCGGTGAACAACTCACCGGAGTCGAGCTTGAGTTCGAAGCCCCCGCCCGCGGAGGTGCGCCGGTCCACGGACACCACGCGCACCCGCTCCAGCTCGGGCACCAGCTCCTGCTGGAACCACTCGCCGTACGCGATGAAGGTCTCGACGGGAATGATGTCCTCGTCCGTCACCAGCCGCGGTATGCCCGCCGCTTCGCAGTAGTCGACCAGGGTGTGGCCGCGCTGCGGGGCGTCGATGGACGAGGCCGCCGGGGTCGACTTGAGGAGCATGCCGGCCGGCATGTGGTCACGCCAGCTGACCATGGGCTCGCCGAAGACACGCACGGGTATGCCACGCCCCCGCAGATGCGCGGCGGTCGACAGGCCGAAAGGGCCGGCACCGATGACTGCTACGGGTTGGATCACGAAGTCCCTCCCCAGGACGTCACTTCGTTGCTTCGTTACTTCGTTACTCGGTCACTCGGTCACTCGGTCACTCGGTCACTCGGTGGGCTCGGTCACTCGGTGGGCTCGGTCACTTGGTGGGCTCGTTCGGATAGTTGTTTCTGCTGCCGGCCAGATGTCCGCCCCCCGGCGGCTAACAGCCTGAACCGGTACGGCCGCCGCGGCGGTTGGTGCGCCACAGCTGGTAAAGATGCTTGGCGCCCGGCCGCACGAACCGCGCGAGCATCGTGAGGAACGGCAGCGGGTCGTCACCCGCGAGCCAGGCCAGCTCCGTCCCGCTCGCACGCGCCGGCGCGTGCGGCGTCGTATAGCCGCTGCGGCGGTAGGCGAGCAGGGCGGGCAGGTCGATGTTCTCCACGACGTACCGGTGGCCGGCCCGCTGTTCCCCCTCCGGAACAGCACACCCGGTCAGATCCAGATGCATGGCACGCACCACGTCCACCCCCGACTCGCTCTCGAAGAGCCGGAACTGGGCGCCCATGCGCGGGTTGAAGTCGAGGAGTTTGTACTGTCCGTCGCGCCGGTCGAAGCGCAGGTCGAGGTCGATGATTCCGGTGAAACCGATCTGTTTGATGAAACGCGCGGCGAGATCCACGAGTTCCGGATTGTCGACGACGTACGCATGCGCTGTCATGCCCGCGTGCGGCGGCCAGGAGCGGACCTTGACCCCCGTGAACAGGGCCAGCGGAACCGAGTCCCGGTCGAAGTACGCGTGCACGATCCAGTCCTCCGCCTGCTCCCTCGGCAGGTACTCCTGGAGGATCACTCCGGGGTGCTCGCCCCAGTCGCGGGCCAGGGTCAGCAGTTTCTCGCGGGTGACGATGCGGGTGGTGCCGTTCACGGCCGGCCGCTTTCGCCGTACGAACGCCTCGCGGTTCTTGGCCACCACGGGGAAGCGGGCCTTCTCGGCGAAGTCGACGACATCGTCGTACGACTGCGGGAAGGCCGCGGGCGGGCTCGGAATCCCGTGTTCCACGCACAGTTCGTGCAGCCCCTGCTTGCTGGCGAGGCGGCGCGGCAGGCCTGGATCGACGGGCGGGAAGAGGAAACGGCCGGCGAGTTCGCCCTGGTGTTCGGCGATCAGAACCGCGGCCTCCTCGTCGGTGGGGATCAGCACGGTGGGCCGGCCTATCCGCCGCCCCACCCGCAGCAGGCCCTCCACCAGTCGCTCCGGTTCCTCCGTCCCCGTCGTCGGCCACACGAACGCGCGTTCCAGGTAGCGGGACGCGGCCGCGGGCGTGAAGCGGTCCTCCGTGATCGCGTACATCGGGACGCCGAGGCGGCCCAGACTGCGGATGGCACCGACGCCGCCATGGTGCAGCGGGTAGTCGCCGAACTTCACGATCAGGCCCGGCACTTCACGAGCGGCTGAAAACGGCACACTGCTGGTACGTCCGGCCACGGGTCCCCCCACGTGTCCCCCCTACGGACCGGACCCACCCCGTCCGTGTCCCCCAAAGGACGCTAAGCCGGAATTGCCACCTCCGACAAGGAAATTTCGGACATTGCAAACTCTTTAGACACTGCCCGAGGGGGTAACTCAGCCGTAACGTGTGGCTGGACCACATGCACCACCCCATGGAGCCGCCATGGGCCACCCGTTGACCACCCGTGGACCACCCCATGGACCACATCGACACACAGCAGCACCCACCATCGACCGCACGGTTTTGCACGAAAGCGAGGCAGCACCCCATGCCCCCCTTCGATGTTCCCGAGGGTGACCCCTTCGGCCCGCACAACCTTCCGTACGGCGTCTTCTCACTCCCCGGTTCGGCGGACCGGACCGTAGGCGTCCGGTTGGGCGACCACGTGCTCGACGCGGGCGCGGCGGCCGCGGCCCTGGGCTCCCCGTACGTCTCCCTCCTCGCCCGGCCGTCCCTGAACCCGCTCCTCGCCGCCGGCCGTACCGCGTGGTCGGACGTGCGGCGCGCGCTGACGGCATGGGTGACGGTGCCGTCCCACCAGGAGGCGATCGCGGGATTCCTCCACCCACTGTCCGGCGTCACTCTGCACCTCCCCTTCGAGGTCGCGGACTACGTCGACTTCTACGCCTCCGAGCACCACGCCCGGAACGTCGGCCGCATCTTCCGCCCGGACGCCGCCGACTCCCTGACCCCCAACTGGAAGCATCTGCCGATCGGTTACCACGGCCGCTCCGGGACGGTGGTGGTCTCGGGCACCGATGTCGTACGGCCGTCGGGGCAGCGGAAGGCACCGGCCGACCCGGCGCCCGTCTTCGGCCCCTCGATCCGCCTGGACATCGAGGCGGAGATCGGTTTCGTGGTCGGCGTGCCGTCGCCGATGGGGCAGACCGTGGCACTGGCCGACTTCCGCGAGCACGTCTTCGGGCTCTGCCTGCTCAACGACTGGTCGGCGCGCGACATCCAGGCATGGGAGTACGTCCCTCTCGGCCCGTTCCTCGGCAAGTCCTTCGCCACCTCGGTGTCGGCGTGGATCACCCCGCTGGACGCCCTGGAGGAGGCACGGGTGACTCCGCCGGGGCGCACGCACACGTTGCTGGAGTACCTGGACGACTCCGGCTCCGATGACGAGCCCGGCGGTTACGACCTGCGCCTCTCGGTCGCGATCAACGGCCATGTGGTGTCGGAGCCGCCGTTCTCCACCATGTACTGGACCGCCGCGCAGCAACTGGCCCACATGACGGTCAACGGCGCCTCCCTCAGGACCGGCGACCTGTACGGCTCCGGAACGGTGAGCGGGCCCTCCGCGCGCGAACGGGGTTCCCTGCTGGAACTGACCTGGAACGGCAACGAGCCACTCGAACTCCCCGACGGCAAGCGGACGTTCCTGGAAGACGGCGACGAGGTGACACTGTCGGCCTGGGCACCGGGACCGGACGGGATGCGGGTGGGGTTGGGGGAGGTCACCGGGCACCTTGTATCAAGGGATTGACACAAGAGGCCTGGGGGTCGATACGGCCGGGCCGGTCCCGCCGTACGAACAGATCCACGCCCAGCTCGCCGGGCTGATCACCACGGGGCGGCTGCCTGAGGGCGAGCGTCTGCCGACGGTACGGCAGCTCGCGGCCGACCTGGGTCTCGCGGCCGGGACGGTGGCGCGGGCGTACCGGGAGCTGGAGGCGGCATCCCTGATCCGCACCCGACGCGGGGCGGGAACCCGGGTGGCGCCGCTGGCCGCGGAACAACGACACGACCCCGACCCCGCCGAACTGGCCGAGCTGGCAAGACGGTTCGTGGCGCAGGCGCGGGCCGCGGGGGCGAACGACACCACGGTGGAGGCGGCGGTACGGGATGCGTTGGGAGACTGGGAGGAGAGGTACGGGAGGGGTCGGATGGGGCTGGTGTGATTTTCGCCTGCCCATTGGCCCTGACTCCGGCGCCCCACACCGTCATACTGGCGACGAGCGGCATGCACATCGCACCGCGGCGGTGCGGGCTCACGAGGTGCCGGTATCCGCCGGCCACAGAGCCGCACAGCCGAACCGTCGCCACCCTGCTGCAGCCGCCCCACAGTCGCACTTCCGTCTTCGTCTTCCCACAGTCGTCCTTCCGTAGCCGCCCCTTTTCCGACCAGGATCCGGAGCCCGTGGCATGACTTTCTGCCTGCTCCTACTGAGTGCCGTCGCTCTGACAGCCGCCGTACCGGTGCCGCGCGCGCTGACCCGGGCCGAGTGGCCCGAACGGGACCCGGTGGTCGCGCTGTGGGTGTGGCAGTGTCTGGTCGCCACGGTCCTGCTGTGCTGTCTGACCGCGTTGGTGTTGGGCGCCGCGGCCGTCTTCCATACGGTCCGCGGCCACGTCTTCGCCCCGGCACCGCCTGCCGTGACCGCGGCCTACGACCTCTCGGCGGCTCCGGCCTGGGCGGTCGTCCTCACGCTGCTGCTGGGCTGCGGGGCGGCCTGGACGACCGCGATGCTGGCCCGGGAACTCGTCGAGGCGCGCCGCCGCCGCGGTCAGGCCCGCGCGCACCTGCGCGAACGTGCCCCGGACCTGCCGCCCGGCCTGGGGGCCGCCGCTCGGGGTCCGCTGCTGGTGCTGGAGGACGAGTACCCGGACGCCTGGTGGTTGCCGGGCAGCCCCTCCCAGCTGGTCGTGACGACCGGGGCCCTGCACCGGCTGACCGACCACCAGCTCGACGCGGTCCTCACCCACGAACGCGGCCACGCCCGGGCCCGCCACGACTGGCTGCTGCACCTTTCCACCGCGCTGGCCACCGGCTTCCCACAGGTCCCGCTCTTCTCCCACTTCTGCGACCAGACCCACCGCCTGGTCGAACTCGCCGCCGACGACACAGCGTCCCGCCGCTGCGGCCATCTGACGACGGCGCTGGCCCTGATCGAGCTCAACCAGCACCGCGGCGTCCTCTCCTGCGCCTCCACGCACCGCCTCCTCGGCGAACGAGTGGACCGCCTCTTGGAACCCCAGCCCCGCCTGGGTCCGAGACACCGCCTCCTCACCACCACCGCGGCAGCACTGATTCCCCTCCTCCCCCTATTGATCGCCTTCGCCCCAGGCCTGACAGCCCTGTCCTGACAGCCTGTGACCGGGGCCTACCCAGGTGCCGCGCCGACCGCCACCGTGGCGTCCGCCCAAGACGGGCCGCGCTTCGGCGTCGGCCCCCAGGGGCCGACGGCCGCTCCCGCCTCGGACTCCGCCACCGTCCACACGGCGCTCGCCGCCCTCAGCACCCTCACCGCCGACCCCGACGCCCTGGTACGCGGCGCGGCCTACGGTGCGCTGGGCACCACCGGCTGCCCACCACCCCTCGCGGCCCGGGCCACAGCCGCCCTGGCCGATCCTGCCTGGCAGGTCCGGTCGGGTGCCGCCACCGCCCTGTCCGCGGCGGACTCCGACGCAGCCGTCCCCGCGCTCGCCAAGGCCCTGGCCGACCCGAACGCCGACGTACGCAAGGCCGCCGTTTTGGCTCTGACCCACCACGCCGGCGCCGAAGCCGCCCGCGCGGCCCCGTCCACGGCCATCACCGACCCGGACGCGGACGTCAGGGCGTACGCGACACGGGCTCTGTGACGAGCCCGGCACTGGTGCGGGGGCCGCAGGCGACACAGGGTCTCCAACGCTCCCACACCAGACCCACGCCTATATCCAGTCCTCCGGCTCAGGCTCCGCATCCATCTCCGGCCAGTCGTCCGGCCCCGCCTCGCCCTCGCCCGCCGGGCTCGGCGCCCCGGTCCCGGAGCCACCTGCGGAGTCCGGTGCCGCGGCTCCCGGAGGCCCGCCCAGACCGGCCAGCACCCCGACCACACCCTCCCCGTACGTCACCAGCTTCTTCTCGCCGACTCCGCTGATCCCGCCGAGCTGCTCCACGGAGGTGGGCCACACCGTCGCGATCTCCCGAAGAGTCGCGTCGTGGAAGATGACGTACGCCGGAACGCCCTGCTCCCGCGCCTGCTCGGCCCGCCACTCTCGCAGTGCCTCAAAGGCGGGCAGCAGTTCCTCGGGCAGCTCGGCCGCCGCGGCCTTGGCCTTGCGTTCGCCCCGCCCGGAGCCCGACGAACCGGACGCCGACCGCGAGGTCACCGCCTTCTTCGGCTCCTTGCGCAGCGGCACCTCCCGCTCCTGCCGGAGCACCGATCCGCTGACCTCGGTCAGCACCAGCGTGCCGTAGTCCCCCTCGACCGCGAGCAGTCCCTGCGCCAGCAACTGCCGTACGACGCTCCGCCATTCGCCCTCGGAGAGGTCCTCGCCGATGCCGAACACGGACAGCTGGTCGTGGTCGAACTGGATCACCTTGGCGGTGCGCTTGCCCTGCAGGATGTCGACGATCTGCACCGCTCCGAACTTCTGGCCCCGCTCCCGCTGCAGCCGCACCACCGTCGACAGCACCTTCTGGGCCGCGACCGTGCCGTCCCAGGTCTCCGGCGGGACGAGGCAGGAGTCGCAGTTGCCGCAGCCCGTGGGGTCCGGGTCCTGGCCGAAGTAGGCGAGGAGCTGACCGCGCCGGCACTGGACTGTCTCGCACAGCGCCAGCATCGAGTCGAGGTGGGCGGCGGCCCGGCGCTGGAACGCCTCGTCGCCCTCGCTCGACTGGATCATCTTGCGCTGCTGTATGACGTCATTGAGGCCGTAGGCCATCCAGGCGGTGGACGGCAGTCCGTCGCGGCCAGCGCGCCCTGTCTCCTGGTAGTAGCCCTCGACCGACTTGGGCAGGTCGAGGTGGGCGACGAAGCGGACGTCCGGCTTGTCGATGCCCATGCCGAAGGCGATGGTCGCGACCACGATCAGGCCGTCCTCCCGCAGGAAGCGGGACTGGTGGGCCGCGCGGGTGCCCGCGTCCAGGCCCGCGTGGTACGGCACCGCCTCGATGCCGTTGCGGGAGAGGAACTCGGCCGTCGAGTCCACCGACTTGCGCGACAGGCAGTACACGATGCCGGCGTCGCCCGCGTGCTCCTCGCGCAGGAAACTCAGCAGCTGCTTCTTGGGGTCGGCCTTCGGCACGATCCGGTACTGGATGTTGGGCCGGTCGAAGCTCGCCACGAAATGGCGGGCCGTCGGCATGTTCAGCCGCTGGGTGATCTCCTGGTGCGTCGCGTGCGTGGCCGTAGCCGTCAGCGCGATCCGCGGGACGTCCGGCCAGCGCCGGCCCAGCAGCGACAGGGAGAGGTAGTCGGGACGGAAGTCGTGGCCCCACTGGGACACGCAATGTGCCTCGTCGATCGCGAAGACGGCGATCTTGCCGCGCGACAGCAGATCCAGCGTGGACTCCAGCCGAAGCCGCTCCGGCGCGAGGTAGAGCAGATCCAGCTCGCCGGCCAGGTACTCGGCTTCCATCACGCGCCGCTCGTCGAAGTCCTGCGTGGAGTTCATGAACCCGGCACGCACCCCGAGCGCCCGCAGCGCGTCCACCTGGTCCTGCATCAGCGCGATGAGCGGGGAGATCACGATGCCCGTACCGGGCCTGACCAGGGACGGAATCTGATAGCACAGCGACTTTCCGCCGCCGGTCGGCATGAGGACGACGGCGTCCCCGCCGGCCACCACATGCTCGATGACCTCTTTCTGCTCGCCGCGGAAGGCCTCGTACCCGAAGACCCGGTGCAGCGTGGCCAGCGCCTCGCTCTCCGCCGCCGGCGTCTCGGTGATCCCTGGCATCTCGATGATCCCGCCTGTCCCGCCCATTGCCGTGCCCCCCGTACGTCGTCCCTCGACCACTGCCCCCACGATAGGGGCAGGAACTGACAGCGCCGGAGTTATCCACAGGCCGATGACATACCGCTGGTCCCGCCCGACCCCAGGGGAAGGGCCCCGCCTCCCACAACGGGAACCGAGGCCCTCCTCACCGCACCGCAAAGTCAGCGCACGGGGTCAGCGCACAAAGACCCCCGCCTGGTTCGCCAGGTCGAGGAAGTACTGCGGGGCCACGCCGAGCACCAGCGTCACCGCCACGCCCACCCCGATCGCCGTGGTCGTCAGTGCCGACGGCACCGCCACCGTCGGGCCGTCGGGCCTCGGCTCGCTGAAGAACATCAGCACGATGACGCGGATGTAGAAGAAGGCCGCGATCGCGGACGAGATCACACCGACCACGACCAGCGGGGCCGCGCCGCCCTCCGCCGCCGCCTTGAACACGGCGAACTTCCCGGCGAACCCGGAGGTCAGCGGGATGCCGGCGAAGGCCAGCAGGAACACCGCGAACACGGCCGCCACCAGCGGTGAACGCCGTCCCAGCCCAGCCCACTTGGACAGGTGGGTGGCCTCGCCGCCCGCGTCGCGGACCAGCGTGACCACCGCGAACGCGCCGATCGTCACGAACGAGTACGCGGCCAGGTAGAAGAGGACCGAGGACACACCGTCGGGCGTGGTCGCGATGACACCCGCGAGGATGAAGCCCGCGTGCGCGATCGACGAGTACGCCAGCAGCCGCTTGATGTCGGTCTGCGTGATCGCGACGATCGCACCGCCGAGCATGGTGACGATCGCGACGCCCCACATGACCGGACGCCAGTCCCAGCGCAACCCCGGCAGCACCACGTACAGGATCCTCAGCAGCGCGCCGAAGGCCGCCACCTTGGTGGCCGCCGCCATGAATCCGGTCACCGGCGTCGGCGCGCCCTGGTAGACGTCGGGCGTCCACATGTGGAACGGCACCGCGCCGACCTTGAAGAGCAGGCCCATCACCAGCATCGCGGCGCCGATCAGCAGCAGCGCGTCGTTGCCCATGGTGTCCGCGAGCGCCGGGTCGACCGTGGTGACCGTGCCGTCGACGACCTGCGCGATCTTGGCGTACGACACCGAGCCCGCGTAGCCGTACAGCAGGGCGATGCCGAACAGGGTGAACGCGGAGGCGAAGGCGCCGAGCAGGAAGTACTTGACCGCGGCCTCCTGCGACAGCAGTCGCTTGCGCCGGGCCAGCGCGCACAGCAGATACAGCGGAAGCGAGAGGACCTCCAGCGCCACGAAGAGCGTCAGCAGGTCGTTGGCCGCCGGGAAGATCAGCATTCCGGCGACGGCGAACAGCAGCAGCGGGAACACCTCGGTGGTGGTGAACCCGGCCTTCACCGCGGCCTTCTCGCTGTCGCTACCCGGCACGGACGCGGCCTGCGCGGCGAAGGAGTCGACACGGTTGCCGTGCGCCTCCGGGTCCAGCCGGCGTTCGGCGAAGGTGAACAGGCCGACCAGGGACGCCAGCAGGATCGTGCCCTGCAGGAAGAGGGCCGGTCCGTCGACGGCGATCGCGCCCATGGCCACGATGCCGGCCTTGGTCGTGGCGTATCCGTCGGTGGCGAGTGCCACGACCGCGGCGAACGCGGCGACCAGCGCGACCACGGACACGAACAGCTGGACGTGGTAACGGGACTTGCGCGGGACGAACGCCTCGACCAGCACCCCGAGGATCGCCGCGCCCACGACGATCAAGGTGGGCGACAATTGTGCGTACTCGAACTTCGGCGCGTCGATCTTCGAGATCGGATCGGCCGCGGTTGTCCACAGGCTGTGGACGGCTGTTGCGCTCACTTGGCCGCCTCCACCTCGGGCTGGGGGTCCTTCTTCTGTACATCGGACATGGTCTGCTTGACCGCCGGGTTGACGATGTCGGTGACGGGCTTCGGATAGACGCCCAGGAAAATCAACAGCGCGATCAGCGGAGCCACGACCACCAACTCGCGCACCCGGAGGTCGGGCATCGCGGAGACCTCCGGTTTCACCGGGCCTGTCATCGTCCTCTGGTAGAGGACGAGGGTGTAGAGCGCGGCGAGCACGATGCCGAAGGTGGCGATGATCCCGACCACCGGATAGCGCGCGAACGTGCCGACCAGGACGAGGAACTCACTCACGAAGGGCGCGAGCCCGGGGAGCGACAGGGTCGCAAGGCCGCCGATCAGGAAGGTTCCAGCCAGCAACGGGGCGACCTTCTGCACCCCGCCGTAGTCGGCGATGAGCCGCGAGCCGCGCCGCGAGATCAGGAAGCCGGCGACCAGCATCAGGGCGGCCGTCGAGATCCCGTGGTTGACCATGTAGAGCGTCGCCCCGGACTGCCCCTGGGTGGTCATCGCGAAGATGCCCAGGATGATGAACCCGAAGTGCGAGATCGACGCGTACGCCACCAGCCGCTTGATGTCCCGCTGGCCGACGGCGAGCAGTGCCCCGTAGATGATGCTGATCAGGGCCAGGACGAGGATGACGGGCGTCGCCCACTTCGAGGCCTCCGGGAACAACTGGAGGCAGAAGCGGAGCATCGCGAAGGTGCCCACCTTGTCGACGACCGCCGTGATGAGGACGGCGACCGGGGTGGTTGCCTCCTGCATGGCGTTGGGCAGCCAGGTGTGCAGCGGCCACAGGGGCGCCTTCACCGCGAAGGCGAAGAAGAAGCCGAGGAACAGCCAGCGTTCGGTGTTGGTCGCCATGTCCAGCGAGCCGTTGGCGCGAGCCGCGGCGATCTCCTGGAGGCTGAAGCTTCCGGCGACCACGTACAGGCCGATCACCGCGGCCAGCATGATCAGACCGCCGACCAGGTTGTAGAGGAGGAACTTCACCGCCGCGTACGACCGTTGCGTGGACGCCGTTTCCTCGCCGTGCTGGTGGGCCCGGTCCCCGAAGCCGCCGATGAGGAAGTACATCGGGATCAACATGGCTTCGAAGAAGATGTAGAAGAGGAAGACGTCGGTGGCCTCGAAGGAGATGATCACCATCGCCTCGACGGCCAGGATCAGGGCGAAGAAGCCCTGGGTGGGCCGCCAGCGTTTGTTCCCCGTCTCCAGCGGGTCGGCGTCGTGCCAGCCCGCGAGGATGATGAACGGGATCAGCAGCGCCGTCAGCGCGAGGAGCGCGACCGCGATGCCGTCCACGCCCAGTTCGTAGCGGACCCCGAAGTCCTTGATCCAGGCATGGGATTCGGTGAGCTGGTAGCGGTCGCCGTCCGGGTCGAAGCGCACCAGGACGATCGCGGCGAGGACCAGGGTGGCGAGCGAGACGAGCAGCGCCAGCCACTTGGCGGCGGTGCGCCGGGCGGCCGGTACGGCTGCCGTGGCGACCGCGCCGAGGGCCGGGAGCGCCGCCGTCGCTGTCAGCAGGGGAAAGGACATCGGTATCAGACCGCCCTCATCAGCAGGGTCGCGGCGACGAGGACCGCCGCACCGCCGAACATCGAGACCGCGTACGACCGCGCGAAGCCGTTCTGCAGCCTGCGCATCCGTCCGGAGAGGCCGCCCATCGAGGCCGCCGTGCCGTTGACGACACCGTCGACCAGGGTGTGGTCGACGTACACCAGCGAGCGGGTGAGGTGCTCTCCACCGCGGACCAGGACCACGTGGTTGAAGTCGTCCTGGAGCAGGTCGCGCCGGGCGGCCCGGGTGAGCAGCGACCCACGCGGGGCGAGGACCGGGACGGGACGGCGGCCGTACTGGGCGTAGGCGATGGCGACGCCGACGACGAGGAGGGCCATGGTGGCCAGGGTGACCGTGAGGGCACTGACCGGCGAGTCGCCCTCCGAGTGGCCGGTGACGGGCTCCAGCCAGTGCAGGAAACGGTCGCCGATGCTGAAGAACCCGCCCGCGAACACCGAGCCGAAGGCCAGCACGATCATCGGGATCGTCATGGTCCTGGGCGACTCGTGCGGGTGCGGTTCGGCGTGCTCGCCCTGGTGCTCGGCGGCGGGCTCCGCGCTCGGGGCCTCCGGGGAGCGGGTCGGCTGACGGCGCCACCGTTCTTCTCCGAAGAACGTCATCAGCATCACGCGTGTCATGTAGTACGCCGTGATGGCCGCGCCCAGCAGGGCCGCGCCGCCGAGGATCCAGCCCTCGGTGCCGCCCTTGGCGAAGGCCGCCTCGATGATCTTGTCCTTGGAGAAGAAGCCGGACAGGCCCGGGAAGCCGATGATGGCGAGGTAGCCGAGGCCGAAGGTGACGAAGGTGATCGGCATGTACTTCCTGAGGCCGCCGTATTTCCGCATGTCGACCTCGTCGTTCATGCCGTGCATGACCGAACCGGCACCGAGGAACAGCCCGGCCTTGAAGAAGCCGTGCGTCACCAGGTGCATGATCGCGAAGACGTAGCCGATGGGGCCGAGGCCCGCGGCGAGCACCATGTAGCCGATCTGCGACATGGTCGAGCCGGCCAGCGCCTTCTTGATGTCGTCCTTCGCGCAACCGACGATCGCACCGAACAGGAGCGTGACCGCCCCGACGATCGTGACCACGAGTTGCGCGTCGGGCGCCGCGTTGAAGATGGCGCCGGAGCGGACGATGAGGTAGACGCCCGCGGTCACCATCGTCGCGGCGTGGATGAGGGCCGAGACCGGGGTCGGGCCCTCCATCGCGTCCCCGAGCCAGGACTGCAGTGGCACCTGGGCCGACTTGCCGCAGGCGGCGAGCAGGAGCATCAGGGCGATGCCGGTGAGTGTGGCCTCGGAGGCGTCGCCGACGAGCCCGGGCTTTTCCTGGGTGCCGAGCACCGGACCGAAGGCGAAGGTGCCGAACGTCGTGAACATCAGCATGATCGCGATCGACAGGCCCATGTCGCCGACCCGGTTGACCAGGAAGGCTTTCTTCGCCGCCGTGGCCGCGCTGGGCTTGTGCTGCCAGAAGCCGATCAGCAGGTAGGAGGCGAGGCCGACGCCCTCCCAGCCGACGTACAGCAGGAGGTAGTTGTCGGCGAGGACGAGCAGCAGCATCGCCGCGAGGAACAGGTTCAGGTAGCCGAAGAAGCGGCGGCGCCGTTCGTCGTGCTCCATGTACCCGATCGAGTACAGGTGGATCAGCGAGCCGACGCCGGTGATCAGCAGCACGAACGTCATCGACAGCTGGTCGAGTTGGAAGCCGACGTCCGCCTGGAAGCCCTCGACCGGCACCCAGCTGAACAGGTGTTGGGTGAGCGTGCGGTGTTCGGCTCCCTTACCGAGCAGGTCGGCGAAGAGGATCACGCCGACCACGAAGGACGCGGCGGCCAGGGCCGTGCCGATCCAGTGGCCGACGGCATCCAGTCTCCGGCCGCCGCACAGCAGGACCGCCGCTCCGAGCAGGGGCGCCGCGATGAGCAGCGCGATCAGGTTCTCAGCGTTAGTCACGGTTCAGCGACCCCTTACAGCTTCATCAGGCTGGCGTCGTCGACCGAGGCCGAGTGGCGGGAACGGAACAGCGACACGATGATCGCCAGCCCGACCACGACCTCCGCGGCGGCGACGACCATCGTGAAGAAGGCGATGATCTGGCCGTCGAGGTTGCCGTGCATCCGGGAGAAGGCGACGAACGCGAGGTTGCAGGCGTTGAGCATGAGCTCGACACACATGAACACGACGATCGCGTTGCGCCGGATCAGCACACCCGTGGCGCCGATCGTGAACAACAGGGCGGCGAGGTAGAGGTAGTTGACGGGGTTCACTTCGACGCCTCCTCGGGCCGCTTGTGGTCCGCCGGTACGATCGGGGTGCGTTCCAGGCGCTCCTCGGCGCGCTGCTCCAAGGCCCGCAGGTCGTTGATCGCCTCCTGCGACACGTCCCGGATCTGGCCGCGCTCCCGCAGCGTCTTGCTGACGGTGAGGTCGGACGGGGTGCCGTCGGGCAGCAGGCCCGCGATGTCCACGGCGTTGTGCCGGGCGTACACGCCGGGTGCCGGCAGCGGCGGTAGGTGCTTGCCCTCGCGCACCCGCTCCTCGGACATCTCGCGCTGCGTCTTGGGACGCTCGGTGCGCTCGCGGTGGGTGAGCACCATGGCGCCGACGGCGGCCGTGATCAGCAGGGCGCCGGTGATCTCGAAGGCGAAGACGTACTTGGTGAACATGAGGGCGGCGAGGCCCTGCACGTTCCCGTTCGCGTTGGCCTGGCCGACACCGTTGAACTCCGTGAGGGAGGCGTTGCCGATGCCCGCGAACAGCAGGACGCCGAAGCCGAGCCCGCACGCCAGGGCCAGCCAGCGCTGGCCCCTGATGGTCTCCTTCAGGGAGTCCGCCGCGGTGACGCCGACGAGCATCACCACGAACAGGAACAACATCATGATCGCGCCGGTGTAGACGATGATCTGGACGACGCCGAGGAAGTAGGCGCCGTTGGCGAGGTAGAACACCGCCAAAATGATCATGGTGCCGGCAAGACAGAGCGCGCTGTGCACGGCCCTCTTCATGAAGACGGTGCACAGAGCCCCGATCACGGCGACAGTGCCGAGGACCCAGAACTGGAAGGCCTCACCCGTGGAGGTCGAGTAATCCGCGAGGGACGTGGAGTGGACGGCGAGGTGCGCGGTCATCGGTCGATCACCTTCCCGGACGCCGGTTCGCCCTCACCGAAGGTGGACGCGGCCTCCTGCACCACTTCGCCCTTGGAGAGAGCCACTTGGCGCTCGGTGCCGGCTGCCGCCTCCGTCACCAGGCCCTGGTAATAGTCCTGTTCGTCGGTCCCCGGGTAAATGGCGTGCGGCGAGTCGACCATGCCGTCATCGAGGCCGGCGAGCAGCTGTTCCTTGGTGTAGATGAGGTTGGCGCGGCTGCTGTCGGCGAGCTCGAACTCGTTGGTCATCGTCAACGCGCGCGTGGGGCACGCCTCGATGCACAGGCCGCACAGGATGCAGCGGGCGTAGTTGATCTGGTAGACGCGGCCGTACCGCTCGCCGGGCGAGTAACGCTCCTCGTCGGTGTTGTCGGCGCCCTCCACATAGATGGCGTCGGCGGGGCAGGCCCAGGCGCACAGCTCGCAGCCGATGCACTTCTCCAGGCCGTCCGGATGCCGGTTGAGCTGGTGCCGTCCGTGGAAACGGGGAGCGGTGGTCTTCTGCTGCTCCGGGTACTGCTCGGTCAGCCGCTTCTTGAACATGGCCTTGAAGGTCACGCCGAAGCCGGCCACGGGGTTCTGGAAGCCAGGCTTCGTCTGCCCGGCCTCCTTGGGCTCCTCAGCCATCGGACGCCTCCTTTCCATCCAGAGATCCGTCACTCTGAGTATCGGGCCCACCACTGACAATCAGCTCCCGCTCGCGGCGCGAGCGGCGCCGCGGCACCGGCGGGAGCTCCTGTCCCGGCAGCGGCGGTACGGGGAATCCGCCGGCCATCGGGTCGAACCCTGCCGGTTCCTCGACGGGCTGCTCGGCTGCCTTGGCCTTGTCGCGGAACGTGTCGGCGACGAAGGAGAGCAACAGCAGGACGAGGACACCGCCGGCGACGTAGAGGGCGATGTCGGCGAAGTCGTAGTTCTCGTTCTTGAGGGTCCGCACGGTGGCGACGAGCATCAGCCAGACCAGGGAGATCGGGATGAGGACCTTCCAGCCGAGCTTCATCAGCTGGTCGTAGCGGACGCGCGGGAGCGTGCCGCGCAGCCAGATGAAGAAGAACAGCAGCAACTGCACCTTGATCACGAACCAGAGCAGCGGCCACCAGCCGTGGTTGGCGCCCTCCCAGAAGGTGCTGACCGGCCAGGGGGCCCGCCAGCCGCCCAGGAAGAGCGTGGTCGCCACGGCCGAGACCGTCACCATGTTCACGTACTCGGCGAGCATGAACATCGCGAACTTGATCGACGAGTACTCGGTGTTGAAGCCGCCGACCAGGTCGCCCTCGGATTCCGGCATGTCGAAGGGGGCACGGTTGGTCTCGCCGACCATCGTCACGATGTAGATCAGGAAGGACACCGGCAGCAGCACGATGTACCAGCGGTCATGCTGCTGTTCGACGATCGCGGAGGTCGACATGGACCCGGAGTAGAGGAACACCGAGGCGAACGCGGCGCCCATGGCGATCTCGTAGGAGATCATCTGTGCGCAGGAGCGCAGACCGCCGAGCAGCGGGTAAGTGGATCCGGAACTCCAACCCGCCAGCACGATGCCGTAGATACCGACCGAGGCGACCGCGAGGATGAAGAGCATCGCGATCGGCAGGTCGGTGAGCTGCATCGCGGTGCGCTGGCCGAAGATCGAGATCTCGTTGCCGGCCGGCCCGAAGGGGATCACCGCGATCGCCATGAAGGCCGGGATGGCCGCGACGATCGGCGCGAGGACGTAGACCACCTTGTCCGCGCGTTTGACGATGACGTCTTCCTTGAGCATCAGCTTCATGCCGTCGGCGAGCGACTGGAGCATGCCCCAGGGGCCGTGCCGGTTCGGGCCGATGCGCAGCTGCATCCAGGCGACGACCTTGCGCTCCCACACGATGGAGAACAACACGGTCACCATCAGGAAGGCGAAGCAGAAAACCGCCTTGACGACGACGAGCCACCAGGGGTCGGTGCCGAACATCGAGAGGTCTTCTGCGGCGAGGTACGGGCTCATGCCTCCACCTCCTTGGGAGCTTCGGCGGCGAGCGTCGCCGGTCCGATGCGGACGAGGGAACCGGGCCGCGCCCCGGTGTCGGAGGCGACACCCCCGCCCGCGGAGTTCAGCGGGAGCCAGACCACCCGGTCCGGCATCTCGGTGATGCGCAGCGGGAACTCACAGGCTCCGGCGGGGCCGGTCACGGCGAGCAGGTCGCCGTCCTTCACGCCGGCTTCGGCGGCGGTCGCGGGCGACACGCGCGCGTGGGCCGCGTGCCGCGTCCCGGCGAGCGCCTCGTCTCCCTGCTGGAGGACACCCTGGTCCAGCAGCAGCCGGTGCCCGGCCAGCACGGCCTCTCCGGCGGCCGGTCGCGGCAACGTGGCGGCGTGCTCCAGGGGTTCGGTGGCCCGTGGCCCGTCCCAGGCACCCAGCCGGTCCAGCTCCGCGCGCGTGGTGCGCAGATCCGGCAGCCCCAGGTGTACGTCCATGGCGTCGGCCAGCATCTGGAGCACGCGCGCGTCGGTGGGCGCGAGGCGGCGGGTCATGTGGTCGGGCTTGAGCGCTGCCTCGAAGAAACGCACTCGGCCTTCCCAGTTGAGGAAGGTGCCCGCCTTCTCGGCGACCGCGGCCACCGGCAGCACGACGTCCGCGAGTGCGGTGACCTCGCTGGGCCGCAGTTCCAGCGACACCAGGAAGCCGACCTCCTGGAGTGCCTCACGCGCGCGTGCCGGGTCCGGCAGGTCGTCGACCTCGACGCCCGCGACCACCAGCGCCTGGAGTGCGCCACCGGCGGCGGCCTCCACGATCTGATCCGTGTCGCGCCCGTAGCGGTGCGGCAGTTGCGCCAGACCCCATACCGCGGCGACCTCGTCCCGCGCGCGCGGGTCGGTCGCCGGACGGCCGCCCGGCAGCAGGGTGGGCAGCGCGCCCGCCTCGACGGCACCGCGCTCCCCGGCCCGGCGCGGGATCCACACCAACTGTGCGCCGGTCGCGGACGCTGCCCGTACGGTGGCGGTCAGCCCGCCGGCCACGGCGGCCAGCCGTTCACCTACGACGATCACCGCACCCTCGGTGCGCAGCGCCTCCGCGGCCGCCCTCGCCCCGTCATCCTCCAGACCGACCCCGCTCGCGAGCGCGTCCAGCCACTCGGTCTCGGTGCCGGGAGCGGCCGGCAGCAGCGTGCCGCCCGCCTTCTCCAGACCGCGCGTGGTGTGCGTGGCGAGAGAGAACACCTTCTGCCTGTGCCCCCGCCAGGCCTTGCGCAGCCTCAGGAAGACGCCGGGCGCCTCCTCCTCGGCCTCGAACCCGACCAGCAGAACGGCGGGCGCCTTCTCCAGAGCGGTGTACGTGACGCCCGTACCGTCGAGGTCACGACCCCGTCCGGCGATCCGGGCGGCCAGGAAGTCGGCCTCCTCGGGGCTGTGCACCCGCGCGCGGAAGTCGATGTCGTTGGTGTCGAGCGCCACGCGCGCGAACTTGCTGTACGCGTAGGCGTCCTCGATGGTGAGCCGGCCGCCGGTCAGGACTCCCGTCCGGCCCCGCGAGGCGAGCAGACCCTGGGCCGCGATCTGCAGCGCCTCCGGCCAGGACGCCGGTACGAGCTCACCCTCGGGATTGCGCACCAGGGGCGTCTCGAGCCGGTCCCGCTGCTGCGCGTACCGGAACGCGAAGCGCCCCTTGTCGCAGATCCACTCCTCGTTGACCTCGGGGTCGTCGGCCGCGAGCCGCCGCATGACCTTGCCGCGCCGGTGGTCGGTGCGGGTGGCGCAGCCGCCGGAGCAGTGCTCGCACACCGAGGGCGAGGAGATCAGGTCGAAGGGGCGGGAGCGGAACCGGTACGCCGCCGAGGTCAGCGCGCCGACCGGACAGATCTGGATGGTGTTGCCGGAGAAGTACGACTCGAAGGGGTCGCCCTCGCCGGTGCCGACCTGCTGGAGCGCGCCCCGCTCGATCAGCTCGATCATCGGGTCGCCCGCGATCTGGTGGGAGAACCGGGTACAGCGGGCGCACAGCACGCACCGCTCACGGTCGAGCAGCACCTGCGTGGAGATGGGGACGGGCTTCTCGTATGTCCGCTTCTTGCCTTCGAAGCGGGACTCGGCGTTGCCGTGCGACATCGCCTGGTTCTGCAGGGGACACTCGCCGCCCTTGTCGCAGACCGGGCAGTCCAGCGGGTGATTGATGAGGAGCAGTTCCATCACACCGTGCTGGGCCTTCTCGGCGACCGGCGAGGTGAGGTGGGTCTTCACCACCATTCCGTCCGTGCAGGTGATCGTGCAGGAAGCCATCGGCTTGCGCTGGCCCTCGACCTCGACGATGCACTGGCGGCAGGCGCCGGCCGGGTCGAGGAGGGGATGGTCGCAGAACCGGGGGATCTCGATGCCGAGTTGCTCGGCGGCCCGGATGACCAGGGTGCCTTTCGGCACGCTGATCTCGACGCCGTCGATCGTCAGCGACACGAGATCTTCCGGCGGGAGCGCCGCTTCTCCTCCGCCGGCGGGAGCGTTGGCGGTCACGGTCATGCGTTCACCTCCGTGCGGTCGGCCCAGGCCGTCGACTTGGCCGGGTCGAAGGGACAGCCGCGGCCCGTGATGTGCTGCTCGTACTCCTCGCGGAAGTACTTGAGCGAGGAGAAGATCGGCGAGGCGGCACCGTCGCCGAGGGCGCAGAAGGACTTGCCGTTGATGTTGTCGGCGATGTCGTTGAGCTTGTCGAGGTCGGACATGGCGCCCTTGCCGGCCTCGATGTCGCGCAGCAACTGCACCAGCCAGTACGTGCCTTCGCGGCACGGGGTGCACTTGCCGCAGGACTCGTGGGCGTAGAACTCGGTCCAGCGGGTGACGGCGCGGACCACGCAGGTCGTCTCGTCGAAGCACTGGAGCGCTTTCGTGCCGAGCATGGAACCCGCGGCGCCCACTCCTTCGTAGTCAAGAGGGACGTCGAGGTGCTCGTCGGTGAACATCGGCGTCGAGGAGCCGCCCGGCGTCCAGAACTTCAGCCGGTGACCGGGGCGCATCCCACCGCTCATCTCCAGGAGCTGGCGGAGGGTGATGCCGAGCGGGGCCTCGTACTGGCCGGGGCCGGCGACGTGGCCGCTGAGCGAGTAGAGCGTGAAGCCCGGGGACTTCTCGCTGCCCATCGACCTGAACCAGTCTTTTCCTTTGTGCAGGATCGCGGGAACCGACGCGATCGATTCGACGTTATTCACCACAGTCGGGCACGCATAGAGGCCCGCGACGGCAGGAAAGGGGGGACGGAGCCGCGGTTGACCCCGGCGGCCTTCGAGCGAATCCAGGAGCGCGGTCTCCTCACCGCAGATGTACGCGCCGGCACCCGCGTGCACGGTGAGTTCAAGATTGAGCCCGCTGCCCAGGATGTTCTCGCCGAGATAGCCCGCCGTACAGGCCTCAGCGACGGCCGAGTGCAGCCGCCGCAGGACGGGGACGACCTCACCACGCAGATAGATGAAGGCATGCGACGACCTGATGGCATAACACGCGATGACAATGCCCTCGATGAGGCTGTGCGGGTTCGCGAAGAGGAGCGGGATGTCCTTGCAGGTTCCAGGCTCCGACTCGTCGGCGTTGACAACTAGATAGTGTGGCTTTCCATCCCCCTGGGGAATGAACTGCCATTTCATTCCCGTGGGGAATCCCGCACCGCCGCGGCCGCGCAGACCGGAGTCCTTGACGTACGCGATCAGGTCGTCAGGCGACATGGCGAGCGCCTTGCGCAGGCCCTCGTATCCTTCGTGCCTTCGGTAGACGTCCAGAGACCAGGACCTGTCCTCGTCCCAGAAGGCCGACAGCACGGGTGCGAGCAGCTTCTCGGGGCTGGTGTCTTTCAGTTCGGCTGCCAAGGTCATCACTCCCCCTCCTCGGCGGCGGGCCCTGCCGTATCAGCAGGGCGGGGCGAAGCCCCTCCATCACGGGCGGTGGTGGGCGACGGGTGGGCTGGGTCGGAGGCCGACGTGTCCTGTGGCGCGTCGTGTGAGCTCAGGTGCTCGGTGGGCGACGGCTCGTGCACTGCCCCGTCCTGGGGTTCGTCGTGCGGACCGCCGTCGCGCGGATGGACCACGCGCGCGGGTGCGGCCTCTCCTCTGGCCAGGCGGAGGCCCACCAGCGAAGCGGGTCCCGCACTGACGCTTGCCTCGACGGCCCCGGGCCGCTCGTCGGGGAAGCCGGCCAGGATCCGTGCGGTCTCCTTGAAGGTGCACAGCGGTGCCCCGCGCGTGGGCTGGACGGGCCTTCCCGCGCGCAGGTCGTCGACGAGGCGCTTGGCAGTGGCCGGGGTCTGGTTGTCGAAGAACTCCCAGTTGACCATCACCACCGGCGCGAAGTCGCAGGCCGCGTTGCACTCGATGTGCTCCAGGGTGACCTTGTTGTCGTCGGTGGTCTCGCCGTTGCCGACGCCCAGGTGCTCCTGGAGCTCCTCGAAGATCTCGTCGCCGCCCATCACCGCGCACAGGGTGTTGGTGCAGACGCCGACCTGGTAGTCACCCGACGGCCTGCGCCGGTACATGGTGTAGAAGGTGGCGACCGCGGTGACTTCGGCCGTGGTCAGGTCCAGCGTGTCCGCGCAGAACTTCATCCCGGTGCGCGTGACATGGCCCTCCTCCGACTGCACGAGATGCAGCAACGGCAGGAGCGCGGACCGGGAGTCGGGGTAGCGGGCGATGATCTCGCGCGCGTCGGTCTCCAGCCGGGCTCGGACGTCGTCCGGGTAGGCGGGTGCGGGCAGTCCGGGCATGCCCAGGCTGACGCCCCGCTCCGAAGAAGAGGTGGTCACCGGTCGACGCCTCCCATCACGGGGTCGATGGATGCGACGGCGACGATGACGTCGGCGACCTGGCCGCCCTCGCACATCGCCGCCATGGCCTGCAGGTTGGTGAAGGACGGGTCCCGGTAGTGGACCCGGTAGGGGCGGGTGCCTCCGTCGGAGACGGCGTGCACCCCGAGTTCACCCTTGGGCGACTCGACGGCCGCGTACGTCTGTCCCGGCGGCACGCGGAAGCCCTCGGTGACCAGCTTGAAGTGGTGGATCAGGGCCTCCATGGAGGTGCCCATGATCTTCTTGATGTGGTCGAGGGAGTTGCCGAGGCCGTCCGGGCCCAGGGCGAGCTGGGCGGGCCAGGCGATCTTCTTGTCGGCGACCATGACCGGGCCGGGCTGCAGCCGGTCCAGGCACTGCTCGACGATCCGCAGGGACTGGCGCATCTCTTCCAGACGGATCAGGAAGCGGCCGTAGGCGTCGCAGGTGTCGGCGGTCGGGACATCGAAGTCGTACGTCTCGTAGCCGCAGTACGGCTGGGTCTTGCGCAGGTCGTGCGGCAGGCCGGTGGAGCGCAGGATCGGGCCGGTGGCGCCGAGGGCCATGCAGCCGGCCAGGTCGAGGTAGCCGACGTCCTGCATACGGGCCTTGAAGATGGGGTTCCCGGTGGCGAGCTTGTCGTACTCCGGAAGGTTCTTCTTCATCTTCTTCACGAACTCGCGGATGTGGTCCACCGCGCCGGGCGGCAGATCCTGCGCAAGGCCGCCGGGGCGGATGTACGCGTGGTTCATCCGAAGGCCCGTGATGAGCTCGTAGATGTCGAGAATCAATTCACGATCACGGAATCCGTAGATCATGATCGTGGTGGCGCCGAGCTCCATGCCGCCGGTGGCGATGCACACCAGGTGCGACGAAAGCCGGTTCAGCTCCATGAGGAGCACGCGGATGATCGTGGCCCGGTCGGTGATCTGGTCCTCGATGCCGAGGAGTTTCTCGACGGCGAGACAGTAGGCGGTCTCGTTGAAGAAGGACGTCAGGTAGTCCATGCGCGTCACGAACGTGGTGCCCTGTGTCCACGTGCGGTACTCGAGGTTCTTCTCGATGCCGGTGTGCAGGTAGCCGATGCCGCAGCGGGCCTCGGTGACCGTCTCACCGTCGATCTCGAGGATCAGGCGGAGCACCCCGTGGGTGGAGGGGTGCTGGGGGCCCATGTTGACGACGATGCGCTCGTCGTCGGCACGGGCCGCGGACTGGACGACCTCGTCCCAGTCGCCACCGGTGACCGTGTAGACGGTGCCCTCGGTGGTCTCCCGAGGGGAGGCGTGCGAAGTGCTCATGAGTACGACCTCCGCTGGTCCGGAGCCGGGATCTGGGCGCCCTTGTACTCGACGGGGATCCCGCCGAGGGGGTAGTCCTTGCGCTGCGGGTGGCCCTGCCAGTCGTCCGGCATCATGATCCGCGTCAGGGCCGGGTGACCGTCGAAGACGATGCCGAAGAAGTCGTAGGTCTCCCGCTCGTGCCAGTCGTTGGTCGGATAGACGGGGACCAGGGACGGGATGTGCCGGTCGGTGTCCGGGGCGCTGACTTCCAGGCGGATCAGCCGGTTGTGGGTGATCGAGCGCAGGTGGTAGACGGCGTGCAGCTCGCGTCCCTTGTCGTGCGGGTAGTGGACCCCGCTGACGCCCGTGCACAGCTCGAAGCGCAGGGCGGGGTCGTCGCGCAGGGTGCGGGCGACCCGGACCAGGTGCTCACGTTCGATGTGGAAGGTGAGTTCGTCGCGGTCGACGACCGTCTTCTCGATCGCGTTGTCGGGCAGGAGCCCCTGCTCCTCCAGTGCGCCTTCCAGTTCGTCGGCGACCTCGTCGAACCAGCCGCCGTAGGGCCGGCTCGCCGGTCCCGGAAGGCGGACCGAGCGGACCAGGCCGCCGTAGCCGGAGGTGTCGCCGCCGTTGTTCGCGCCGAACATGCCGCGCTGGACGCGGATCTCCTCACCGCCCTCGCCGCGCCGGCCGGGGAGGTTGTCGGCGCCGAGGTCCTTTTCGGGGTTCACCCCGTTCGCCCCGCCCGCGCCTGTGGTGCCGTTCGCGTCACTCACCGCAGCAGCCCCTTCATCTCGATCGTCGGCAGGGCCTTGAGCGCCGCTTCCTCCGCCTCCCGGGCCGCCTCCTCGGCGTTCACGCCGAGCTTGGAGGTCTGGATCTTCTGGTGGAGCTTGAGGATGGCGTCCATCAGCATCTCCGGCCGTGGCGGGCAGCCGGGGAGATAGATGTCGACCGGGACGACGTGGTCGACGCCCTGAACGATGGCGTAGTTGTTGAACATGCCGCCCGAGGAGGCGCAGACCCCCATGGAGATCACCCACTTGGGGTTCGGCATCTGGTCGTAGACCTGCCGCAGCACCGGCGCCATCTTCTGGCTGACCCGGCCGGCGACGATCATGAGGTCCGCCTGGCGCGGGGATCCGCGAAAGACCTCCATGCCGAAGCGGGCCAGGTCGTATCGGCCGGCGCCGGTGGTCATCATCTCGATGGCACAGCAGGCGAGGCCGAAGGTGGCCGGGAAGACGGACGACTTGCGCACCCAGCCCGCGGCCTGCTCGACGGTGGTCAGCAGGAAGCCGCTCGGCAGCTTTTCTTCGAGTCCCATGGCTAAAGGCCCCTCAGTCCCATTCCAGGCCGCCGCGCCGCCATACGTACGCGTACGCGACGAAGACGGTGAGCACGAAGAGCAGCATCTCGACGAGCCCGAAGACACCCAGGGCGTCGAAGGTGACGGCCCAGGGGTAGAGGAAGACGATCTCGATGTCGAAGACGATGAAGAGCATCGCCGTCAGGTAGTACTTGATGGGGAAGCGCCCGCCGCCGGCCGGCGTGGGGGTCGGCTCGATCCCGCATTCGTAGGCCTCGAGCTTGGCCCGGTTGTACCGCTTCGGACCGATCAGCGTGGCCATGACCACGGAGAAGATCGCAAAGCCTGCCCCGAGGGCTCCCAGTACGAGGATGGGCGCATATGCGTTCACCGCTCCCCGCTCCTCTCAGTCGGCACTGACTGCTGGCGATGGCATCGGACTCACATCCGTCTCACGCGCCCGACGAACCCCGCTCGTCCTGGCGAAGATCGAGAACATGTGAAGCAGGTCACAAGCCCAACTGATGCGCATCTTATGCCCGCCGGTCTGTGATCTGCGACACGGGGTATTGGACAAGCTTTGTGATCTCCACCACCCGATGAAGGATCATGAAGTCGGATGAGCGGTGACCTTCACACAAGAAGCGTCCGAGTGGTCACGAGAGGTGACATTTCCGCTCGTCAGCGCAGCTCGAGAAGGGCCTCTCCATATCAAGAGGCTTCCCTTGCATGCAAATTGGCGCTGGACGGGAGCGCTTGATAATGCGCGCATTCACACAGCAGATGCAGGGGTTGTGTGGATGTGGATGTGTGCACACGTTCACAAGCGGGTCCTGCCCGTGACCCCCTCGACACCGGTCCGTGATCCACACACGGAAGACGGCCGACCTCGCCACCGCCACATGACCTCCGTCACATCAATGAGGGGCGTCCGGGGAGCAAGCTTGGCCACCGACCGCAACAGATGGTATGCGGAGGGCAATTAGGGCGTAACGATGAAAGTCCATGATCACAGGCCTGATGATCTGTGCCCGCAATGTCCGTTACGGCGTCAATAAAGGACGCCACACGCGGCGTTCGGGGGCCCCATTGAACAACTGTGGCGCACCACACGTTTCTTGAAGGTATGGAGGAGCCCCTGATACCGGTTGTTCTCATGTCCCACACCGCTCACATACGCAGCCACCGGAAACCCCGCCGCAGCGCGTCGACCATCGCGATGCGGGCCGGAGTTGCCGGTGGCGTCCTCAGCACCCTGGCAGTCGCCGGGGCGTCCGGCGCGGCGAACGCCGCCGAGCCGGTGACGCAGACCCTGGAACTGCCCACCCTGACGGCCGACCTGGGCAGCCAGATCGCGGAGTCCGCCGACGCCACCCAGCAGGCGGCGGCGAACTATCAGCTGCAGGCCGAGCGTGACGCGGCCGCCGCGAAGGCCGCGAAGCAGGCCAAGGCGGACCTCGCTGAGGCGAAGAAGAAGGCGGAGGCCAAGAAGAAGGCCGCGCAGGAAGCGGCCCGCCAGGAAGCTGCCGATCGCGCGACCCGCAGCAGCGAGCGGACCACGCTCTCCGCCGCCAGCAGCCCCAGCAGCAGCACCAGCACCAGCACCAGCACCACGACGACGACCGCCTCCGCGCCCGCCAGCGGCAGCGTCGCGACGGTCATCGGCTTCCTCAAGGCACAGGTGGGCGACGCCTACGTCATGGGCGCCACCGGCCCCAACGCCTGGGACTGCTCCAGCCTCGTCCAGGCCGCGTTCCGGCAGGTCGGGGTGGACCTGCCCCGCGTCTCCCAGGACCAGTCGATGTCCGGCACCGATGTCTCGCTGTCCAACATCCAGGTCGGCGACATCCTCTACTGGGGCGGCAAGGGCTCGGCGTACCACGTGGGCGTCTACATCGGTGACGGCCAGTATCTGGACGCGGCCAACCCGTCCAAGGGCGTCGTCATCCAGGAGCTGTCCGGGTACCCGGCGTCGGGCGCGGTGCGCGTGCTCTGAACCGAGCCGCGCACACCGTACGAAGTGAGGGCCGCTGCCGCTCGGGGCAGCGGCCCTACCCGTGCGTGCTACCCGAGGGCCGTGCGTGCTACCCGAGGACCGAAGGTGGGGGGCAGGCCGAGCCGGTACCCGCTGAGGCCAGAGACGCCGACGGCAGCGCCAAGGTCGGCGACGCGCCTGCGCGCTGCGGCAGGTGGCGGACCGGCGGGAAGAGGTCGTCGCCCGCCGGGCCGCCAAGACGGCCGCGCTCAGCGGCTGATCACGCCTTCGGCGCCACCTTGCTGAGCCCGTTGATGATGCGGTCCATCGCGTCGCCGCCCGTCGGGTCGGTGAGGTTGGCGAGCATTTTCAGGGTGAACTTCATCAGGACGGGGTGGGTCAGCCCGCGCTGGGCCGCGATCTTCATGACCTTCGGGTTGCCGATGAGCTTCACGAAGGCGCGGCCCAGGGTGTAGTAGCCGCCGTAGGTGTCCTTGAGGACCCGCGGGTAGCGCTGGAGGGCCAGTTCGCGGCCCGCGGGCGTGGACCGGGCATGGGCCTGGACGATGACGTCGGCGGCGATCTGGCCGGACTCCATGGCGTAGGCGATGCCCTCGCCGTTGAAGGGGTTCACCAGGCCGCCGGCGTCGCCGACCAGCAGCAGACCGCGCGTGTAGTGCGGTTGGCGGTTGAAGGCCATGGGGAGAGCCGCGCCGCGGATCGGGCCCGTCATGTTGTCGGGGGTGTAGCCCCAGTCCTCCGGCATCGAGGCGCACCAGGCCTTCAGGACCTCGCGCCAGTCCAGCTCCTTGAAGGAGTCGGAGGTGTTCAGGACGCCCAGGCCGACGTTGGAGGTGCCGTCGCCCATGCCGAAGATCCAGCCGTAACCGGGGAGGAGACGGTCCTCGGCCCCGCGGCGGTCCCAGAGTTCCAGCCAGGACTCCAGGTAGTCGTCCTCGTGGCGCGGGCTGGTGAAGTACGTACGGACCGCGACGCCCATCGGGCGGTCCTCGCGGCGGTGCAGGCCCATCGCCAACGAGAGCCGGGTCGAGTTGCCGTCGGCCGCGACGACCAGCGGCGCGCGGAAGGTGACCTCGCGCTTCTCACCGCTATCGCCGAGCTTGGCGTGGACTCCGGTGATGTGGCCGGTGCGGTCGTCGACGATGGGCGCGCCCACGTTGCAGCGCTCGTACAGACGGGCGCCCGCCTTCTGCGCCTGGCGGGCGAGCTGCTCGTCGAAGTCGTCGCGCTTGCGGACGAGGCCGTAGTCCGGGAAGGAGGCAAGTTCCGGCCAGTCGAGCTGCAACCGCACACCCCCGCCGATGATCCTGAGGCCCTTGTTGCGCAGCCAGCCGGCCTCCTCGGAGATGTCGATCCCCATGGCCACGATCTGCTTGGTGGCACGCGGGGTGAGGCCGTCGCCGCACACCTTCTCGCGAGGGAACTCGGTCTTCTCCAGCAGGAGCACATCGAGTCCGGCCTTGGCGAGGTGGTACGCGGTGGTGGAGCCGGCTGGCCCCGCGCCGACGACGATCACGTCGGCGGTGTTTTCGGAGAGGGGCTCGGTCACGGCGGGATCTCCCCAGGTTCGGAATATGCGTGCCGACCGGCACTGGACATGGGCAGTCTATTCAGCAGAATTGATCACCCGGCTGAAGGGTTGCCCCGTGAACCGAGCTCTCCCCGTAGTACGGCTGCGTGTCCCGACCGACGAGGACGCCGTGGCATGGCATCGGGTCTTCGCCCACCCGGACGTCATGGAGTTCCACGGCGGCAGGATCGCGGAGCTCTCGGTCTACGAAGAGCTCACCGCGCGCCAGCGCCGGCACGACGCCGAGCGGGGTTTCTGCCTGTGGACCATGCTCGACGAGTCCGGGCAGGTCATCGGCTTCACCGGGGCCCAGCCGTGGGAGCGGGCGTGGGGCCCCAAGGGCGAGATCGAGATCGGCTGGCGGCTCGGGCGGGAGTACTGGGGCCGGGGTTACGCGACCGCCGCGGCGGAGCTGACGCTGGAACGGGTCAGAGCGGCGGACGTGCCGAGCGTGGTCGCCATGGTCGACGCGCGCAACACCCGGTCCGTCGCGGTCGCCAAGCGGCTGGGCATGCGTCTCGCCGAGGTGTTCCGGACCTCGGCGCCCCAGCGTGAGGGGCACTGTTACCGGCTCGACCTGAAGGACCGGACAGTCGCCGACAGTAACTGACTGTCACAGAAGGGTATGTGGCTCTTCCGGGGGCGCCGGGGCCGGGTTTACCCTGCCAGTACCGCTGGGGGTGACATCTGTGCGCATAACACCCAAGTCTCCCGAAGTGCGAGTGCCGAAGCTCATCGGGCTGATGGCCATGGACGCACGCGAGACAGCCGCGTCGGGCGGCGTACTGCTCGCCGCGCCCGACCGCCCCGACTTCCCTCACACTGTCGTCGACTATGTCGTACGGCAGTACCCACCACCCGGAGTCGAGGTGCCGCGCGGGGCCGTGGTCACCGTCTGGTTCGACTTCGGCGACGGGGAGGGCGGCGGAGGCTCAGGCGTGCACGAGCCACGGCTCCCGCGTCCGGGCGGAGGTGGCATGCAGCGCGAGCTCGACGAGCCGGGAGGTCCCTACGCCGCCGCCGGGTTCGGGTCGCTCTACTGACCGGCGACCGCCGGCCGCCTGGTCACCGACTCCTTCGCCGAGCCGTTCGTCGACCCGTTCGTCGACCAGTTCGTCGACCAGTTCGTCAGTGACCGCCGGGCTTGAAGCCCCGGTGGAGCGCCACGATCCCGCCGGTCAGGTCGCGCCAGGCCACCTTCGACCAGCCGGCCTGCTGCAGTCGCTGGGCGAGTGCGGGCTGGTCGGGCCAGGCGCGGATGGTCTCGGCGAGATAGACGTACGCGTCGGGGTTGGAGGACACCGCGCGCGCGACCGGCGGCAGGGCACGCATCAGGTACTCGGTGTAGACGGTCCTGAAGGGCGCCCAGGTCGGGTGCGAGAACTCGCAGATCACCACCCGGCCGCCGGGCTTGGTCACCCGGTACATCTCCCGCAGGGCGGCGTCGGTGTCCTGCACGTTGCGCAGCCCGAAGGAGATGGTGACGGCGTCGAAGGTGTCGTCCTTGAAGGGCAGCTTCGTCGCGTCGCCGGCGGTGAACGGCAGCCACGTGTGCTTGCGCTTGCCGACCTGGAGCATGCCGAGCGAGAAGTCACAGGGGACGACGTACGCGCCGGTGCGGGCGAAGGGCAGCGAGGACGTGGCCGTCCCGGCGGCCAGGTCCAGGACCTTCTGCGCGGGGCGGGCGTCGACGGCTTTGGCGACCTCTCTGCGCCACACCCGGTCCTGGCCGAGCGAGAGCACGTCGTTCGTCAGGTCGTACCGTTCCGCCACGTCGTCGAACATCGAAGCGACTTCGTGCGGCTGCTTGTTCAGGGAAGCGCGGGTCACGGGCCCATTCTTACAGCCCGGGTTCACGGGAGGAGCCGCGGCTTCTTCCTCACGGCCACGTCCTCCGCCCACCCGCGCAACGCGTCCTCCGCCCACCCGCACAACGGAACGAACACCACGACCAGGATCCAGCCGCGAAGTCGATCCGGAGGCGGGCCCTGACCCACTTCAGGACCGGATCACCCGTCCGAAACACCACTTTCGGCAACTTCGGACCGCTTCTGACTGCTTATTGCTGCTTATGACTGCTTCTGACCGCGAAGCGCCCGTGTGACGGCTGTCGACACCTGACACGGCTCCGTGTGAGACATTCCCACTCCGGACGCAGCAACTTTGCGGCCCGGGACGGAAATCACGAGAGCGGGAGCCAACTCGATGCGGAGTTTCCTGAGGTCTGCGGCCGCGCTCACCTGTCTGTTCACCCTGGCCACCGCGGGGTGCTCCGCGTCCAGCGCACCGAAGCAACCGATGCGCCCCAAGCAACCGACGCAGTCGAGCGCCTCCCCCACCGGGGAGACCGGGGATAACGCGACGTCCGTCTCGTACGCCCCCTACGTCAGCGCCACCGAGGCGTCCGCTCTCGACTCCGTCGGTTCCCCCACGACGTACAACGCGGCCTTCGTCATCTCCGACGGCAACCGCTGCACGCCGAAGTGGAACGGCACCCACGCGATCGGCGACTCCACGGTGACGTCCCGTATGGCGCGGTTGAAGAAGGACGGGGCCACCGTACGGGTCTCCTTCGGCGGGGCCTCCGGGAAGGAGCTCGCGGCGACCTGCGACAGCGCGTCCGCGCTGGCCGAGGCGTACGGCGCGGCCCTGGACGCGGCCGGGGCCACGCAGGCCGACTTCGACATCGAGGGCGCCGGACTGGCGGACTCCGACTCGGTGGGCCTGCGCTCCGAGGCGATAGCGCTCCTGCAGAGGGACCGCGGCGATCTCCGCGTCTCCTTCACCCTCCCGGTGATGCCCTCCGGTCTCGAAGCGGACAGCCTGGCGCTGCTGGAGTCCGCCAACGAGCACGACGTGCAGGTCTCCACCGTCAACCTCATGGCGATGGACTACGGGGAGTCGTACGACGGTGACATGGGCGACTACGCGATCGCCTCGGCCAAGGCCGCGCACACCCAGCTGGAGAAGGTGTTCGGTCTGTCGGCCGCGGCCGCCTGGCGGGGCATGGCGCTGACCTCGATGATCGGCGTGAACGACGTCGAAGGCGAGACGTTCACGCTCTCCGACGCGGCCCAGGTACGGGCGTTCGCCCAGGAGAACGAGGTCGCCTGGGTGTCGATGTGGTCCACGTTCCGCGACCAGCAGTGCGAGAAGGGCCGTGCCGGGGACGACGACGCCGCCACCGACTGCAGTGGGGTGAAGCAGCGTTCGGGGGCGTTCGCGAAGGTGTTCGCCGGCTAGCTAGACCGCGATCGCGCCGACTTGGTCGCGGAGGGCGACGTCGAGGTCGGTGGTGGTCAGGCCGAAGGTGCGAGCCGTCTCGGTCGCGTCCAGTCGGAACGGCGCGTACCACTGGTAGTCCATCTCAGCGATCTCCCGGGCAATCGGAACGAATACGCCGGCCGCACGCATGACGAATCGCGGCAGCTGGATCAGTTTGATCGGCGGCTTGCCCGCGGCCGCTGCGTAACGCTGTGCGAGCTCACGGATGGTGATGGCCGGTGGGGACGGTACGTGCCAGGCGCGGCCCCAAGCCCGTTCGTCCTGGGCGAGCGTGACCAGGGCCGTGGCCATGTCACGGTTGCAGGTGAAGGTGTGCGGCATGTCCAGGTGCCCCGGGATCCAGGCTGCGCGGCCTTTCTCCAGGGCCGGACCGATGATCATGGAGTAGAGGCTGGCCGCGTCTTTGCCGATGTAGTCCGATCCGCGGACCTCGACTGTACGGATACCGGCGTTCAGCGACTGCTCCCACAACCGCTTGCGCAGACGGCCCTTGCGCCCGGTGGCAGCCATCGGGGTGTGCTCGTCCATCTGTCCGCCGGGCTGCTCGCCGTAGGCGTAGAGGCCGGCGGTGAGCGCCAGGACCGCGTCGTTCGCCTTCGCGGCGGCGATCACCGCCGTTTGCAGGGGCGGCAGCAAGCGCTCCCACGTCGTGTACGAGGGCGGGTTCGCGCAGTGGTAGATCACCTTCGCGTCGCGGGACAGTTCGGTGAGGCGGGCCGCGGCGGAGGCGTCCGCGGCAACCCGCTCGATCAGTGGGTGGTCGGGGCCCGAGCCGCTGCGCGTGACCATCCGGACGCTCTCGCCGCGCTCGATGAGAAGGCGCGCGACGTTCGTGCCGATGGAGCCGGCACCGATGATGACATGGTCAGCCATGACGGACATCCTTCTTTGAGATCACTGCTCTCTGGCGAGAGTGACAAGAGTGTTTGAATCGTGCTCACGGGTTGGAGCAGCGCTTTCGAAGCGCCCGCTTGCTGAGCACCAACTCGCTCTGGGCGCGCATCCGCGCCGAAATGACCGAGGAGATCAAGAGAGATCAAGACCGTGGCCAAGCGCCATCCGAAGGGGCGCCGGCCTGTCGCCGAACACAGTCACCCGTGATCTCGGCGTGGCAGGGTCCGCGGTGTACCGCCAGGCCGTGGGCCGCACTGTCTGGACAGCGGCCCGTCTCCTGAGCCGCCCCGGGTCGGCCTGCAGTCGGCTCCCCTCACAGAGGCGGCACCGCAGGCCGGCCCAGACGTCATCGGTCGTCCACGCCGGCGCCGCGGTAGGTGGGCACGTCGGCCAGCATCCCCGCCACGTCGGGGTTGAGTTCATTGCGGCGGCGGTGCAACTCCTGGATCTTCGCGTTCAGCTCGGGGTCGTCATCGTCGCTGACGTCGAAGATGGCGAGGTCCTCGACCAGGTCAAGCCCTAGGTGATCGGTCTCATGGGTCGTCGGGTGCGTCAGGTACTCGAAGAGGCCGTCGAGGTCCTCGACGGCGAACACAGCGCTGTACTCGAAGTCGCCGCCGAAGTCGCCGCCGAGATCGCGGCCGACGAGGAAGGACTTGACGGAGGGCACCGACCGGCCCTGGTTGCGCCAGCTTTCCAGCGCTGCCTCGATTCGCTCCGGTGCCGCGTTCGCCTTCATCTTGACGCGATTGATGTGGTAGATCATTCTCTGCGCCCCATTTTCTAACACTGTTAGATTTCCTAACGTCGTTAACCTAGGATGTGGCGGCAGCACTGTCAAGGAGAGCGGCTACTGTCCGGGAAGCCACCGAAGCGAAGTGACGGGACATGCCGAACAGCACACGACGCGCCCGTGAACGGGCAAGCACCCACGACCGGATCATCGAGGCCGCGCTGCGCGTCCTGGAGAACGAGGGCGCCGCCGCGCTGACCATCCGGCGCATCGCGGCCGACGTGGAGTACACGGCGCCGGTCGTCTACCAGCACTTCGCCAACAAGGACGCACTAGTGCTGCAGCTGGTCGCGCACGGCTACGGCCTGATGCTGGCCGAGCTCAGACGGGTTCTCGAAGAGCCCGACATCGACCGGCGCATGCTGGGGGTCGCGTCCGAGTACGTGCGATTCGCAGGCGAGCACCCTCACCTCTATGAGGCCATGAACTCCGCCATGGTCGATGCGGACGAGCGCCGACGCGCCGCGGAACCGGCCCTCGACGTCCTGAAGGAGCTGCTCACGACCTGGTCGGACGCGCACGGCGTGGACCTGGCCGACCGCGCCGAGGCCTGCGAGATCGTGTGGGGCACGCTGTACGGCATGGCCTCGCTCGGCTATCTCGGCACCATCGGGACCGAACACGCACAACGACTCGCCGAGCAGGCCCTCAGCGCGATCCTCCGCGGCTGGCAAGCCACCGGCGAACCCGTGCCCGTGCGGTCACAGCACTAGCGACGCCTGTGCACGAGGCGCCCCGCGCATACCGTCGCGATACAGGCGCCCGTCCCGTCGAAGACCGCGAGGTCCGCGCGGCCGGTGCCGATGAGGGCCGTCCGCCGGCGGACGGTCGTGTCGCGGGGCACCACGACGACGTCGTTCCGCGCTGCCGCGGACCGGAGTTCGGGGGTGTCGGCGTGCTCCTCCATGACGGCCGTCGCCCCCAGTTTCAGCACCTCGTGGATACGCTCGCGCGGAGTCGGCGCGTTGGGGAGCGGGCCCTGGTGAAGGAGGGCGGGCCCGAGGACGCCGGGCCAGCGCCGCACCCGGGCGCCCGGAAACCGCTCCTGCACCTCGGCCAGCGTCCCCGTCCCCACGACCCGGCCGGCCTCCACGGCGACGGCACCGTTCTTCACCGGCTCCGAGTCGATGCCCGGGCCGTCGTCCGAGTCGACGTCCGCGTTGTCGTCCGAGCCGTCGTCGAAGTCCTCGTCCGAGCCGACGCCAAAGTCCTCGTCGAAGTCCTCGTCGGAGCCGACGCCAAAGTCGTCGTCGAAGTCCTCGTCGGAGCCGACGCCAAAGTCGTCGGCCCAGCCGTACCGCAGCTCGTCGGCGGTGTGAATCGTCAGCACGGGTACGTCAGTCAGTTGGAGGCGAGCAGTTTCAGCTCCGGGTGAGCCGTGCCACCCTCGATCGCCGTGGACGAGATGTGGGACATCACCCGCTCGTCGACGGGGTCGTTCGCCGGGTCGTCGTGGACGACGATGTGCTCGTACGTCGTGGTCCGCTGGGCCGGGACCCGGCCCGCCTTGCGGATGAGGTCGATAATCTCCATCCGGTTGGAGCGGTGCTTGGCGCCGGCGGAGGAGACCACGTTCTCCTCCAGCATGATCGAGCCGAGGTCGTCCGCGCCGTAGTGCAGCGACAGTTGGCCGGTCTCCTTGCCCGTGGTCAGCCACGAGCCCTGGATGTGGGCGATGTTGTCCATGAACAGCCGCGCGATGGCGATCATCCGCAGGTACTCGAAGAGCGTCGCCTGGGTGCGGCCCTTCAGGCGGTTGTTCTCGGGCTGGTACGTGTACGGGATGAAGGCCCGGAAGCCGCCCGTGCGGTCCTGTACGTCCCGGATCATCCGCAGGTGCTCGATGCGCTCGGCGTTGGTCTCGCCGGTCCCCATGAGCATGGTCGACGTCGACTCCACACCGAGCCGGTGCGCGGTCTCCATGATCTCCAGCCAGCGCTCGCCGGACTCCTTCAGCGGGGCGATGGCCTTGCGGGGCCGCTCGGGGAGCAGCTCGGCACCGGCACCGGCGAAGGAGTCGAGGCCGGCGGCGTGGATGCGCGAGATGGCGTCTTCCACCGTCACACCGGAGATCCGGGCCATGTGCTCGACCTCGCTCGCCCCGAGGCTGTGGATGACCAGCTGCGGGAAGGCCTGCTTGATGGCGGAGAAGTGCTGCTCGTAGTACTCGACGCCGTAGTCCGGGTGGTGGCCGCCCTGGAACATGATCTGCGTCCCGCCGAGCTCGACGGTCTCCGCGCACCGGCGCAGGATGTCGTCCAGGTCGCGGGTCCAGCCCTTGGCGGTGTCCTTGGGGGCCGCGTAGAAGGCGCAGAACTTGCACGCCGTGACGCACACGTTCGTGTAGTTGATGTTGCGCTCGATGATGTACGTGGCGATGTGCTCGGTACCCGCGTACCGGCGGCGGCGTACGGCGTCGGCGGCGGCGCCGAGCGCGTGCAGGGGGGCGTCACGGTAGAGGTCGAGTGCCTCCTCCGGCGTGATGCGTCCGCCTGCCGCGGCGCGGTCGAGCACAGACTGGAGGTCGGCCTTCTCGGTCACCGGGAACGTCCCTTTCGTCAAGGGGTTGGACGGACTGGGCCAGCCTACGCCAGCCGTTTTCCGCGACGGCTCTCAGGCCGTGTACGCACCGATCAGCAGCCCCAGGTACGCCCCCACGATCAGGAACGGCCCGAACGGGATGGCCGTCTTGCGTCCCGCGCGTCCCACGACGACCAGGACACCGCCGTACAACGCGCCGAGCAGGAATCCGGCGAAGGTGCCGAGGAGCACGGTCCCCCAGCCGTACCAGCCCAGGACGGCGCCCGCTCCGAGCGCCAGCTTCACATCGCCGAAGCCCATGCCGCCGGGGTTGACGAACCACAGCACGTAGTAGCCGGCGCCGAGTGCGAGGGCGCCCAGTGCGGCGGACGGCCAGTGGCCGGTGTGCTCGGGCGCGAGCGTGACCAGCCCGAGCAGGAGGAGCGCGGCGGCGGCGAGCGGCAGGGTCAGCACGTCGGGCAGCCGCCGCACCCGGAAGTCGACGACGGCCAGCAGCACCCCGACGGGCGCGAGCAGCAGCCAGACGGCGACCTCGGGCCGGGTGCCGGTGGCCGCGGCGAGCCCGGCGCAGAGGAGGGCGGTGACGAGCGAGACGAGGGGGGTGCTGGGACCGTACGTGCTCCGCGACGTGCCGGGACCGTACGTGTCTCCTGTCGGGCACTGTCCGCACCGCGCCCGACCGAGCCACCCGTGGGCCGGGCCCCGGAGGGGATGCCCGCCCGGGCACCGCTCCCGCCAGTCCTCCTCCTCGGGGACGGAGAAGCGGTACGCGGCGCGTGGCACCAGCACGCCCGCGGCCGCACCCCACAGCGCGGCCGCGGCGATCAGCAAGCCGGTCATCACGGGATCACGGCTCCAGCAGGTCGACCTTCACGTCGGCCGGGAAGCCGGTGGTGGGGCCGACGCGGCGGGCGAACTCCGTGACGGCCTCCAGCTGCGGTCCGCCGAAGCGGAAGTCGAGGGTGGTGAAGTACCGCTCCAGGACCTCCTCGTCGAAGGCCTCCCAGCGGGCCGCCTGTTCGGCGACCTTGCCGACCTCGTCGAGGGAGAGGTTGCGGGAGGCGAGGAAGGCCTCGTGGACCTTGCGGGTGATGACGGGCTCGCGCTCCAGGTAGTCACGGCGGGCGGCCCAGACCGCGAAGACGAAGGGCAGGCCGGTCCACTCCTTCCAGAGCGAGCCGAGGTCGTGGACCTCCAGACCGAACCGGGGTCCGTCGATCAGGTTGGCCCGCAGCGCCGCGTCACCGATGAGTACGGCGGCCTCGGCCTCCTGCATCATCAGGCTCAGGTCGGGCGGGCAGGTGTAGTAGTCGGGGCGGACGCCGAACCGGTCGGACAGGAGCAGCTGCGCCAGGCGCACGGAGGTGCGCGAGGTGGAGCCGAGGGCGACCCGGGCGCCGTCCAGCTGATCCAGCGGGACCTGCGAGACGATCACGCAGGACATCACCGGGCCGTCGCATCCCACGGCGATGTCCGGGAAGGCGACCAGGTCGTCCGCGTTCTTGAGGAACTCGACGAGGGTGATGGGCCCGATGTCGAGGTCTCCCCGCACCAGCCGCTCGCTGAGCTTCTCCGGAGTGTCCTTGGTCAGCTCGAAGTCGAGTAGCGTGCCGGTTCTCGCGAGCCCCCAGTACAGAGGCAGGCAGTTCAGGAACTGGATGTGGCCGACGCGCGGCCGGTTGCGAGCAATGTCCACATCGCGAGACTAGTCCCCCTGGGATAGGCTCCACACTTCACCCCCGGGGTCAACCACCAGACGATCTTCAAACATTCGGGTGACGTGATCTTGGCCTCTATTGCTTTCGGCTGCTCGGATGCTAGGCTTGCCGCAAGTTGCAGTTTGGTTTCCCTTGCAGTACAGAGCCTGCGGAGCATGTGACCGCGGGCTCTAGTCTTATTCAGACGTATGCATTTGTGCGGCATTTTTGCTTTCACAGGTTGCAGGGTTCTGGAGCAGGGCAACCCTTTGGGCCCAAGGAGGGCTTATGGCTACCGGAACCGTGAAGTGGTTCAACGCCGAAAAGGGCTTTGGATTCATCGCCCAGGAAGGCGGCGGCCCCGACGTCTTCGTCCACTACTCCGCGATCAACGCGAGCGGTTTCCGCTCGCTGGAGGAGAACCAGCAGGTTTCCTTCGACGTCACTCAGGGCCCGAAGGGCCCGCAGGCGGAGAATGTCACCCCTGCCTGAGTTCATGAGCCCAAAGCTCTGATCCGGAACCGATAGCAGTACCCAAGGAGCCCCGCGCCGCAAGGCGACGGGGCTCCTGCCTTTCCACGCCGCCTCGGGCCGGCCCATAGGCGGACCTTCCCGGGATCGTGAACGGCTTGCGGCTTGCGGCTTGCGACAGGACGCCAGTTGCGTGGATATCGCCTGGTCAAGGCCGGTCTTACGGACCGGTCAGGCTCGGTGCGCCAGGTGGCCTCGTAGTCTTCAGGGCTTCGAAGCCGAACTCTCGGACAGGTGCTGGTGGTCGGTGCGGTGTTGCTGCCGGTACCGGCCGGCGGAGATCCCGTACTCGCGTTTGAAGGCGTTGGCGAAGGCGTACGCGGAGCCGTAGCCGCTGCGCTGCGCGACGGCGGACAGTGGGACGTCGGTCGTCTGGAGCAGGCGTGCCGCCGTGGTGAGCCGCCACCACGTCAGATAGGTGAGCGGTGGCTGCCCGACCATGGCGGTGAATCTGCGGGCGAAGGCGGCACGGGACAGGCCCGCGTGCGCGCCCAGCGACTCCACGGTCCATGGATCAGCGGGGCGTTCGTGCACGGCGCGTAGTGATCGTGAGATCACCTTGTCGTCGAGGGCGACGCACCAGCCGGTGGCCTGCAGCCCCGCGCGTTCGATGAGGCAGGCGCGGATCAGGTGCACGAGGAGCACGTCGAGCAGGGCCGGCAGCACCAAGTCCCTGCCGTACATCTGTTCGCCGAGCTCGCTGCGCAACAAGTCGATCGATGCCTGGAGACTCGGGTAGCGGTCCGCTCGCGCGGGAAGGCTCACCAGATCGGGGAGGTTGTGGAACAGCGGGTGAGGGCGGGCTTGGTCAAGCCGGTAATCACCGGACAGGAACTGGGCCGTGCCATCGGTGGCGTTCACGAGCGTGTGTGCGGTCCCGCGCGGGAACAGAACGGCGTCGCCCGGCTCCAAGGTGATGGCCTGTTCGTCCGGCCGTGTCACCCGGATGTCTCCCGTGGTGACCACGTAGAAACGGGCGCCCTCGAAGGTCTGGACGTTCATCTCCCACGATGGGTCCGCCGCCGCCATCGACATGGAGGGGCGACCCACCTGCATGGCGCTGATCGCGTCGCTGAGCACGTCCATAGCAGAATCCTCCCCTACGGGATCAGGCATCCAAGAGCGGCGCCCATCTCTTGATCGAGAAAGTCCCGTTCGACCGCACGACTTCGGCGGCGCCCGCTCCGCCCAGGTGTGCCGGAACCACCAGGCTGTTCGTCGCGACTGCCTGCTCCAGGACACGACGCCGGGACCGGGCGGCCTCGGCCTGGTCCTCGCTCAGGCAGATGTCGTGATCGGGTTCGATCACCTGAAGCGGAGTGTGGATGACGTCGCCGACGAACAGTGCCCGGTCCGTGCCGGACTCGAGCCGCAGCACAGCCGAGCCGGGCGTGTGACCGGGCGCCAGTTCCAGCACCAGGTCCTCGTCGATGCGGTGGCTGTCGCCCTCCCACAGCACCGCCTGACCGGCCTGATGGACGGGCAGGACGCTGTCGTTGAACTTGTCCCCGGTGTCGGCGAACCTCGGGGCGTGGCCGTTGGCGGGGTGCCAGAAGTCGAAGTCGGCGCGGCTGATCAGATATCGCGCGTTGGGGAACGTCGGAACCCACTCGCCGTCGACCAGCCGGGTGTTCCACCCCACGTGGTCGTTGTGAAGGTGAGTGTTGACGACAAGGTCCACGTCCTCCGGCCGCACCCCCGCCGCCGCCAGCCGGTCGAGGAACTCGCCGTCGCGCTTGTCGGACACCTCGCCTTCCGGTGGCTTGTCATGGCCCAGACCGGTATCGACCAGAACGGTGCGGCCCGCGCTACGCAGCATCCAGGTCTGAACGGTTGCCTGCCACTCACCCGTCTCGGCGTTCAGGAAGTCGGGCGCCAGCCAGGATTCGTGCCGGCGCCACAGTTCGCCGGGCACGGACGGGAAGAGGACATCGGTGGCGCCGAAAGCACCGTGCCACTCGACCACCCGCGAGACCTCGACATTACCGAGGATAATTTTCTTCACCCCTTCACCGTAGGCAGAGGTGGTGAGACGTGAAATGCTCCGCCGTCTCTCCTGGTTAAGGCAGCGTCTCGCAGTAGTCCGCAGTAGTCCGCAGTAATCCCGTACGGCCCCGCCGGCCGCAGCCGGGACGGGCCCTTCAACCACGACGGAGCGGCGGGTCAGCCGTCGAACGAGACGGGTATCGAAGATTCGGCGCCGCGCGCACGCGACTCCGGTTACCTGAGGGTGAGTTCAGCCCACACCGTTTTCCCGACGTCCCGCTCCGCGACGCCCCACCTGAGGGCCAGCAGCGTCACCAACAGCAGCCCCCGCCCGCCCTCGGCGTCCGGCTCCGTCACGAACCGCCGTCGCCGGTCGGCTCTCGCGTCGCTCACCTCGATACGGAGCGTGTCCTCCGGCAGCAGCAGGAGCCGCAGCTCGAAGTCCCGGCCGGGGACGCGGCCGTGGGTCAGTACCGGCCTGGGCCGGCTTCCTCACGAGTACAGCCCTTCCACCTCCTGGCCGAACTCCCGCATGACGACCTCCCGGCGGAGCTTCATCGACGGCGTCAGGTGACCCGCCTCCTCGGAGAAGTCGACCGGGAGGATCGTGAACCGGCGGATGGACTCGGGGCGGGAGACCAGCTTGTTGGCCTCGTCGACCGCCCGTTGGAAGATGCTTCTCAACTCTTCGTCGTTGAAAAGGAGTTCGGCGGGGACGGGGTGCTTGCCGTTCATCCGGCGCCAGTGGCTGACGCCCGCCATGTCCAGGGTGATCAGCGCGGAGATGTAGGGGCGGCGGTCTCCCAGGACCATGCACTGGGAGATGAGGGGGTGGGAGCGGAGGTAGTTCTCCAGCGGGGCGGGGGCCACGTTCTTGCCGCCCGCGGTGATGAGGATCTCCTTCTTGCGGCCGGTGATCGTCAGGTATCCGTCGTCGTCGAGGCGGCCGATGTCGCCCGTCGGGAACCAGCCGTCGGCGGAGGCGGGGATGACTCCACCGCCGTAGGGATCCCAGTAGCCGCGGAACACCTGGTGGCCGCCGAGCAGGATCTCACCGTCCGCCGCGATGCGGACCTTCGTGCCCGGCAGCGGCCAACCGACGGTACCCAGCCGGGGCTTGAGCGGGGGTGTGACCGTGGCCGCGCCGGTCGTCTCGGTCAGGCCGTAGCCCTCGTAGATCTCCATGCCCGCGCCCGCGTAGAACGCGGCGAGGCGGCGGCCGAGCGGTGAGCCGCCGCAGATGATGTGGCGGACCCTGCCGCCCATGGCGTTGCGGATGCGGCGGTAGATGAGGGAGTCGTAGAAGGCGCGGGACGCCTTGAGGGCGGCGCCGGGGCCGGGGCCGGTGTCGGACTGGCGGGCCTCCATCGCCTCGCCGTAGCGGATGGCGACGTTCGCCGCGCGGTCGAAGGCGGTCGCCCGGCCGGCGTTCTCCGCCTTGGCGCGGGCGCTGTTGAAGACCTTCTCCAGCATGTACGGGATGCAGAGCAGGAACGTCGGTCTGAAAGCGCTGAGTTCGGCCACCAGGTCCTCCGTTTTCAGGCTCGGCGCATGGCCCACCCGAACCCGGGCGCGGACGCACGCGACCGCCACCATGCGGCCGAAGACGTGGGACATGGGGAGGAAGAGGAGGGTGGCGAGTTCCTCGGACGACTTCGACTTGAAGACGGGGTGGAGGAGTTCGATCGCGTTGTCGACCTCGGAGAGAAAGTTGCCGTGGGTGAGCACACAGCCCTTGGGGCGGCCGGTGGTGCCGGAGGTGTAGACGACGGTGGCGAGCGTGTCCGGGACCAGCATCCCGCGCCGTACGGCGACTTCCTGGTCGGGGACCTGGTCGCCGAGCTCCGCCAGGCGCTCCAGGTGATCCTTCTCGATGATCCACATGTGGTGCAGGTCGGGCAGCCGGTTGAGTTCCGGGCCGAGGGCGGCGGCCTGGCCCGCGTACTCCGTCACCAGGGCGACCGCACCGGAGTCCTGGAGGATCCACCGGGTCTGGAAGACCGAGGAGGTGGGGTAGATCGGCACGGTGACCAGGCCGGCGGCCCACGCGGCGAAGTCGAGGAGCGTCCACTCGTAGATCGTCCGCGCCATGACGGCGATACGGTCGCCGGGCACCAGGCCCTCCGCGATCAGGCCCTTCGCCAACGCCAGGACCTGTGCGGCGAACTGGGCCGCCGTCACATGCTCCCAGCCCCCGTCCTGGGTGTGACGGCTGAGCACCTGGGCCTCGGGGGCCGCGTACGCGTTGTCGAACGGCAGGTCGGCCAGCGAGCCACGGGTCACCGGCGGGGCGATCGGCGGCACCGACACCTCCCGGACCTCTCCGTCCAGTCGCCGGATCTGCGGTTCCACCAGCACGGGCGCGCCGTCGTAGTCGTGGCCGGACGAATAGGAGAGGGACATGGGCAGCTCCTGATGCGTGCAGCTCGGTTGCGCTCTGCTGCAGGTGGTACGAGCGGTACGTACCGGGACGTTCACCAACGGTCGCGACTTACCGGGTTACCGTGGGTTCGCAAATGATCGTAAGGGGCCCTCGTGGAAGGTTCGTGCGATTTCGGGGGTGGTAAGGAGCCGGGCGTGTGCAACCTCGGGGATTACGTGAGGAACGTTCACGTCGGTGCTGGTCAGGACGGGGTCGACGGCGCTCCGGGATGAGGGCTCGTGTCGACCCGCTCCGCACCTTCGACATGGACGACATGGACTTACCCACGGTAACCGGGGGCGTCTACCCGCTCATCTCCTGAGCCACGGCATCGGGCGGTGCCCAGGACCGCCCTTCCATCAGGTTCCCCAGGCCCGCCCACGCGAAGTTCATCAGGGTCGCCGTCGCCTCTCTCGCGGTGACGCCGGGCGTCGCGTTGGTCCAGGCGGCCAGCGACTCGGCGGCGCCGACCAGGGCCTCGGCGAGGCCGGCGACCTCACGCTCGGGCAGGTCGGGGTTTCGGTGCGCGTCCCGGGCCGCGACCACGATCAGCTGGGTCACGAACGTGACGATCTCCTCGCGCATCACGGCGGCTTCGGCGGCGAAGGCCTCGCCGTGGGTACGGGCCTGGAGGTGCAGGACCGACCAGCCGTCCGGGTTGTCCGCGGTGTGCTCGAAGAACGCCCGCAGGCCGTCCCAGAGTTGACGATCGGCCGACACGTCGGAGCGCACCCCGGCCCGGACCGCGTCGGTGAGCGCCCTCGCCTCGCGGCGGATACAGGCGGTGAAGAGGTCGTCCTTCGAGTTCAGATACAGGTACACCAACGGCTTGGACACGCCCGCCAGTTCGGCGATCTCGTCCATCGACGCGGCCATGTACCCCCGCTGTCCGAAGGTCCGCACGGCGGCGTCCAGCATCTGCTGTTCCCGGACCGCTCGCGGCATCCGCTTGTACTTCACGGCACCCATGCCGAGAGCCTAGTGCTGTCGTGGCAGAAGAACCCTTGACCGGGCAGGTGCCGGAGCGCCGCCTACGAGGTCTGCGGGGCCTGGCTCTGAGCACGGGCGGAGTCGTCGTCGACGTCGACGTCCTCCTGGCTGCGGCTCTCCTCCAGGTTGGCCTTCATGCGGTCCACCCTCTGCACGACCTGCAGGGAGGCGCGGTCACGCTCCTTGCGCAGGACGACGAAGCTGATCGGGGCGGAGATCACCAGGGCCAGCAGGACGACCCACATGCCGTTGGAGTCGCCGAGGCCGCGCGGGACGACACCGGAGTAGACGAGGCCCCAGACGACCAAGAGGCAGCCCACGAAGACCCCGAGGCGCATCAGCGTGTAGCGGAGCATCTCAATCCACTCTTCCGGTTGGAACGGTCCTAACGTCCCCAAAGGGACACCGTCCAGTGAAGCACGGCGGAGACCCGATCTTGCAGGGGGGTCTTACAGGGGGGTCTTGCAGAGGGTTGCGCCGCCCCGGCTCAGGCCAGCGGCAACGGCAACAACATGACGATGTCGTCGCGGTCGTCGCCTTCGGCGACCCGTATCGCGCCCGGTATCCGGCCAACCTCCTTGTAGCCGCAGGAGCCGTAGAAGTGCTCCAGGCCGAGGCCGCCGCGGCAGGTGAGCCGGATCGCCTCGATGCCGTCGAGGGTGCGGGCCGCGTCCGCGGCGGCGGCCAGCAGGTCCCGGCCGTATCCCTTGCCCTGGTGATCCGGGTGGACCATCACCGTGTACAGCCACAGCCAGTGCGTCATCAGCCGGTGCGTGTTGAAGGTGAGGAAGGCCGCCGCGGCTGTCTGCCCCTCCTCGTCGAAGCCGACGAGAAGCCGGGCGCGGCCCTCGCTCATCGCGACGAAGTGCTTCACCAGCTCCGGCCGGATCGCCTCCCGCGTCACCGGCGCCACGAAACCGACGGCGCCGCCCGCGTTGGTGACGTCCGTCCACAGGTCGACGAGGCCGTCGCGCAGCTCGGGAGTCACGGCCGGGTCGAGAGCGAAGGTAAGGGGCATCTGGCGATGCTAGCCATTACGTTTCGCTCGACTCAAGGACTTTCCGGCGTCACGTTCGTCACCCCGGCAACCGGCCTCACGTCACACGCGCATCGGCTGCGGGGTCTCCCGGCGGGCCGGGTCCGGGCCGTCGTACTCGCGGATGATCTCGTACCGCGTGTTCCGCTCGACCGGGCGGAAGCCCGCGTCCCGGATGAGATCCAGCAGGTCCTCGCGGGTCAGCTTGTTCGGGGTGCCGTAGTTGTCGGCGTCATGCGTGATCTTGTACTCGACGACCGAGCCGTCCATGTCGTCGGCGCCGTGCTGGAGGGCCAGCTGGGCCGTCTGGACGCCGTGCATGACCCAGAAGACCTTCACGTGCGGCACGTTGTCGAAGAGCAGCCGGGAGACCGCGAAGGTCTTCAGGGCCTCGGCACCGGTGGCCATCTGGGTCCGCGCCTGCAGCCGGTTGCGTACCTTGCCGTCCTTCATGTCCACGAAGTCGTGCTGGTAACGCAGCGGGATGAAGACCTGGAAGCCGTTCGTCTCGTCCTGGAGTTCGCGGAGCCGCAGGACGTGGTCCACGCGGTGACGGGGCTCCTCGATGTGGCCGTACAGCATGGTGCACGGGGTCTTCAGCCCCTTCTCGTGCGCCAGGCGGTGGATGCGGGACCAGTCCTCCCAGTGGGTCCGGTGGTCCACGATGTGCTGGCGGACCTCCCAGTCGAAGATCTCCGCACCGCCGCCGGTGAGGGACTCCAGCCCGGCGTCGATCAGCTCGTCGAGGATCTCGGACGCCGAAAGGCCGCTGATCGTCTCGAAGTGGTGGATCTCCGTCGCCGTGAACGCCTTCAGCGACACATCCGGCAGCGCGGCCTTCAACTCGCGCAGCGAACGCGGGTAGTAGCGCCACGGCAGGTTCGGGTGCAGCCCGTTGACGATGTGCAGCTCGGTGAGGTTCTCGCCCTCCATCGCCTGGGCGAGCTTCACCGCCTCCTCGATGCGCATCGTGTACGCGTCCTTCTCGCCCGGCTTGCGCTGGAAGGAGCAGTAGGCGCAGGAGGCGGTGCACACGTTGGTCATGTTGAGGTGACGGTTGACGTTGAAGTGGACGACGTCACCGTTCTTCCGCGTCCGCACCTCGTGCGCGAGACCACCGAGCCAGGCCAGGTCGTCCGACTCGTACAGCGCGATGCCGTCCTCTCGGGTCAGACGGACGCCCGCCCGCACCTTCTCCTCCAGCTCGCGCTTGAGCCCGACGTCCATGCCCACACCTTTCTCCGAAGACCCGACGACTTCGACGACTTCGACGGCTTCGGCAATCCGACTGCTACGGCGGCCCGACGACTTCGACGACTTCGACGACCCGACTATTTCGACAACCGTACGTCTACGCCTCCTCGGGCAGCTCTCCGACCCGGTTCTCCCACTTCGTGGAGAGCACGATGGTGGTACGGGTCCGGGAGACGCCCTTGGTGCCGCTGAGCCGCCGGATGATCCTCTCCAGCCCGTCGACGTCCGTCGCCCGCACCTTGAGCATGAACGAGTCGTCGCCGGCGATGAACCAGCAGTCCTCGATCTCGGTGAGGTCCTTCAGCCGGATGGCCACGTCCTCGTGGTCGGCGGCGTCGGAGAGCGAGATGCCGATCAGCGCGATGACGCCGAGGCCGAGCGAGGCCGCGTCGACGGTGGCGCGGTACCCGGTGATGACACCGGCCGCCTCCAGCCGGTTGATGCGGTCGGTGACGCTGGGTCCCGACAGACCGACGAGGCGCCCCAGCTCCGCGTAGGAGGCCCGGCCGTTCTTCCTCAGGGCCTGGATGAGCTGCCTGTCCACCGCGTCCATGCGAATCGAAGCCTTCCGATGAAAGTGGTCTGAAGAGATCTGAAGAGATCTTGGTGCTGCGGGAGTTGATGCTGCGGGACTTGGTGCTACGGGACTTGGTGCTGCGGAAGTTGATGCTGCTTGCTCAGGCGGGAGAACGGGAGCCCCCGCCGATCTCGCCCTTCCACCGGCGGTACAGGCCGTGCCCGACGCCCGCCGCGTCGAGGACCCGTCCGGCCACGAAGTCCACGAGGTCCTGGATGTGCGTGGCCCCGGCGTAGAAGCCGGGCGAGGCGGGTACGACGCTCGCGCCCGCGTCGTCCAGGGCGACCAGGTGCCGCAGCGTCTGGCCGTTCAGAGGGGTCTCCCGTACGGCGACGACCAGGGGGCGGCGCTCCTTCAGCGTGACACTCGCGGCCCGCTGCAGCAGATCCTTCGACAGCCCCAGCGCGACACCGGCGACGCAGGCGGTCGAGGCGGGGACGATCAGCATCCCCTTCGTCGCGTACGACCCCGACGACGGCCCCGCGGCCAGGTCGCCGGCACCCCAGTACCGCACGCCGCCGAGGTCCACGTCGCCCCATGCGCCCGGCTTCCCGTCGGCCCCTCGCCCGAGCCATTCCCGCAGGTCGTCCTGCCAGCGCGCGTCCCGGAAGGAGATGCCGGTCTCGTCGAGCAGGGTGAGTCGCGAGGCCCGGCTGACCACCAGGTCGACACTCTCGCCCCCGGCGAGCAGCGCCCGCAGCACGGCAGCGGCATACGGCGTCCCGGACGCCCCCGACACCCCCACGATCCAAGGTACGCGCTGCGTTTCTCCTGCGTTCACACCTTGAGCGTACCGGTGGGCGACGAGGTCCTCAGGACCGGTGGGGCGCGTCCGGATCGACGGGGAGGTGAGCGGTGGGGATCGACTGGGCCGCAAGGTCGTTCCACACCAGGCGGATCGTCTTGGCGTGATGGGGCTTGACCGGACTCGTCATGATGGTGCCCGCGACGATCTCCATGCGACAGCCGGGGAACATGTCCTCGAACCGGCTGAGCCGCGAGTGCAGGCGGTCGAGGTCCGAGACGGTCACGGTGGCCACCCTGGGCTCCTGCACTCGACGGTGGGCCGCAGACTGTTCAGAGGACTGTTCAGACGGTCAGACCCCGAACCAGCAGGTCCAGCAGGGCGCACCCGAACAGGGCAATGCCGATGAACCCGTTGACGCTGAAGAACGCCCTGTTCAGTCGGGAGAGGTCGTGAGGGCGGACGATCGAGTGCTCGTAGACGAAGGCGCCCGCGACGATCACCAGGCCGAACCAGAAGAAGGCGCCCGCTCCCGTCGCCACCGCGTACCAGACGAACAGCCCGGTGGTCAGGGCGTGGCAGACCCGTGCGCCCCAGATGGCCGCCGGGATGCCGAAGCGGGCCGGGACCGACATGACGCCGATCTCGCGGTCGGTCTCGATGTCCTGGCAGGCGTAGATCAGGTCGAAGCCGCCGATCCAGACGCCGACGGCGAGGCCCAGGATCACCGCGTCCCAGGACCACTCGCCGGAGATCGCGAGCCAGCCGCCGACCGGGCCCATGGCCTGGGCGAGACCGAGGATGGCCTGCGGGAAGTTCGTGAACCGTTTGCCGTAGGGATAGACCACCATCGGGATCACCGCTATGGGGGCCAACGCCAGGCAGAGCGGGTTGAGGAGGGCCGCCGAGCCGAGGAAGACCACCAGCGCGATCAGCGCGCCCGTCCAGGCGTGCTTCACCGACATCGCGCCGGTCACCAGCTCGCGGTGCGCGGTGCGTGGGTTGCGGGCGTCGATCTCGCGGTCGATGATCCGGTTGACCGCCATCGCGAAGGTGCGCAGGCCGACCATGCAGACGGTGACCAGCAGCAGCCTGCCCCAGTGGATGTTCCTGTCCCACTGGAACATCGCCGTCAGCGCCGCGATGTAGGCGAAGGGCAGGGCGAACACCGAGTGCTCGATCATCACGAGGCGCAGGAACGCGCGGGCCCTTCCGGGCTGGGGCATCGCCGCGGCAGAGGCGCTCACAGTCCGTATTCCTTCCAGCGTCGCGTCACCCGTTCGGCGGTTTCCGGATCCGACTCCACCATGTCGGGCCACCCCCCGTCACGGGTGTAGCCCTCCTCGGGCCACTTCCGCGTCGCGTCGATGCCCGCCTTGCCGCCCCAGAACTGCTGGTAGGAGGCGTGGTCGAGGTGGTCGACGGGGCCCTCGACGAGCGACAGGTCCCGGGCGTAGTCGGTGTTGCCGAGGGCCCGCCACGCGACCTCGTGCAGATCGTGGACGTCACAGTCCGCGTCGACGACCACGATCAGCTTGGTCAGCGACATCATGTGGGCCCCCCAGACCGCGTGCATCACCTTCTGCGCGTGCTTGGGGTACTTCTTGTCGATCGAGACGATCGCGCAGTTGTGGAAGCCGCCGGCCTCGGGCAGGTGGTAGTCCACGATGTCCGGGATGATGATCTTGAGGAGCGGAAGGAAGAACCGTTCCGTGGCGCGGCCCAGCGGTCCGTCCTCCGTCGGAGGCCGGCCCACGACGATCGACTGGAGCAGCGGCCGCTTCCGCATCGTCACGCAGTCGATCTTCAGCGCGGGGAAGGGCTCCTGCGGCGTGTAGAAGCCGGTGTGGTCGCCGAAGGGCCCCTCCGGCAGCATCTCGCCCGGCTCCAGCCAGCCCTCGATCACGACCTCCGCCTGCGCGGGCACCTGCAGCGGGACGGTCTTGCAGTCGACCATCTCGATCCGCTTGCCGGCGATGAACCCGGCGAAGAGGTACTCGTCGATGTCCCCGGGGAGGGGCGCCGTGGAGGCGTAGGTGACGGCGGGGGGGCAGCCGAAGGCGATCGCGACCGGCAGTCGCTCGCCCCGTCGCGCCGCCACCTGGTAGTGGTTGCGGCTGTCCTTGTGGATCTGCCAGTGCATACCGATCGTGCGCTGGTCGTGCCGCTGGAGGCGGTAGAGCCCGAGGTTGCGGATCCCGCTCTCCGGGTCCTTGGTGTGGGTGAGCCCCAGGTTGAAGAAGGAGCCGCCGTCCTTGGGCCAGGTGAAGAGGGCGGGGAGCCGGTCGAGGTCGACGTCGTCGCCGTGCAGGACGACCTCCTGCACGGGTGCGTCCCCGGGCTTCACCTTCTTCGGCGGTACGTGCGTCATCGCGCCGAGCTTCCCGAAGGCCTCCCGCACGCCGACGAACCCCTGCGGCAGTTCGGGGCGCAGCAGCCCGCCGATCTTCTCCGAGATGTCGCCGTACGACTTCAGGCCCAGCGCCTTCAGCAGCCGCCGGTCGGTTCCGAAGACGTTCATCGCGAGGGGCATGTCGGAGCCCTTCACGTTCTCGAAGAGGAGCGCGGGGCCGCCGGATTTCTGCACGCGGTCGACGATCTCCCCGACCTCCAGATACGGGTCGACCTCGGCTTTGATCCGCTTGAGGTCGCCCTCGCGCTCCAGTGCCCGGAGCAGGGAACGAAGATCGTCGTAAGCCATGGGGTCAAGTATCCCCGAGCGGCTACGCTGGCCAGGTACCTGGGGTCCGTGCTCGTGGCCCCGACAACCGTTCCACTGAGAGGCCCCATGGTCCGGGTACTGATGTTCCTCGTGCCACTGGCGTTGAGCGTGTACGCGTTCATCGACTGCATCAGCACGAAGGACGAGGACGTCCGCCACATGCCCAAGCCGCTGTGGGCCATCCTCGTCCTGGTGTTCCCGCTCGCCGGGTCCATCTCCTGGTTCATCGCCGGCAAGAAGCGGTACCCGGCCGGCGCGGGCGGCTTCACGGGTTCCTCGGGTTCTTCGGGCTCGTCGGGTTCTACGGGTTCTACGGGTTCTACCGGTTCCTCCGGTTCCTCCGGTTCCTTCGGTTCGCCGTGGAAGCGGGGCGGCGGGCAGCGGTGGGTGGCGCCCGACGACAACCCGGAGTTTCTCAAGTCCCTGAAGGACGAGACCCGCGACGACGGGGGCGGCGGGGACGGCGGGGACGAGGACAAGAAGAAGCGCGGCGACGGCCCCCAGGGCGACTGACGGGGCCGCAGCCGGCCCTACGGTCGCCGCCGGACCTACGGCGCGACGGTCGCCGCCGGACCTACGGCCCTACGGTCGCCGCCGGACCCTACAGGTTGTACGCCGTCGAGCCTCTTGAAGCGGACAATGCGCCTCTGGGCCAAAGCTTGCCCGGACCGGACACTTGGCTCGCATGACGACTGCTCCCGCCGACTCCACGGACTCCACGGACTCCGCCGGCACCCTCGCCCCCGCATACGGTGACAAGGTCATCGCCGTCGAGACGGCGGGCGCGGACCCGATCCCCGACGCCGAACGCCACGGCTCCCCGCTGCAGTTGCTGTGGACCTGGGCGTCCCCGAACATCGAGTTCGCGACGGTCTACATCGGCGTGATCTCGGTCCTCTTCTTCGGGCTGAGCTTCTGGCAGGCGACGGCCGCCATTCTCCTCGGCACCGCGGTCGGGGCGATCGCCCAGGGCGTCCTGTCCCTGGACGGGCCCCGGTTCGGGGTGCCGCAGATGGTGATCGGCCGCTTCTCCTTCGGCTTCAAGGGCAACGTGCTGCCGTCCGGCGTCAACGCGGTGGTCGCGGGCGTCGGCTGGTTCGCGGTCAACAGCGTCAGCGCGGCCTTCGCGCTGAACACGCTGACGGGTCTGCGTCCGCTGCCCTCGCTGCTGCTCGTGGTGGCGGCGGAGATCCTGATCGGCTTCATCGGCCACAACTTCGTGCACATCTTCGAGAAGTACGCGTTCCCGGCGCTCGCGGTGATCTTCCTGCTGGCCGGGGTGTGGACCTTCAAGGACGCCCACCTGGGCGGGGGCGGCGCGGGCGGCGGCATCGGAGGGTTCCTGCTGGCGTTCAGCGCGGCCTGGGGGTACGCGGCGGGCTGGAACCCGTACGCCACGGACTACTCGCGCTATCTGCCGCGCACGGCGAGCAAGTTCAAGACGGTCCTCTACCCGGCGGTCGGCCTTTTCGTGTCGGTCGCCGTGGTGGCCGTCATCGGAGCGGCCTCCGCGACGATCGTGGCCCCGAAGGACGCCACCCCGACCGCTGCCTTCACCGGTCACCTCCCCGGCTGGCTGGGCGACCTGGTGCTGCTCGCCATCATCCTCGGCGCGGTCTCCGCGAACGCCCTGAACGTGTACTCCTCCGCCATCTCGATCACGTCCCTCGGCCTGAAGCTCCCGCCCTGGCTGGGCCGCGGCACGCTGGTTGTGCTGTCCGGGGTCGCCGGTACGGCGGCCGCGTGGGCGTCCCTGTCGGACGCGGGGTCGGCGTACGAGGCGTTCCTGCTGGTCATCGCCTACTGGGTGGGCCCGTGGCTCGGGGTCGTCCTGGTCGAGCGGTGGCTCCAGGGCCGTACGACGACGGACGAGGTGCTGGCCGCCCGCCTCGGCGACCGCACCTTCGCCAACTGGCCCGGTGTCGCCGCCCTGTTGATCGGCGTGGCGGTGTCCGTCCCGCTCTTCTCCAACCAGGAGAAGTACGTCGGCTATGTACCCGAGCACTGGCCGTCCTTCGGAGACAGCACCCCGCTGGTCGGGTTCGCGGTGAGCGCGGGACTGTACGCGGCGGTGCGGGGGCGGCTGGGGTCCCGGGCCTGAACGGGCCGGGGCGGCCGGCAAGGAGGTTGCGGTGAACCGTGGCTTCCGGGATCTGGGTGCCCTGCCCCTGGGCCTTGCCTCGAATTTTGGGCACCGGAGACACTTGGACCTTGACGGTCGTCCGGGTGGTCAGGCGTCATGCACAAATGGCGCCGCCAGCACCGAGGCCGGTGTCCGACAGTTCACAAGCGCTGTCGACAACTCGGCGGACAACGCCGCCGCCGAGAGTTTCGATCGCCTACGAATACACCTTCCACACGACACCAAGTACGCAGAAGGAAGTGGCGAAAGACGTTCTCAGGATTCGGGGCCAAGGCCAGTCAGTAGCGCAACAGGCTTTGGACCGTAGCGGCATCCTTCTCGTTGAGTAAAATCCGTACGGCCCCCCTCCCAGGTACGGGATAGCGCAGATTGACTAGGCCGGGACGCCAGCTGTCTTCACGGTCGACCCAATCACTCTTGGGAAGTGTCACTGGCGCATGCCGTCGCCGGGAGAATGTCAATTCTCCGCCCAACCCTGCGATGATCTTTCCGTTGACAGGCCCCTTCACCCCAGTGCCCGATCCCCAGTAAATTCGACACGGAAAAGACGCAGAACCAGATTCCACTAGTCCGACATTTCGCCTCTCGGCGCGCCTATCACTGATCGCGCGAACCGTCGCTGTAGCAGCAGAAGCGAAAAGAGCAAAGAGTATTAACTCAATGAGTGTCGACACAGTCGCCATCCAAATTTTGAAAGGTGAATCTCCGTCGCGCGCGAGAGCGCGCACGGATTGGGCGTTGGGTGCTGTAGGAGGTGGCGGCCTACAGAAGGTGGTCGACTTTGCCGGCCTTGATGTCGTGGATGAGGGCGCGGAGGGCTTCGCGGGAGTCGGTGAGCGGGTGGTCTTCGTGTCCGGCGATGGCGATGTGGGCGTTGCCCTGGGAGTCGGTGCCTATGCGGAAGCAGTTGTTGCCTTCGGCGCAGAAGGGGTCTTCCCAGCGGATGTCGGCCATGGCGTTCCCTCTCGGGGTCAGAGCTGCCGGGCGATGGAGTGGATCAGGTCTCGCGTGTCCTTGGGGCTCAACGTATGGGCGTGCCACCAGTTCATGTGCGCCTGGTACTTGGCCAGTGCGGACCTGGCTGTATCCATCGAGCATGTCGGAAGTACAGCCGTGCCCGGCTGCACCGCCAAGCCGATCATCGACCTCGACATTGTGATCGCCGAGGAGGCAGCCATGCCCGAGCTGATCTTGCGGCTAACCGCGCAGGGCTACCGCCACGAGGGCGACGCGGGTGGCGGTGAGGGCCTGGTCGAAGACGCGTACGTCCCTGATGGTGCCCGGGAAGAAGTCGCCGGCCTGTCCGTTGTAGGTGGCGCGGCCGATCATGAGGGGGCCGGGAGCGGGGGTCGGGTTGGTGTCCTCGACGGCCGCCTCCTGGACGCCGTTGACGTACAGCCGCAGCTTGCGGCCCGGGCCGTCGCAGACGCCGATCAGATGGGTCCAGGCGTCCGCGGCGGGCACGGTGTAGCTGACGGCGCGCAGGCCAGGGCGGGCGAAGGCCCAGCGCTTCTCATCGCTGGAGTACTGAAGGTACAAGCCGCTGGCGGAGCCGGCCTCCTGACTCACGGCGGTGGCGAAGGACCCCGGCACGGCGGAGAGCCGCACCCAGGCGGCCACCGTGAAGCTCCGCCCCGCACCGGTCTTGAGCACCGGCCCCCCGGTGACGATCTGACTCCGGCTCCCGTCGAACTCGGCGCCCCCGCCGTCACCGGTCGCCCATCGCACGTCGGTCGCGGTGCCGTCGTTCCCGGCGACGGTGTCCCGCGCGAGCGCACCGGAAATCTCGTCGAGGGGCCAGATTCCGACGGCGCGCGGGAGGGCGGTGACGGCGGAAGCGGAGGAAGAGGGCGAGGCGCCGGTCCGGGCCGCGTCACGGCCCTTCTTCTTGTCATCCCCGGGCCGGTTGAACCAGAACCCGGTCCCGACCCCGACCGCGGCGACCGCCCCGGCCCCGGAGAACAGGAAGACTCGGCGGCTACGACCGCCAGGGTCATCGTGCCCGTGCCCGTGCCCGTGCCCGTGCACGCTGGGCGGCTCCCCGGACTTGGTCGGCCCGCTCGGATCGCCGGGCAGCGACGGCCAGGTGGGGTCGACGCGGGTGGCCGGGTGCGGGTGGTACGAGTGGGGCGCCGTGGGCTGGTGTGGAGCCGATACGGTCCCGGGATCCGCCGCCTGCTGGGAGGCCAGGGGGATGCGGGAGGCCACCGCCTGGTGGGGAGGCGAGGCTGTCTGAGGGCCTGCCGTCGGATCAAGGAAGCCGTCGTGCGGGAAGGCCCGGAGGACGTCGGTGTGGGCCGACGGGTCCGTGCCGAACGCGCCGGTGACATCGTCGCCGTCGGCGGCGGCGCCGAGGGGACCGGACACGTGGGCCGGGTCCACGGCCGAGGGCCACTGGCCGGTGTGCCGCAAGAGCGTCGTCGTCTCGGCGCCCGTCGAGCCGACCCACCCGAGGATCTCGCGCGGGGTGGGGCGGCGTGCCGGGTCCTTGGCCAGGCAGGCGGCGATCAGGGCGCGCACGGTCGGGTCGGCGACGGACGCGACATCGGGTTCGTTGTGGACGACGCGGTAGAGGAGCGCGGGCGTCGGTCCGCTGCCGAACGGATTGCCACCGGTAGCCGCGAAGGTGAGGACCGCGCCGAGGCAGAAGATGTCAGTGGCCGGGGTGACCCTGCCGCCGTTGATCTGCTCCGGGGACATGAACCCGGGCGAGCCCGCGATGTGTCCGGTCCCCGTGGTCGAATCGCTCTCGACACTGCGCACGATCCCGAAGTCGATGACCCGGGGTCCGTCCTCCGCGAGCAGCACGTTGGACGGCTTGAGGTCGCGGTGGACGAGGTTCACGCTGTGGATCGACACCAGCGCCTCGGCCAGCCCGGCCGCCAGCCCCAGCACGGCCCCCGCATCGAGCGGCCCGCGCTCCGCGACCGCCTGCTCCAGCGACGGCCCGGCGATGTAGCTGGTGACCAGCCACGGCAGCGGCGCGTCCGGGTCGGCGTCGATGACCGGCGCCGTGAACGCTCCGCTGACCATCCGGGCCGCCTGCACCTCACGCCGGAACCGGGTGCGGAACTCCGGCCTGCGCAGCAGGTCCGCGTGCACCACCTTGACCGCGACGAGCCGTCCGCCCGGTGAACGCCCGAGGAAAACCCGGCCCATGCCGCCCGCGCCGAGCCGGTTGAGGATCCGGTAGTCGCCGACGGAGCGCGGGTCGTCCGACTCCAGCGCTGACACAAGTTCCTCCTGGCGTGCTCTGCCTGTGTGGGCAGGCCCAGCATAGGGGGAGCCGAACTCCGTTACCGGATAACGGAGATCAGCGCAGAACGGACGTAAGCGGCCCAGGCGGAACAGCGGAACAGCGGAACAGAAGACCATCCAGGAGGACGGCGCCGTCAGGGTTCGTGCTGTCGCGGACAACGCGGCCCACCCAGGAGACCCGGCACCTGCGCTACCGCCACACCTTCGCGGACCATGCGGTGCCGGAGAGGCCGGGTTGAAGAAAGCCGCCCGTCCGTGAAGCGTCCGCCGTCGCCACCTCTTCCGGTGTCCCCTCCGCGACCACCGAACCCCCGGCCGCCCCGCCCGCCGGTCCCAGGTCGATCAGCCAGTCGGAGGCGCGGATGACGTCCAGGTTGTGCTCGATCGTCACCACGGAGTGGCCCGCGTCGACGAGGCGTTGGAGTACGGCGAGGAGGCGGGCGGTGTCGACGCCGCGCACGCCGCGCTGCACCAGGAACGGGAGTCGCTGCGCGCGGCGAGCAAGGCACTCGAAGCGCTGGCCAGGGACCACCCCGCGGCACTGCCCTCGTCGGGCCTGCGTATCGGGGAGGTGGCCGCGCTGATCGGCGTACGGACGTCCGCGCTACGGGTGTGGGAGGCAGCGGGGCTGATCACGCCGGATCGGGAGCGGGGGACCAAATACCGCGTGTACAGCCCGGCCGATGTGCGCGATGCCCGTCTCATCCACACCCTGCGGCGCAATCACTATCTCCTGGACCAGATCCGGCCGGTCCTGGAGGGGCTGCGGCGGGAGGGAAGCACTGAGGCGTTGCGGGCGGCCGTCGGCGCACGCGGAGAGGCCCTGACGGCTCGTACGCACGCGATGCTCGAAGGCGCGGGCGCGCTCTACAGCTATCTCTCCACCGTTGCCTGACGCCTTGCAACTGCCTGACGCCTTACAACTGCCTGACGCCTTACAACTGCCTACGTGGATCACGCATCCGGCCCGAGCCGCTCGTACACCGTCACCCTCCGACCGCGGACCTGCTTGTCCGCCCCCGCCCTGAAGTACTCCCGCAGCACGGAGATCTTCACCCTGTCGCGTTCCGCCGACGCCGGTTTCGCCACCCTCGTCGAGTCCGTGACCAGCAGGATCCGCCGCTGGGCCAGCATCGCAGCCCGTATTCGGGCTGGTCCGGCCTCCACACCCTTGAGAGTCCCGGAGTCCTCCGGGCTCTGGGTCAGAGCGAGGTCCCGCAGACCGGTGAAGGCGCCGGGGGAGACCGACTTGGTGTCGCGTCGCGCCGCCGGAACGAAGAGGACCGCGTCCCCGGTCGCCTTCAGACGCCGCACGTCTGCTGCCACCGCCAGTACGTCGTCCACCCGGCTCGACGGAGACCGCTTGGCAAGCGACTGCGGCAGCAGCGCCAGTACCGATCCGGCGATCACCACGGGGAGGATCCACGTCGACGCTCTGGGGAAGCGCGGTGTGGCTGCCCGTATCGCCGCACCCAGCGCCGCACCGATCAGCAGTGCCAGACCCAGCAGGCTGAACAGGACGTACCGGTCCAGGAACAGCGGCTGGACCAGCGAGAGACCTGTCAGACCGATCTGCGGCACGGCCAGCAGTGGCAGCCCGACGGCCGCCGCCGACAGTCGGCCTGCCTTCGGCCGGTCCAGCAGGGCTCCGAGGCCGCCGATCGTCAGCAGGACCGCCGGGCCGATCATCATGTGCCAGGTCAGCGGTGGTATCCACGAAATCTGCTCGGACTGGCCTCGGCTGAAAAGGATCAACGGCACCACACACGCCGTAGCGCCCACCGAGGCAGCGGCCCAGCCTGTCCAGATCTCACGCCGGGGCCGCGTCCACAGCAGCGTCGCCGCGTGCGCGGGAAGTATCAGCAGCGACAGCCAGTTCAGCAGCCCGCACAGCAGGACCGTGCCGCCGTACGCCGCCCAGCGCATCGCTCCACCACGCGCCTCGGACACCCTCACCAACAGCAGTGTCGAGAGCGCGGCCGCGGCCGCGACCAGCGCGTACGAGCGGCCTTCCTGGAGATAGAACTGCACGGCCGGAAGCAGCCCGAACGCCAGCCCTCCGCCCAGGCCGGCCCAGGCCCCTGCCAGCCGGTGGCCGATGGCCGTCACACAGGCCGCCGCCACCGCCATCGCCAGCACGGAGGGCAGCCGCAGGGTCGTGGTAGTGGGCCCGAAGCATGCGAAGAGTCCGTGCATCAGTAGGTAATAGAGCCCGTGCACGGCGTCGACATGCCCGAGCATGTACCAGATGTCGGCTGCCGACCGTCGGGCCACCTGCCAGGTCGCCGCCTCGTCCCGCCACACGCTGTGCTGCCGGGACAGTCCCCACAGGCCGAAGGCGAGAGTCCACAGCATCGAAATCGCCCAGACAGGCAGACAGCGCCGGAGAACGGCTAAGTGGGAAGTCATGAAGGTGTTCAGGCCCCCGGGGTAGCGGTGCGGACCGACATCAGCGGTCCATAGCCATGAAAAGGAGCTTTCGGACCGGCCGTTGGGCAGCACGGAGCGCCAGAGATGCGCGAAGTGCACACTGACCGCGGATGGCGGAAGGTATAGCCTCAACGGCTTCAACGGCATCGGAACTCGTCGACAACGGCTGCTCCTGGAGCCGCCGGAGCCTCAGCCTGAGCACTTACTACATACCAATGCCCCCGCGCGAATTCCTATCGGAGACAATAGACCATCACATTCCACACGGCGATGGATTCTTGCCGCCCGGCCTGAACACCTGCCTACCGTCTCTGCATTCTTTTCGGTCACGGCCGAATAGTGACCTCACCTGGATCGCGCACGGTAACTACTGGGCTTATAGCGCCGGCACCCGTCGGCGGAGACGCCCAGAAAGAGATTCCCGGCGGTTTCAGGCCGCCGTGCGCAGAGCTACCCGGGTCGTCCCGGTCCCCCGTACGACGCGGTGCGCACAGGACGCCGACAGCAGTTCCCCCAGCAGGTCCGGGTCGTCGATCTCCAGGCCGAGGAGGGACTCGATGCGTTCCAGCCGCTGGTAGAGGGACTGGCGCCCGATGTGGAGCAGGGCGGCTGTGCGGGTGGGGGAGCAGCCGTGGCGGAGGTGGATTTCCAGGGTGCGGACGAGGTCGCTGGGGTGGGCCGCCTCCCAGGCGAGCAGGGGGCCCAGGGCGTGCTGGACCAGCCGCGCCAGGCGCTCCCGGTTGGCTTCCACACCGCCCCGGGTCAGCTCCCGTTCCAGGGCGAGGGCGCGGGAGGACGTCACCAAGGGGCCGTCCGGAATGCCGGGTTCGGCGGCGGGGACGGTCAGCGCCAGCTCCAGTGTCGTACGGGCCGCCCGCAGCGTGTCGCTCCAGCGCAGCCAGCCGCCGTCGGCGGTGACGGCGTGGCCCACGGCGACGGTGAGCCGGGGACCGGCTGCGGTGCGGCCGGGGCGGGCGGTGGTGTGTCCGGGGTCGGCTCCGGTGCGGCCGGGGCGGGCGGTGGTGTGTCCGGGGTCGGCTGCGGTGCGGAAGGCGTCCTGGATGGTGCGGATGGGGTCGCCGGGCCGGTTGTTGCCGTTGAGCGCGAGCAGTGCCAGGACATCGCCGGGGAAGGCCGCCCGCATCACGCTTGCCCCGCCGGCCCCGCCGAGCAGCCGTACCGCCCGGTCGACCGTGCTCACGTCCCGTGTGCCGTGCAGGGACACCCCGACCACCCGGGCTCCGGGGCCGGGGTGGAACCCGGCCAGCGCGGACCTCGCCTCCGCCTCCGGCTGGCTGAGCGCGGCCCGGTCCGCCAGGTCCGCCAGCAGGGCCGCCGTATGATCGTCGCCCCACGGACGGACCACGGAGCGGCCCGACAGGCCCCGCGCCACGATCGCCCGGTTCGCGGCCTCGGTGATGCGCACGAAGGGCACGACCCGGTGCAGGGCGAGCAGCGGCAGGCCGAGCCGACGGGCCTCGTCGGTCACCTCCGCCGGCATGCTGGGCAGGGAGCGGCCCACCTCCACCGCGAGTCCGGTCGCGCCCCGGGCCGCCAGCTCACGCACATAGCGGCGGCGGACCTCGTCGTCGGCGTCCGTCAGCCCGAAGCCGTTGGTGAGGAGCAGTTCGCCGCCGTCCAGGAAGTTGGCGCCCTCGTAGACCTCACTGGAGTGGACCCAGCGCACGGGGCGGTCCAGGGCACTCTCCCCGGCCAGCAGTTCGGGCTCGGCGGCCCGTACCAGGTCGAGGGCCAGGACATCACGGAGGGTGAGTGCGGGCACGGGCACCTCCAGGGCGCTGACAGTTCGTCCGGCTGCGGGATGCCGGGAGAGTACTTTCCGCACGTTGCCCTCGTGTTTCGGCCGCAGGAGATTGAAGGCATGGATCTTATGGACCCCAGGGACCCCATGAACCCTCTGGATCAGGTGACGGCACGCACCTGGCTCGCCGGCGCCGTCGAGGAGGCCCGCGCCGGCCTCGCCGAGGGCGGCATCCCCATCGGCGCCGCCCTCCACGGCCCCGACGGCACCCTCCTCGGCCGCGGCCACAACCGCCGCGTCCAGGACGACGACCCCTCCATGCACGCGGAGACGTCCGCCTTCCGGGCGGCGGGACGGCAGCGGTCGTATCGCGGTACGACGATGGTGACGACCCTTTCGCCGTGCTGGTACTGCTCGGGCCTGGTCCGCCAGTTCGGGATCTCCCGGGTGGTGATCGGCGAGGCGGTCACCTTCCACGGCGGCCACGACTGGCTGGCGGAGGCCGGCGTGGAGATCGTGCTGCTCGACGATCCCGAGTGCGTCGCGATGATGCGCGACTTCATCAAGAACCATCCGGCACTGTGGAACGAGGACATCGGTGAGTAAGCCCCGCATCCCCACGATCGACCTGAAGCCCTGGCTGAGCGGTGGCCCGGACGCCCGTGCCGAGATCGCCCGGACCGTCGACGAGGCCCTGCAGACCGCCGGGTTCCTGCTGGTCACCGGGCACAGGGTGGACCCGGCCCTGCGCTCCGGGATCCGGGAGGCCGCGCGGGCGTTCTTCCGGATGCCCGTCGAGGTGAAGCAGCCGTACACCGCGCAGGTCGGCGGGCGCGGCTGGCTCGGGCCGGGGGCGGAGGCGAACGGGTACGCGGAGGGGACGCCGACGCCGCCCGACCTGAAGGAGTCGCTGACCTTCGCGACACACGAGGCGTTCGACGACCCGGTCGTCAACGCGGAGTGGTACGCGCCGAACGTGTGGCCCGCCCAGGTGCCGGAGCTCCAGGTGCTGTGCGAGGAGTACCTGGCCCGGATGGCGGACCTGGAGAAGGAGCTGCTGTCGCTGCTGGGCGAGGCGCTCGGACTCGGACCCGGCTTCTTCTCCCGGCACATGGACCATCCGACGTACGGCTTCAACATCAACTGGTATCCGGGGACCGACGTCGTCGGCGAGCCGGAGCCCGGTCAGTTCCGCATCGGCCCGCACACCGACTTCGGGACGGTGACGATCCTCGACCGGCAGGCCGGAAAGGGCGGCCTGCAGGTGTACACGGACGAGGGCGGCTGGGAGGACGCGCCCCACGATCCGGACGCGTTCACCATCAACATCGGTGACCTGATGGCCCGGTGGACCGGTGACCGGTGGCGGTCCGGCCGGCACCGGGTGCTGCCGCCGCCGGCCGACGCGCCCGCCGAGGAGCTGATGTCCCTCGTCTACTTCGGCGAGTGCACCCCGGGAACCCGCGTGGAGTCCGTCCCGGCGCCGGTGGGGCGGGTGGCGTACGAACCCGTCGACTCGCACGCCTATCTGCGGGCGAAGCTGGACTCCATCACGGTGGGCTGACGGGGCGGTACGTCTCACCTGGCGAAGGCCGGTTCCCGTGACCCAGGTGGGTCACGGGAACCGGCCTTCGCCGCGAGGGTGCCCGGGTGTCAGACCCCGGCGTAGGAGTGCATGCCGCCGACGAAGATGTTGACGCCGTAGTAGTTGAACAGCCAGCAGGCGAACGCGATCAGGGCCAGGTAGGCGGCCTTGCGGCCCTTCCAGCCGGCCGTGGCGCGGGCGTGCAGGTAGCAGGCGTAGGCGACCCAGGTGATGAACGCCCAGGTCTCCTTGGGGTCCCAGCCCCAGTAACGGCCCCAGGCGTCGCCCGCCCAGATCGCGCCCGCGATGATCGTGAACGTCCACAGCGGGAAGACGGCCGCGTTGACGCGGTAGGAGAACTTGTCCAGGGACGCCGAGGACGGCAGCCGCTCCAGGAACGACGTGGCGAAGGTGCCGGGGGTGCCGCCGTTCGCGAGCTTGTTCTCGTACGAGTCCTTGAACAGGTACAGGATCGTGGTGACGGCGCCCACGTAGAAGACCGCGCCGCACAGGATCGCGGTCGAGACGTGGATGTACAGCCAGTACGAGTGGAGGGCGGGAACCAACTGGTCGCTGGCGGTGTACAAGACAGTGACGGCGATGCCGAGATCGAGGAGGACCGTCGTGATCAGGAACAGCCCGAGCCAGCGCACGTTCTTCCGCAGCGCGAGCAGCGTCAGGTACACGCCCACGGCCACGGTGGAGAAGGTGATGTTGAACTCGTACATGTTGCCCCACGGCGCCCGCTGCACCGAGAGAGCCCGGGCGAACACCCCGCCGAACTCGATGAGGAACGCGAGCACGGTGAGCGAGATGGCGATACGCCCGTAGAGGTCGCCCTGCTCGTCCCCGCCGTGCGCCCCTGGCCCGTCCGGCACGTCCCGCGCCCCGGCCGCGGCCCGTACGACGACCTTGGGCCGTTCCAGTACGGCGGTGGTGCCGGCCTTCTTCACCGTCACGGCCGGCGCCTGCGCCTTCGAGGCCGTATCGCCGGTGAGCGCGGCCGCGGTGCGGCCGATCTTGCTGCGGCTGCCGAAGATCCATTCGGTGATGTAGGCGAAGAAGGCGAGCGTGTAGACGGCCATCGCGGAGTAGATCAGCGTGTTGCTGAGGTGCGCGAGGTTTTCGTTCGTTGCGGCGGCGAGAGTCATTTCGTCTCAGCCCCTTCAGCAGGTACGACGTCGGAGTCGGAGGTGGAGTCGGGGGTGGAGGGCTCTTCGGAGGGGCCTTCGGAGGGGCCTTCGGAGGGGCCTTCGGGGGCGTCTTCGGAGGGGTCTTCTGGCTCGGGGGCGCCCGGTGCCTGGTCGTACAGGATCCCGGCGAGGTCGCCGAGTTCCTCGGGCACCTTGGCGGACTCGCTGCGGCCGAGGCCGGCCATTTCAATGACCGTCACCCCGTCAGCGGTGCGCGCAGCGCGCACCCACACGCGGCGGCGCTGGATGAACAGGGAGCCGGCGAGGCCGAAGATGGCGACGAAGGCGCCGCCGAGCGCCCAGCCGCTGCCGGGCTGGCGGGTGACCTGGAAGTTCGCCCACTCCTTGATCCCCTTTTCGAAGGTGACCGAGCCGGCGCCGTTCGGGAGCTGCATGGTCTGCCCGGGCCGCAGGTTCTTCCGCAGCTGCTTGCCCTTGGAGTCCTTGAACCCCTTCAGATTGGTCTTGTCGAGCTGGTACACGCTCTGCGGGATGCCCGCGTCGACCCCGAGGTCGCCGTGGTAGGCCTCCAGGTTGAGTACCGGGTTCGTCAGTGCCGGGAACTGCGAGACCACCGAGGTGCCGCCGCCGTAGGTCGGCAGGAACGCGGCCTGGAAGCCGAGCTGTTCCTTCTGTCCCTTGGCGTTGCGGTAGCCGTCCATGACCTTGATCGCACCGGTGGAGGTGACATTGGAGTCGAGCGGCAGCAGCGCTACGGCGTCCTGGAAGACGACCTCGCCCTTGCCGTCGCGCACGGTGATGACCGGCGCGTAGCCGTGGGCGGTGAGGTAGACCTTCGAGTCGCCGACCTGGAGCGGCTCGTTGACCTTGATGGTGGTCTTCTTGTCCTTGCCGTAGGCGCCGATGCTGTAGTCGACGGCGGCCTGGAAGGTGCGCGGGGTGCCCCGGTTCGGGCCGGACGGCTCGTAGGTGCCGGTGAACTTGTCCAGGTTGAAGCTGAACGGGTCCAGGTCGTCCTGGGTGAAGAGGTTCCCGGACTTGAAGTCGTCGTACTGCGTGAGGGTGTTGGAGAAGCCGTCGCCCTCGACGACCAGCTTGTTGCCCTCGGACTTGAACAGCTGGCCCCAGGCGAAGGCGACCAGCATCACGACCAGCGCGATGTGGAAGGCGAGGTTGCCGGTCTCCCGCAGGTAGCCCTTCTCGGCGGCGACGGCGTCACCGGCGAGGTGGGCGCGGAAGCGGCGCTTCTTCAGCAGGGTGAGCGCGGCCTCGCGGACCTGCTCCGGCTCGGCCTCGGTGCGCCAGGTGGTGTAGGCGGGCAACCGGGTCAGGCGCCGGGGAGCGCCCGGCGGGCGGCCGCGCAGCTGGCCCACGAACTGCCAGCTGCGGGGCACGATGCAGCCGATGAGGGAGATGAACAGCAGGATGTAGATCGCCGAGAACCACACCGAGCTGTAGACGTGGAAGAGACCGAGCTTGTCGTAGACCGGCCCGAGGAACGTGTGGTTCTTCTGGAAGTCGGCGACCTTCGTCGCGTCGGTCCCGGACTGCGGGATCAGCGAGCCGGGGATCGCGCCGAGCGACAGCAGCAGGAGCAGCAGCAGCGCGACCCGCATCGAGGTGAGCTGACGCCAGAACCAGCGGGCCCAGCCGATGACGCCCAGGGTGGGCAGACCGGGAGCGTCCTCCTGGGGGGCGGTGGAGAGCTGGGAGCGGGCCGCGCCGACGTCCTGGTCCTCGGCCCGCTCGGCGGCGGCGGGCGGTGTGGTCTTGCTCATCGATCAGATCCCCACAGTGAAGCCGTTGGACCAGGTCTGCATCTCCTGCACGATGCTGTCCCACGCCCCGGTCAGCAGCAGCAGGCCGGTCGCGATCATCATGGCGCCGCCGATCCGCATGACCCAGGCGTAGTGGCGCTTGATCCAGCCGAAGGCCCCGAGGGCCTTGCGGAAGGCGACCGCGGCCAGTACGAACGGTATGCCCAGACCGAGGCAGTACGCGACGGTCAGTATGGCCCCACGGCCCGCGCTCCCCTGCTGGGAGGACAAGGTCAGCACGGAGGCGAGCGTGGGACCGATGCACGGGGTCCAGCCGATGCCGAACATCGCGCCGAGGAACGGGGCACCGATCAGCCCGGTCGCGGGCCGCTTGTGCAGCCGGAACTCCCGCTGGGTCATCCAGGGCATCAGCCCCATGAAGAAGACACCCATGAGGATCATGAGCACGCCCAGCACCTTGGACGTGACGCTTCTCTGGTCCTGGAGTGTCTCGCCGAAGTACCCGAACAGGGCCCCGCTGGAGACGAACACGGCGGTGAAGCCGAGCACGAAGAGCGAGGCGCCGGCGACCATCCGCCCGCGCCGGGCCTCCGCCAGGTCGGTGCCGGCGACGCCGGTGACGTAGGAGAGATAGCCGGGGACGAGCGGCAGGACGCACGGGGAGAAGAAGGAGACGAGACCGCCCAGCAGCGCGATGGGCAGGGCCACCAGCAGGGCGCCGTTGAGCACCGTGCCGTTGAGGCCCCCCGCGGCGAGTGTGGACACCGCGGTCACGTCACTTCTCCGCGAGGACCGGCTTGAGCATGGCCCGCAGCTTCTCCTCGCTGAGTGCCTGCAACGTGCGCGCGGCGACCTTGCCGTCCCGGTCGATGATCAGCGTCGACGGGATGGCCTGCGGGTTGAGCGTGCCCTTCTTGAAGCGGAGCATCAGCTTGCCGGTCGGGTCGTAGAGACTCGGGTAGCTGACGCCGAACTCCTTCTCGAAGGACCTGGCCAGACTGACCCTGGCGTCGCGGGTGTTGATGCCGACGAACTGGACGCCCTGGTCCTTCACGTCCTGGTAGACCGTCTCGAAGTTCTTCGCCTCGGCACGGCAGGGTGGGCACCAGGAGCCCCACACGTTGAGAACGACGACCTTGCCCTTGTAGTCGGCGACGTCCGCCTGACCGCCGTCGACGGTCTTGCCGGACAGCTCGGGGACGTCGGCCCGCTCGCCCTTGTCGACGGTGGCGATGCCGTTGGCCCCGGTGATGAAGTTGGTGTTGCCGCCACCGCCCGAGGTGCCGCCGGAACTGCACGAGGACAGGGTCAGTGCGACGGCGGCCACGGCACCGGCGGTGAGCAGGGTGAAGCGGACACGGGTGCGACTACGGGCGGCACTCATGTGAAAAGTTTCGCATGTCCGTTCCGGGGATCTTGCGCACCCCCCTTGCCGGTGGAAACCCGCATATCAGGCGGGCTACCGGGAGGCGAGCTGCCCGGAGGCGGCCAAGCCGGAGGCGGGCTACCCGGAGGTGGCCTGCCCTGAGGCGGGCTGCCCGGAGGCGGTCGAGCCGCTCGACGGCGTGACCCTCAGGAATTCCTTCCAGCCCCCGGTGGGCTCCTGGCCGACATCGAGCGTGCGGAGCTTGGCGAGCACCTCGGGCTTCTGTACGTCCATCCAGTCCACGAACTGCCGGAAGGAGACCAGGCGGACGTCCTCGCCCTTCTCCTTCTCCCGCGCGATGTACTTGAAGGCCGCCTCCACGGCGTCCATGTAGATGCCGCCGTTCCACTGCTCGAAGTGGTTGCCGACAAAGAAGGGGGCGCGGTTTGTCTCGTATGCCCGCTTGAATCCCTGGATGTACGCCTGCGAGGCCTGCTTCCGCCAGCCCGGATAGTTGTAGGCGGGCGCCTTGGTGGAGTTGACCGACTGGTTGGCGAGGATGTTGTAGTCCATCGAGAGGACCTCGAAGCTGTGGCCGGGGAAAGGTATCTGCTGCAACGGCAGGTCCCAGATCCCCTGCTGCTTGTCCGGCCACGTCTGACGGCCGCCCGGCGAGGAGGCGTCGTAGCGCCAGCCGAGCTCGCGGGCGGTGGGCAGCAGGTTGTTCTGGCCGAGCAGACAGGGCGTGCGGGCGCCGACGAGTTCCTTGTCGTAGTCGAACGGCAGGGCCAGCAGATCGCTCCAGCCGGTGTTGGTCCGCCACTCCTTGACGAAGCCCTTCGCCTGGTCGATCTCGCTGCGCCACTGCTGGGGCGTCCAGTCGCCGACCGTGCCGTGGCCGGAGCAGAAGTGCCCGTTGAAGTGGGTGCCTATCTCGTGCCCTTCGAGCCATGCCCGCCGGACGTTGGCCAGGGTGGCTTTGACGTGGTCGTCGCTGAGATAGCCGATGTCGGAGGCGCCGCGCTGGTTGTTCGGCGGGTCGTAGAGCCGCTTCTTCGACTCCGGCAGCAGATACAGCCCGGAGAGGAAGAAGGTCATGCTCCCGCCGTGCTCCTTGGCGAGGTCCAGGAAGCGCGGGAAGAGGCCGTTGCCGACCTCGCCGGCACCGTCCCAGGAGAAGACGACGAACTGCGGCGGGGTCTGCCCGGGCTCCAACGGCTCCGGCTTCGCCGGCTGGTGGGGCTGCTTGCCGGTGAAGGAGGTGGAGCCGTCACCGAGGGGGCGGGCGGCGGGCTTGGGACTACTGCTGGGACGGTCGCTCCCGGAATCTCCCGCACGGCCCGGCTTGTCCGACGAGGTGAAGGTTCCGCAGCCGCCGAGTCCTACGGTGGCCGCGGCGCCCGCGCCGAGCCCGAGCATTCCCCTGCGGGAGAGAGTGCGCATCGCATCCCCGTTCGTCATGTCCCTCTGGTGGGTGGTCACCCAATCAGAGGAGGCGGCGAACGGGGAGGTTCCTGCGAGACTTATGGATTTGGTAACAAGAGGCGTCCGGGGAAGGGGTTACGCCTTGGGGCCTCGCTTCGACGAGAGACCTCCGCTCGACGAGAGACCTCGCGTCGAGCCCCGAAGGGGGTTTCTCTACGCGCCGAAGAGGGTTTTCCTTCGCCCCGAAGGAGGTCTCCTTACGCCCCGAAAGCCTTGCCCTGCCCCTGCCCCTTCACCGGCCTGGCTCCGGCGAGGAGATGCGCGGGGACGAGATCGCGGGCCGGCTCGCTGTAGCCGACGGAGACGATCTTGTCGCCCTGATACGTGAAGGAGGTCAGGGAGGCGAGCGTGCACTGCCGCTTGCGCGGGTCGTGCCACAGCCGCCGCTTCTCGACGTAGGACCGCACGATCCAGATCGGCAGCTGGTGACTGACGAGCACGGCCTCGTGCCCGCGCGCCTGGTCCTTCGCCAGGTTCAGCGCGCCCATCATGCGCACGACCTGGTCGACGTACGGCTCACCCCAGGACGGCTTGAAGGGGTTGACCAGGTGCTTCCAGTTCTCCGGCCGCCGCAGCGCCCCGTCGCCGACACCGAAGGCCTTGCCCTGGAAGACGTTCTCGGCCTCGATGAGCCGCTCGTCGGTGGCGATGTCCAGCCCGTGTGCCTTGGCGATCGGCGTGGCCGTCTCCTGCGCCCGCTCCAGCGGGGAGGCGCCGACGTGACTGATGTCGCGGGCGGCGAGGTGCTCGGCGACCCGGTCGGCCATCTGCCGGCCCAGCTCCGAGAGGTGGTAGCCCGCGAGACGGCCGTAGAGGACACCGTCGGGGTTGGCGACCTCGCCGTGCCGCATGAGGTGGACGACGGTGATGTCGCTGGTGCTGTTGCTCATGCTGCGGTGGCCTCCGCTGCCGCTCGGGCCGCCGCCGGAAGGGCGTCGGCGATCCGCTGGATGGCCCGCTCGTCGTGGGCCGTGGACACGAACCAGGACTCGAAGGACGACGGCGGCAGATAGACGCCGTTCGCCAGCAGCGAGTGGAAGAACGCGGTGTAACGGTACGACTCCTGCGCCTTGGCGTCCTCGTAGGTGCGCACCGGCCGGTCCGTGAAGAAGACGCTGAACATGTTGGAGGCGTTCTGCACCGTGTGCGCGACCCCCTCCTTGGCGAGCGCGTCCGAGACCAGCGCCTGCACCTGCGCCGACACGGCGTCGACCGTCTCGTACGCCGCGTCGTCGAGGAGCCGCAGCTGGGCGAGGCCGGCGGCGGTGGCGACCGGGTTCCCGGAGAGGGTGCCGGCCTGGTAGACGGGCCCGGCGGGCGCGAGGTGCTCCATCACATCGGTGCGCCCGCCGAAGGCGGCGGCCGGGAAGCCACCGCCCATGACCTTGCCGAAGGTCATCAGGTCGGGCCGGACGCCGTCGATGCCGTACCAACCGGCCCTGCTGGTCCGGAAGCCGGTCATGACCTCGTCGGAGACGTACAGGGCGCCGTTCGCGGCGCACGCGTCCTTCAGCCCCTGGTTGAAGCCGGGCAGCGGCGGTACGACGCCCATGTTGCCCGGGGATGCCTCGGTGATCACGCAGGCGATCTCACCGGGGTGGGCCCGGAAGGCGGCGTGCACGGAGTCGAGGTCGTTGTACGGCAGGACGATCGTGTCGCCGGCCTGGGCGCCGGTGACGCCGGGGGTGTCGGGCAGCGCGAAGGTCGCGACTCCCGATCCGGCGGCGGCGAGCAGCGAGTCCACGTGACCGTGGTAACACCCGGCGAACTTGATCACCTTGCTGCGGCGCGTGAACCCGCGGGCGAGCCGGATGGCCGACATGGTGGCCTCGGTGCCGCTGGACACCAGCCGCACCTGCTCCAGGGGCTCGATCCGGGCGACCATCTCCTCGGCGAGCGCGACCTCGCCCTCACCGGGCGTACCGAAGGAGGTCCCGCGCGCGACGGCGTCCTGCACGGCGGCGATCACGTCCGGGTGCGCATGCCCGAGGATCATGGGCCCCCAGGAACAGACGAGGTCGACGTACTCACGCCCGTCGGCGTCCGTCAGATACGGGCCGGTGCCGGACACCATGAACCGGGGCGTTCCGCCCACCGCGCGGAAGGCACGCACCGGGGAGTTCACACCACCCGGTGTGACGGCGGCCGCGCGGTCGAACAGGGCCTGCGAGACAGGCACCTCGTATGCATAGGGATATTCGCTCATGACCTGCGACTTCTCCGACCTTCCCCGACTACTCGGACTCCGGTTGCCAGTGACCACCTCAGGGTAGGCCAGTGGACGACGGGGACGGCGAGGCCACTGTCGCCCCGCGCCCGACCTGCCTCCCGGACCGCTCCCTGCCTGCTTCCGGCCCTGCTCCGGGCCTGCTTCCGGCCCTGCACCGAGCCCGTCCCTGACCCGGCAGACAGTCACGGACGCCCCCCTGCCCGGTGTGATCTGCGAAACTGAATGCTGATACACACAGCTCACCCGGCCCTGGCGTACGTATAGGTGTACGGATGGCGTGCGGATGAGTGTGCGGATGGGTTACGGATTGGTGTACGGATAGGCCTACGGAGGCCTGTTCAGAGGCTGCGAAGGCCTGCGGACAGGTGTTTCAACGCACGTTTCGGCGGGCGGCCGTGGGGGAGGTCACTGACACGATGATCGGGTTGCGCGGCGGGGGTTGCGCGTCCTGGAACAGCACTCGGGTGGAGATATGCATCGCGGTGGCGGACTGGGCGAGGGGACTGACGACCTGGGTCCTCGGCGTGCCCATCGGGGAAGGCACCGACGCGAGGCGGAGGAATCGAACGAACCACGTCACGGACACGTTGTACCGGGCGGGCCGGGTGGACCGAGTGAGGAACTGGAGCGGGCCGACCGACGGGTCGACCGGCTGAGGCCGGGGAGCAGGAATGGTGGTCGGGTGGGGGTGACGTACAAGTACTTCGGCGCACCGGACGGTGCGACCGCAGCCCGCGTCCCGATCTCGATGCGCCCCGAGGAACTCGGCGGCGACGAGCTCGGGATGAACGGCATGTTCACCAAGATCAAGCCGGAGACGATGGCGGCGATGGTCCTCACCGGCATCGAGGGCGTCCCGCTGAACAAGGTCCCGCCCCTGGAACTGGTCGTCCTGCACCCCGACTACGCGGTGGTCAGACTCCCCATGACGGTCGTCGACCCCCTGCGCGGCATCGGCGAGGAGGCGGTCGGCGCGGCGGCCTTCATATGGTCGACGGTCCCGGACCGGGGCGGCCCCCGGGACGCGTTCAACGTGTACCAACTGCTGCACGAGTGGCAGGACTTCTCGCATCGGCTGCATGAGGCGGGGCATCAGCCGTATTGCCTGGTGTGGCCGTGACCTGGTGTTTCTTGCGAATCGGGCGGGGTCTTCGGGCCTCGCCCTTTTTGGTGCCGGAGAGCGGCCGTCAGGCGGCCAGGGCACATTGAGCGACTCTGTCGGGGATCTTGGTTTTCCTTGATCACTGCCCTTGGCGCCACCAGCGGGGGCTGGGCAGTTCGTGGGCGTCGAGGTACTGCTGGAACGCCGTCGGTGATCAGTGCCGACGGGAAGCCACGGACGTTGTCCGCGCGGTCGAACCGGCCCAGCGCGGACTCGCATGCGGCGAGAGCAACCAGGCGGACACCACGCAGGTCGACTTCCAGGAAGTCGTAGGCGAAGACCCGGCCGTCGTCGTCACGGTCCGGGGTGAGGTAGAGGCAGTGCATCCACGGCGCGTCCTGGTCCAGCGTCCCGTGTACGGCGATGTGGACCACGTCCGCCATGGCCAGTTCGGCGAGCAGCCTGTCACGCGTGGCCGCAGGCCCGGTGACGGCGTCCGTGCCAACCGCGTCGGCAACCTTCCGCGCGCTGCATCCCGCCAAGCGGCCTCCGCCCCGCAGGCGTCGGCGACCTCGGCGACCAGCCTCCAGTAGACGTACAGGAGCTCGACCAGACCGCGGTGGTCGTGGAACTCGTCCCGGAACAGCAGTTCCACCATCGCCTCGGCGGGCAGCGCTTGGTCCGTGTGTTCCGCCAAGGCTTGTCGCGTCTGCTCCAGTTCGCGCGCCTGTTGCTTCGCCTGGGACAGCGAAAGGATCCGGTCGCCCGCGGCGATCGCCGTCTCCCGCCAGCCCAGCGGCTCTTCCAGGCGGAGGTCATGCACAAAGTACGCGCCGTCTGGGCTGAAGACGGACAGCACGCCTCCTTCATCCAGCGGGACACACCACCTGTGATCGACAGGGTGGCCGAAGGGCAGTTCGTTCAGCGAGAGGAGCCCTGGGAGGCCCCACCAGCTGTTCGCGCGCGTCGTGAACACGACGGCTGCCACCTGATCAACGCTGATGGTGGGCGGCCGGCCCGGCCGGGGCTCGTCCACCAGCCCGTCCAGCCGCTCGGCGAGAAACCGCCGCCGCCACTTGCGGACCGTGTCCGCGGCCACCCACAACTCGCGGGCGACCGCGACAATCGGCGGCACCTCAGGCCCCGCACACGCCAGCACGATCCGCGCGCGCAGGGCCAGCGCCTGGGCCGACGACGCCCGCCGCGTCCACCACTCCAACACCGCCCGCTCGTCATCGGACAGCAGCAACGGTTCCAGCCTCGGGCCCCGACGAGGAACTGACACACCAGCAGCAGAAGTCACGCAACTACTAACGATCAACTACTGGCGCAGGACGCTAGCGCTTCTTGTACGTCGCGGTCACCTCGACCTCGACGAGCCACCCCCGCACGGCCAGCGAGGCGAGCTCCATCGTCGCCCGCGCCGGGCGGGCCTTGTTCGCCAGCAGCGGCGGCTTGGGGGCCGAGGTTCCCATGGGCACCGCGACGACCTGCTGCGACTTCAGGTCGACGTTGGCGAAGTACTGCCGGTACGCGCGGTTCCAGCCCGCGTAGTCGGCGGTCTCGGCGCCCGGCGGTTTCGCCAGGTAGGCCTTCATCGTGATGACGTCGGCCGGTGTGACGCCCGCGGCCTCCAGGTTGGTCCTGATGTTGCGCAGTACGACGAGCGACTGCGCCTCGGTGATCGTGACCCCCTCCGCCCCCTCGGTGAGAGAGGGGTCGGTGTAGCGCTCGGGCGTGCCCTCCGGCGCACTCGGGTTGAGCGCGGACGGGCCGAGGCCGCTGCTCTGGTAGACGGCCACCTCCCCGCCCAGCGCCACGCCGTTCGCGATGGCCGGGTTGGACTGCCCCTCGGGCAGCATCACGCGTACTGTCTTCGGGCCGGGCCACCAGCCCCCGGCGTCGGCCAGCGCGGTGCCGCCGGTGAGGAGCGTTCCGGCCAGGGTCGTGGCGGTGAGGATCTTCGTACGTCGCTTCATGCGGCCATCACCCTCTCGTGGATGTCAGTGACGACCTTGCGGGCCGAGGAGAACGCGCCGTGCTGCCAGGCGATGACATGGCTGAGCCAGTCGCCGGCGAAGTAGACATGGCCTGCGGGCTTGTTGAGCAGCTTGTACTCCGGGCCGGTCTGCGAGGGCCAGGACACCCAGCCGGCCTCGATATGAGGCGTGCGGTGCCAGGCGACACTGAAGGACTGGTCGAGCTCCGTGCGGTACTTGTCCCCGTGGATCTTCACGCCCTGGCTCACCGCCCGCTCCACCCGCTTGGCGTGGGGCAGGGCGCTGTAGGTGAGGGCGTTGGCGCCGGTGTTGTAGTAGCCGATGAGGGTGCCACGGCGGCCCTGGTAGCCGTAGGAGGGATACCAGAGGGCCGCCAGGTCCATGTCGGTCGCCGTGATGCCGCCGTAGATGTGCTCGTCCGTCTCCCACCAGCGACTGCGGTACTCGAGCCCCACCTTGCCGACCGGGGTCGCGGCGGGGTACTTCAGCGCGGCGGTGACGTCCGCGCCGAGGTTGTGCTTGATCCGGGCCATGACCATGGGCGGAACCGCCGCCACGACGAAGTCGGCGCGCCGGCTGCGGGTTCGGCCCTGTGCGTCCTGGTAGACGACCTCGGCGCCGTCAGGGAGATCCTTGACCTCCATCGCCTTGGCGCCGTAGGTGATCCGGTTCTCTCCGACGGCCTTCGCCAGCGCGTACGGGATCGCGTCCATTCCGCCCACCGGCTGGAACATCAGCATGGCCTGGTCGTAGCCGAACTCGAAGGAGAAGCGCTGCCCGACGCCGCTCCCGATGACGTCCGACAGGGACGGCACCGGGGAGAGCACCGTGCCCTCCTCGAAGGCCGCCCCCGGCTCGACCGAGTACCCGCGCCGGTCGGAGCCCGTGTAGCCGAAGCCGTCGGCTTTGCCCTTGATGGCACCGAAGTTCTGCAGGAACGCGATCAGCCGTTCCTTGTCGTCGGCGGTGAGTTCTCTGTCCAGGGCGCCCTGGTCGGTGGCCTTGGCGAGCAGCTCGGAGACATATCCGTAGGTGTCGGCCTTCGCGGTGCGCCAGCGGATCGCCTTGCCCGCCTGGGCGGCGCTCTTCTCGTGGTAGATGTACGCGTTGGCGTTCTGGTTGGTGAACACCTCAAGGGGAACGCCCAGTTCACGGCAGTACTCAAGGGTGACGTGGGACTGCGGCAGCCGGGCCGGGCCCGCGTTCATGTACTGGCCCTTGGAGAAGGAGGCCGTCTGGGTGCTCCCGTCCAGGTCGGTGAGCGTGGTGCCGCCGCGGACCGTCCAGTTGCGGCCGCCGGGGCGGTCCTTCGCCTCCAGGATCCGGCAGTCGTAGCCCGCCTTGCCCAGCTCGTACGCCGTCGCCAGGCCGGCTATGCCGCCGCCGAGTATCAGGACCTTCTTGCCGCTCTGTCCGGTGAGCGAGAAGTCGCTGGTTCGGGGCGGCCGGTACTCCTCCGCCCGTGCGTCGGGGACCGGTGCCACACCGAGCGCGCCCATGGCCGAATACAGCATGCCTGCGCCGCCCGCGACGCCGACAGATCTCAAGAAGTTGCGGCGGGATGCCTCGTGCCTCATCAATGTCTCCTCACACGTGGGGACGCCTCGTCCGGCCGAACCCGGCCAGGTGGGGGTGGGTTTTACCGGTGATCCGGAAGGCGTTCCGCGAGCCTCCAACAGGTGTGTTACAGCGCCATGCCAATGACGTCTCCATGACATGAGCGAGGGGAGATTTTGAGCCAGCCGGAGGGGGATGGGCTGGCCCGGGCCCTCAGTCCTCCGGGTTCTTGAGCACCGGGAAGCGGCGCGGTGCCACCAACAGCAGGACCAGGAAGGCGAGTCCGGCCGCGCAGGCCGCGCCGAAGTGGACGGAGTGGACGGTCTCCGCGACCGCCCGGCGTACGGGTTCGCCGGGGGCGCCCGAGTCCAGGGCCCGGGTCACCGAGTCCAGGTCGCCGCGCCGCCGAGCCGAACGGCCAGCACCCCGTTGGCGATCGCGCCGAAGAGTGCGGCGCCGATCGTCTGGCCGCTCTGGCGGCAGAAGAGTACGGACGCGGTGTCAGTGCCGCGCTCCGCCCAGCCGACGGTCGACTGGACGCCGACGATCAGGGGGAGTTGGAAGAGGCCGAGCGCGGCGCCGAGCAGGAGCATCAGGAGGGTCGGCTGCCAGGCCTCGCCCGGGTAGGGGAGGAAGGGGAAGGCGAACAGGATGAAGGTGGCCGCGCCGAAGCCGAGCATCGCCGTGTTGCGGAAGCCGATGCGACGGTGGACGTGCTGGCTGGGTGCGGCGGACACCGGCCAGCTCAACGTCCATACGGAGAGTACGAATCCGGCGGTGACGGGGGCGAGGCCGAGGACCGACTGCGCGTACGTCGGGAGGAAGACCGTCGGGGCGACCATCAGGAGGCCCAGCGCGCCGAGTGCCAGGTTCACGGCGGCGATGGTGCGGCGCCGCCAGACCCAAGCCGGCGCACAGGAAGGGCTCGTAGCGTCATACACATCCCCCGGTACGACCTGCTCGACGGCGAAGCCAGACTTCAGGTACTCAGTCGTTCAACTCCAGCGGCTCGGAGTACTGGTGTGTCCGGTGATTGCGTGAGCACCGGGCCAGGTGATGACCACGAAGCAGTATGCGGTGGACGATAATATGGAAAGCATGTAATTGGTGGAGGATTAATGCCCCTCTCGTAGTGCATGAGTTGGGCAGCCGGTGGGTACTCCATTGGGAAATGGCGGTGAGTTGCGGCGGGGAGGGTGTATGGAAACTCCTGATCGCGAAAAGGTAGCAACTCGATTGCTCGCGGCTTCGGTCAAGCACTCGTTCGATCCCGATACGGAGATCGACTGGGGTGCACAGTTGCTGGAGGGAGCATGGTTCCTGCCACCGGAACTGTGTTCGCTGTACGACACGCCGTTGTGGGGCCGGATGCCACGCGAGCAGCAGATCGACCTGAGTCGGCACGAGGCAGCCTGCACGGCCTCCATGGGAATCTGGTTCGAGCTCGTCGGCATGCAGGCTTTGTTGCGGCATTGCACAGCCCTCGATCCCACCACTGAACACGTCCGGTACGCCCTCACCGAAATCGAGGAGGAATGCCGCCACTCGAAAATGTTCGCCAGGGAGGTGCTCCGGCTCGACACACCCACCTATCGGCCGGGGCGAGTAGATCATATTCTCGGGCACTTCCTTCCCGCACTGCCCTCTTCCTCTATCTTTACCGCGCTGCTGATAGCCGAAGAGGTGATGGACTGGATCCAGCGCCAGACGGTCCGTGACGAGCGAGTGCAGCCGCTGGTGCGTGATGTCATGCGCATCCACGTGGTCGAGGAATCCAGGCACATCCGGTATGAACGCGAAGAGATGCGTCTCAGGATGCAGAGCGCATCCCGACGGGAAATGGAATTCACTCGATATGTGAGCGCCGTTGTTGCGGGTGTCGTCGCCCGTTCGATGATCCGCCCCCAGGTGTACGCCTCGGTCGGGCTCGATCCGGCCGAGGCCGTCGCCGCCGTGCGGGCCAGTGCACATAGACGGGAGGTGCTGGTCCAGGCGGCAGGCAGGCTGACTACCTTCCTCGGGGACATCGGCCTGTTGTCAGGTCCGTGCCGCAGGCTGTGGCGTACCTCGGGCTTCCTACGTTGATCGGCCCCCTGACGAGGCGGGCGCGGCGCTGTGCACCGCTGTCGATCTCGGCGAGCAGCGCCGACCTGCGCATCTGTGATCCGGGCCAGGGCAGCGTCCCCGCGGTGGCGGTCCTCGCGGGCTCTCGGGCCACGAAGCACCGCTGAATGAACGTGCGGAGGACGTCACCGTCCTTCTGGTCGAAGCGGCCCACTCTGAGGTGCAGGCCCTGTATGGGCCGTGGGGATACGCCAAGGTCGGCGAACAGCAACCCTTCGCTGACTCGCCGTTGTTCGCGGTCATGGTCAAGGACCTCCAGCACTGAGGCTCTCGTCCAGGAGCGACGAGGCGGCTGTCGAATCCGGCACGAACAAGGCGCTGCCCTTTTCGCCCTGAAGGCGATGCCTGATCAAGTGGAGCCCCCGGTTTCCCACATGTGGCGGGGATCACGTCGTGGGGAAATCCTGCGGCCCGGCTCGGGCGTCTAGCGGGTGTGAGATCAGTCAGGGCAGCGGCGCCGCTGCACGAGTTGGACGAGGAGCGTCTCGTCCGGCTGGTGGCAAAAGGCGACCGTGCCGCGTTCGAGGAGTTGTATCGGCGTACGTCGCCGTGGCTGGCGGTGCGGCTGCGCCGCCGGTGTGTGGACGAGCAGATCGTCGCGGAGGTCATGCAGGAGACCTACATGGCGGTGTGGCGCGCGGCGGGGGCGTTCGCCGGAGCCGCGGTCGGAGGGACGGCCACGGGTTGGCTGTGGACGATTGCGGCGCGCCGCCTGGTCGACGCGTTCCGGCGCAGGGCTCACCACGCGGAGCCGCCGACGGCTGCCGCTCTGCCCGACGCGGCGCCCGCCGCCGAGGAGGAGGCGCTCTCGGCAACCGTCGGCGGTGACGTCGGGGACGCGCTGCGGTGCCTGGCGCCGGAGCTGAGACAGGTACTGCAGGCCATGGTGCTCGACGGGTTGTCCGTCCGGGAGACCTCGGTCCTGCTCGGGCTGCCCGAGGGCACGGTGAAGACCCGTGCCCGCCGGGCCCGGATCGCGATGCGGAGGGCGCTGGCGTGAGTGTGGGACACGCGTCGATGCGGATCATCAAGGGCTACGCGCGCGGCGGCACGGACCTCGCCGCCGACGAGGTGTGGGCCGTGGAGGCCCATCTGGAGACGTGCCGGGTGTGCCGTGACCGGCTGGCTGCCGCTGTCGGTGCCGAGGTGGCCGCCGTGGCGTCGCTGGTCGACACCGTGTGGTCCGGCCTCGAACCCCGGTTGGCGGTCACCGCCACGATGCCGCGCGGACGACTCTGGTCGGCGCCGCTGTCGAGGTGGCTGACGAGGTGGCTGACGCCCACGATGGTGCCGTGGCTGGCCATGGTCGTGGGCGTGACGCTGTTGACCCTGCTGCTTGACCTGGCTGGCACCGGCATCGGCATCGGTTCCGGCTCCGGTTCCGGTTCCGGTTCCGGCGAGGTGTCGCTGGTGCTGCTGTTCGCGCCGGTCCTGCCCGTGCTCGGCGTCGCGGCGTCCTGGTCGCGCGGTCTTGATCCGGCGTACGAACTGACGGCCTCGGTGCCCAGGGCCGGGCTCCATCTGGTGCTGCGGCGCACCGCGTCCGTGCTCGGCGTGGTCGTCCCCGGGCTGCTGGTGGGCGGATGGGTGACCGGGGTGATGGTGGCTCAGTGGCTGCTGCCCTGCCTGGCCTTCACGGCGACGACGCTGGCGCTCGGCGGTGTCGTCGGTGTGACCCGCGCCGCCGTCGTACTGGCCGCCGTATGGGCCGCCGTGGTCGTGGCGCCGACCCTGGCCACCAGCCGTACGACCTTCGCCCTGCAGCCGGCCGGGCTACCCGCGTGGGGGCTGGTCCTCGCACTCGGCATCGGTGTCGTGATCGCCCGCAGAGGCGCGTACTCCGTGCTGGGAGCCCATCGATGATCGTCGGAAAGTACACCGGAAAGTACACCGGAGAGAACGCCGGAGAGAACACCAGAAAGAACGTCGGCAAGAACATCCGAAGGGAACACCACATGACGTCCGCGGTGAGCGCGGCCGACATCGCGCCGACGGCCTACGCCTGGGAGATCCAGGCCACCGGGCTGAAGGTGAGGGTCGGAAGGAAACGGATGGCCGTCGACGGCCTTGACCTGTCGCTGGGCACCGGCGTCCACGGTCTCCTCGGCCCCAACGGGGCGGGCAAGACCACCCTCATCCGGGCTCTGGCCACCGTGCTGCGCCCCACCGAGGGCAGCCTGGAGATGCTCGGCGAGTCCGTGGGCGGCAAGGGCGAGCACCGTGCGCTGCGCCGTCGGATCGGTTACCTGCCGCAGGAGTTCGGCTACTACAAGCGGTTCACGGTGCGCGAGTTCGTCGAGTACATGGCGTGGCTGAAGGAGGTGCCCAAGGCGGACATCCCCGCGGCGGTGCAGCGCGCGGTGGAGCGCGTGGGGCTGGCGGACCGGGCCGACGAGAAGATGAAGGCGCTGTCGGGCGGCATGGTCCGGCGGGTCGGCATCGCCCAGGCCATCGTCAACGACCCGTCGGTCCTCCTGCTGGACGAACCGACGGTCGGCCTCGACCCGGCGCAGCGGCTGCGCTTCCGCGAGTTGCTGCAGGAACTGGGCACGGACACCTGCGTGGTCGTCTCGACCCACCTGGTGGAGGACGTGGCCGCCGCCTGCACCGACGTGGTGCTCTTCGCCGAGGGACGGCTGGTCTTCAAGGGTCCTCCGGACGAGCTGGCCTCGGCGGGCGGCCCGGAGCACGTGGGTGACAGCCCGCTGGAGCGCGGCTACTCGGCCCTGCTGCTCAACCCCGAGCAGGGAAGGGGCACTTGGTGAACGGCAGAGTCCTGCGTATCGAGTTGAGGCGTTCGGTCGCCCCGTGGGCCGGCGTCGTGGTCCTGGTACCCGCGCTGGCGTTCCTGTACCTGCTGAACGGCGCCTGGTGGAGTGGCACCACGGCGTGGACGGCCCAGTGGACACCGCTGGCCCTGTGGACCCGCTCCCTGCTGTTCTACCTGTGGCCGCTCGCCGTGGGGCTCGGGGCGCTGCAGGGACTGCGCGATCACCGCTCGAAGATGTCCGAGCTGCTGACGAGCACGTCGCGGCCCGCCCGACACCGCGCGGCCATCCTGGCGGGCGCGACGGCGATCACGCTGGCCTCGGCCTTCGCGTTCCTCGTCCTCGTGGGTGGGGTCCAGGTGCTCGCCCACACCGAGTACACGCACCTCGGGTGGCTGCCGATCTCGTTGGTGGGGGCACTTTCCCTCGTCGCGGGGGCCGTGCTGGGCATGGGGGCCGCGAGGGCCCTGCCGTCCCCTCTCACCCCGCCCGCGCTGGCCATGGGCGCCTTCGTGTTCACAGCCCTCATGTACATGTCGCTGGGACGGACGCAGACGGACACGGCGGACGGGTTCACGAGCACGGAACCGAACCGGGTCTCGCTGCTGTCACCGACGGTGGAAGACGCACGCGAGGCGTTCGTCACGCTCTCCGCCTCCGTGCACGTCGGGCAGACGATCTGGCTGCTCGGCATGGCCGCGACCGGCTTCGCGCTGCTCGTCGCCGCGACCCCGCGCGCCCGACTGACCGCCCTGGCGCCCGTCCTGGCGGGTGCGGCGATCGCCCTGCTCGTCCTCCCCGCCGACGCGCGCCGGATGTACGTCGTCGATGAGGCCGCCGCAGAGCTGGTGTGCAACGGCCCGGTGTGCGTGACGAAGACGCAGCAGGTACAACTCGCGGACCTGGCGGGTCCCGGCAAGGAGGCGCTGCGGCTGCTGCACGGTGCCCTGGGCGATCAGGCGCCGGCCTCGATCCGGGAGAACACCGCAGTACTGCCGGAGGGCTCCACGCCTCAATGGTCCCGCAAGACCGTGCTCCTCGACTTCGACGACGACATCGTCGCCGCCGCGAAGGGCGAGGAGCTCACCCGAGCCCTGATCGCCAAAGGCATGGTGCCAGGGTGCACCCCCGTCGGCTGGAGCGGCTTCGGGGGAGATGAATACGCGCAGACCGTCGCGGTGGGCTGGGTCCTCGGGGACCTCAAGCCGCTCCGCGGCACACCGGCAAGTATGCGCCGCAAGGTCGAAGCCGAGACCCGCCCGGTGTGGAAGAAACTCAAGGCGCTTCCCCGGTCCGAGCAGCTCTCGCGGATCAACGCGATGCGCGCCGCCGCGCTCTCCTGCAAGGGCAGCCCGTTCGATGTGATATCCGGCGGTGCGTCCCGGTGAGATGGCTGACGTTGTACGCACGTTCGCGTCAGGTACCCGCGTCGCTCGCCGCGATGCTGATCGGCGCGGTGGCGGTGTGGGCACTCGCCCGGGACGGGAGCTCGGGGCCCGGTGATCCGAAGCTGCCCGCGCTCATCCTCACAACGGGGGCGATGGCGGTCTCGGTCGGGCTCGGCGGGCAGGACCTCGCACTGGACCGGACGGCCGCGATCCGCTGGATACCTCGCAGGGCGGCGCATGTGCTGCTCGCCGGCGCGGCCGTCGCCGGGGTGCTGCTGACAGTGCAGACCATGGGCGTGTCCATGGCCACCACCGCGTTCGTCGTCCGGGACAGCGCGGGCCTGATGGGGCTGGTCGCCCTGGGCGCGGCGATCTCGGGCGGCCAGTACGCATGGACGCTGCCGTTCGCCTGGCTCTCGTTCGTGTTCTTCGCCCCGCCCCCGACGAATACGCCGATGCAGGCGGTGATGTGGATGCTGCTGCCACCCGGCACGGCAGCGGGCACCTGGACGGCCCTGGTCCTCACGGTCACCGGCACCACGGCCTACGCCGTCGCGGGACCGAGACGGTAACCGGACGGGGCCACGAGACCGGGCCACGGGACGTCCTGTTCGTCTGCGTCCACAACGTAGTCCCCTGAGAGGTCTCCTACGCGAGTCCCTGGCGCCGTGGGGTCGTCTCCAGGAGTTCGTGGGCCATTCGGTGCGCGGGTTCCGCGGTCTGCGCGGCGACGCGGTGGAAGGTCTCCTGGGCGGGGCGGGCCGGCCACTCGGGGGGCAGGTGGCGGGCCGGGAGTCTGGGGTCCGTGCGGATGGTCCAGAGCCACTCGCTGACCAGCCGCAGCAGGGTGCCGATCGGATCCTCGCCGGAACCGGCGTCCAGCCGGGCGGTCCAGCGCTTGTCGAAGGAGACGTACCGGGCGGCGATGCTCTCCAGGTCCCAGGTGTCGCGGATCATGAGCCCGATGTCGGTGGCCTCGTCGGCCTGGGCGTGGAAGATCTTGACGCGGTCGGCGAGGCCGAGCTCCGCGACCAGGCCGGCGACGTCGACCCTCCCCGGAGCGACCCACAGCCCGCTGTACAGCGCGCCGAATCCGGACCAGGCGAGCCGTGAGCGCAGGTCGTGGCGCTGGCGTTGCCAGGACTCGGGAAGCGAGAAGCCGAGCAGGGTCCAGGCGCCGTCCCAGTCGTCGTTGACGGCGCCTTTCTGCCAGATCCGGATCCGGCCGTCCTCCAGGACACGCGTCGCCTGCGGGGTGAGCCCGAAGTACATCCGGCGCCCCTCCCGCTGACGCCGCAGCAGGCCCCGGTTGACCATGCGGGTCAGCGTGGAGCGTACGGCCTGTTCCCCGACGCCGACGCGCCCGAGTACGTCGATGATGCTGCCGGAGTAGACACACACGTCGCCCTCGTCCAGGACGTGGTTGCCGAAGAAGGCGAGCATCAGCGACTGGGGGCGCGACTGCGGACTGTCTGAAGAGTCGGTGCCGGAAGGGTCGGTGCCCGACTCACCACTGTCCGCAGCGCCGCTGCCCGGACCGCCGCCGGTGTCGCTGGTGTCGCTGGTGTCGCTGTGCAAGGGATCCAAGGTGTCCAAGGTGTCCAGGAAGTCGTCGTCCGCCACGGTGGCAAGCGTACGACCGCCCGCCGACAGCGCGGCGGACGGTCGTACGGAGTCACCGCCGGTCGGCGGGGTGGGCAAGGTCGTACGGCCGCAGGTACGGCGAGGGGTGGTAGGTGACGTAGCGGGCGGGGGTCGTGGGGTCGGCCGCGGTGGCCTTGGCGTCGAGGGCCTTCGGGTCGGTGGCCTGCCAGCCGCCGGTGGTGATGCGGTCCTCCAGGGTGTGCAGGGCGGCGAGCTGTTCGGCGGGGCTGAAGGTGCAGTGGCCGGCGTTGTCGACGTATGCCTGCCGGAGGAGAGGGGCCTCTCCGGCGGCGGCGACGGCGCGGCGCAGGGCGCTCTCGGTCTGGACGGGGACGAGGGCGTCGCCGGTGGTGTGGATGTCGAACTGCGGTGTGGCGAGCCGGCCGGTGAAAGAACTGGTGCGGCTCATCCACGTGACGGCGGACGGGTCGGCGCTGATGCGCGGGGCGCGGTCGAGGGTGGCGAGGTCGGCGCGCAGGGAGAGCCCGGCCTTCTTGTACAGCTCGGTGACCTCCTTGCGGACGGAGGAGCGGCCGAGCAGCGCCGCGTAGTCGACGCCGGTGTTCCATGACATGTTGCCGCCCGCGCGGACCTCGGCCTCCTGCCGCCGGTTGAAGGCGGCGATCTTCAGCAGGCCCTTGACGGCGTCGTACTGGTTGGCCTGCTGTCCGTCCCAGTCGGTCGCGGCGGGGCGGGTCTGCGTCGGCTGGTTCCAGACCGGGATGTTGTGCAGGGCCGCGGCCAGGGCGATGCGGGCCCGTCCGTCGGCCGTCGACTGTGCCGAGTCGACCACGGTGGTCAGGGCGTTCGCCGCATCGGTGGCGGCCGTCTGGTCCGGCAGTCCGGTCAGGGGGACGTCGGAGCCGGGTGCGAGGAGCGTCTTGAGGGCGAAGACGGGGTCGAGGGTGTTGTTCCAGTTGGCCACGCCTCCGTGGACCAGGCCGCACAGGGAGAGGGAGCCGTCGATCCGGTCCGGGTGCCGCTCGGCGATCGCGGTGGTGACGAGGCCGCCGTACGACCTGCCCCAGGCGAGGGTGCGGCGGGCGGTGCCGAAGCGGTCGGTGAAGGCGGAGAGGGTGGCGAGCTGGTCGGGTACCGCGTCGGTCACCGCCCAGCCCGTGGTGGCGTACGAGGAGCCGACGAGCGCGTAGCCCTCCTTGAGCAACAGGGCCTTCGTGGCGTCGTCCGGGGCGTCCTGCGCGGGGTTGGGGCGGCCGGTGTCGTTGTATCCGTGGCTGAAGAGCAGGACGGTGCCGTTCCAGGCCGCGGGCACGTCCATCAGGTACGTCGCGCCGGAGGGGAGCCGGCCCTCGACGTGGCTCGTGGTGGCGGGGGCCGCCACGGCCGCGGTGGGCAGGGCGGTGACGGCGAGCAGGAGGGCCGCCGCGCAGGCGGTGCGGCGTGCGGTACGACGAGCGGTGGGGGTGCGGGTCGTCATGCGGAGATCTCCTCCGTGGGGGAATGGGGGCCCGTGTGGGGGTCCGTGTGGGGGTCCGTGTGGGGGGTGGTGGGGCCTTCGGCGGTGCCGGTGAGAGAGGTCCGGCTGGTCTCCCGGAGGAACCCGACGGTCAGCGCGGTGACGAGGGAGCCTCCGCACAGCAGCAGGGCGACGGGCGTACCGCTGCCGCCGTTCCCGGCGACCAGGCTGCCGGCGATCAGCGGGGAGAAGCCGGCGCCGATGAGGGTGGCGCTCTGGTAGCCGAGGGAGGCGCCGGTGTAGCGGACCTTGGTGCCGAACATCTCGGTGAGCAGGGCGCCCAGCGGGCCGTACATCGTGGACTGGGCGATGCCGTGGCCGAGGACGACGGCGAGGATCAGCAGTCCCGGCGACTTCGAGTCGACCAGCGCCATGACGGGGAAGGCGAGCGCGGCCGAGGCGAGCGCTCCGGCGAGGACGACCGGGCGGCGGCCGATCCGGTCGGAGAGCGCGGACGCGCAGGGCAGGACGACGAGGGCGACGGAGGCGGACACCGTGAGCGCGGTGAGCACCTGCGGGCGGGCGTATCCGATGCCGGTGGCGTACGCGATCAGGTAACCGGTCAGCAGGGACTGGGCGGTGAAGGCGCCGATGCCGACACAGCAGGCCAGCACCAGGGGGCGCGGGCGGCGCAGCACGTCGAGGACCGGCAGCCGCGACTCGGCGCGGTCCTTCTTCACCTCGGCGAACAGCGGGCTCTCGACGACCTTGAGGCGGACGAAGAGTCCGACGCCGAGCAGCACCGCGGTCAGCAGGAACGGCACCCGCCAGCCCCAGGCCGCGAACTCGTCCTTGGGCAGGGCGACGACGAGGGTGACGACGGAGGTGGACAGCAGGGAGCCGAGCGGGGCTCCCAGCTGCGTGAGGCTGGACCACAGCCCGCGCCGCCGTTCTCCCGCGTGCTCGACGACCATCAGGGTGGCGCCGCCCCACTCACCGCCGATGGCGACGCCCTGCACGACGCGCAGGGTGATCAGCAGGACCGGCGCCCAGACGCCGATGGTGTCGTACGTCGGCAGCAGCCCGACGAGGAAACTGGCGCCGCCCATCAGGCCCATGGTGAGCAGCAGCATCGACTTCCGGCCGAGGCGGTCGCCGAAGTGCCCGAAGAGGATGCCGCCGACGGGGCGGGCGACATAACCGGCGGCGAAGGTCCCGAACGCGGCGATCGTGCCGACGGCGGGATCGGCCCCGGGAAAGAACAGCTCGCCGAAGACGAGGGCGGCGACCGTTCCGTAGACGAGGAAGTCGTAGAACTCCACAGCGGTCCCGAGCAGCCCGGACAGGGCGACTCGGCGCAGTTGGCGGGTGCGCTCGGGGGTGCGCTCGGGGGTGCGTCCAGCGGTGTTTTCGGGGGTGGGGGACGGGGGCATCGCGGTCTCCCTTGACCGGGGGAAGGACACCGCGAAGTTAGGCGCTCCAGTGATCTCCGTCAATAAAGTGCACAACATTGGCTGGGCGAGTCCCCCTCAGGACACGCCCCCTCCTCCTCGGACCCGACCTCAGGACAGCCCTCAACCCCCAGCGCCGAACCTCCAGCCCTCAGCCCTAGCGCCCAGCCCCAGCCCTCAGCCCCAGCGCCCAGCCCCAGCCCCGGGCCCCACCACGAGGCCCACCCGGAACCCCCACCACGAGGCCCCACCACGAGGCCCACCCGGAACCCCCACCACGAGGCCTCGCCTGCGGCCCGCCCGGAACCCCCTCCCGGAGGCGGCCCCGCCTGTCAGCCCCCTCCCGCCGCACCTCCGCCCACCGTGAACCCGATCACCGACCCGCCCCCCGCGCGCCGGAACGCGAACGGCGCTCCCCCGTGCGCGAGTGCCACCTCCCGCACGATGGACAGGCCGAGGCCGGAACCGGGCAGGGAGCGGGCGTCGGCGGCGCGGTAGAAGCGGTCGAAGACGCGGATGAGGTCGGTGTCGGCGACACCGGGGCCGCGGTCGAGGACCTCGACACGGACCGTGCCCGGCCGGGTGGGACCGGCGATGTCGATCTCGATGGGCGCGGCGCCGGCACGGTCGAACTTGGCGGCGTTCTCGACCAGGTTGGACAGCGCGCGGGTCAGCATGCCGGGGCGGCCGTCGGTCGTCGTGTCGCCGCTCGCGCGGACCACGATCTCCCGTCCGATACGTCGCCGGGCGTGCCCGGCGACGTCCTCGGCGATGTCCGCGAGGTCGACCCGCTGCGGCGGCTCGCTGTCGGACTGTCCGGCCGCGAGGTCGACCAACTCGTTGACCAGGTCGGTGAGTTCGCGCGCCTCCTGGCCGAGGTCCGCGACCAGCTCCTCCCGGGTGCCGGGGGGCAGTTCGTCGATCCTGCGGAGCAGCGAGATGTTCGTACGGAGGGAGGTCAGCGGGGTGCGCAGCTCGTGTCCCGCGTCCTGGACCAGCCGTCGCTGGTCCTCCTCGGACTGGGCGAGACGGCCGAGCATGCGGTCGAAGGCGCGGCCGAGACGGCCGACCTCGTCGTAGCCGGTGACGGGCACCTGGATACCGAGGCGGCGGGTGCGGGCGACGTCCTCGGCGGCCGAGGTGAGGATCACCAGGCGGCGGGTGATGCGCCGGGCCAGCCACCAGCCGAACAGGCCCGCCGCGACCACGACGGCGGCCATCAGGATCAGTGTCCGCCGCTGGAGGGCACGCAGCAGGTCCTCGGTGTCGCTGAACTCCTGCGCCACCTGCACCGCGCCCCGGCCGCCGCCGAGCGAGACGGTGGCGACGCGGTAGACGTCGCTGCCGACGCCGACGTCCTCGTGCGCGACGACCTGCCCGGCCACGGCGACGGCCGCGACCTCGCGGTCGGCGACGGTCACCGGAAGCCCCGGACGGCCGGGGTCGACGACCGCGCCGTCCGACGCCAGCACCTGCACATCGGTACGAGCCGGCCGTACGAGATCGTGCCCGGGCGCCGAGGAGGAGAAGTCCCCCGGCACCATCACGTGCTGCCGCACCTCACCGCGCAGATCCTGCACTACCTGGTCGAACACCGACTCCTGGTCCACCCGCACCAGCCGCGCGGCCGCGCTGTACGACAGCACACCGACGAGCACGGTGACGGCGGCGGTGACGGCCGCGAACGACACCGCGAAGGTGGTCCTGAGCGACAGAAGCCGGGGCCGCCGATGCGACAGCAGCAGCCCGAGACGGCCCACTCATTCCTCCCGCAGCACGTAACCCACCCCGCGGACCGTGTGGATCAGCGCGGGCGCGCCCGGCTCGTCGAGCTTGCGGCGCAGGTAACCCACGTAGACGGCGAGGTTCTTGGAGCCGGGACCGAAGTCGTAGCCCCAGATACGGTCGTAGATCCTGGAGTGGTCGAGGACGATCCCCGCGTTGCGGACCAGCAGCTCCAGGAGCTCGAACTCGGTGCGGGTCAGCTCCAGCTCGCGCGTGCCGCGCCAGGCGCGGCGGGCCTGTACGTCCATCCGCAGCCCGGCCGCCTCGATCTGCCCGTCGGGCGCGGGCGGCGGTTTCGGTACGCCGGTCGGGGCACCGGCCGGGACGCCGCCCGGGGCACCCTCCGGGCTGGTGCGGCGCAGCAGGGCACGCAGCCGGGCGAAGACCTCCTCGACGTCGAAGGGCTTGACCACGTAGTCGTCGGCGCCCGCGTCCAGGCCGGCGATCCGGTCCTGGGTCTCCACGAGCGCCGTCAGCATCAGGATCGGCGTACGGTCGCCCTCGGCGCGCAGCACCCGGCAGACCTGGAGCCCGTCGATCCCGGGCATCATCACGTCCAGGACGAGCACGTCCGGCGGCGTCCGGTGGGCCTGCGCGAGCGCCTCGACGCCGTCGGCGACCGCGGTGACCCGATAGCCCTCCAGAGTCAGGGCGCGCTCCAGGGCGTGACGGATGGCGCGGTCGTCTTCGGCGAGCAGCACAGTTCGGGGCACGGGTTCAGTGTGCCCCGGCCTGCGGTGGTGTGGCCGGGTGAGCGGTCGAGCGGTCCCCCTTCTTACTGGGATCTCACCGTCACGATCTCACCGTCACACGGCCCCTCGCCTGGGCCCCCGGTCCCTGGGGCCTCGCGCCCGGGGCCCTGGCCCCGTCCTCAGGAACCGGACGGGCCGGACAGCGCGGGACCCGACAACGCGGCGAGCTGCTGGGCGAACGGCACGACCTCGAAGCCGTCGGCCTTCCTCGCGGGCTCCCGAGCCGCCGACGACCCGTTCACCAGTCCGTTCGTCAGCCCGTTCGTCAGCCCGTTCGTCAGTCCGTTCATCAGCCCCGCCAGCTCCCCCGCCGCCCGCTCGATCCGCCCGTCCAGACCCTCCGCGCCCCAGTCCTCCGAGGCCGCGTAGACCCCGGTCGGGACGACCACGGCCCGGAGGTAGGCGAACAGCGGGCGCAGGGCGTGCTCCAGGACCAGCGAGTGCCGGGCCGTGCCGCCGGTCGCCGCGATCAGCACCGGCGTGCCCGCCAGCGCGTCCTTGTCGCTCACGCCGAGCACGTCGAAGAACGACTTGAACAGCCCGCTGTACGAGGCCGAGAACACCGGCGTGACCATGATCAGCCCGTCCGCCCCGCTCACCGCGTCGAACGCGGCGGACAGCTTCTTCCCCGGGAACCCGTTGGCGAAGTTGTGCGCGATCTCCACAGCGAGGTCCCGCAACTCGACGACCCGCACGTCGACCGGGGTCTGCCGGCCCACGGCGGCGGCCAGCCGGTCGGCCAGCAGCCGGGTGGACGACGGGACGCTCAGCCCCGCCGAGACGACGACGAGCTTCATTCTTCACTCACTCCGTTCGCGGCGTGCGCCAGCAGGGACTGGTGGGTGGGGGCCTCCGGCACGTCGGCCGGGCGACCGACGGCGAACTCCTTGCGCAGCACCGGCACGACCTCCTCGCCGAGCATGTCGAGCTGCTCCAGCACGGTCTTCAGCGGCAGCCCCGCGTGGTCCAGGAGGAACAGCTGGCGCTGGTAGTCCCCGGCGTACTCGCGGAAGCCCAGCGTCTTCTCGATCACCTGCTGCGGCGAGCCCACGGTCAGCGGGGTCTGGTCGGTGAACTCCTCCAGCGACGGCCCGTGCCCGTAGACCGGTGCCTCGTCGAAGTACGGCCGGAACTCACGCACCGCGTCCTGGGAGTTCTTCCGCATGAACACCTGCCCGCCCAGCCCGACGATGGCCTGCTCGGGCGTGCCGTGCCCGTAGTGGGCGTACCGGGACCGGTACAGCTCGACCATCTGCTTGGTGTGGTCGGCCGGCCAGAAGATGTTGTTGTGGAAGAAGCCGTCGCCGTAGAACGCGGCCTGCTCGGCGATCTCCGGGGAGCGGATGGAGCCGTGCCAGACGAACGGCGGTACGCCGTCCAGCGGCCGCGGCGTCGAGGTGAAGCCCTGCAGCGGCGTACGGAACTTCCCCTCCCAGTTCACGACGTCCTCACGCCACAGCCGGCGCAGCAGGGCGTAGTTCTCGATGGTGAGGTTGATGCCCTCGCGGATGTCCTTGCCGAACCAGGGGTAGACCGGGCCGGTGTTGCCGCGCCCCATCATCAGGTCGACGCGCCCGTCGGCCAGGTGCTGGAGCATGGCGTAGTCCTCGGCGATCTTCACCGGGTCGTTGGTGGTGATGAGAGTGGTCGAGGTGGAGAGGATCAGCTTCTCCGTCCGCGCCGCGATGTAGCCGAGCATCGTGGTCGGGGACGAGGGCACGAAGGGCGGGTTGTGGTGCTCGCCGGTCGCGAAGACGTCGAGCCCGACCTCCTCGGCCTTCAGCGCGATGGCGACCATGGCCTTGATGCGCTCACGCTCGGTCGGCGTACGGCCCGTGGTCGGGTCCGGCGTGACGTCGCCGACGCTGAAGATCCCGAACTGCATGGTCGTTCAACCTCCATCTTGTTGACCATTCAACTATACCGATGAACGACCACCCTCCCCGCCTTATTCCATCGACCGCGGCCGCCTCCTTCCGCCGCCCCCGCCTCCCTGAACCAACCCATGAACCACCCCTGGACCGCCCTGGACCGCCATGGACCGCCCATGGACCGAGACCACCAACCGCCCGATCAGCCCACCCGCCTATCCTGGCCGAACAGGCTTCCACCCCACCCGTTCGCTCAGTCCGAGGAGCAGCCCATGGCCACCGCCGTCCCGTCCGCCGCCTCCCGCATCGCCGTCGTCACCGGTGCGAGCAGCGGAATCGGCGCCGCCACGGCCCGTCAGCTGGCCGCGGCCGGCTACCGCGTCGTCCTCACCGCCCGCCGCAAGGACCGCATCGAGGCCCTGGCCGAGGAGATCAACGCGGCGGGCCACCAGGCGACGGCCTACCCGCTGGACATCACCGACCGGGCCGCAGTGGACGAGTTCGCCTCCGCTTTCAAGACCATCGGCGTGCTGGTCAACAACGCCGGCGGAGCCCTCGGCGCCGACCCGGTGGCCACCGGCGACCCGGCCGACTGGCGCTCGATGTACGAGACCAACGTCATCGGCACCCTCAACCTCACCCAGGCCCTGCTCCCCCAGCTGGACGCGAGCGGTGACGGCACGGTCGTGGTCGTCTCCTCGACGGCCGGCCACGGCACCTACGAGGGCGGCGCGGGCTACGTCGCCGCCAAGCACGGCGCCCACGTCCTCGCCGAGACCCTGCGCCTGGAGATCGTCGGCCGCCCGGTCCGCGTCATCGAGATCGCCCCCGGCATGGTCAGGACGGACGAGTTCGCCCTCACCCGCTTCGGCGGCGACCAGGAGAAGGCCGCGAAGGTCTATGAGGGCGTCGCGGAGCCCCTGACGGCGGACGACGTGGCGGACACCATCACCTGGGCGGTGACCCGCCCCAGCCACGTCAACGTCGACCTCCTGATCCTCCGCCCTCGCGCCCAGGCCTCCAACACGAAGGTCCACCGGGAGCGGTGATGCCGGACGCCGAACGGGAGCAACACCGCCTGAAGGAGGAGACGAGGAACGAACGCCACATGTGGATGTGGCTGGCGTACTTCCTCTTCGGCATCCACATCGTGGCCTTCGTCATGATCTACGCGGTGACGCACGCCCCGAAGTGAGACCCCGTCAGCCCTTCACGCACACCACCTGCTTCAGCTTCGCCACGACCTCCACCAGGTCCCGCTGCTGCTCGATGACCTGCTCGATCGGCTTGTAGGCGCCCGGGATCTCGTCCACGACGCCGGAGTCCTTACGGCACTCCACGCCCCGCGTCTGCTCCTCCAGGTCCTTCGTCGTGAAGCGACGCTTGGCCGCGTTCCGGCTCATCCGCCGCCCCGCACCGTGGGACGCCGAGTTGAAGGACTTCGCGTTCCCGAGGCCCTTCACGATGTACGAACCCGTGCCCATGGAGCCGGGGATGATCCCGTACTCGCCGGAGCCGGCCCGGATCGCACCCTTGCGCGTCACGAGCAGGTCCATGCCGTCGTAGCGCTCCTCGGACACGTAGTTGTGGTGCGCGCTGATCTCCGGCTCGAAGGTCGGCTTCGCCTTCTTGAACTCCTTGCGGACCACGTCCTTCAGGAGCGCCATCATGATCGTACGGTTGTACTTCGCGTACTCCTGCGCCCAGAACAGGTCGTGACGGTACGCCGCCATCTGCGGGGTGTCCGCGACGAACACGGCGAGGTCGCGGTCGACCAGGCCCTGGTTGTGCGGGAGCTTCTGGGCCACACCGATATGGAACTCGGCCAGTTCCTTGCCGATGTTCCGGGAGCCGGAGTGGAGCATGAGCCAGACAGAATCGGCCGTATCCGTGCATACTTCGACGAAGTGATTGCCGGATCCAAGCGTTCCCATCTGCTTTCCAGCACGCTCGTGACGGAATTTGACCGCGTCGGCGACTCCGTCGAACCGCCCCCAGAAGTCGTCCCACCCAGCCGTGGCCAGCCCGTGGAACCGCCCCGGATCGACAGCGGCGTCATGCATCCCCCGCCCCACCGGAATCGCCTGCTCGACCTTCGACCGCAGTCGGGACAGATCACCGGGCAGGTCGTTCGCCGTCAGCGACGTCTTCACCGCCGACATCCCGCACCCGATGTCCACCCCCACCGCCGCCGGACACACCGCCCCGTGCATCGCGATGACCGACCCGACCGTCGCACCCTTGCCGTAGTGGACGTCCGGCATGACCGCCAGGCCTTTGATCCACGGCAGGGTCGCCACGTTGCGCAGCTGCTGGAGCGCGCCCTCGTCGACCGTCGCCGGGTCGGCCCACATACGGATCGGAACCTTCGCGCCCGGCATTTCCACGTACGACATATCGTCCTCATTCCCCCGGAAAACAGCAGAAGTCCTGAATCGCAAAAGCCATCGCCAAAGTCGATGAAAGGGACATCGGACCGGCGTCCATGGCCATGCGTGCGATACACATTGTCTCCAGGGGGCGCCCCCATGCGGCAAGCGATTAACCAGCGGGGACACTGGGACACCCCCAGGGAAACCACCGTCGAGAGGAGCCTGACCGTGCAGCGGAAGGCGTACGTACCCGGCGTCGCCGCGCTCCTCGCGGCCCTGTTCGCCACACTCGCCGGCTGCACCGGCAGTTCCGACGACGGCGGCACGACGGACAGCGCGAACCCCGGCGACCCCGGCACGGCCTCCCCCGCGGCCCAGCCGGGCCGGTACCGCACCCTTCCCGAACCCTGCGGCGCGGTCGGCCGGAGCACCCTCGACTCGCTGCTGCCCGGCATCCGGCAGATCACCGACGAGGACCAGCGGGAGAAGGCGTACGCGGGCGAACCGACCGTCACCTACGACACGGACCGCAAGGTCGGCTGCCGTTGGAAGGTGGAGTCCACGAACGCCACCGACCATCTGCTGATCGACTTCGAGCGGGTGGTGTCGTACGACAACTCCGTGAGCGACGACAGCCAGGCGCAGCAGCTGTTCGCGACGATGGAGGAGGCGGCCGACCTCCCCGAGGTGGCGAGCACCAGCGCCCCCTCGGACGTCGGCACCGGTGACGAGAGCACCGCGAGCGCCGGAAGCGCCGGAAGCGCTGCCCTTCCCGGAGCCACCCCGACCGCCTCCGCCTCTGCCTCGGCGCCCTCGTCGGCTTCGCCATCGCCCACGTCATCTTTGACGTCCTCTTCGTCCTCTTCGTCCCCCACGTCCTCGAGCACCGTCCCCCCGGCCGACCTCCAGCCGCGGCTCCTCGACGGTCTCGGCGACGCGGCCTTCCTGGACGATGTGCTGAGCAGTTCGGGTTCGACGGCCCAGCAGCGCACGGTGACTGTGGCGTTCCGCACGTCGAACGTGGTCGTGACGATGGAGTACGAGGAGCAGCCGGCGACCGTCGGAGTGGCTCCGGACAGCCAGGAAATGCAGGACAAGGCCCTGAAACTGGCCGCGCAACTGGCCGATACCCTGGCCGGCTAGCGCCCCTTCACAGAGCTCTCACTCCTCCGCACAAAGCGGCCGAAGGGAAGCCGCACCGCTTCCTCACCGCGTACCGTGGCCCCTCGGACCCGATCCGACGGCAGGAACCACAAGCGTCATGAGTGAAGGAACCATGCAGCGACCAGCACAGCGAGACCGACGGAACGAGCGAGACCAGCGCGATCGGCGGGCGAAGAGCCTCAGGCGCGTCCTTGTCTGCGCGGCGGCGGTCCCCGTGATGCTGATCGCCGCCGGCTGCTCCTCGGACTCCGGCTCGGACGACGCCGGCAGCGGCGGCAGCAGCAGCGCCAGCAGCAGCAGTTCGGGCGGCGCGGAGGCAGGGGCGCCCGCGAGCCCGACACCGACGGTGCAGGCGGCGGCGTACAAGTCGCTTCCGGAGCCGTGTGCGGTGCTGTCGAAGAAGTCCCTGGGCGAACTCGTACCGGAGGGGAAGAAGTCCGGCAAGGAGGGCACGTCCGACGACACGGCGACGCGGGCCAGTTGCTCCTGGAACAGCCTCGACAACAACGGCGTCAAGGGCTCCCAGTTCCGCTGGCTGAACGTGGCGTTGCTGCGCTTCGAGTCGGACACCTCGCGCGGCTCGGGCGACCAGCAGGCGCAGGCGTACTACGCGAAGCAGGTCCAGGACGCCCAGTCGTCCCAGGGCGCGAAGAACGCCAAGTCGACGCCGCTCGCCGGGACGGGCGACCAGGCGACGACGGTGACGTACGACCTGAAGAAGAAGGAAGGCGCCTTCAAGCAGCAGACGATCGTCACGCGCGTCGAGAACGTCGTCGTGACCGTCGACTACAACGGCGCCGGCCTGGCCGGTGAGAAGACGCCGAGTGCGACGAGCCTGACGAAGCTCGCCGAGAAGGCGGCCCAGGAGACGGTGGCCGCGGTGTCGGCGGCGAACGGTGAGGGCACGGCGAAGGGCGGGGGGACGGCGAGCAGCTCACCGTCGGCGTCGAAGAGCGCGTCCCCGTCGAAGAACGCGACCCCGTCGAAAAGCTCGTCCCCCTCGAAGTCCGGGTCGGATTCGGCGACAAAGGCGCCCTCGAAGAAGGCCTCCCCGTCCACATCAGCGCCCAAGAAGAGCTGACTGTCACACCTGGACACCAACTCGCAGCTCAGCAAGGACGTTTGACGGAGCCCGGTCCCCCACGGGGGCCGGGCTTCTGACGGTCCGACAACGCGTACGACGCACACATGTGCCACTCTGTTGCGCGCAACAACACGCAAGGGGAGGGGACTACGGGTGGCCGCGCCAATGCAGCTGACTCGGACACACCGGATTCTCATCGGCGTGGTCGTGGCCGGCGCCGTTGTCATCGCCGGTATCGGCTTCGCCGGTTCGTACTCGGCCGTCCGTGAGCTGGCGATCCAGAAGGGCTTCGGGAACTTCTCCTACGTGTTCCCGGTAGGCATCGACGCGGGCATCTGCGTCCTGCTGGCGCTGGATCTGCTGCTGACCTGGATCCGCATCCCGTTCCCGCTGCTGCGCCAGACGGCCTGGCTGCTGACGGCGGCGACGATCGCCTTCAACGGCGCGGCGGCCTGGCCGGACCCGCTGGGCGTCGGTATGCACGCGGTGATCCCGATCCTGTTCGTGGTCTCCGTCGAGGCGGCCCGGCACGCGATCGGCCGGATCGCGGACATCACGGCCGACAAGCACATGGAGGGCGTCCGCCTCACCCGCTGGATACTCTCCCCCCTGCCCACGTTCCTCCTGTGGCGCCGCATGAAGCTGTGGGAGCTCCGCTCCTACGAGCAGGTCATCAAGCTGGAGCAGGAACGTCTCGTCTACCAGGCCCGCCTCCGCTCCCGCTTCGGCCGGGCCTGGCGGCGGAAGGCGCCGGTGGAGAGCCTGATGCCGCTGCGGCTGGCGCGGTACGGGGTACCGCTGGCGGAGACGGCCCCGTCGGGCCTGGCGGCGGCCGGGATAGAGCCTGCTCTCCTGCCCCCGGCGCCCCGGCAGCCCGAGACGGCCGCGGTGGCGGCGGGCGGTGGTGCCGCCGGGGCGGCTCCCAGCCGGCAGCGAGCGGCGGCGCCTCCCGCAGAGCAGCGCCTGGAGCTCGACAGCACCCCCTACGCGGGGCGGCCCGGCCAGGAGCCCGTGCCCGGCCAGGGGCCCGAGTCCGGTCGCCAGGAGCCCGCGCCCGGTCAGGGGCCCGCGCCCGACCAGAGCCCCTGGTTCAAGCCTCCCGTGCAGGAAATCCGGTACCAGGGCGGCTACGACCCCACCTACGACCCCTCGGACCAGTACGCCGAGTGGTACGAGGAGCAGCAACAGGCCGACCAGTACCGCGAACAGTTCGAGGAGGAACCCCCGGCGCAGGAGCCCTCTCCGGAGGAGACCGGGACGTTCCCCATTCCGGTGGGCCCGAACCGCACCCGCGAGCTCGGCGAGGGCGGCGGCACCCCGGAACCGGACGAGGAGGCGTACTACCAGGTCTTCAAGCAGTCGATAAACGGCAGCTATCCGACCCCGCGCCAGTTCGGTGACAACGTCGAGACGACGTTCGGCATCCCCGTCGCGGACCCCGACGCCAAGCGCATGGTCCTGCGCTTCCAGAACCGCCACACCGCGGAACTGGAAGACGACCACATCGCCTGAGCCACATCGCCTGCACGAGGAGGGGGGCGCCCGGTGTTCACCGGGCGCCCCCCTCCTGGTGAACACCGGCACAGAACCGCCGATACTCCACCGCTACCCCGCCATCACTCCCCGAGCAGGGTCCGCACCCGCTCCTGCCCCACCGCCAGCAGCAGCGTGGGCAGTCGCGGTCCCGTGTCCCGCCCGACCAGCAGGTGGTACAGCAGGGCGAAGAAGGACCGCTGGGCGGTCTTGATCTCCGGGGGCAGCTCCTTGGGCGTGGCGTCGGCCGGGAAGCCGGCCTGCACCTTGGGCACGCCGTAGACGAGGTGGGACAGGCCGTCGAGCGACCAGTGCTCGGTGAGCCCGTCGAGCAGCAGCCGCAGAGACTGCTGGGACGGCTCGTCGAGGGACTTCAGCAGCTCGTGGTCGGGCTCCTCACGCACGATGGTCCGCTGGTCGGCGGGCACCTGGGTGTTGATCCACGTCTCGGCCTTGTCGAGCCGCGGCCGCACCTCGTCGAGCGAGGCGAGCGGGTTGGCCGGGTCGAGCTCGCTGAGGATGCGCAGCGCCTGGTCCTCGTGTCCGGCGGTGATGTCGGCGACGGACGCGAGGGTCCGGTACGGCATCGGCCGGGGCGTGCGCGGCAACTCACCGGCGGCGGTCCCGACGGCACGCGCGTGCGCGGCGACGTCCCCCGGCAGGGCGGAACCTCCCCCAGAGCCGGAAGCCTGGGAGGTGCCCCCAGCGACCTTGGCGTCGAGCTTGTCCCACTCGTCGTAGAGGCGCTGGATCTCCTGGTCGAAGGCGATCTTGAAGGACTGGTTGGGCCGGCGGCGGGCGTACAGCCAACGCAGGAGTTGCGGCTCCATGATCTTCAGGGCGTCGGCCGCGGTGGGCACCCCGCCCCTCGACGAGGACATCTTCGCCATCCCGCTGATGCCCACGAAGGCGTACATCGGGCCGATCGGCCGCTTCCCGCCGAAGATCCCGACGATCTGCCCGCCGACCTGGAACGAGGACCCCGGGGAGGAGTGGTCGACCCCGGACGGCTCGAACACGACCCCCTCGTACGCCCACCGCATCGGCCAGTCGACCTTCCAGGCCAGCTTGCCGCGGTTGAACTCGTTCAGCCGGACGGTCTCGCCGAAACCGCAGCCGGTGCAGGTGTACGTCAGCTCGGTGGTGTCGTCGTCGTACGCGGTGACGGTGGTGAGGTCCTTCTCGCAGTTGCCGCAGTACGGCTTGTACGGGAAGTACCCGGCGGAGCCGGAGCTGCCGTCGTCCTCGTTCGCCGCGCCGGACCCCTCGGCGGCCTCCAGCTCGGCCTCGTCGACCGGCTTCTGCTGATTCTTTTGCTGCTTCGCCGGGGCCTTCTTGGTGCGGTACTGGTCGAGGATCGCGTCGATCTCACCGCGGTGCCTCATGGCGTGCAGGATCTGCTCGCGGTAGACACCGGAGGTGTACTGCGCGGTCTGGCTGATCGGGTCGAACTCCACGCCCAGCTCGGCCAGCGACTCGGTCATCGCGGCCTTGAAGTGCTCGGCCCAGTTCGGGTGGGCGGAGCCCTCGGGGGCGGGCACGGAGGTCAACGGCTTGCCGATGTGCTCCAGGAAGGAGTCCTCGTCGACACCGGCGATGCCCTTGGGCACCTTGCGGAAGCGGTCGTAGTCGTCCCAGGAGATCAGATGGCGCACCGCGTACCCCCGCCGGCGGATCTCGTCGGCGACGAGATGCGGGGTCATGACCTCGCGCAGGTTCCCCAGGTGGATGGGTCCGGAGGGGGAGAGGCCGGAGGCGACGACGACCACCGGAGCGTCAGCGGGTGATGCCGCTTTGCCCGAGGCCCGACGCTCCGACTCCTCGATGACCTCATCCGCGAAACGGGAGACCCAGTCGGTGGTCTCGGTGCTCTGAGCCACGATCGGCACGTCCTCTTTTACTGAAGGCCTTTTGCGAAGGCTTGCTGAAGCTTGCGGGTGTCTTTGCTGGTGTCCTGCTGGTGTCCCCCATTCTCCCAGACCACCCAGCACCCCGGAAAACCGCTTTACGCACCGTGGGATACTGGCCGTGCCCATCCATCCCCACGAGGAGAACGGCACACACTCCATGGCCTCGGTCACGTCCCTCAGCGCTTGTGTCCAGCAGCACCTCGCGACGGCTCTCTCGGCTGCCCTGCCGGAGGCCGGTTCCGCCGACCCGCTGCTGCGCCGAAGCGACCGGGCCGACTATCAGGCCAACGGCATTCTGGCCCTGGCCAAAAAGGCCAAGGCGAACCCGCGGGAGCTGGCGACGCAGGTCGTCTCCCAGGTGGTCACCGGTGAGGTGATCAAGGACATCGAGGTCTCCGGGCCCGGCTTCCTGAACATCACGCTCACCGACAGGGCGATCACCGAGAACCTCGCCGCGCGGTACGCGGACGTGGACCGCCTGGGCGTGCCCTTCGTCGAGAACCCGGGCACGACGGTCGTCGACTACGCCCAGCCGAACGTGGCGAAGGAGATGCACGTCGGCCACCTGCGGTCCGCGGTGATCGGCGACGCGGTCGTCCACCTCCTGGAGTTCACCGGCGAGACGGTCGTCCGCAGGCACCACATCGGCGACTGGGGCACCCAGTTCGGCATGCTCATCCAGTACCTGGACGAGCACCCGCACGAGCTGGACCACAAGGAATCCCAGGTGAGCGGTGAGGAGGCGATGTCCAACCTCGACCGCCTCTACAAGACCGCACGCAAGCTGTTCGACTCCGACGAGGAGTTCAAGACGCGGGCCCGGCGCCGGGTGGTCGACCTCCAGGCGGGCGACCCGCACACGCTGGCCACCTGGCAGAAGTTCGTCGACGAGTCGAAGATCTACTTCTTCTCCGTCTTCGAGAAGCTGGACATGGAGGTCCGCGACCCGGACATCGTCGGCGAGTCCGGCTACAACGACATGCTCGCGGAGACCTGCCGGCTGCTGGAGGAGTCGGGCGTCGCGGTCCGCTCCGAGGGCGCCCTGTGTGTGTTCTTCGAGGACGTCAAGGGCCCGGACGGCAACCCGGTCCCGCTGATCGTCCAGAAGTCCGACGGCGGCTACGGCTACGCGGCCACCGACCTGTCGGCGATCCGCGACCGCGTGTTCCGCCTGAAGGCGAACACGCTGGTGTACGTGGTCGACGCCCGGCAGTCGCTGCACTTCCGGATGGTGTTCGAGACGGCACGCCGGGCCGACTGGCTGGGCGACGACGTCAGGGCGCACCAACTGGCCTTCGGCACCGTGCTCGGCAAGGACGGCAAGCCGTTCAAGACCCGTGAGGGCGTGACGGTGAAGCTGGAGGACCTCCTCGACGAGGCCGTCCAGCGTGCCACTGCCGTGGTCCGGGAGAAGGCCGGGAAGGTGGGCCTGACGGAGCAGGAGATCGAGGAGAACGGCCGGCACGTCGGCGTGGGCGCGGTGAAGTACGCCGACCTGTCCACGTCCGCCGTGCGGGACTACAAGTTCGACCTGGACCAGATGGTCTCCCTGAACGGCGACACCGCGGTCTACCTCCAGTACGCGTACGCCCGTATCCAGTCCATCCTCCGCAAGGCGGGCGAGGCCCGCCCGGCCGCCCACCCGGAGCTGGAACTCGCGCCCGCCGAGCGGGCGTTGGGCCTGCACCTGGACGCCTTCGCGGAGACGGTCACGGAGGCCGCCGCCGAGTACGCCCCGCACAAGCTGACGGCGTACCTGTACCAGCTGGCGTCGCTGCTGACGACGTTCTACGACCAGTGCCAGGTGCTGTCCGCCGACAACCCTCCCGCGGTCGTCGAGAACCGCCTGCTCCTGGTCGACCTGACGGCCCGCACCCTCCACCGCGGCATGGGCCTGCTGGGGATCCGGACGCCCGAGCGGCTCTGACGCGACCGCTGATGACCAGGCCGGCGCGGCGACCCGGATTCGGGTCGCCGCGCCGTTCTGGTCCGCCTCGGGCCCAGACTCGCGGAAGCGTGTGGTCAGGCCTGCTCAGCCGCCCGGACCTGCCCTTCACCGTCCGCCCGGCCCCGTCCGGCCTCCTTCTGGGCGCGCTCCACGATCTCCTCGGCCTGCCGCCGCAGCGTCGTCGCCCGCTCGATGGCCTCCGTACGGACCCTTTCGCTGTCCCCCATGGCGGACTGACGCAGCTCGTCAGCGTCCGCCTTCGCCTTGGACAGCAGCTCCTCGGCGGTGCGGGCCGCCTCCTCGATCTGCTGGACGGCCTCCCTGAGGGCCTCCGCGCGGATCTTCTCGCCCTCGGCGACCGCGTCGGCACGCAGTTGCTCGGCCTCGCCGCGCAGCCGACGGGCCTCCTCCCGCAACTCGACCGTCTTGGCCCGGTACTCCTTCGTGTCGTCCTTCGCCGTGCCCATGAGCCGCTCGGCGATGTCACGTGCCTCGGTCAGCAACCGGTCCGCCTCGATCCCGGCCTCACAACGGATCAGCTCGGCTTCCGCGGCCGCGTCCCACTTGGTTCTCCTCGCTTCCCCGGCCGCCGTGCCGAGCACGTCCTCGACGATTTCGGCCCCCTTGGCCCGCCGGAACGAACTCTCCTCGGAGGTCCCACGCGCCCGGTCGGATGCCTCGGCGACAACCTTCTCGGCCGCGACACGAGCATCCGCGACGGCCTGCTCCGCGTCCGACTTGGTGACCTCAGCCTCCTTGGTGGCCTCACTGATCAAACGGGCGATCTGTGCGAGCAGTACGCCCTGCACCGGTCCCCCTCCCCCGTCGGCGGACTGCCACCACCGCACGACGGTCCGGCCCAGCACTCCGTTACGCGTAACGAGTATGGCGCTTCAGTAGCCCGACGAGTCACCCGAGCTGCCGTACGACCCTCCCGCCGACCGCCGCAGCCGCCGCACCTCTTCCTCCACGCGGCGCGCGACATCGCCGATGCCCGCGCTCTCCTCCAGCCCGCTGTCACGGAGTTGGGCGGCGAGGGTGGTGAAGTAGTGGGCGGTGGCGAGGAGGTACTCGTCCACGTCGACGCCGACGGACGCGGCGGCTCCCGGAGGTATCCGGTTGACCTCGTCCAGGACGCGGTTGATCTGCACCGTGATCTCGTCCCGGACATCCCTCGTCAGCGCCACCGCCCGCCCGACCTGGGAAAGGATGGAGTGGCAGGATCGGGCGAGCTGCATGAGCAGCCGGTCGTCGCGGTTGAGGGAGGAGGATCCCGACGCGGCGGGGCTGAAGTTGCCCGACGAGATCCGGGCGTCCACGAACTGGGGCTCGTAGCGTCGCAGGTCGAAGGCGGTGGTCGCGCCGAGCGCCGCCCGGAAGCAGGGGTGGACCTGGAACTCCGTCTCGTGCGGCTGGACCGGCAGCCCGTCGTCGCCCGCGTACACCACGTCGTTGCCGCGCCGCACCCCGAGGAAGCCGGCCCCGTACAGCACGTCGATGATCCCGGGGAGTGTCAACGCGTTGGCGTACGCGGGGAAGTCCTGGTGGAGGGTCTCGGCCGCCGCCTCGAAGCGCCGGGTGAGCGCTGCGCGGGTGACGACGTACCCGGTGTTCTGGAAGAGGGGGACCAGGTTCCGGAGGAAGGGGTGCGCGACCAGGTACTCCGACGTCAGGTCCTTGAGCTTCCACTCCGAGAACTGGCGACCCGCCTGCTCCACGTCCGCCTCGGTGATGCGTTCCCGCTCATGGTCCAACCAGGCCTTCTCCTGGCAGGCGTTGAGGAACTGGATGGCGTCGCGCGGCCGGGGCAGACAGCGCCGGAAGAGATGACTCGCGGTCTCCTCACCGCCCACCGTGCGGGGAAACAGCTCCTGCCACAGCTGCTCCTCGGTCAGCTCCTCCCCGACGGAGGCCCGCGCCCGCGCCAGCGCGAGGTCCCGCAGCGCCTGTTCCGTCCAGGCGATCCTGAGTTCGTCCCCGTGGAACTTGTCACCCTCCCCGAAGGACAGCGAGTCGTAGATGTCGGCCCGCAGGAAAAGAAGGAAGCGTACGGACCGGCCGTACAGGCTCGCGGCGTGCTTGGCTGCCAGCAGCAGCCCGATCACCATGGAGTTGCTGTCCGGCTCGGCCGACCACACCTGCTCCAGCTGGTCGACCATGACCAGCAGCGGAGGGTGTACGACGCCGTCGCACCCCAGGTCGGCGAAGGCCCGCGCAACGCCCTGCTCGACGACCTCCAACTGCCGGGCCGCCCTCGCGCCTTCGGACGGCGACTGCGCGAGATCCACGCTCGCCTTCACCCCGAAGGCCTCCAGCGACAGCGAGGTCTGCAACCCGCGCGCCCCCTGCGCCAGCCGCTCCACCAGTCGGCCGCCGCCGCCCGGCGCCTCGCCGTTCTGCTTGAGGAACCGCCCGAGCGCCTTCACCGAGTCGGTCTTGTGCCCGCCGGCATGCGCGTCCCTGGCATGGTCAACCAGATGCCGGGCCGCGTGCACGGCGAACACGTACCGCCAGATCAGCGCCTTGGCCGAGTCCCCGGGCAGTCCCTGCAACTCGAACCGCCGGATCTCCTCCCCCGCGGCCTCGTCGGGGGTGACGAGCACCTTCCCGCCACGGTGCCCGCCCGCCCCGTCCGACATCAACTGCATGCAGATGGCGCTCTTTCCCGACCCTTTGCGCCCGATGATCAGCATCTTGCGACCGCTGAGCGCTGCCCGGTACGCGGCGTTCGGCAGGAACCCGCCGCGCAGCAGCAGTCCGTCGGTCACATCCCGCTCGGCGTCCTCCCGCCCGAAGTGCAACTGCGCGAGCACAGGCTGGTCAGCCATCTCATCCCCCCAAGTCGTGCGGATCCCCACGTTATCGGGACCCACTGACACCGGGGCGGAGAACACCTGACCAAGCTCCCACGCCCGCCCTCGTCGCCGTCGTCCACGATGTGCGGCACACCGGTCCCGCTGTCGTGCACCTCGACGACCAGGGCGTGCCCGTCGTCACGCAGGAAGAGCCGCAACTGGCGGCCCGGCGGCATCCCGTGGACGGCGACGAGGGCGGACAGTGCGTCGAGGTCGCCACCTGCCCCCACACCATCCACATCCGCGACTCCAAGAGCCCCCAAGCGAACGCCCCCACCCTCCAGGTCGCCCCCACCACCTGGGCCGCGTTCACCTCCGGCCTCAAGTAACCCGCCTGCCCGACCGCGTTGTCAGTGGCTCCCCCTACAGTCACCGACATGGCGACGCTTCCCAACCCGCTCCCCCGCCTCACCTCCCTCGGTCTTCACCTCCCGCCAGGCAGACTGATCGACGCGACGGACGAGGGCACCTGGCACGAACCGCTGCTCTGGCTCGCGGACGACAGAGCCACCCCCGACGCCTGGGCGGCGCTCCAGCATCCACCGCGAGCCGTCGGTCTGCTTCCCCTCGTCGTCGACGTCGGCGGTGGCCACGGCGGCCCGGAGGGCTGGGAGTTGAGGCCCGGGGAGATGACGTATCCCGGCGATCACGACCCCGAAGAGGTACTGGCCGACTTCTGGGACGCGTACGCGGCGGAGGGCGACGAGTGGCCTGGGCTCGCCGACTCCCCTGAGCCCGCGCCCGGTAGGGACAGCGACTCGGACACCGGCGACTCGGACACCGGCGACGCGGTCGCCACCGACATCGCCCGCTCCCTCCTCGACGACGGCGGCCCCCTGAAGGACCCCCGCCTCGCCCTCGTCCCCGCCCGCCGCAGCGCCGACATCCCAGCCGCGATCGGCTGGACGGGCCCGGCGAACCACGAGCTCGACACAGCCAGGCTGTCCGCGGTGCTCCGCTCCTGGGAGGACCGCTTCGGCATCCGGGTCCTGGCGCTCGGCTTCGACCACCTGCTGGTGTCGGTCGCCACCCCGCCCGCGACCCTCGCCGATGCGGAGGCCCTAGCCGCCGAGCACTTCGCGTTCTGCCCGGACAACATCCTGCAGGGCAGCGACCCGAGCCTGCGCGCCTACGCCGAGCGACAACTGCTCGACCAGGGCGCCTGGCACTTCTGGTGGGACTGACCGGCGTCAGCCCAGCAACGCCGTCCCCTCCGGAGGCGTGATGCCCGCCGAACGGAGGTCGCGAATCCCCCGCCACGCTGCCGGCCAAGGGCGTCTACTACGACAGCTCGCCGACAGTGCTGACAGTGACGTACTGGCAGCGCGACATGGGCAACGCGCTCGCCTACTGAACGCGCAACTGCTGGGCCACCTCGGTGGCCCAGTACGTGAGGATGTTCTGCGCGCCGGCCCGCTTGATGCCGGTCAGCGACTCCAGGATCGCCCGGTCCCGATCGATCCAGCCCTTCTCGGCGGCGGCCTCGATCATCGAGTACTCGCCGGAGATCTGATAGGCGGCGACCGGCACGTCCACGGCGTCGGCGACCCGGGCCAGGATGTCCAAGTAGGGCCCGGCCGGCTTCACCATCACCATGTCGGCCCCCTCCTCCAGGTCCAGGGCCAGCTCCCGCAGGGACTCCCGTACGTTCGCCGGGTCCTGCTGGTAGGTCTTCCGGTCACCGCGCAGGGAGGAGGCGACGGCCTCCCGGAAGGGCCCGTAGAAAGCGGACGCGTACTTGGCCGTGTAGGCGAGCACCGCAACGTCCTGCCGCCCGATCTGATCGAGAGCGGCCCGGATGACCCCGATCTGCCCGTCCATCATCCCGCTGGGCCCGACCACATGGGCACCGGCGTCGGCCTGCACCCGGGCCATTTCGGCGTACCGCTCCAGGGTCGCGTCGTTGTCGACTCGCCCCTCAGCGTCCAGCACCCCGCAATGCCCGTGATCGGTCGTCTCGTCGAGACACAGATCGGACATCACCAACAGGTCGTCACCGACCTCGGCCCGCACATCACGCAGAGCCACCTGCAGGATCCCGTCCGGATCGGTCCCCGGCGTCCCCACGGCGTCCTTCTTCGACTCCTCCGGCACGCCGAACAGCATGATCCCGGAGATCCCCGCGGCCACGGCCTCGGCGGCGGCCTTCTTCAGACTGTCCCGGGTGTGCTGCACGACCCCCGGCATCGCGGCGATGGGCACCGGCTCGGCGACACCCTCCCGCACGAAGGCCGGAAGGATGAAGTCAGCGGGATGCAACCGGGTCTCGGCGACCATGCGCCGCATGACGGGAGTCGTCCGCAGCCGCCTCGGCCGCGCACCGGGAAAGGATCCGTACGTAGACATACCGCCTACGCTACGCCCGCCCCAACACCCGCTTTGCCGACGCACCGTCGGCCCCCACCGCCTCGGCCCGGGGCACCACCGCCTCGCTCAGACAAGAGAAGGCGGGCGCACCAGGACCCGCGTACGGCGGGAAGGGGAAGGGGAAGGGGGCGGGGCGGGGGTGTCCGCCCGCAGCGGTTGTCGCGTCAACACCAGCCAGTCGGCAGGAAACCGATTCCGCGCCGTTCCGGGGACGGACACCCCCGACCCTCCCCCGCCCCACCCCGAACCGTGGGCGCTACACACGCCCCCACCACCCCGCACAGGCGCCGCAGGCATCACCACACCCGCGCCCCTGCGCAGCCCAAGCGCCCAGGAGACACCACAGCCAACCGGCAGGCAGGCATCCCACCGACAGCCCGCGCCCGAGCCCCAGACCAGCCCACCCCGAGCCCCAGCCCGAGCCCCAGACCAGCCCACCCCGAGCCCCAGCCCGAGCCCCAGACCAGCCCGAGCCCGAGCGCGAGCCCCGCAACCCCACTCAGGTGGTCGTACGCCTCCGCCGAGCCCCCGGTCGCCGCTCGCTCGGCCGGGTCACCGGATCCCCGGCCTCCAGCGCCGCGGCCCGGCGCCGCAACCCGAAGTCGGCAAGAGCCTCGACCAGCCTGTGCACGGACGGCTCGGGAGCCATCACATCCACCCGGAGCCCATGCTCCTCGGCGGTCTTCGCCGTAGCGGGCCCGATACACGCGATCACGGTCACGTTGTGCGGCTTCCCGGCGATACCCACCAGGTTCCGCACCGTGGACGACGAGGTGAACAGAACGGCGTCGAACCCGCCGCCCTTGATCGCCTCCCGGGTCTCGGCCGGCGGCGGCGAGGCCCGCACGGTCCGATAGGCGGTGACGTCGTCGACCTCCCACCCGAGCTCGATCAGCCCCGCGACCAACGTCTCGGTGGCGATATCCGCACGCGGCAGGAACACCCGGTCGATCGGATCGAACACCGGGTCGTACGGAGGCCAGTCCTCCAACAAGCCGGCGGCGGACTGCTCCCCGCTGGGCACCAGATCCGGCTTCACACCGAACGCGACCAGGGCCTTCGCGGTCTGCTCGCCCACCGCGGCAACCTTGATCCCGGCGAAGGCCCGCGCATCGAGCCCGTACTCCTCGAACTTCTCCCGCACGGCCTTGACCGCGTTCACCGAGGTGAACGCGATCCACTCGTAGCGCCCCGTCACCAGCCCCTTGACCGCCCGCTCCATCTGCTGGGGCGTCCGTGGCGGCTCGACGGCGATCGTCGGCACCTCGTGCGGCACGGCCCCGTAGGACCGCAGCTGGTCGGAGAGCGAGGCCGACTGCTCCTTCGTACGCGGTACGAGAACCCGCCACCCGAACAGCGGCTTGGACTCGAACCACGAGAGCTGCTCACGCTGAGCCGTGGCGGACCGCTCACCGACCACGGCTATCACCAGCCGTCCGCCTTCGGGCGCGGGCAGCACCTTGGCCTGCTTCAGCGTCTGGGCGATGGTGCCCAGGGTCGCCGTCCAGGTCCGCTGCCGAGTGGTCGTACCGGCGACCGTGACGGTCAGCGGTGTATCGGGCTTACGACCGGCGGACACCAGTTCGCCTGCGGTGGCACCGACGGAGTCCAGGGTGGTCGTGACGACAAGGGTCCCGTCGGACGCCCCCACCTCCGTCCAGCACCGGTCCGAAGCGGTGCGCGCGTCCACGAAGCGGACGTCGGCCCCCTCGGCGTCCCGCAGCGGAACACCGGCGTACGCGGGTACGCCGACGGCGGCCGCGACCCCGGGAACGACCTCGAAAGGCACCCCCGCGGCGGCGCACGCCAGCATCTCCTCGGCGGCGTACGCGTCGAGCCCGGGGTCCCCGGACACCGCGCGTACGACCCGCCTGCCGCCCCGCGCGGCCTCCATGACAAGATGTGCGGCATCCCGCACGGCGGGAACGCCGGCGGTTGTTGACGCGCCGTCAACAACCGTCAGTTGAGGCACGCCTGTGGCCGGCGCAGAACCGGAAGCAAGATCCCCGGAGGGATCCGCATCCGTGTTCACGACGGCGACACCGGATCTGGCATGCGTACGGACGACGTCGAGCACCTCGTGCCCGGCGACGAGAACGTCCGCCTTCGCCAGCGCCTCGACGGCGCGCAGAGTCAGTAGCCCCGGATCTCCGGGTCCGGCACCCAGGAAGGTGACGTGCCCGTGTCCAGGACCGGCGGGAAGAGTGGTGGGGCTCACAGTGCTCGCTCCCCCATCAGACCGGCCGCGCCCTGGGCAAGCATCTCGGCAGCGAGTTCGCGACCGAGCGTCATTGCCTGGTCGTACGACTCGGGCACGGGACCGGTGGTGGACAACTGCACCATCCGCGTGCCGTCGGTCGTGCCGACGACGCCGCGCAGGCGCATTTCCTTGACAATCTGGCCGTCGGCCTGGGTGTCCCCCCGCTCGAGCGGAGCCGAGCGTGGGGGAAGGTCGGCCAGCGCACCCACAGGGGCGCTGCAACCGGCCTCCAGGGCGGCGAGCAGGGACCGTTCGGCGGTCACGGCGACCCGCGTGAACGGGTCGTCGAGCTCACCGAGAGTGACGATCAGGTCCGCGTTGTCCGCGGCACACTCGATCGCGAGTGCTCCCTGGCCGGGAGCGGGCAGAACCGTGTCGACCGACAGGAAGTCGGTCACCTCGTCGATCCGGCCGATCCGGGTCAGTCCGGCGGCGGCCAGGACCACGGCGTCCAGCTCACCGTCCCGGACGAATCCGATGCGGGTGTCGACGTTCCCGCGGATCGGCACGGTCCGGATGTCCAGCCCGTGGCCGAGTGCGTACGCGTTCAGCTGGGCCATCCGGCGCGGTGAACCCGTACCGATGCGGGCCCCGCGCGGCAGGTCGGTGAACTTCAGCGCGTCCCGGGCGACCATGACGTCCCTCGGGTCCTCGCGCTCGGGGACGGCGACCAGCGTCAGCTCGTCGGGCTGCCCGGTCGGGAGGTCCTTCAGCGAATGAACCGCGAAGTCGATCTCGCCCTTGAGCAGCGCCTCGCGCAGCGCGGTCACGAAGACGCCCGTGCCGCCGATCTGTGCGAGCTGTTCGCGGGAGGTGTCACCGTAGGTGGTGATCTCGACAAGCTCGACGGGCCGGCCGGTCACCTGGCTCACGGCGTCCGCCACCTGCCCGGACTGGGCCAGGGCGAGTCTGCTCCGCCTGGTCCCGAGCCTCAATGCCTTGCTACTCATGCCGGCCCTCGGTTCTTGCCGTTGTTCTGGGTGCTGTCCTCGGCGCTGTCGGCGGCGTTGTCCTCGGCGCGGGAGACGGAGGCCACCGTCTCGGGGTCGAGGTCGAACAGGGTGCGCAGCGCGTCCGCGTACCCGGTGCCGCCGGGCTCGGCCGCGAGCTGCTTGACCCGTACGGTCGGCGCGTGCAGCAGCTTGTCGACCACACGCTTCACGGTCTGTGTGATCTCGCCGCGCTGCTTGTCGTCCAGCCCCGGCAGCCGCCCGTCGAGCCGGGCGATCTCACCGGCGACGACATCGGCGGCCATGGTGCGCAGGGCGACCACGGTGGGCGTGATGTGGGCGGCCCGCTGCGCCGCGCCGAAGGCCGCGACCTCGTCGGCGACGATACGGCGGACCTGGTCGACGTCGGCCGCCATCGGCGCGTCGGCGGAAGCTTCCGCCAGCGACTCGATGTCGACCAGCCGCACTCCGGTCAGCCGGTGCACGGCCGCGTCGATGTCGCGCGGCATGGCGAGGTCGAGCAGGAAGAGCGAGGGCTCGGGACGCGGGATCTCGGCGACCGGCTCGGGCCGGCGCCGCTCGGGCACCCGGCCGACCGCGGCCGCCGCGGCGGCGAGCGCGGCGATGGCGTCCGCCTCCTCGGCGGGGTCGAGCGTGGTGACCAGGCCCGCGGGGGCGGAGCCCTGCTGACGGGGGGTGCCGTTGTCCACCCAGGCGGCGTGCTGTTCGAGGTCGGCGGCGGCCATCCCGGCCACGGCCGCCTCACCGAGCACGGAGAACCCGGCGGTCGCCTGCACGGCCGGCACATCGAGCGGACAGCCCTCCTCGGTGCCGAGGGCGGAGGGCGCCGGCGTGGCCGACACGGCCGACGCGGCGGAAGCAGTCGTACGACCGGACTCGCCGGCCGGCTGCCCCGCACCCGGCGTCCACGCTTCGGGAGAACCGTCACTGCCGAGAGAGCCGCCACCGCCGGGGGAACCGTCACCGCCGGGGAAGCTGCCACCGCCGAGGGAACCGTCACCACCGGGGCCGCGACCCGCCACCGCGGCGGCGACCGCCTCGGCCGTGAGGACCAGGCCCGTGGCCCCCGTACAGGAGACGGTGACATCGGCACGTGTCAGCTCGACCGGCACCGATTCCATCGGGACCGCGCGGGCCAACACGTCCGTGTCGTCGCCCTCGCTGAGTATCTGGGCGAGACGTTCGGCGCGGTCAGGGGTGCGGTTGGCGACCACGATCTCGGCGACCCCGGCCCGCGCGAGCGTGGCCGCGGCCAGCGAGGACATCGAGCCGGCGCCGATGACCAGCGCCTTCTTGCCGCGGGCCCATCCCTTGACCGGCGCGCCGGCGGACAGTTGCTCCAGGCCGAAGGTGACCAGGGACTGTCCGGCACGGTCGATGCCGGTCTCGGAGTGGGCGCGCTTGCCGACCCGCAGGGCCTGCTGGAACAGGTCGTTCAGCAAGCGCCCGGCGGTGTGCAGTTCCTGCGCCTTGGCGAGGGAGTCCTTCATCTGGCCGAGGATCTGCCCCTCGCCGACGACCATCGAGTCGAGCCCGCAGGCCACCGAGAAGAGGTGGTGGACGGCCCGGTCCTCGTAGTGCACGTAGAGATAGGGAGTGAGCTCGTCGAGCCCGACCCCGCTGTGCTGGGCGAGCAGCGTGGACACCTCGGCGACACCGGCGTGGAACTTGTCCACGTCGGCGTACAGCTCTATGCGGTTGCAGGTGGCGAGGACGACGGCCTCGGCGGCCGGTTCGGCGGCGGCCGTGTCCTGCAGCAGCTTGATCTGGGCGTCCGCGGACAGCGTGGCCCGCTCCAGGACACTGACCGGGGCGCTGCGGTGACTCAGCCCGACGACGAGGAGACTCATGCCGGCATCACGGCGGGGACATCCCCGTCGGGTCCCTTGTCGGCGGACTCCTTGCGGACGGCGGCAGCCGGGGCGGCGCCGTCGACAGCGGCGGCGGCAGCCTCCTCGCCGGCCTTGCGCTGCTCGTGGAAGGCGAGGATCTGCAGCTCGATGGAGAGGTCGACCTTGCGCACGTCGACGCCGTCCGGGACGGACAGCACGGTCGGCGCGAAGTTCAGGATGGAGGTGATTCCGGCGGCCACGAGCCGGTCGCAGACCGGCTGGGCGGCACCGGCGGGCGTGGCGATGACACCGATCGACACGCCGTTGTCCTTGATGATCTTCTCGAGCTCGTCCGTGTGCTGGACGGGGATCCCGGCGACGGGCTTCCCGGCCATCGCGGGGTCGGCGTCGATGAGGGCGGCAACCCGGAAGCCACGGGAGGCGAACCCGCCGTAGTTGGCGAGAGCGGCGCCGAGGTTGCCTATACCGACGATCACTACCGGCCAGTCCTGGGTGAGCCCCAGTTCACGGGAGATCTGGTAGACGAGATACTCGACGTCGTAGCCCACACCGCGGGTGCCGTAGGAACCCAGGTACGAGAAGTCCTTGCGCAGCTTCGCGGAGTTGACCCCCGCGGCGGCCGCGAGCTCCTCGGAGGAGACCGTGGGCACCGAGCGCTCCGACAGTGCGGTCAGCGCGCGGAGATACAGCGGAAGGCGGGCGACGGTGGCCTCGGGAATCCCTCGGCTACGGGTCGCCGGTCGGTGAGTTCGGCCAGTTGCCACGGTGCTCCTGCGGGTAGAGCGGGGCTGCAGGCGGTCACACGTCCCCGGACCGCCCCGTCCCCAGCAGGCTATGTCTTTGTGAACGCGTGCACAAAGACGGTGTCCGATTTGCCCGGCCAACGTGACCGGGGTCACGCGCCCCTCGCGCGCCGGTGTGGAAACGGCGCGCACGGACCACCGTTCCTTTTCTCCTGGGGGCAAAACCGCACACTCTCCTCTACGATCCTCGCCCCCGAGACCAGTTCATCGTCGATCCTAAGCCAAGGCTTTGCGGAGGCGATCCTCGTTCACACGCCAGAAGGTGTGCTGTTCGCCGTCGACGAGGACGACCGGGATCTGCTCCCAGTACTGGTCATGGAGCTGTGGATCCCGCGTGATGTCCTTTCCTTCCCAGGGAACGCCGAGTTCGGCGCACACCTTCTCCACGATCGCCTGCGCGTCGTCACACAAATGGCAGCCGGGCTTCCGGATGAGTGTCACGAGCCGGTCCTGCGGGCCGCGACCCGTGCGGCCGAAGAGGGGAGTCATGCCGGCCATTCTCCTCTTTGTTTAACGGCGGAGTCGCGGAGAGTTCACAGCCTCCCAACCTCACCGCTCCGGAACCAGCGAACAAACTGGCTATGCTCACGCCATGGCCGCTCTCGGATGGCTCACCTCCCGTAGGCGCTCCGCCACGGCACGCAGCGTGCTCGCCGGCGAGGCCTCGGCGGAGGCAGCACGCAAGTCCACCCAGGACGTAGTCGGCGAGGAGCCGGTGTTCCCGGTGCACGGCGACGCACACGCCGCCGCCTTCTTCGACCTGGACAACACCGTGATGCAGGGTGCCGCCCTGTTCCACTTCGGGCGGGGCCTGTACAAGCGGAAGTTCTTCGAGACCCGTGACCTCGCGAAGTTCGCCTGGCAGCAGGCGTGGTTCCGGCTGGCCGGCGTCGAGGACCCGGAGCACATGCAGGAGGCCCGGGACTCCGCGCTGTCGATCGTCAAGGGCCACCGCGTCGCCGAGTTGCAGTCGATCGGCGAGGAGATCTACGACGAGTACATGGCCGAGCGCATCTGGCCGGGCACCCGGGCCCTCGCCCAGGCGCATCTGGACGCGGGCCAGAGGGTGTGGCTGGTCACGGCGGCCCCGGTGGAGATCGCCCAGGTGATCTCCCGCCGCCTCGGCCTGACCGGCGCGCTCGGCACGGTCGCCGAGTCGGTCGACGGCGTCTACACGGGCAAGCTGGTCGGCGAGCCGCTGCACGGCCCGGCCAAGGCGGAGGCGGTGCGCGCCCTGGCGACGGCAGAGGGCCTGGACCTGACCCGCTGCGCGGCCTACAGCGACTCGCACAACGACATCCCGATGCTCTCGCTGGTCGGCCACCCCTACGCCATCAACCCCGACAGCAAGCTACGCAAGCACGCCCGCCAGCTGGAGTGGCGCCTGCGGGACTACCGCACGGGCCGCAAGGCGGCGAAGGTGGGCATCCCGGCGGCGGCCGGTGTGGGCGCGGTGGCGGGCGGCACGGCGGCGGCGATCGCCCTGCACAAGCGTCGTCGCTGAACAGCGGCATACAGAAGTCGCTGAACGGCGCGCATACAGAAGCCCCTGGACAACGGGCGTCAGAACAGGTCACGGCGTCCGCCACGGGGCCAATCCAGTGGCCCTCCCCGCATATCGCCGTAGCCAGTCACGTTGGCTGCACACGGCCACAACATGCCCCGGACCAAGACGGAACACGAACCGTTTCGATCATCAATCGATCACTGTCTGGCGCTTGATCGACTGCCAATCGGTTACAGAAGCGACGTAATCGACGATTTTAGCAACTGCGTGTAGCAGTGCCTGCACTAAGCGTTATTCTCCTCAGACGCAATCCGGATCCCCTTCCGTCGCTACGACGGGTGAACGGTTCCGCACTGCACGTGATGCAAGCTCTGCCTCTGGGAGTCCCGTGTACCCACACGTCGGGGTTGACGCCTCGGGCCTGGCTACGCTGCGCGCAACGGTCCACAACCTGTTGCGCGGCTTTGTCCCCACTGCGTACGCCGTCCCTGCCCTCGCCGTCGCCACCACCCCCGTCGGCCCGTACTACGCGCTCGCCGACGGCAGCGCCGCAGTCGGAAGACGAGGGCGTTCGACCGGTGCCGCCCACGCGCGCCGTCCCGCCGCGGACAGCGACAGCGCCCGCATGATGGACCTGGTGGAACGCGCCCAGGCCGGCGAGGCCGACGCCTTCGGCCGTCTCTACGACCAGTACAGCGACACCGTGTACCGGTACATCTACTACCGAGTGGGAGGCAAAGCCACCGCCGAGGACCTCACCAGCGAGACGTTCCTGCGCGCCCTGCGCCGCATCGGCACCTTCACCTGGCAGGGCCGCGACTTCGGGGCCTGGCTGGTGACGATCGCCCGCAACCTGGTCGCCGACCACTTCAAGTCGAGCCGCTTCCGGCTGGAGGTGACCACCGGCGAGATGCTCGACGCCAACGAGGTCGCGCGCTCCCCCGAGGACTCCGTTCTGGAGTCCCTCTCCAACGCCGCGCTCCTGGACGCCGTACGACGGCTCAACCCCCAGCAGCAGGAGTGCGTCACTCTCCGTTTCCTCCAAGGTCTGTCCGTGGCCGAGACCGCCCGCGTGATGGGCAAGAACGAGGGCGCCATCAAGACCCTCCAGTACCGGGCCGTCCGCACCCTCGCCCGGCTCCTGCCGGATGACGTCCGCTGACGGAACACGTTCGGTAACTCTCAACTCGCGGTCCGTGAAAGCCCGTTGGCTTCGCGATCCGATCATCCGCCGTCCGTAACCCAAGTGCCACGCCACTCGTTGTGCGGGATGCAGGCTCCCTGTGGTCACCCCCTGGCCGACTTCGATCACCCGATCGTGTGCTTGTGGTCAGGGCGTGCAACCCTCAGGACCCCCTGGGGAGTCGACCGTCTTGACGAGAGGAGGTGCCGCCAGTGATCGCGAACGTTTCGGCGCACCGGCGGGCGAACGCCTTCGCCCAGACCCTGGACGAGCAGTCCGACCGGGGCACGGCGGCCGAGCAGTCCGAAGGACCCCCGCCGTCCCCGGCTGCTGCGGAACAGACCGAGCAGGGCCGGCTGACGGCCTTCGCGACGCGTCTCGGCGAGTTGCCCAAGCCACAGCTGGACCCCGAGGTCAAGGTCGTCCATCGGGCCCAGTTGGTGGCCGCGATGGAGGCCATGCTGCTGGAGGGCACCGTACCGGGAGGCGCGGCGCGGGACCCCTCGGTGCCCGGGCAGCGCTCGCCCCGGGCCCGGGGCACCCATCGGGCGAGCCCACTGGGAAAACTCCGACCGCGTTCCCGCCTGACCAAGGGTCTTGCCGCGGGCGGGCTGAGCGTCAGTGTGGCCGCGGGCGCCTTCGGTGGAGTCGCCGCTGCCAGCTCGGACGCCCTGCCCGGTGACTCGCTCTACGGCCTCAAGCGAGGCATCGAGGACTTCAAGCTCACCTACCTGTCCGACGGCGAGGACGAACGCGGTGTCGCCTACCTCGACCAGGCCTCCACCCGCCTGAGCGAGGCCCGCCGCCTCATGGAGCGCGGCCGCGACGGCGACCTCGACCACGAGTCCCTCGGGGAGATCCGCCGGGCCCTGTCCGGCGTGCAGCACGACGCCTCCGAGGGCCACCGTCTGCTCACCGCCGCGTACCAGCACGACCCGGATTCCCTGGGCCCCATCCAGGCCCTCGACGCCTTCTCGCGCTCGCACCGCGACGCCTGGGGCACCCTGCGCGACAGACTGCCCGTGCAGCTCGGTGACGTCAGTCAGCAGGTCACCTCGGTCTTCGACGCCATAGACGAAGAAGTCGCCCCGCTGCAGTCCCGCCTCCCGCAGCCCCCGGCCCAGGGCGACAGCGGCCAGGGCCGTCGGCAGGGCTCCGGTCCGGCGGCCTCCGACAGCTCGTCCGGTTCCGGCCGCTCGTCCGGTTCCGGCCGCTCGTCGACCCCCAGCACCGGCAGCGGCAGCTCCTCCGAGAGCAGCGGCACCGGAAGCCACCGCCCCAGCAGGCCCGCCGGCTCCGCCGACGCGGACGACGGCCTGCTCGGCAGCGACACCGGCGGCCTGCTCGACCCGCCGAAGGACACCGGCAGCACGACCCCGTCCACCAGCACCCCACCCACCACCGAACCGGACGTCACCCTCCCACCCCTGCTCCCGGGCCTCCTCCCCGGCCTGGGCATCGAGGGCGAGGACACCAACTAGAGGCCACACCAGGCCCGTACGGTACGACGACGGGGGCGCCCCTTCTCAGGAAGGGCGCCCCCGTCGTCGTACGACGCGCTGGAGAACAAGGCGCTGGAGAACCAGGCGCTAGAAGAACACCGACCGCCGCTGCACCAACAACTTGTACAACGTGTGCTGGATCTGCTCCCTGACCTGGTCCGTCAGGTTGAACATCAGCATCGGGTCCTCCGCAGCCTCCGGCGGAAACCCGTCCGTGGGAATCGGCTCACCGAACTGGATCGTCCACTTCGTCGGCAACGGAATCGCACCCAGCGGACCGAGCCACGGAAAGGTCGGCGTCAACGGGAAATACGGGAAGCCCAGAACGCGCGCCAAGGTCTTGGCGTTGCCGATCATCGGGTAGATCTCCTCGGCCCCGACGATCGAGCAGGGGATGATCGGCGCGCCCTGCCGCAGCGCCGTGGAGACGAAGCCGCCACGGCCGAAGCGCTGCAGCTTGTAGCGCTCGCCGAAGGGCTTGCCGATGCCCTTGAAGCCCTCCGGCATCACTCCGACCAGCTCGCCCTGTGCCAGCAGTCGTTCGGCGTCCTCGGCGCAGGCCAGGGTGTGCCCGAGCTTGCGGGCCAGCTCGTTGACCACCGGCAGCATGAAGACCAGGTCCGCCGCCAGCAGACGCAGATGGCGGCCGTCGGGGTGCTGGTCGTGGACGGCCACCTGCATCATCAGGCCGTCCAGCGGAAGCGTCCCCGAGTGGTTGGCGACGATCAGCGCCCCGCCGTCGGACGGGATGTTCTCGACGCCCTTCACCTCGACCCGGAAGTACTTCTCGTACATGGGGCGCAGCAGGGACATCAGAACCTGGTCGGTCAACTCCTCGTCGTAACCGAAGTCGTCGATCTCGTAGTCCCCGGTGAGGCGGCGGCGCAGGAAGGCGAGACCGCCCGCGACACGCCGCTCCAGACCGCGGTGGTCGGTGCGGTCCTGCGGCTGCTCGGGCGGCTGTTCCTCACGGGTCACAGCAACATCATCCTGCGTGGACGGCCTGCTGGGCAAAGACGGGACCTCATGGACCAGCGGAGACTCCGTGCCCTTGCGCCGTTTCCCCGCGCTCCGGCGCCGCGGCGGCCGCTGCACGGCGCTCCCGCGGGACCGGTCGTCGTCGAACGGAATGACCTTGGCGTCCGCCATCGTTGATGCGCTCCTCAGTTGGCGCTCTGCGTCTGGGGGTGGCCGCCGCCCGCGAAGGGCAACGCGGCGACCCGGTCGACGGCCCCGGCCACGGTCTCGGGCGGCAGGAGCCCGGGTCCGCGGCTGCGCGCGAACTCCGCGAAGGTCTCCGCCGTCGTGTACTTCGGCCGGAAACCCAACGTCTCCCGCATCTGGGTCGTCGACACGACCCGGCCGTGGGTCAGCAGCCGGATCTGCTCGGGCGAGAAGTCCGTCATACCCAGCGTACGCACCAGGGAGCCCGCCCAGGTGACGGCAGGCAGGAGCAGGGGCACGGTGGGCCGGCCGAGCCGCCGCGAACACTGCGACAGCAAGAGCACGCCGTCGCCCGCGATGTTGAAGGTGCCGCTGTTGAGCGTGCCCCGCTCCGGCTCGTGAGAGGCGATCCGCAGCACCTCGATCACGTCGTCCTCGTGCACGAACTGCAGCCGCGGGTCGTATCCGAACACGGTCGGCAGCACCGGCAGCGAGAAGTACGAGGCGAGCGGGGTGTCCACGGTCGGACCGAGGATGTTGGCGAACCGCAGCGCACACACGGCGACATCGGGCCGCCGCCGGGCGAACCCCCGCACGTACCCCTCGACCTCGACGGTGTCCTTGGCGAAGCCGCCACTGGGCAGCGACTTCGGCGGAGTGGTCTCGGTGAACACGGCGGGATCCCGGGGCGCGGACCCGTAGACGTTCGTACTGGACTTCACCACGAGCCGCTTGACGTTCGGCGACTTCTGACAGGCGCCGAGCAGCTGCATGGTGCCGATGACGTTGGTCTCCTTGACCGAGGTCCGGCTGCCGCTGCCGAGCGCGGTCGCGGTCACGTCCAGGTGGACGACCGTGTCGGCGGCCGTCTCCGCGAGCACCCGCGCGATGGTGGGCTGTCGCAGATCGGCCTGGATGAAGTCGGCACCGCCCAGATGGTGCTCGGGCGGCACGACGTCCACGGCGATGACCCGGTCCACCTGTGGGTCACGCTGGATCCGTCGTACGAACCGGCCCCCCAGTTGACGGGCCACTCCGGTCACGAGCACGACCTTGCCCAAGATCAGCGCCTTCCTTCCAGCCCTCGTACTGCCCCGCGTACCTGCCCCGCGTACTACCCCGCACCGTGCCGCGTTCCCCGTGTACGGCCAACCTAGCCGGTCGGTGTCGCGCTGTGATGACCGCCCACTGCACGAAGTGACGGCACCCACAGACGTACGAACAGACCAAGCCATGTGGCCCACATGCATACGCACAACGCACCGCCCGGGTGTCCGGACACGCATGTGGCCCCCCACCGATGTGGTGGGGGGCCACAACGCGCTGTGTGTGCGCGGTGCCGCGTACTTCTGTTGCGACTACTTCTTGTTGCGACGCTGAACGCGCGTGCGCTTGAGCAGCTTGCGGTGCTTCTTCTTGGCCATCCGCTTGCGCCGCTTCTTGATAACAGAGCCCACGACTACCCTCGCTCACTTCTCATCACTCGGTGCTGGGCGCCATGGGCCCATACGACCTACAAGGGCTTAGCCTACCCGCCCGAGCGCTGAGGTCGTAATCGAGGTGCCGGGGTGATCCTTTGCCTAGCCCTGAGGATCACCCCGGGCCGTCGTCGTCAGGCGGTTTCCACCCCCACATAGCTCTCGCGGAGGTACTCGTGAACCGCGTTCTCGGGGACACGGAAGGACCGCCCCACCCGGATCGCAGGCAGATGACCGCTGTGCACCAACCGGTACACGGTCATCTTCGACACTCGCATCACCGAGGCGACTTCCGCCACGGTAAGGAACTGAACCTCGCTCAGAGGCCTCTGCTCAGCAGCCATGACACACCTGAACCTTCCGCACTCGACGGTCACCGGCTTCCCCTTCCGGTGACTCTTCGTCGTTGCGTGCTCACTCCCCAATGTAGGGGCGGGTGATGCAAGTGGGGAAGAGGTGCACCCATCGGAGGCCTACTGTGACAGACACGCTCGATTGAGTACGTAGCGGGTAAGCGGCCGGTAGTACTCGGACCGCACGGCGTCATCAAGTGGAACGACAACGGACACGACCCCTTCCGCCTCCCCCACGAACAACGCGGGGTCATCCGTGTCGGCCGGCCCAATGGCCTCAAACCCCAGCTGACCTGCTCCGCAGACCCACCCGTGATCCCCGATGACGAGCTCGGGCAGAGGCCCTCCGGCATCCGCGGCCGCGGCCAGCGCGACCCGAACCGGGAGCGGTGAGTGCGTGTGCGCACCAGCCGCCCGGCCGGAGCTCGGCGGGCCGGGTTGTCGCACCAGCGCGACTCCTCGTACGTAGTCGAGGTTGTACGTGCGTAGACCAAACCGGGTCGTTATGTCGACACAGCGACCCTGCGCCGGGGTGAGAACAGTACATCCCGCCGCCGACAACGCGTCCGCCAAAGCGGCGTAGAAGCCGAGCAGCCGATGCGGGTGCCCGGTACCGAGCAGCACGGGCGCGCCACGGTCGGCCACGTCGGCGAGCCGCCCCGCGAAGGCATCCAACGCGGCCACCGTCAGCTCCGGATCGATCACATCATGACCAGATACATGCCCCGGATCGGCCGAAACCCCACACTTGTCCGCCATCAACTCAATCAATTCCCGCACCCCCCAGCCCCGTTCAGGATCAATCCCGATCAGAACCCGGGGATCACGAGCCGCGAACAACCGATAACTCCGAAGACTCTCCTCCCGCGAGGTAGCCACAACCCCCGCCAACCGAGCCGCAAGAAGATGAGCGCGCAACGCCTCAGTGCCCCACACCCCTGCGATGCTGACGGACAACCCCCCACCCACACCCACCGAACAGAAAAACTCCGCACAGTCGGCGTAACGACGGCACGCTCACGGGACGCGGCGCGGGGCGGCGGAGCCCCGGACAAGGACGCAGGAGGCGTAGTCCGCGCCAGGTCCACGTCGGCAACACCGCCGGGGTCCAGGGCCGGAGCCCCGCCACCGGCGGGACCGAAGAAGCGGCGGGCCCCCTGGGAGCACCTGAGGCACAGCCCCGCCGGATCCGAGACGCAGTCCCGCGAGCGGTCGCAGGAGACGCAGTGCCCGCCGGGGTCCCAAGAGACGCAGTGCCCGCCGGGGACGAAGGGGCGGAGCCCCTGGGAATCGCTACCGGTAGGGGCGGCGGGGGCGAGAACCGCCACACCTCAACCCACCGAACGCCTCAACCCACCGACGCACCGAACACCCCAGCGCACCCCCGCCCGCCCCCAACCACCCCACCCAGCCCCAACCTCCCCACTCCTCAAGCCAAAAGCCCCCGCAACGGAAACACGGCCCGCCGCGCCGCCAGCACCGCCTGATCCAACCGATCCGCAGGGTCGTACCCCGACTCCCACCCCGCCCAGGACACCGGCCACCGCCCGTCAGTCATCCGCGCCGGCCCAAGCTGCCGAGTCCGGGCGAAAACCTCCTGCCGCCACCCCTCGGGGATCATCGCCTCCGGCGCCACCGGCCGCCCCGCCGCGATCCCCACCAGATGCGTCCAGGACCGCGGCACCACATCCACCACCGCGTATCCACCCCCGCCCAGCGCCACCCACCGCCCCTCGGCGTACTCATGCGCCAGATCGTGACAGGCGGCCTGCACAGCCCGCTGCGCGTCCAGCGACACCGCCAGATGCGCGAGCGGATCCTCAAAATGCGTATCGGCCCCGTGCTGCGTCACCAACACCTGAGGCCGAAAGTCAGCGATCACCTCAGGCACCACCGCGTGAAACGCCCGCAGCCACCCCGCATCCCCCGTCCCCGCCGGCAACGCCACATTCACCGCCGCCCCCTCCGCGGACTCCGCCCCGGTCTCCTCCGGCCACCCGGTCTGCGGAAACAACGTACGAGGATGCTCATGCAGCGAGATCGTCAGAACCCGCGGATCCTCCCAGAACGCCGCCTGCACCCCGTCCCCGTGATGCACATCGACATCCACATAGGCGACCCGCGAAGCCCCCAGCTCCAGCAACCGAGCGATGGCCAACGACGCGTCGTTGTAGATACAGAACCCCGACGCTCCCCCGGGCATCGCATGATGCAACCCACCCGCGAAGTTCACCGCGTGCAGCGCGTCCCCCCGCCACACGGCCTCCGCCGCCCCCACCGACTGCCCCGCGATCAACGCGGACACCTCATGCATCCCGGCAAACGCCGGATCATCGAGCGTCCCCAGCCCGTACGACGAGTCCGCGGCCCGGGGATCCACGGAGGCCGCCTTCACGGCCTCGACATAGTCCTCCCGGTGAACCAGCCGCAGCGTCGACTCCCCCGCCGGCTTGGCCGCGACGACCTCGGCCTCCCGATCAAGCCCGAACGCCTGAACGAGCCTCCAGGTCAGGGCCAGCCGAACGGGATCCATCGGATGGTCCGGACCGAAGTCATAGCCCGTTACTGCCTCGTCCCACATCAGCTGTGCGCGGCCGCTCATGCCCGCCACCGTATCGGTCCGGTTGAGTGTCGAACGACCTGGCGTACACGAGCGTCACCAGCACCAACACCATCGGTACAAGCATCGCCCCCCGGTAACTCCAGGCATCCCCCAACGCCCCCACCAACGGCGAACCGATCAAAAAACCCACATAGTTGAAAACATTGAGCCGCGCGACCGCCGCATCCGACGCCCCAGGAAACAGCCGCCCAGCCGCCGCGAAGGTCTGCGGCACCAGCACGCACAACCCCAGCCCCAACAAGGTGAACCCGAGCATCCCCGCCCACGCCCCGGGCGCCGAGGCCACCACCGCGAACCCCAGGGCAGCCACCACCGCCCCTCCCCGCACCACCACCACAGCCCCGAACCGCCGCACCCCGAAGTCCCCGATGGTCCGCCCCAGCAGCGTGGTCACCATGTACACGTTGTACGGCACGGTCGCCAGTTGCTCCGAGCTCCCCAGCACATCCTGCAGATACTTCGCACTCCAGTTGGAAACCGTCGAGTCCCCGATGTAGGCGAAGGACATCACCAGACACAACGGCAACAACAGCTTGAAGACAACCCCGGTGTTCGCACCCGTGCCCTCCCCCTTCGCCGCCTCGTCCCCCACGCCGACCTCCCTGTCGACGTACCACCGGCTCCCCACCAGCGCCGCCGGCAACAGCACGACCGCCACCGGCAGATACGACACCCACAACGCCAGATGCCAGTGCGCCCCCACCCACGCGAGCGAGGCCCCCAGAATCCCGCCCAGGCTGTACACAGCATGGAAACTCAGCATGATGCTGCGCCCGTACGACCGCTGCAGACTCACCCCGAGCATGTTCATCGAGGCGTCCAGCGCACCCACGGCCAGCCCGAACGCCGCGAGCGAGACGCCCAGTTCGACCATGGACTCCCCCGCACCCACCCCGAGCAGCGCCAGGAGCACCACGGGCTGGGCCCACCTCAGCACCCGGCTGGGGGGTATCCGCTTCACCAACTGCTCGGTGCTCACACTCGCGGCCCCGGCGAGGATCGGCACAGCCGCGAGGAACGCGGGCAGCAACGCGTCGGAGACGCCGTACCGGTCCTGGATGGCGGGGATCCGCGTCACGAGCAGCGCGAAGGCAACACCCTGCGCGAAGAAGCTGAACGCCAGCGAGGCCCTGCCACGCCGCAGCACATCAGTCATGGCGGCGAGCGTAGGGCCCCGGTGTACTCGTGGGTAGATCCAGCCAAAGATGAATTCCTCTCAGCTTCACTCGATCACTCGGCGGCAGCGCCCCCGGCCACCACCGGAACAAGATCCAAGTGCCCCTGCCCTCGCCCCTGCTCAAGCTCCTGGCCCTGCCCATCGCCCCGGTCCTGCCCCAGGCTCACCAGCTCCGCCTCCAGCATGGCCGCCATCGGCCCGGCACCAAGCGCCCCGCTGACGAGGAAACCCAGAGCCATGGCGACGACCATGATGACGTTCCCGAGCCAGACCATCGTGTCCACCGGCAGCGTGTACACCCCCACCACCCGCACCACACACTCCCCCAGCAGCACCACGCCCCACACCACGGAGAAGACCCGCTCGCACCGCCGAAAGGCAGCGGAGCCGCCCTGCAGCCGCACCCAGGCGGCCTCCCGTCGTTCATCCCCCTTCACCAGCCACGGCTTCATACCGGCGGTCATCACCGGCTTGCCCATCACCACGGACGCCAGGATCCCGATCCCCACCACGCTGCTGACCCCGCTGTCCTTTGCGAGCATCAGCCGCGGATCCCCGGCGACGAACGCGAGCAGTACCCCCGCGACGTTCACGAACAGGATGAGTGCGGCAAGCCCGTTGACCGTTCGGTCCTTCGCCACGCTCCACCCTGTCCGCACGGCCGGCAGCACACTGCTCCAGCCGAGCGCGGCCGCGGTGCTCATCCCGATGGCGTTCCGGAACAGGTAGTACGACCCGACCGGCACCGCCACGTCCATCATGAGCGGAGCCAAGGCGTTCCTCTTCGTCTTCGTCATGCCCTCAGCTTCGCGCGCAGCCCCGGACGCCAGTAGAAACGATCGTCCGGACCTCGGCATGACAAATGTCAGACCAGCAGGTCAACCAACTTCCCCATGTCCGAGAAGAGTTGAGTAGCGTCCGCAAGCCTGTCGCCAGGCGTCATGGCGGTGAACCCGCAGACGTCCATCCCGGCCGCCACAGCCGCCCGCACCCCCAAGGGACTGTCCTCGACCACCACACACCGTGCGGGCTCGACCCCCATCCGCTCGGCGGCATACAGGAACAGATCCGGCGCCGGCTTCCCTCGCCCCACATCCTGCGAACTGAAGATCCGCCCGTCGTCGAACCACCGGTCCAGCCCGGTCTTCCGATGCCCCACCCGGATCCGCTCATGACTTCCGGAGGACGCCACACAGTACGGCACCCCATCCGCGGCAAGCTTCTCCAGCACCGCCAGGGCTCCCGCCACCGGCTCCAACTCCCGTTCGAACGCGGCGAACACCCGCCCATGGAAGACATCGTCGAAGTCCTCCGGCAACCGCCGCCCGGTCCGCTCCTCCACCAGATCGTGTACGCGGTGCATAGCGGCCCCCATGTAGTCGCGCAGGAAGTCCTCGTACGAGGTCGGATGCCCGAGCTCGGTCAGATAGCCGGCCAGGAGCTTGTTGGAAATCGGCTCACTGTCGACGAGGACACCGTCGTTGTCGAAGATGACGAGGTCATAGCGCATGCCCAAGACCCTAGACGACCCGTAACAGACGCCCCTTAAAAGCAGACGACCCGTAAACGCAGGAAACCCCGCACCAACCGGTGCGGGGTTTCCTTCAAAAATTGTTCGGCGGCGTCCTACTCTCCCACAGGGTCCCCCCTGCAGTACCATCGGCGCTGTAAGGCTTAGCTTCCGGGTTCGAAATGTAACCGGGCGTTT
>NZ_JARXYX010000006.1 GCF_029893585.1 Streptomyces sp. LBL
TGCCCGATGGGGTGGACGGGCGGCAGGTAGACCACGTCGAAGCCCATCCGCGCGATCGCCGGCAGCCGCCGGGCGGCGGTGCGGAAGGTGCCGTGCGGCCGCTCCGGTGTGCCCTCGGAACGCGGGAAGAACTCGTACCAGGCGCCGTACAGCGCCCGCTCCCGCTCCACCAGCAGCGGCAGCGGGTGCGAGGCGGTGACCAGTTCCCGCAGCGGATGCCGGGACAGCACCGCGTCCACCTCCGGCGTCAACGCCGCCGCGAGACGGGCCGCGGCGGACCGGCTCCCGTCCCGCAGGGCGTCGGCGGCAGCGAGGAGGACCTTCCGCCCGTCCTGCGGCGCCCCGTCGGCCGCGCGCTCGTGCAGGAGCGCGCCGTCCTCCAGGACCAGCTCGGTGTCCATCCCCGCCGGGATCTTGATCTGCGCGTGGTGCCGCCAGGTGGTGACGGGATCACCCCAGGCCTCCACGGTGTACGTCCAGCGGCCGGGCTCGCCGGCCGTGACGGTGGCACCCCAGCGGTCGGTGCCGGGGGCCAGCTCCCGCAGGGGCGTCCAGGGGCCGGGGCGGCCCTCGGGGTCCGTGAGGACGACGTTGGCGGCGACCGCGTCATGACCCTCGCGGAACACGGTGGCCGAGACCTCGAACGACTCGCCGGTCACCGCCTTGGCGGGCCTGCGGCCGTGCTGGACGACCGGGCGGACGTCGAGGACGGGTATGCGCCCGACGGCCGTGCCGCCGGCCGCTGAGGGTGACTCCGGAGCCGGCGGGCCGCTGTCGGCCGGACGCACGGGGTACGCCTCGGTGCTGGGTGTCGGAGGGGCTGACGAGTGCTGCGTGGCGGGCATGACCGCTCCTGTCCGCGTCAGACTGGGTGGGCGGATGGCTGTGGGGAGGGGGTCCTGCGGGGCATCCCAGAGGCCTGCCGGTTGGTGACCTGCGGGCTGTACCGGTGGAGCCTTCCCACCCTATTCGGGTGAGCATTCCGGCACATTGTTAACTACTCGTGCGTATGTCCAGACACACAACCGGCCCCGTTCTGGCCGAACGGGGCCGGTACCGGAAGTGTTCCGCGTCAGTGCGTCACCTGCAGCAGTTTGTCCGGCGAACCGAGACCCCGGGCGGATACTTTTCCGGATACTGACTGGGCGACAAGTGCCTTGCCGACCTGGGCCGGGGTGGCCCGTCGATGGTCCGCGAGGTACAGTGCCGCGGCGCCGGCCGCGTGCGGTGCCGCCATCGACGTACCCGAGTAGGTCGCCCGGGCGGTGTCGTCGGCGCGCGATGCCGAGGTGATCGACACGCCCGGGGCGAAGAGGTCGACGGCCGGGCCGAAGTTGGAAAAGGCCGGTTTCGTATCCCTGGGGTCGGTGGCGCCGACCGTGATCGCCTCCTTGACACCCGCGGGGGAGTAGAGCGAGGCCGACAGCCCGTCGTTGCCCGCCGCGACCGTGTACGCCACTCCGGACCTGATCGAGGCGCGTACGGCGGCGTCCAGCTGCGCGTTGTGGTAGCCGCCCAGGCTGAGGTTGGCGACCGCCGGTTTCCTGGCGTGTTCCGTCACCCAGTCGATGCCCGCGACGACCCGGGCCGTGGTGCCCGCCCCGGTGTCGTCGAGGACACGTACGGACACCACCTTGGCCTTCTTGGCCACCCCGTACCGGGTGCCGACGACGGTGGCGGCGACATGGGTGCCGTGTCCGTTGCCGTCGCCCGCACCGCGGTCACCGTCGACGAAGTCCCAGCCGAGACTCGCCCGCCCGCCGAAGTCCTGGTGGCTGGTCCGGATACCGGTGTCGAGCACATAGACGGTCACGCCGGAACCCCCCGAGTCCGGCGAGGTGTACGTCCCGTCCAGCGGCAGACGCGCCTGGTCGAGCCGGTCCACGCCCCAGGACGGCGGGTTCTTCTGCGTCCGGTCCACGCCCCAGGGCGGCGGGTTCTTCCGCACCCCCTCCGCGCCCCAGGGCGGCGGGTTCTTCCGCACCCCGTCCAGGCTCACGCGGCTGTCCTGGACGACCGAGGCGACCCGCGGGTCCGCCGCGAGGAGCCGAGCCTGTCTCTGGTCGGCCCTGATCGCGTACCCGTTCAGTACGGTGCCGTAGGTCTGGCTGATTTTCGCCCCGTACTTCTCGGCGAGGCCTTTTCCGGCCGCCGACAGGGCTTTCGTTCCCCCCTTGAGCGTCACCAGGTAACTTCCGCCGACGGAGCCGGGCTGTCCGGCGCCGACTATCCGCCCCTCCGGTGCGGCGTGCGCGGGCAGGGTGATGGCCGAAAGCGCCGCGACACAGGTCACCGCGGTCAGACCCCCCGCCACGCGCAGACGCCGGGTTCGCGTCCGTGCCATGGCTGTGTACCCCCTCCTGAGACGGCGTCCGGCAGCCGCGGTCCAGGCGCTGAACGCTTCCCCCCGGCCGGGACGCCACTGGCAGCCTCTCGCGCGGCGCGAAGCACCACAAGAACGCCTGAGGGTGCGGAACCGGCCATATCGGGCTCGGGGGCCGGACGGCGGGACCTCCAGCGAGCGGGGCACAAACGCCGGTACGGTTTCGGTGAACGCTGCGCACACTGTCGTGCGTCCTCCAGCGAACGCGTCGAGGTGGCAAGTGAAGGCGATCCGTCGATTCACCGTCCGTCCCGTTCTCCCCGAACCCCTCCGACCGCTGAGTGATCTGGCGCGGAATCTGCGCTGGTCCTGGCACGCTGAGACACGAGATCTCTTTCAGTCCGTCGATCCGGAACGCTGGGCCGCCTCGGACGGCGACCCGGTGCGGCTGCTCGGAGGGGTGCGTCCCGCGCGGCTCGCCGAGCTGGCCGAGGACCGCCGTTTCCTGCGCCGGCTCACCACGGCCGTCGACGACCTGAACGACTACGTGACCGGCGACCGCTGGTACCAGACCCGGGCGAGCGAACTCCCGGCCGCCATCGCCTACTTCTCCCCGGAGTTCGGCATCACGGCCGCGCTGCCCCAGTACTCCGGCGGCCTCGGCATCCTCGCCGGCGACCATCTCAAGGCGGCCAGTGACCTCGGCGTACCGCTGATCGGGGTCGGCCTGCTGTACCGGCACGGGTATTTCCGGCAGACGCTGTCCCGGGACGGCTGGCAGCAGGAGCACTACCCGGTGCTGGACCCGCACGAGCTGCCCGTCGCCCCGCTGCGGGAGGCCGACGGCACCCCGGCCGACGTCTCCCTGGCCCTGCCCGGCGGCAAGCGGCTGCGGGCCCGGATCTGGCTGGCCCAGGTCGGCCGGGTGCCGCTGCTGATGCTGGACTCCGACGTCGAGGAGAACGAGCTGGGCGAGCGCGGGGTGACCGACCGGCTCTACGGCGGCGGCAGCGAGCACCGGCTGCTGCAGGAGATGCTGCTCGGTATCGGAGGGGTGCGGGCCGTACGGACGTACTGCCGGCTCACCGGGCACCCCGAGCCCGAGGTCTTCCACACCAACGAGGGTCACGCCGGCTTCCTCGGCCTGGAGCGGATCGCCGAACTCGGCGACCAGGGGCTCGACTTCGACTCCGCGCTCGAATCCGTGCGGGCCGGGACCGTCTTCACCACGCACACCCCCGTCCCGGCCGGTATCGACCGCTTCGACCGGGAACTGGTCGCCCGCCACTTCGGCCCCGACGCCGAACTGCCCCGCATCGATGTCGGACGGGTCCTGGAGCTGGGCCGGGAGACCTACCCCGGCGGCGAACCCAACCTCTTCAACATGGCCGTGATGGGCCTGCGCCTGGCCCAACGCGCCAACGGCGTCTCCCTGTTGCACGGCAGGGTCAGCCGGGAGATGTTCTCGGGCCTGTGGCCGGGATTCGACCCCGAGGAGGTGCCGATCACCTCCGTGACGAACGGCGTGCACGCCCCGACCTGGGTCGCCCCGGAGGTGTTCCGGCTCGGCGCCCGGCAGATCGGCGCCCAGCGCACCGAGGACGCGATGGCGGGAGGCGGCTCGGACCGGTGGGACGCGGTCGCTGACATTCCCGACCAGGACATCTGGGAGCTGCGCCGCAACCTGCGCGAGCAGTTGGTGACGGAGGTGCGCGAGCGGCTGCGCGCCTCCTGGCGGCAGCGCGGCGCGGGGACGGCCGAGCTGGGCTGGATCGACGGTGTGTTCGACCCCGATGTCCTCACCATCGGGTTCGCGCGGCGCGTCCCGTCGTACAAGCGGCTGACGCTGATGCTGCGCGACCGCGACCGGCTGACGGACCTGCTGCTGCATTCCGAGCGGCCGATCCAGATCGTCGTCGCCGGGAAGGCGCACCCCGCGGACGACGGGGGCAAGCGGCTGGTGCAGGAGCTGGTGCGGTTCTCGGACGATCCGCGGGTGCGGCACCGGCTGGTGTTCCTGCCCGACTACGGCATGGGGATGGCCCAGAAGCTCTACCCGGGCTGCGACATCTGGCTCAACAATCCGCTCCGGCCGCTGGAGGCCTGCGGGACCAGCGGGATGAAGGCCGCGCTCAACGGCTGCCTCAACCTCTCCGTCCTGGACGGCTGGTGGGACGAGTGGTTCCAGCCCGACTTCGGCTGGGCGATCCCCACCGCCGACGGCGTCGGCACCGACCCCGACCGGCGCGACGACGTGGAGGCCGCCGCGCTCTACGACCTGCTCGAACAGCGGGTGACCCCCCGCTTCTACGAGCGCGGTCAGCAGGGCCTGCCCGACCGGTGGATCGAGATGGTCCGCCAGACCCTCACCCTCCTCGGCCCCAAGGTGCTGGCCGGCCGTATGGTCCGCGAGTACGTCGAGCGGCTCTACGCCCCGGCCGCCCACGCCCACCGCACCACGGACCCGGACTCCGCACGCGAGATCGCCGAGTGGAAGGCCCGGCTGCGCGCGGCCTGGCACGGCGTCACCGTCGACCACGTCGAGACGACCGCCGCCACGGCCACCGCGGAACTCGGTACCACCCTCGGGCTGCGGGTGCGGGTCGCCCTCGGCGACCTCGGGCCGGACGACGTCGAGGTACAGGCGGTCTCCGGCCGGGTGGACGAGGAGGACCGCATCACCGACGCCACGGCCGTCCCGCTGAAACCGGCGGACGGCCCCGACCCGGAGGGACGCTGGCTGTACGAGGGCCCGCTGTCCCTCGACCGCACCGGCCCCTACGGCTACACGGTCCGCGTCCTGCCCGCCCACCGTCTGCTGGCGTCCAGCGCCGAACCGGGACTGGTGGCGCTGCCGTCGGAGGAGGTGGTGGAGGCGGCGGGGGTGCTGCTGAGGTGAGGCTGCTGCTGAGGTGAGGGTGTCGCCGGGCTCCCGGCGGTCACTCGAACTCCGCGCACAGCCTGCGCAGTACCGCCCCGCACCGCCGCGCGTACGCGTGCTGCAGCCCCCGGGTCGCCGGGCCCCCCGCGCGGGAGTACCACTTGGCGCCGCGGCTGAAGGCGGACACGGTCAGCCAGACCGTGCCGTCGCCGGTGCGGTCCACGAGGAAGGACTCCTCGCCGCACTCCGGGTGACCGGCCAGCGTGCCGTACGCCCAGCCGGCGCGGCGGGGTTCCTCGACCGTCCAGACGACGCGGCAGGGCGCCTTGATGAGGCCGGCGAGGGTGACGGTGACGTCGACGTCGGGGGCGGCCCGGTCCGCGCCCGCGTCGAGGCCCACGCCGAGCTCCCGGTGCATCTCCCAGGTGAGGACCGCCTCGGAGGCTCTGCGGAAGACCCGCTCGCCCTCACCTATACGGGTGCGCACGTGCAGGGGGTGGAAGCCGGGCGGGCAGTAGCCGGCCTCCCGGGTCGCGCCGACGTCGTCGTACGTGAAGGACATGAGTCCCAAGAGTAGGGCGGCACCCGGGAAGGACTTCGGTCCGGGTGCCGCCCTGTCACGCCAGCTGTCGCTCCTCTGTCACACCGCTGTCAACTGCCCGACAGTCAGCTGACGTTGACCCCGGACCAGGCGGCGGCGACCGCCTTGTACTCGGCGCTGGTGGCGCCGTAGAGGGCACTGGCCGCCGAGAGCGTGCCGGTGCGGGCCGACTTGTAGTTGGTCGTGGACGTGAAGTACGTGGTCAGCGCCTTGTACCAGATCTGCAGGGCCTTGGCACGGCCGATGCCGGTGACCGTGGTGCCGTTCGACGTCGACGAGTTGTACGACACGCCGTTGATCGTCTTCGCGCCGCTGCCCTCCGAGAGGAGGTAGAAGAAGTGGTTCGCGACGCCCGAGGAGTAGTGCACGTCCTTATTGCCGACGGTGGAGGACCAGGAGTCCGACGAGGCGCCGTCCTTGCTGGGCTTGTCCATGTAGCGCAGCGGGGAGCCGTCCCCGTTGATGTCGATCTCCTCGCCGATGAGGTAGTCGCCGACGTCGTTGGTGTTGTTGGCGTAGAACTCCACGCCGGTGCCGAAGATGTCGGAGGTGGCCTCGTTCAGGCCCCCGGACTCGCCGCTGTAGTTGAGGCCGGCGGTGTTCGAGGTGACTCCGTGGCTCATCTCGTGGCCGGCCACGTCGATCGCGGTCAGCGGGTGGGTGTTGCCCGAGCCGTCGCCGTAGGTCATGCAGAAGCAGCTGTCGTCCCAGAAGGCGTTCACGTACGCGTTGCCGTAGTGGACCCGGGAGTAGGCCCCGACACCGTTGTTCTTGATGCCGTTGCGGTTGAACGTGGACTTGTAGAAGTCCCACGTCTCCTGGGCGCCGTAGGCGGCGTCGACGGCCGCGGTCTGGTCGGTGGTGGAGTTGGAGGCCGCGCCGGTGCCCCAGGTGTCGTCCGCGTCGGTGAACAGGGTGCCCGCGGAGGTGGAGGTGGTGTGCGACTTGTTGTACGTCTTGTGGCTGCCGCGGCCCCCGTCGGTCAGCTGGTACGTCGAGCCCGACAGGGTGGTGCCGAGGGTGACGGTGCCGGAGTACAGGCTCTTGCCGGTGCCGGTCTCGATGCCCTGGTACTCGTAGAGCTTCTTGCCGGTGGCCGCGTCGGTGACGACGTGCAGCTCGTTCGGGGTGCCGTCGTCCTGGAAGCCGCCGACGACGGTCTCGTAGGCGAGGACGGGGGTGCCGGAGCCGGCCCAGACCACCTTGCGCGGGGCCTGGTCGGCGGCCGTCTTCTCGGAGCCCGCGGCCTGTGCGACGGTCAGGGCCTGCTTCTCCGCCTTGCCGGCGGCGATCTTCGGCGTCAGCGAGGCGACCTTGATGGACGCCTTGGCGGCCTTGGTCACGCCCTTGGTCGCACCGGTGGGCGACTGGTGGACGACCAGGTCGCCGCCGAGGACCGGCAGGCCCGCGTAGGTGCGCTCGTAGCGGGTGTGGACCGAGCCGTCGGCGTCCTTCACGACGTCCTTGACGACCAGCTTCTCCTTGGCGCCGAGGCCTATCTCCTGGGCGGTGCCGGCGGCGTCGGCCTGCTGCTCCTGGATCAGCGAGGTGCGGGCGGCGGCGGACAGCTGCTGCGGGGCGGCGGCCAGCGTGGATCTGCCGGTGTCGGCCGCGGTCTGGACGGCGGCCGAGGAACCGGTGGTCAGACCGGTGGCGAGCAGTGCTCCGGCGGCGACGGCGGTGGCGACGGCCAGAGTGGAGCGGCGGTGACGCGCGTAGAGAGAGGACACACAAACTCCTTGGAGTGGGGGGTTGCTGGGAAGCTGTGCGGCGGTTGAGGGAAGAGTGGCACTGCGCCGCGTACATGTCATGACCCCCGAGTGATGTTGGCTGAAAGCCGACTGTCCGGTTTGTGTTTCGGGAATGTGAACGAGGTTGCCACCCCGGGGAGTTGGCCGCCGGTCGCGGCATCTTCACAGAATGCGCTTGCCGTGCAGGTGATGTTCACGCTGTCCGTGGGGGCGGAGGAACGGGAGCTCTTGGGGGGCGGGGTCGTTGTCCGGAATCGATACGGCGGTCGCGTTCTTGGAGGGGGTTCCGCCGCTCTCGTGCCTCGGTCGGCCTCGCGCTCGCGCTCGCGTCGCCGTCGCCTCGGCGCCTTCGCGGCGATGCACCCCCGTCACCCGGCGGGGGCATCGTGTGGGTACACGACCAGTGACAAGCCGACGATCAGGCCATACGGACAGGTTGCCGGGGATCAGTGCTGTGGCCCGGAATCCCCGTGCCACGACCGCCACAGCGCCGCGTACGCCCCGCCCGCCGCCACCAACTCCTCGTGCGTGCCGAGTTCGGTCAGCCGGCCGTCCTCCATCACGGCCACCCGGTCGGCGTCGTGCGCGGTGTGCAGCCGGTGCGCGATCGCGATGACCGTACGGCCCTGGAGTACGGCGGCCAGGGCGCGCTCGGTGTGCCGGGCGGTCGTCGGATCCAGCAGGGCCGTGGCCTCGTCGAGGATCAGGGTGTGCGGGTCGGCCAGGACCACCCGGGCCAGGGCGAGTTGCTGTGCCTGAGAGCCGTCCGCACGGCAACCGCCCTCGCCCAGCGCGGTGTTCAGCCCGTCGGGCAGCTCCCGTACCCAGCTGTCGGCGCCGACCACCGTCAGAGCGGACCACAACTGCTCGTCCGTCGCGGCCGGTTCGGAGATCAGCAGGTTGTCGCGGACCGTACCCAGGAACACATGGTGCTCCTGCGTGACGAGGACGACCTGCCGGCGCAGCTGCTCCGGGCCCAGCCCGACCACGGGCACCCCGCCCACCGTCACCGCCCCCGTGCTCGGTGCGTCGACGCCCGCCAGCAGCCTGCTCAGCGTGGACTTCCCGGCTCCGGAGGGACCGACGACCGCCAGCCGCTCCCCGGGACGCACGGTCAGGTCCACCCCGTGCAGCACCTGGCGGCCACGGTCGTAGGCATAGCGCACGTCGGTCACGTCGATGCGGTCGTTCGCCGGGGCGTCGGGGGAGCCGTGGTCCGCGTCGGCCCGCGGGGCGCCGGCGAGGCCCTCCACCCGGGCGAAGGAGGCGCCGCTGCTCTGCAGTTGTTCGATCCGGACCAGGATCTCGTCCAGCGGCCCCTCGAACTGGCGCAGATACAGCGCCGCCGCCACGACGGCCCCGAGACTCACCGTCCCGCGCGCGTGCAGCCACCCGCCGAGCAGCAGCACCCCCGCCACCGGGAACAGGTACGACACCTCCACCACCGGGAAGAACACCGTGCGCAGATACAGCGTGTACAGGCGTCTGCGCCGGGACTGCTCCAGCGCCTCCCGGTTCACCGCGACCCGGCGCTCCCGCAGCCGGAACGCCTCCACCGCGCGGGCCCCCGCCGCGGTCGCCGCGAGAGTCTCGGCGACCTCCGAGTTCGCGGCGCCCTCGGCGAGATAGGCGTCCCGGGCCCGGCGCAGATACCAGCGCAGGGCGAACCAGACCTCGTACGCGTCGATCACCGTTCCCCCCGTGCAGGATCCGCGACTTGATGAGCACTGGCACCTGCGGGGCAGGCGCCCCGCGAGGTGCGGAACTTCGATCGGATGCCGGTCCCGGCCTTCTCCCTCTCGGGTGCGTCGCGCTTTCGCCTGCCGGTGATCGCCTCGACTGTGGAGAAGGCTGCCGTACGTCGGCGCGCGCGAGTAGTCGTCAGGTCTTCCTATTCTGGCACCTGATCAGTGCTGACCGGGCGAGAACTACGTGCGGACTCGGCCCCACGGCTTGAAGACCGAGAGCACCATCGCGAAACTCAGCAGCACCATGGCCGTGATGGCGAGGAACGCGACGAACCAGATGTCCTGCAACGGTTGTTCGCCCGAGGCGAGTTCGGTGATCGGGCCCAAGAAGGCCAGCATCATCACACAGGCGATGACGTTGAGGGACAGCTTCACCGCGACCCACCGGTAGCGAACGAGTCCCCACTTGGACGCCAGCCCCAGCAGGACACCGGTGACAAGGCAGACCACCCCCGCTGCGAGAGCCGACAGCAGCAGGGGAACGACGAAGAAGTCCGCGAGTGCCCGGTATACGGCGGTGCGGTCGTCGCCCGCGCGTACCCAGCCGATCACCACCAGAACGGCGGAGATGACATCGATGCCGATCCAGGCTCCCGCCGACACGACATGCGTGACCAGGATGCTCTTGCGCAGCCGAGCCGGGATGCGCCAGCGGACTCGGTTCGCCCGTGCCGGCGGAGTGGTTCGGGGTGTGGTGAGGGAACTCATGGTCGTCCTTGTCTGCGGAGTGCATGGGGTACGGGTCAGGTGCGGTCGATCAACCGCGGGAGACCGATCAACCGCGGGAGACCTCTGGGGTTCTTCAATGGCGCCGGCTTTGGTGCGGATCAGTGCGGCCATCGAGACGCGTTGGGTCCTTGCGGCGGTGACCCGCACGACGGGGGTGTGGCCACGGTGGTTCCCCGTGCGGCCTTCGGGCGGCCTCAGGCCCTGGCCTGCCTTGTCCTTCCAGGCGGCGATCCTCGGCTCATCCCGCCCGGTGGTCTACGGATCCGGACTTCCCTCAGGCGGTACTTCCCTCAGGCAGTGAGGACTTCCAGCGCGGCGGCGTGCACACCCGGCGCGGCGGCGAGGTAGCTCCCGTCGGCCAGTTCCCACGGTTTGCCCTCAAGGTTGGTCACGACGCCTCCGGCTTCCTGGACCAGCAGCACACCTGCCGTGTGGGACCGGACGTTGTCGAACTGCCAGTGCAGGTCCATGCGGCCCGCGGCGACCTGGGCGAGCTGGTGGGTCACAGGGACGGAGACCCGCACATGCAGGGCGGCGTTTGTCATCGCGGTGAAGGCGGAGCCCATCCGCTGCGCGAGCTCGGGGTCGTGACCCGGCTGGGCCTGGCCGGTCCCGGCCAGTGCGCCGTCCAACGACGTCTTGACCGAAACCCGCAGCCGTACACCGTTGAGGAACGCCCCGCCGCCCTCGGTCGCGGTGAACATCTCGTCGTGGACCGGGAAGTAGACCACCGCCAGCAGCGGGCGGCCGTCACGGACGAGGCTCACGCCGATGTTCCAGTCGGGCATGCCCTGCACGGCGTTGACGTTGCCGCCGACCGGGTCGATGAGCCACCACTCGCCCATGGCCAGCGGTCCCGATCCGTGTTCGTCGTTGAGCCAGCCCGCGCTCGGCAGGGCCTCGGTCAACGCCGGGCGCAACGTGTCGACCACGGCCGCGTCATTGGCCTGGAGGTTCGCGAGCAGTTCGGGGAGCGCGGGCGGGCGGGACTCGGTGGAATAGCGCGTCATCATCCGGGCGCCGGCGTGGCGGACGGCGGCGACGGTGGCGGCAAGCAGTTCCTGGCTCATGGGATGCTCCTGGAATTGATCGAAGTGAATCTATGTCTTGTTAAGATTTACGTTCATGCAATTGGACTTGAATCTGCTGACCGTGCTGGACGCCCTGCTCGAAGAGGGCAGCGTGATGGGTGCAGCCGAGCGGCTGCACCTGTCCTCGCCCGCGGTCAGCCGCACCCTCGGCAGACTTCGCGCCGTCACCGGGGACGACATATTGGTGCGCACCGGCCACTCGATGGCTCCCACCCCGTACGCGGTGTCGGTGCGGGAGGATGTGCGCCGACTGGTCAGGCAAGCGCACGAAGTGCTCTCGCCGATCCGTGAGCTGGACCCGGCCGAGATGGATCGCACCTTCACGATCCAGTGCCACGACGCGGTGGCCGCGTCACTGCTACCGGTACTGGTCGGGAGGATCCAGCAGCGGGCTCCCGGGGTGCAGTTGCGGGTGCTGGCGGAGAACTCCGTCGACACCGACGACCTGCGACACGGCCGCGTCGAGCTGGAACTCGGTGGCGGCAGGCCCAGCCTGCCCGAGTTCCGGTCCGAGCCGCTCGGCGTCGATCGCCTCGTTGTCGCGATGCGCGCGGAGCACCCCTGTGCCGCCGGACTCGACCTGGCCTCCTACGCGGCGCAGCCGCATGTGGTGATCTCCCGGCGTGGCCGCCTCACGGCGCCGATCGACGACGCGCTGGCCGCCGAAGGCCTGCGGCGCCGGGTGGTCGCGGCGGTGGCGACGGTGTCCACCGCCCTGCAGATCGCGGCCCGTGGCGACGCGCTGGTCACCTGTACGGCGATCCTCGGCCGCCCGCTCATCGAGGCGTTCGGGCTCCTCGCCCGGCCGCTGCCGATCGAGTCCCCTGCGGCGACGATCAACTGCAACTGGCACCAGCGCTACGATTCCGACCCCGCCCACGCCTGGCTCCGCGAGCAGGTCCGGGCATCGATCGAGGAGATCACCGCCTGCTGACTGCTCCGCCCACTCCGCCTGCTGACCACTTCCCCTATTCCGCCAGTGGCAGGGCCACGGCACCGGGATGACCAGGCGCCTCGGCTTCGTCGAGCATCGCCGCGGCCACGGTTTCCCGGCTGACCTTCGCACCGAGGTCGAAGGGAGGCCCGGCCTCCAGACCGACCGTGCGCCTACGGGGGCTTTCCGGCCCGTCGGCGAGCATCCCGGCGTGGAAGACGGTGCCCCCGGCCGCGAGAACGGTGTTGTCGGCTTCGACCTTGTCCGCGAGCCGGTCGCCCAGCACCTTGGCGAGCACGCCCGCGCCCTCCCCGGCCACTTCGGCTGACCTGCCCGTGCCGTAGGCGCCGAGCCAGATGACGCGCCGTGGGCCGGCGGCGACGACGGCCCGGGCGCCGGTCAGAAGAATCCCGGCCCGGTCCGTGCCGAGCGCGGAAAGGACCACGGAATCCCCGTCCACGACGGCGGCGATACTGGCCGCGTCGTTCACGTCGCCCGCCACTTTCCGCAGGTTCGGGGAGTCGGGCAGGGCGATCCGCTCGGGATCACGCGCGATGGCGGTCACGGTGTGACCACGTCGCAGCGCCTGCCGGGTGAGGGCGATTCCGGTCTGGCCGGAGGCCGCGAGGACGGTGAGGTTCATGCCGAGAACGTTAGGGAGGCCATCACTTAACATCAAGTGCAAGTAGCTGAATTGATAAGTTACCCAGACGCAATTGCGTCAGCGGGGATCGCCACTGCACGTAGTCATTGCCACGGGATCGCGGATTTGCTGATCCACTGCTGACGAACCACCTTCATTGCTGACGAAGTCGCGGAACCTACACCCTGGAAGATCACGCCAGACTGTCCCGCCACGCCCGGTGCAGATCCGCGAACCGGCCCGTCTCCGCGATCAGTTCGGCCGGGGTGCCGTCCTCCACGATGCGGCCCTGCTCCATGACCAGGACCCGGTCGGCGATCTCCACGGTCGACAGCCGGTGCGCGATCACCACCGCCGTACGGCCCTGCAGAACCGTCGCCATCGCGCGCTGCACCGCCCGCTCGCCCGGGATGTCGAGGGAACTGGTCGCCTCGTCGAGGATGAGCACCGCCGGATCAGCGAGCAACGCCCGTGCGAACGCGACGAGTTGACGCTGACCGGCGGAGATACGGCCGCCTCGCTTGCGGACGTCCGTGTCGTAGCCGTCGGGCAGGGAGCTGATGAACTCGTGCGCGCCGATCGCCTTCGCGGCCCGCTCGATGTCGTCACGGGTGGCGTCCGGCCGTCCGATCGCGATGTTCTCGGCGACCGTGCCGGAGAACAGGAACGCCTCCTGCGTCACCATGACCACCCCGCGCCGCAGCTCGGGCACGGTCAGCTCGCGCAGGTCGACGCCGTCGAGGAGGACCCGGCCCGCGGAGGGGTCGTAGAAACGGGCGAGCAGCTTGGCCAGGGTCGACTTGCCGGCGCCGGTCGAGCCGACGACCGCGACCGTCTGCCCGGCCGGCAGCGTCAGATCGAAGCGGGGCAGCACCTCGCCGCCGGTGCGGTAGGCGAACCGGACCCCGTCGAAGAGCACCTCGCGGCCGGGGAACTCCGACGCGAGAGGCGGAAGTTCCCGGGGCGCCGACGGCTCCGGCACGGACGGCGTCTGCGCCAGCAGCCCCGCGATCTTCTCCAGCGAGGCCGCCGCCGACTGGTACGAGTTCAGGAACATCCCGAGCCGGTCGATCGGGTCGTACAGCCGCCGCAGATACAGCACCGCCGCCGCCAGCACCCCCAGCTCCAGCGAGCCGTCCGCCACCCGGTAGGCGCCCCACAGCACCATCAGCGCGACCGCCGTGTTCGCGACCAGCCGGGAGCCGACGACATAGCGGGCCATCTCCAGCAGCGCGTCCCCGTTGGTCCGCTCGTGCCGCTGGTTCAGTACGGCGAAGTCGGCGTCGTTGGCGGCCTCGCGGCGGAACGCGCGCACCGGGCGGATGCCGTTCATCGTCTCGACGAACTTCACGATCACGGTGGCCATCGCCGTGGACCGCTTCCCGTACACCCGCGCCGCACGCTGCCGGTACATCCGTACGAGGAGATACAGCGGCACGAAGGACGCCACCGCGACCGCGCCGAGTCCCAGGTCCAGCCAGAGCAGCAGCACCGAGATGTAGACGAAGGACAGGACGACCGTGATCAGCTCCTGCAACCCCTCGCTGAGCAGCTCGCGCAGGGACTCGACATCCGTCGTGGAGCGGGAGATCAGCCGGCCCGAGGTGTACCGCTCGTGGAAGTCGACGCTCAGCGCCTGCGCATGGCGGAAGATCCGGCCGCGCAGGTCGAGCAGCACGTCCTGGTTGACGCGGGCGGCGGCGATGATGAACCCGTACTGCAGGGCGCCGGAGATCAGCGCGCACAGCAGACAGCCGACGGCCACGGCGATGAGCGGGCCGTTGTCGTGGTCCCGGAACGCCGGTACCGCGCGGTCGATGGCGTACGCCACCAGCAGCGGGCCCGCCTGCACCGCCGCCTGCTGGAGCAGCAGCAGGAGGGACGTGAACGCGACCCGGGCCCGCATCGGAGCGAGCAGGGAACGCAGGAGGGCGGCGGTGGCGCCCGGGGGAGTGGGCAGGACGTCCCCGTCGAAGGGGTCGCCCGAGCCGTGGGACTCCCCGGCCGGCTGCTTCTTGCCCGGTGCGGTGGTCGTGGTCGTGGTCGTGGGCGCCGTCATCCGCCCTCCTCCTCGTCGGTGCCGGCCATCAGGTGGGCGTACTCGGCGTTCGAGCGCAGTAGTTCGTGGTGGGTGCCCACGGCGGTGATCCGGCCGCCCGACAGCAACGCGACCCGGTCGGCGAGCAGGACCGTCGACGGACGGTGCGCCACGATCAGGGCGGTGGTGTCCGCGAGGACGTCCCGCAGGGCCGCCTCCACGGCCGCCTCGGTGTGGACGTCGAGGGCGGACAACGGGTCGTCCAGCACGAGGAACCGGGGCTTGCCGACGACCGCCCGGGCCAGCGCGAGGCGCTGCCGCTGGCCGCCGGAGAGGCTGTGGCCCTGCTCGCCGACCTGGGTGTCGGTGCCCTGGGGCAGGCGGTACACGAAGTCCGCCTGCGCCACGGCGAGGGCCCGCTCCAGCTCGACGGTCCCCGCACCGCCTCCGGCGCCCATGAGGACGTTCTCGCCCACGGCGGCGGAGAAGAGGGTGGGTTCCTCGAAGGCCACGGCGACCCTGGAGCGGAGCTCCTCCCTGGACATGGCCGTGATGTCCTGCCCGTCGAGGGTGATCCGGCCCGACGTCACCTCGTGGAGGCGGGGGACCAGGGCGGTGAGGGTGGTCTTGCCGCTTCCCGTCGCGCCCACGAGGGCCATGGACTCGCCGGGGCGGATGTGGAGGTCGATGCGGTCCAGGAGGGGCGGGGAGTCTTCCGGGGCGTCGGGGTAGCGGAAGCGGACGTGGTGGAAGCGGAGTCCGCTGTCCTCGGAGCGCGTTGCGGTGATACTCACGCTCGTTGGGGTGGTACCGGCGTGCGTTGGGGTGGTACCCGCGCTCGTTGTGGTGGTGTCGGCACGGGACGCGATGGTGTCGGCGCGCGTCGCGGCGGTACTGCCGCGCGTCGCGGCGGTACCGGCGCGCGACTCCGGCTCCTCGTCCATCACCTCGAAGTACCGCTCCGTCGACGTCGCCGCCTCCTGGCTCATCGCCAGCAGGAAGCCGATCGAGTCCACCGGCCACCGCAGCGCGAGGGCCGTGGACAGGAAGGCGACCAGCGTGCCCGCCGACAGCTCCCCGTCCGCCACCTGCACCGCGCCCAGTACCAGGGCCGCCCCGATGGCCAGCTCCGGCAGCGTCACGATGACGGCCCAGATCGTCGCCAGCAGCTTCGCCTTGCGCAGCTCGGTCCCGCGCAGGGTGCCGGACAGTTCACGGAACGCCCGGGCCTGGCTGCGGTGCCGGCCGAACCCCTTGATGATGCGGATGCCGAGCACGCCCTCCTCGACGACCGTCGTCAGGTCGCCCACCTGGTCCTGCGCGCGCCGCGCCACCAGGGCGTACCGCTTCTCGAAGATCACGCAGGTCACCATCACGGGGATGGCCGGCACCAGGATCACCAGACCCAGCGACCAGTCCTGCATCAGCATGATCGCCACGCCGACCAGGATCGTCACGCCGTTGACCAGCAGGAATGTCAGCGGAAAGGCGAGGAACATGCGGAGCAGCATCAGATCGGTGGTCCCCCGGGACAGCAACTGCCCCGACGCCCACCGGTCGTGGAAGGCCACCGGCAGCCGTTGCAGATGCCGGTACAGATCCGCCCGCATCTCCGCCTCGACATGCGACAACGGCCGCGCCACCAGCCACCGTCGGAGCCCGAACAGCAACGCCTCCGCGAGCCCGAGCAGCAGCAGGTACAGCGCCCCGAGCCACACCCCCGCCGGGTCCCGGTCGGCGACCGGCCCGTCCACCATCCACTTCAGGACGAGCGGGATCACCAGCCCCGTACAGGAGGCGAGCACGGCGACGAACGCGGCGGTGAACAGCCGCGTCCGCACCGGGCGGACGTACGGCCACAGGCGCAGCAGGGTTCTTACGGCCGAGTGGTCTTTGGTGGTTGCACGTGTCGGTGCAGGTGTCGTGGCCATCAACAGCGAGCCTACGGACCGGCACTGACATCGCCCACCGAGTTTTCGCCGGACCCGGACCGGCCGCTGGTCCTACGACCTGCGTGTTCGAGGAGTCGCACAGTCGTACAGCGGAGTCGGACAGCGGTGGGACAACGGAGTCGTCCAACGTCGTGGCCGAGGTCGTAGCACGGCATCAACCGATCGGTTGATGCCGCTTCGAGCGTGACGGCCGATGTGCGTGCGGGCCGCTCGGCGGGACGCTGGTGCCATGTCCGTCATCGAAGTGAGCGACCTGCGTAAGTCCTACGGCGGCCGGGCCGTCGTCGACGGTGTCTCCTTCGCCGTCGAGGAGGGCGAGATCTTCGGCGTCCTCGGCCCGAACGGCGCCGGCAAGACCACCACCGTCGAGTGCGTCGAGGGTCTGCGGGTCCCCGACGCGGGCCGGGTCCGGGTGACCGGCCTCGACCCCGTCGCCGAGCACCGGGCGACCCGCGAGGTGCTCGGCGTCCAGCTTCAGCAGAGCGAGGTGCAGGCCAAGCTGACCGTCCGTGAGGCGCTGGAGCTGTACGCCGCGTTCTATCCGCGCCCGCTCGACTGGCGGCCGCTCGCCGAACGCCTCGGCCTGACCGCCAAGCTCACCACCCGGTTCGGCAAGCTCTCCGGCGGCCAGAAGCAGCGCCTGTTCATCGCGCTGGCCCTCATCGGCAACCCCCGGATCGTCGTCCTGGACGAGCTGACCACCGGACTCGACCCCCGCGCCCGCCGGGACACCTGGGAGCTGATCGAGGACATCCGCCGAAGGGGCGTCACGGTCCTCCTGGTCACCCACTTCATGGAGGAGGCGCAGCGGCTGTGCGACCGGATCGCCGTGATCGACCGGGGGCGGGTGGCCGCGCTGGACACCCCGGCCGGTCTGATCCGGCGCTCGGCGGGCGCCACGGTCATCAGCTTCACCCCGTCCGCGCCCCTGGACGACCGTGACCTGGACGCGCTGCCCGCGCTCGCCTCGGTCGAGCACAAGGACGGCCGGATCACACTCTCGGGCACCGACGAGACCGTCAACGCCGTCCTCACCCTCCTCGCCCGCACCCACATCACCGCCCACCAGCTCCGCGTCACCGACGCCACGCTCGACGACGCGTTCCTCGACCTCACGAAGGAGGCAGCGGCATGAGCACGGCCGTCGTCGACACCGCCGTACTGAAGACCGAGGCCCGCCTGTTCCGCCGCGAACCCGGTGCCCTCTTCTGGATCCTGGGGTTCCCGACCCTGCTGCTGGTGATCCTCGGTTCCATCCCGTCCTTCCGGGACCCCGAGCCGTCCCTCGGCGGGCTGCGGACGATCGACATCTACGTCCCGGTGGCCGTACTGCTCGGGATGATCGTCGGCGGTCTCCAGTCCATGCCGCAGACCCTCACCGGCTACCGCGAGCGCGGCATCCTGCGCCGGATGTCCACCACACCGGTCCGGCCCGCCGCGCTGCTGTCCGCGCAGATGCTGGTGTACGGCGGGGCCGCCCTGGCGTCGGCGCTGCTCGCCCTCGGGGTCGGCCGGTACGCCTTCGACGTACGACTGCCGAAGCAGCCCTTCGGGTACGCCGTCGCCCTGGTCCTGGCGATCCTGGCCACCCTCGCGCTCGGCGCGGTCGTCTCCGCCCTGTCGCGGACCACGAAGATCGCGGGTGCGATCGGGTCGGCCGTGTTCTTCCCGGCGATGTTCTGCGCGGGCGTGTGGGCGCCGGTGCAGACCATGCCGGACGTGCTGGCCCGGTGCGTCGGCTACACCCCGTTCGGCGCGGCGGCCGAGGCCCTGAACCAGGCGGCGGCGGGGGACTGGCCGGGGTGGGGGCACTTGGGCGTGCTGGCGATGTGGACGCTGCTGCTCACGGGCGCCGCGAGCCGCTGGTTCCGCTGGGAGTAGGTGACGGGCCGTGCAGACTGGGGAAATGACCACCTCGCCGTCGCGCAGAAACTCCACGAACTGGGCGCCACGGTCACTGTCACCGACGGACAGGCAGATCGAGCGGCGCTGGGACCAACTGCACACCTGGGGGCCGTACGGGCTGCTCGGTATCAGCGTCGTCCTCGGTCTTGCCTCGGCCGATCCGACGTCCAGCGCGGCCAGGTGGTACACCGCCTGGTCCCTGATCGGCGCCGCGGTCGCGCTCCAGCTGTGCCGGCACGGGGCCCGCCTCCGCCGGCCCGACCGCGGCCGGACCCCGTCCTGGGCCGGTACGGCGTACTACACCGTCCGCTGGGCCCTCGCCTTCGCTCTCACCTGGATGAACCCGTTCTTCGCGTTCTACGCCGCCGCAGGCTACATGGACGCCGACGAGACGATCCCGGGCCGGCGGTGGCAGCGGCTCGGGCTGTTCGCGAGCGTGGTCACCGTGGCCGGTGCCCAGTCCGGCGGGCTGCCGCCGAAGAGCTGGGCTCAGTGGGCCGCGTTCGCCGCGCTCATTGTCGCCAACTTCGGTCTGCAGACGGTGATCGCCCACCTCACCGAGCAGGAGGAGCAGCGCGCCCGCGAGCGGGCCGCCACCATCGCCGAACTCGAACGCACCAACGCGGCGTTGCAACAGGCCCTCGACGAGAACGCCGCCCTGCACGCCCAACTCCTCGTCCAGGCAAGGGAAGCCGGGGTCGCCGACGAACGTCGCCGCCTCGCCGCGGAGATCCACGACACCCTCGCCCAGGGTCTGACCGGCATCATCGCCCAGCTCCAGGTCGTGGCGAACGCGCCCGACCTGGACGTCGCCCGCACCCACCTCGACCGTGCCTCGGCCCTCGCCCGCCACAGCCTCGGCGAGGCCCGCCGTTCCGTGCACAACCTCGCCCCTGTCGCCCTGGAGCACGACGGACTTGCGGAAGCCCTGAAGAAGACGGTCGCCGAATGGGGCGAACGGACGGGCGTACGCGCCGAGTTCACGGTCACGGGGACGGGGGAACAGCTCCACGAGGAGGTCGCGGCGACGCTGCTCCGCATCGTCCAGGAAGCCCTCTCCAACGCCTCCCGCCATGCCCGGGCCACCCGCGTGGGCGTCACCCTCTCCTTCCTGGGCGACAAGGTGATCCTCGACATCCGCGACGACGGGCAGGGCTTCGACCCGCTCGCCCGCCCCGAACGCACCCTCCCCCACTCTCGACTTCGCTCGAGCGGGGGGACCCCCATCGGCGGCTTCGGCCTCGACGGCATGCGGGCCCGCGCCGAACGCATCGCCGGCTCCCTCACCGTCGAGTCGGAGCCGGGCCACGGCACGGCGGTGTCCGCTCGCGTACCGTTGGTCCGCCATGAGTGACGAAGCGTTGATCTCCCTGCTGATCGTCGACGACCATCCCGTCGTACGGGACGGTCTGCGCGGCATGTTCGAGTCGGCACCCGGGTTCACGGTCCTCGGTGAGGCAGCGAACGGCGTCGAGGCGCTGGAGCAGGCCACCGACCTCGACCCCGACGTGATCCTCATGGACCTGCGCATGCCGGGCGGCGGCGGAGTCGACGCGATCGCCGAGCTGACCCGGCGGGGCGCCCGCGCCAAGGTCCTCGTCCTGACCACGTACGACACCGACTCCGACACCCTGCCCGCGATCGAGGCGGGAGCGACGGGTTACCTGTTGAAGGACGCCCCGCGCGACGAGCTCTTCACCGCCGTCCGCGCGGCGGCGGACGGCCGTACCGTCCTGTCCCCGGCCGTCGCCTCCCGCCTGGTCTCCGCGGTCCGTACGCCCCGCGCCCCCGGCAACGAGCCCCTCTCCGCCCGCGAGCGCGAGGTGCTGGCCCTGGTGGCCAAGGGAACCTCCAACCGCGAGATCGCCCGCGAGCTGTTCATCAGCGAGGCCACCGTGAAGACCCATCTCACCCACCTGTACGCCAAGTTGGGCGTCAAGGACCGCGCGGCGGCGGTGGCGACGGCGTACGACCGCCGGATCCTGGGCTGATCAGGAGGCGGGGTACGGCAGCAGCCCACCCGCGGTCTTCTCCCAGGCCCTCTTCAGCTCGGCCAGCAACTCGGGCTTGTCCGGGGCGGTCATGATCCTGAAACGTCGCCTCAGTCGCCCCCCCTCAGTCGCCCCCTCAGTCGACCACCCGCAGCAACAGCACCGCCCGCGCCGGCATCGTGATCGCCGCCCCCGCCCGGTGCACGACCCCGGGCGACTCTGCCTGGTCCTCCCTCGACGTGTCGACGACCACCTCGTACCGCTCGGCCCACGGCGGCCCCGGCAGGACGTAGCTCACGGGGCGGTCGCCGGCGTGCAGGACGGCGAGGAAGCTGTCGTCGACGATCGGGACGCCGCGTTCGTCGCGGCCGGGGATGTCCCGGCCGGAGAGGTACATGCCGAGCGTGGCGGCCGGCGCGTACCAGTCCTGTTCCGTCATCTCCTCTCCCCGCGCGGTGAACCAGGCCAGATCCCGCAGGCCGTCCGCCGAGTGGGAGCGGCCGGAGAAGAAGGCGCGGCGGCGCAGGACCGGGTGGCGGTGGCGCAGCCCGATCAGGCGGGAGGTCAGGTCGGACAGAGCCTTCCAGCCCGGGTCCTCCAGCAGGCTCCAGTCGACCCAGCCGATCTCGTTGTCCTGGCAGTACGCGTTGTTGTTGCCCCCCTGCGTGCGTCCCAGCTCGTCGCCCGCGACCAGCATCGGCACGCCCGTCGACAGGAGCAGCGTGGTGAGCAGGTTCCGCAGCTGGCGGCGCCTGAGCGCTTGTACGCGCTGGTCGTCCGTCTCCCCCTCCACGCCGCAGTTCCACGACCGGTTGTCGTCCGTGCCGTCCCGGTTGCCCTCGCCGTTCGCCTCGTTGTGCTTGCGCTCGTACGACACGAGGTCGCGCAGGGTGAAACCGTCGTGCGCGGTGACGAAGTTGACCGAGGCGTAGGGGCGCCGGCCGCCCCACGCGTACAGGTCGCTCGACCCCGACAGGCGGTACCCCAGGTCCCGTACGTCCGGCAGCGCGCCCCGCCAGAAGTCCCGGACCGCGTTGCGGTAGCGGTCGTTCCACTCCGTCCACAGGGGAGGGAACGCACCGACCTGGTAGCCGCCCGACCCCACGTCCCACGGCTCGGCGATCAGCTTCACCCGCCGCAGTACCGGGTCCTGGGCGATGACGGCGAGGAACGGGGACAGCATGTCGACGTCGTGCATGGAGCGGGCCAGCGCCGCCGCCAGGTCGAAACGGAAGCCGTCGACGCCCATCTCCGTCACCCAGTAGCGCAGGGAGTCGGTGATCAGACGGAGCACGTGCGGCTGGACGACGTGCAGGGTGTTGCCGCAGCCCGTGTAGTCGGTGTACCGGCGGGCGTCCGACTGGAGCCGGTAGTAGCCCTGGTTGTCGATGCCCTTCAGGGACAGCGTCGGGCCCAGCTCGCCCGCCTCCGCCGTGTGGTTGTAGACCACGTCGAGGATGACCTCGATCCCGGCCTCGTGCAGCGCCCGCACCATCCGCTTGAACTCGCCGACCTGCTGACCCGTCGTACCGGAGGCGGCGTAGGCCGCGTGCGGCGCGAAGTAACCGATCGAGTTGTAGCCCCAGTAGTTCTTCAGGCCCCGGCGCAGCAGATGGTCCTCGTGCGCGAACTGGTGGACCGGGAGCAGTTCGACCGCCGTCACGCCCAGCTTGACCAGATGCTCGACCGCCGCCGGGTGGGCGAGACCGGCGTACGTCCCGCGCAGCTCCTCCGGAATCCCCGGGTGCCGTCGCGTGAAGCCCCGTACATGCACTTCGTAGATCACCGAGTCCGCCCACGGCGTCTTCGGGCGGCGGTCGTCCATCCACTCGTCGTCGGTGGTGTCGTCGTGGACGACGACCCCCTTCGGGACGTACGGCGCCGAGTCCCGTTCGTCGCGCACGGTGTCCGCGACCTGCTGCTGCGGCCAGTCCCGGACGTGCCCGTACACCTCCGGCGACAGACCGAAGTCGCCGTCCACCGCGCGCGCGTACGGGTCGAGGAGCAGCTTCGCCGGGTTCCACCGGCCGCCGGTCCACGGGTCCCAGCGGCCGTGCACCCGGTAGCCGTAGCGCTGGCCCGGCATCACCCCGGGGACGAAGCCGTGCCAGATCTCGTGCGTGAGCTCGGTGAGCCGGGCGCGCGTCTCCTGGCCGGCCTCGTCGAACAGGCACAGCTCCACGGCTTCCGCGCCGCCCGCCCACAGTGCGAAGTTGGTGCCCGCCACCCCGTCCGGACCGACCCGGAAACGGGCCCCCAACGGCATCGGCGCCCCCGGCCACACCGGGACGCCGGGCGCCCTGCGCGGGTATGTGCCGTTCGCGGCGGCGGGGCGTACGTCCTCGGTGGCGCGTTCCCCGGCCACCGCCTCCTGCTCGGCTGCGCTGGACACCGTTCAGCCTCCCACGGCTCATGGTACGACGGGGAAAAGGGCGTACGGCGTCCCGGTCGCACACCCTCTCGCGTCGTTCTCCCCACTGTTCTGCCCAGAGCTTGGGTCGCACTCACGTTTCCCCGAAGCGTGCCCGGTCGTTGGGGTCGTCGTGAGGCACGTAACTGGGCGCGCAGGGCGCGCGGGGGTCGCACTGGCCGCCGTAATGACATGGGCAGGACTGCTTGCCGGAGCCGCCGGCTGTACCGCGGACGGCACGGGCGGCATCGACATCGGGGGGCTTGGCAAACCCCCGGCCCCCGAGGACACCATCCGGATCACCCCGGACGACGGAGGCAAGGGCGTACGGCCGGGCGACGGCCTGCAGGTACGGGTGCCCAGCGGGCGCCTGGAGTCGGTGAAGGTCGTCAAGTACCAGGACGCGCAGGAGTCCCCGGTCCCCGGGCGTCTCTCCGTCGACGCCCTGAGCTGGGAGCCCGAGGAGGAGAAACTGGCGCTGGCCGCGAAGTACACCGTCGACGCGGTCGCCCTGGACGGCCACGGCCGCCGCTCCGCCCGGCACACCACCTTCACCACGTACGTCCCCGAGGAACGCTTCATCGGATACGCCACCCCGGAGAACCGCTCCACCGTCGGCACCGGGATGATCGTCTCCCTGGACTTCAGCCGGGAGATCGAGCACCGTGCGGCCGTCGAACGGGCCGTCCAGGTCAGCGCCGAGCCGCCCGTGGAGATCCGCCCGCACTGGTTCGGTGGGGGGCGTCTCGACTTCCGCCCCGAGCGGTACTGGAAACCCGGCACCCAGGTCACGGTCTCCCTGCGCCTGCGGGACGTCGAAGGCGCGCCCGGCGTCTACGGCCTCCAGTACCGGACGTTCACCTTCACCGTCGGCCGCAGCCAGGCATCCCTGGTCGACGCGGCCAGGCACACCATGGAGGTGCGGCGCGACGGCGAGTTGCTGACCACGGTGCCGATCACGGCAGGCGCCCCGAAGACGACCACGTACAACGGCCGGATGGTCGTCACCGAGATGCTCGAGGTGACCCGGATGAACGGCGCCACGGTCGGCTTCAAGAAGAAGAACGGCAACGGCGAGTACGACATCCCGGACGTCCCGCACGCCATGCGTCTGACCGACTCCGGCACCTTCCTGCACGGTAACTACTGGGCACCGGACGCCTTCGGCCGGACCAATGTCAGCCACGGCTGCGTGGGCCTGAGGGACGTGAAGGGCGGCGGCTCGGACACGCCCGCGGGCTGGTTCTTCGACCGGAGTCTCGTCGGGGACGTCGTCGAGGTCGTCCACAGCAAGGACAAGAAGGTCGCCCCCGACAACGGTCTCGGCGGATGGAACATGGGCTGGAAGGAGTGGAAGGCGGGCAGCGCGGTGAAGTAACCGGACAGGGGCGCGCCAGAGAGGGGAGCGCCGGGGAGGGGCATGCCAGGGAAGGGTGCGCCGGAGAGGGGAGCGCAGGGGAGGGGCACGCCAGGGACGGGTGCCCCGGCTTTCTGTTGATGTTGGGACGGAACGGTGACCTTTGGCTCACACGATGCTCAAAAACCGATGGTTACTATGCGCCGACGCGTGAGTGAAGCGCGCAGGGGCGCGGGCCCGACCAGGCCCGGCGAGGGGAGCAGAATTGAACGTGCGACCGATATCGGGGGCGTCGGTTGACGCGCGGGGGCGGAGTGGCAAGGGGGTCCTGGCGCTGATATCCGGGGTTCTGCTGCTGGCCGTCACCGCGTGCGGCGGAAGTGGCGGCTCCGACGCGGGGCCGGGCGACGGGAAGGGCGAGAACGCCGGGGCAGCGGGGACGAAGCAGTCGCAGGCGGTCGTCTCCATAGTCCCGAAGGACGGTGCCAAGGCCGTCGACACCAGCGGTGCCCTCAAGGTCAGCGCCGGCCAGGGCAAGCTGACCGAGGTCGAGGTCAAGGACACCAAGGGCACCGCGATAACCGGGACGATCACCGGCAGCGGGGCCTCCTGGACGCCGGCCACGCATCTGGCGGCCGGCACCCGGTACACCGTGCACGCGGTCGCCAGGGACTCCGAGGGCCGTACGGCCGCGGAGGACTCCAGCTTCACGACCCTCACACCGAAGAACACCTTCGTCGGTGACTTCACCCCTGAGGACGGCTCGAAGGTCGGCGTCGGGATGCCGTTCTCGATCCGCTTCACCCGGGGCATCACCCACCCCGAGGACATCGACAAGGCCATCAGCATCAAGACCGAACCGGCCGTCGAGGTCGCGGGCCACTGGTTCGGCAACGACCGCCTCGACTTCCGCCCCGAGAAGTACTGGAAGTCCGGCACCAAGGTCACGGTGAAGCTGAACCTCGACGGCGTCGAGGGCCGGGACGGCGTCTACGGCAAGCAGGACAAGACCGTCTCCTTCACCGTCGGCCGCAACCAGGTCTCCGTCGTGGACGCCAAGAAGCTCACGATGAAGGTCACCCAGGACGGCAGGGTCGTCAAGACCATCCGGGTCACCACCGGCAAGTCCGGCTACGCCACCTGGAACGGCCAGATGGTCATGAGCGAGAAACTCACGGTGACCCGGATGAACGGCGACACGGTCGGCTACGGCGGCGAGTACGACATCAAGGACGTCCCGCACGCCATCCGCCTGACCACCTCCGGCACCTTCATCCACGGCAACTACTGGGGCGGCGACGCCTTCGGCAACTACAACGCCAGCCACGGCTGCGTCGGCCTGAGCGACGTCAAGGGCGGCTACGACAGCGGCGCCCCGGCCGCCTGGCTCTTCAACCACTCCATGGTCGGCGATGTGGTCGTCGTGAAGAACTCCGCCGACGCGACGGTCGCCCCGGACAACGGGCTCAACGGCTGGAACATGTCGTGGGCGAAGTGGACGGCATGAGCGGTGGTTGTTGAACGGCCGCTGTCGAGCGGCGGTCGTCGAGCGGCGGGCGGTGTGACGGTCCCGGAGTGACGGTCCTGATGTGACGGTCCTGATGTGACGGCGGTCCTGGTGTGAGGTACGGCACCGGGCCCGTCGCCGTTAGTGGCCGTTAACCTGGCCTGCATGACCGTGAATCTCGAAGTCGCCGAGGGCGTGGGCACCATCCGCCTCGACCGCCCGCCGATGAACGCGCTGGACGTGGCCACCCAGGACCGGCTGAAGGAGCTCGCCGAGGAGGCCACCCGCCGCGAGGACGTACGGGCCGTGGTGCTCTACGGCGGGGAGAAGGTGTTCGCGGCCGGCGCGGACATCAAGGAGATGCAGACCATGGACCACACGGCGATGGTCCTGCGCTCCCGCGCCCTGCAGGACTCGTTCACCGCGGTGGCCCGGATCCCCAAGCCGGTGGTCGCGGCCGTCACGGGCTACGCGCTGGGCGGCGGCTGCGAACTCACCCTCTGCGCGGACTTCCGGATCGCCGCGGACAACGCCAAGCTGGGCCAGCCGGAGATCCTGCTCGGCCTGATCCCGGGCGCCGGCGGCACCCAGCGGCTGGCCCGGCTGATCGGCCCCTCCAAGGCGAAGGACCTGATCTTCACCGGCCGGATGGTGAAGGCGGACGAGGCGCTGATCCTGGGCCTGGTGGACCGCGTGGTACCGGCCGCCGACGTGTACACCGAGGCGCACGCCTGGGCGGCGAAGCTGGCGAAGGGACCGGCGCTCGCGCTGCGCGCGGCCAAGGAGTCGATCGACACGGGTCTGGAGACGGACATCGAGACGGGCCTGGCCGTCGAACGGAACTGGTTCGCGGGCCTGTTCGCCACGGAGGACCGCGAACGCGGTATGAAGAGCTTCGTCGAAGAAGGCCCCGGCAAGGCGAAATTCCTCTGAACCGCTTGTAGTAGTGCCTCTGGCATATGTCGATCGACTCCGGCGGAATGAGGGACTCCGGGGGGCGCATTCCCCCGGAACGGCCCCAGAGGGTGTCCTGGGCGGCAATGATGGGGGAATGGCGGGGCTGGAGGATATCGAACAGCCGCGGGGAGAGGGCCGTGCGACCGCGGCGCGCTGGTCTCCGACGGTCGAGGACGAACGCGCACTCAAGGCGCTCGAACTGTTCGGCAATCCGACGGAGGCGGAGGTACCGCTGCCGTCCCGCCCCGAGTCCGCCGCCACGGCCCGCAGGCTGGCCCAGGTGGTGGTCCTGCGTGAGTGGGGCCTGACCCCCAAGATGACCGAGGACGTCGTCCTGCTCGTCTCCGAACTGGTCGGCAACGCCGTCCGTCACACCGGCGCCCGAGTCTTCGGCCTCCGCATGCGCCGCCGCCGCGGCTGGATCCGCATCGAGGTCCGCGACCCCTCCCGAGGCCTGCCCTGTCTGATGCCGGTCCAGGGCCTGGACATCAGCGGCCGGGGCCTGTTCCTCGTGGACACGCTGTCCGACCGCTGGGGAGTCGACCTGCTGCCCCGAGGCAAGACGACGTGGTTCGAGATGAGAGTGGCGGACCGTTGAGCCGGTGTTGCCCTACCAGGGGAGGAGCGCCCTGGAGGAGCAACACCCGCACCGGCCGCCGTTCGGGTTAATCGGCAACTTTCCCCCGTAATCCCCCTTAAATGGTGCGGTGACCACGACCGACCGCCGCACGGCGCTGCGCGCGGGCACCGGCCTGCTCGCCGGGAGCGCGCTCACCGCCGGATGCTCCACCACCGGCGGTGCCGTCGCCCACCCGGCCCCCGCCGCGCCGACCCCCCACCCGTCCCGCACCGCCGAGCCCGACCCCTCCCGCCCCGCCGAGCCCGGCCCCCACCCCTCCCGCACCGCCGCCCCGGCCCCCCGCCGTTTCCCGGCCCACCCCACCCAAGTCACCCACGGCCCCCGCACCCATCCCCGCGTCGCCCTCACCTTCCACGGCCAGGGCGACCCCGCCATCGCCCGAGCGCTCCTCGGCGAAGCCGAACGGCACGGCGCCCGCGTCACCGTCCTGGCCGTCGGTACCTGGCTGGACGAACACCCCGACCTGGCCCGCCGCGTCCTCGACGGCGGTCACGACCTCGGCAACCACACCCTCCGCCACCTCGACATCAACGCGAAGCCCGAGACCGAGGCCGAGGCGGAGATCACCGGCTGCGCCGACCGGCTCAGGCGCCTCACCGGCTCCATCGGGACCTGGTTCCGTCCCTCCCGCGCCGCCCGCGCCTCACCCCTCGTCGAACGCCTGGCCCAGCGAGCGGGCTACCCCCACGTCCTCTCCTACGACGTCGACTCCCTCGACTTCACCTCGCCCGGCGCCGCAGCCGTCACCCGCAAGGTCCTCGGCGAGATCCGCAACGGATCCGTGGTGAGCCTGCACTTCGGCTACCCGGACACGGTCGCCGCTCTCCCCGCCGTACTGGAAGAACTCGACCGCCGCGGCCTCTCCGCGGTGACCACCACGGAGCTGCTGAGCTGATGACGCACCGCACCCTCTTGACACACCGCACCCTCTTGACGCATGCCCTGCTCCTCGGCGCCGCCCTCACCGCACTCACCGCCCTCGCCGCGTGCGGCACCGGGAGCAAGGACCCCGCCGCCGAGCCGCCCCGCACCAAGGCGGCCGCCCCCGCACCGACGAAGAAGCAGCCCGTCCAGAGCGGCCTGCCCGGCATGCCGCCCGTCCTCGACCCGAGGGACGTCTACGCGGCCGACCGCCCCAACAACCTCTCCCCGGTGGTCAAGGACTTCCCCTCCCTGGTCTACGTCCCCAACACCGAGTCCGACACGGTCTCCGTCATCGACCCGAAGACGTACGAGGTCGTGAAGACGATCCACGTCGGCCGGCAGCCCCAACACGTCGTGCCCTCCTGGGACCTGAAGACCCTCTGGGTCAACAACAACCGCGGCCACACCCTCACCCCCATCGACCCGAAGACCGGCAGAGTGGGCAAGGAGGTCGCTGTCCACGACCCGTACAACCTCTACTTCACGCCGAACGGCAGGTACGCCGTCGTGATGGCCTCCCTCGACCGCGAACTCGTCTTCCGCGACCCGCACACCATGAAGCGCATCAAGGCCGAGCCGGTCGCCTGCTACGGCGTCAACCACGCCGACTTCTCCCTGGACGGCCGGTACTTCATCGTCTCCTGCGAGTTCAGCGGCGAACTCCTCAAGGTCGACACCGAGAGGATGAAGGTCGTCGGAAAACTGAAGCTGCCCTTCGAAGGGGCCATGCCGCAGGACGTGAAGGTCTCGCCCGACGGGAAGCGCTTCTATGTCGCCGACATGGCGGCCGACGGCATGTGGGTCCTGGACGGCGACACGTTCACCAAGCCGGCCCTCCTGCGCACCGGCAAGGGCGCCCACGGCCTCTACGTCAGCCGCGACTCCCGCGAGATGTACGTGTCCAACCGAGGCGAGGGCACCGTCTCCGTCTTCGACTTCAGGCAGAACAAGCTCATCAGGAAGTGGCACCTGAGCGACGGCGCCAGCCCCGACATGGGCGGTGTCTCGGCCGACGGCAAGGTCCTGTGGCTGTCGGGGCGTTACGACGCCGAGGTGTACGCCATCGACACCCGCACCGGCAAGCTGCTGGCCCGCATCAAGGTCGGCAGCGGCCCGCACGGCCTCGCGGTGTACCCGCAGCCGGGCCGCTACTCCCTGGGACACACGGGGATCTTCCGCTGATCTCCCGACTCCTGCATACCTGCGCACGAGGAGGAGTTCGCCTGGGTGGTCGCCGCACTGGCGGCTCGCCCGGGTCGTTAGTCTGACCTGCGTCAGTCAGACGCCAGCACGGCATGAGAAACACGAACAAAAGGGGCGGATCGGTGGCGGACATCGAAGAGGCACGCAAGCATTTCCAGCGGATCGACACTGACGGTGACGGATTCATCACCGCTGCCGAGTTCAAGACGGCCCTGGCTCAGCAGGGCGACTGGAACGTCACGGAGTCGGTGGCCGAGGTGATCATCAAGAGCCGCGACCTCGACGGCGACAAGGTCCTCTCCTTCGACGAGTTCTGGGCGCACCTGAACAAGTGACGCGCGCGCGGGGGCGTCCGTCCGGTTTCCGGAACGGGCGTCCCTTCGCTGTGCGGGGGCGAGTGTCTCTTCGTGGTGCCGGAGCCGGCCCTTGGGAGGGTCCTGGGAGGGCTGCCAGGCCCCTTCAGTCCCTCTTCGCCCACTCCCGAAGCGCGGCCTTGCTGGCGAAGTTCGCCACGTTCTTGTCCTGCGGGTCGTCGCTGTACTGGTGGAAGCGCCACTTCGCCTTGATCCGGGGCTTGCCGGCGGTCACGTAGTCGGCGATCCAGAGACCGTCGCCGGCGTAGGAGGTGTCGTCCACGTTGAGCCAGTACTCCCGGTTGCAGTAGAGGACGACCCGGTTGTTCGGCCGCAGCGCCCTCAGCTTGCGGATGAAGCTGTCCTTCTCCGCGTTGCCGGCGTGCGTGCCCTCGCCGTTCGTCTCCCAGTCGACGGCGAGGATGTCGCCCGCCTTCTCGGGGGTGTGCTGGACGAAGTACTCCGCCTGGGCGGTGAGGTTCCCCGGCCAGAGGAAGTGGTAGAAGCCGACGACCAGTCCGGCGGCGCGGCCATGTTTCGTCTGGGCGGCGAGTTTCGGGTTGACGTACGAACGCCCCTCGGTCGCCTTGATGAAGACGAAGGAGAGGCCGTCCGTGTCGTAGGAGGACGACTGGTACGCGCTGACGTCGATGCCGCGAAGCATGGGGACTCCTTGAGTGCCTGTGGGGGACAGGAGTTGGCCGGTGACTGGAATCCACCATGGCACGGGTGATCCACGCGTGACGTGGAAACGTCGACTTCGTCGATCACTGAGCGTGTGATCTGCCGGTCGGCAAGAGCGAACCGGGCGAGCCCATCACCGAGACCGCAGTGCGTGAGCTGTACGAGGAAACTGGTGAGCCGCACACGGCTGGCACGATCAGCGATCGGCGGTGCCGGGTGGGACGACCCATTCGGTGGGCTGGCCGGTGAGGGAGGCGATCATGTCGAAGTCACCGTCGTAGTGGAGGACCGTCAGCCGGTTCAGCTCCGCGGTGGCGGCGATGAGGAGATCGGGTAGTGAGAGTGCGCGGTGGAGGCCCGCGTCGAGCGCGTGGCGCTGCACTTCCAGAGCGCGGGTGAAGGTGTCGTCCTCCGTGCGCAGGTATGCGAAGGCGTGGAGCCACGTGCTGATGCGCATCGCCTCCGCGCTGTCCCGCGCCGAGTGGACCATCTCGTACTCGGTGGGTCGGCACACAGAGAGCAGGTAGCGCTCGTGCAGCGGCTTGAGTGCTTCTCGCACGCCCGGTTTCGTCCAGCGGGCCAGGGCGGATCTGTCGATCAGGTAGCGGTCCTGCATCAGGCGGCGCGGCCTCCGTCGTGCCCGTTGTCACGCTTGAGGGAGCCGTCGGTGTTCCGGGGGCCGGTGGTGTCCACGATCTCGCTGAAGTCGAGATCGCCGGCGTCCATGGCGTCGAAGAACTCCTGCCGCAGGTGGCGCTTGACGGCGTCCTCCATGGCGAGACGCACGGCCTTCGCCTTCGTCTTGGTGCCGAAGATACGCATGGCTTCGGTGACCATGTCCTCGTCGAGGTCGATGACGGTCCTCGCCATGTGAATGTCTCCCTTCGTGATGTTTCAGTTCAGTGAACGATACCGCTATTGCCCGGTAATCGATATCGTTTCTGTGGGGGAGGTGGGGGTGATCCGCGCGAAGCTCTGCGTGGTCGATGCCTGGAGGAAGTGGACAAACGGTTCACCCGCCAACCTGCCAACCCGCCACCGACAGCCCGGCGTGGACTTCCGCTCGCGGGGAACTTTCCGCGGTGTGAGCAGGGAATGCCCGACAGCGCCGAGGGACACGAACGCGCTGGGCAGGGTCAGTTCCACTAACACTCGATGATGTTCACCGCGAGCCCGCCCCGTGCCGTCTCCTTGTACTTGACGCTCATGTCCGCGCCGGTGTCCTTCATGGTCTTGATGACCTTGTCCAGGGACACCTTGTGGGAGCCGTCGCCGCGCATCGCCATCCGGGCGGCTGTGACCGCCTTCACCGCGCCCATGCCGTTGCGTTCGATGCAGGGGATCTGGACCAGGCCGCCGACCGGGTCGCAGGTGAGGCCGAGGTTGTGTTCCATGCCGATCTCGGCCGCGTTCTCGACCTGTTCGGGGGATCCGCCCAGGACCTCCGCCAGCGCGCCCGCCGCCATCGAGCAGGCCGAGCCGACCTCGCCCTGGCAGCCGACCTCGGCGCCGGAGATGGACGCGTTCTCCTTGAAGAGCATGCCGATGGCGCCGGCGGCGAGCAGGAAGCGGACCACTCCGTCCTCGTCGGCGCCCGGCACGAAGTTGATGTAGTAGTGGAGCACCGCCGGGATGATGCCCGCCGCGCCGTTCGTCGGCGCCGTCACCACCCGGCCGCCCGCCGCGTTCTCCTCGTTCACCGCCATCGCGTAGAGCGTGATCCACTCCATCGCGTGCGGCAACGGGTCGCCCGCCGCGCGGAGTTGGCGGGCGGAGACGGCCGCGCGGCGGCGGACCTTCAGGCCGCCCGGGAGGATGCCCTCACGAGACATACCCCGTGACACGCACGCCTGCATCACCCCCCAGATCTCCAGCAACCCCGCGCGGATCTCGTCGTCGGTGCGCCAGGCCCGCTCGTTCTCCAGCAGTAGCGCGGAGATCGACAGACCTGTCTCCTTCGTCAGCCGCAACAACTCGTCGCCGGTGCGGAAGGGGTACTTCAGGACCGCGTCGTCGAGCTTGATACGGTCCGCGCCCGCCGCGTCCTCGTCCACCACGAATCCGCCGCCGACCGAGTAGTACGTCTTCGACAGCAGCTCCGCCCCCGAGGCGTCGTACGCCCACAGGGTCATGCCGTTCGCGTGGTACGGGAGGGTCTTACGGCGGTGCAGGACCAGGTCGTCGTCGAAGGCGAAGCCGATCTCGTGCTCGCCGAGGAGGCGGATGCGGCCCGTCTCCTTGATCCGTGCCACCCGGTCGTCGGCCGACTCGACGTCCACCGTGCCCGGCGAGTCGCCTTCGAGGCCGAGCAGCACCGCCTTGGGCGTGCCGTGGCCGTGACCGGTCGCGCCGAGCGAGCCGTACAGCTCGGTCCGTACGGAGGCGGTCGTATCCAGCAGGCCCTCGTTGCGCAGCCGGCGGGCGAACATGCGTGCCGCGCGCATCGGGCCGACCGTGTGGGAGCTGGACGGGCCGATGCCGATCGAGAACAGATCGAAGACCGATAGGGCCACGGGGACTCCTCAGTGCGGGTGGTGGGGCACCCCGGTTCAGTGCGGGTGGTGGGGCACCCGGGGCCGGGTGCCCCACCGGGACTTACTTGGGCCTACTTGGTCAGACCGGGGTACAGCGGGTGCTTGTCCGCCAGTGCCGTCACCCGGGACTTCAGGGCCTCCACGTCGGCTTCCCCGAAGGTCGCGGGCGCCTTCAGGACCTCCGCGATGACGTCCGCGACCTCGGCGAAGTCCTCGGCCGTGAAGCCGCGGGTGGCCAGGGCGGGCGTGCCGATGCGCAGGCCCGAGGTGACCATCGGGGGGCGCGGGTCGTTCGGGACGGCGTTGCGGTTGACCGTGATGCCGACCGCGTGGAGACGGTCCTCGGCCTGCCTGCCGTCCAGCTCGGACTCCCGCAGGTCGACCAGGATCAGGTGCACGTCGGTGCCGCCGGAGAGCACGTTGACGCCGGCCTCGCGGGCGTCCGGCGCGGTCAGCCGCTCGGCGAGGATCCGCGCGCCTTCGACCGTGCGGCGCTGACGCTCCTTGAAGTCCTCCGAGGCGGCGACCTTGAAGGAGACCGCCTTGGCCGCGATCACGTGCTCCAGGGGACCGCCCTGGAAGCCCGGGAAGACGGACGAGTTCAGCTTCTTCGCGAAGTCCTTCTTGGCGAGGATGATGCCGCCGCGGGGGCCGCCCAGCGTCTTGTGGGTGGTGGAGGTGACCACGTCCGCGTACTCCACCGGGTTGGGGTGCAGCCCCGCCGCGACCAGACCCGCGAAGTGCGCCATGTCGACCCACAGGTAGGCCTCGACCTCGTCCGCGATCCGGCGGAACTCCGCGAAGTCCAGCTGCCGCGGGTACGCCGACCAGCCCGCGATGATCACCTTCGGCCGGTGCTCCTTGGCGAGCCGCTCCAGCTCGGCCATGTCGACCAGGCCGGTCTCGGCGTCCACGTGGTAGGCGACCACGTTGAACTGCTTGCCGGAGAAGTTCAGCCGCATCCCGTGGGTCAGATGGCCGCCGTGCGCCAGGTCCAGGCCGAGAATGGTGTCGCCGGGCTGGGCCAGCGCGAACAGGGCCGCCTGGTTGGCGGAGGCGCCCGAGTGGGGCTGGACGTTGGCGTACTCGGCGCCGAACAGCTCCTTGACCCGGTCGATGGCGATCTGCTCGGTCACGTCGACGTGCTCGCAGCCGCCGTAGTAACGGCGGCCCGGGTAGCCCTCGGCGTACTTGTTGGTCAGGACGGAGCCCTGCGCCTCCAGCACCGCGACCGGCGCGAAGTTCTCGGAGGCGATCATCTCCAGGGTGGACTGCTGGCGGACCAGCTCGGCGTCGACAGCGGCGGCGACCTCGGGGTCGAGCTCGTGCAGGGGCGTGTTCAGAACAGACATCAGGTGTACGACTCCTCAGCCGGCGGAAAGGGCGGTGTACTCGTCGGCGGAGAGCAGGTCGCCGGGCTCCTTGGCGACGCGCACCTTGAACAGCCAACCACCCTCGAAGGGGGCGGAGTTCACCAGCGACGGGTCGTTGACGACGTCCTCGTTGACCTCGGTGACCTCGCCGGTCACCGGGGAGTACAGGTCGCTGACCGACTTGGTCGACTCCAGCTCGCCGCAGGTCTCGCCCGCGGTCACGCCGGCACCGACCTCCGGGAGCTGGACGAAGACGACGTCACCGAGCGCGTTGGCCGCGTGCTCCGTGATACCGACCGTCGAGACGCCGTCCTCGGCGCCCGACAGCCACTCGTGCTCCTTGCTGTAGCGCAGCTGCTGGGGGTTGCTCATGACCTGAATTCTCCTGTACGCGGGGGAGTGACTGGTGAACGGGGGGCTGCTGGTGTACGGGGCCTGCTGGTGTACGGGGCCTGCTGGTGTACGGGGCCTGCTGGTGTACGGGGGCTGCTGGAAACGTGCGTGAGCAGCGAACCTGTGTGCAGGGTTCCGCACACCGGCTGCTTCCGGTCTCTCCTCACGGGGCTTGGGGAAGTCTCCACGTCCGGCGCCTTGGGGAAGTCTCCACCTTCGGCGCCTGGAAGGAGTCTCCACCTTCCGGGGCCTGGAGGAGTCCCTACTTACGGCGCTTGTAGAACGGCAGCGCCACGACCTCGTACGGCTCGTGACTGCCCCGGATGTCCACCCCGACACCGGGGGTGCCCGGCGCCGCGTGGGTGGCGTCGACGTACGCCATGGCGAGGGGCTTGCCCAGCGTGGGGGAGGGGGCCCCGGAGGTGACCTCACCGATCACCTGGCCGTCGGCGACGACCGCGTATCCGGCACGGGGGACGCGGCGGCCCTCGGCGACCAGGCCGACGAGGACGCGCGGGGGGTCCGTCTCCGCACGGGCGGCGGCCTGCCGGAGTGCCTCGCGCCCGACGAAGTCGCCCTCCTTCTCGAACTTCACGACCCGGCCGAGACCCGCGTCGAAGGGGGTGAGGGAGGTCGACAGCTCGTGCCCGTACAGGGGCATGCCCGCCTCCAGGCGCAGGGTGTCCCGGCAGGACAGCCCGCAGGGGACCAGGCCGACACCCTCGCCCGCCTCGGTCAGCGCCTGCCACAGTTCCACGGCGTGCTCCGGCTTCACGAACAGCTCGAAGCCGTCCTCGCCGGTGTAGCCGGTGCGCGCGATCAGCGCCGGGACGCCCGCCACCGTGCCGGGCAGGCCGGCGTAGTACTTCAGGCCGTCCAGGTCGGCGTCGGTGAGGGACTTCAGGATTCCCGGCGACTCGGGACCCTGCACGGCGATCAGGGCGTAGGCGTCCCGGTCGTCGCGGACCTCGGCGTCGAAGCCCGCCGCCCGCTCGGTCAACGCGTCCAGGACGACCTGGGCGTTGGAGGCGTTGGCGACGACGAGGTACTCGGTCTCGGCCCGCCGGTAGACGATCAGGTCGTCGAGGATGCCGCCGTCGGCGCGGCAGATCATGGTGTAGCGGGCGCGGCCGACCGTGACGCCGCCGATGTTGCCGACGAGGGCGTGGTCCAGGAGTGCGGCGGCCTGCGGACCGGTGACGGTGATCTCGCCCATGTGGGAGAGGTCGAAGAGCCCGGCCCTCGTCCGCACGGCGTTGTGCTCGTCGCGCTCGGAGCCGTAGCGCAGGGGCATGTCCCAGCCGGCGAAGTCGGTCATCGTCGCGCCGAGTGAACGATGCAGGGCGTCGAGCGCGGTGCGGCGCTTGTCGGGGGGTGCGGTGCTGCTCATCGGACGGTTGTCTCCCAAGGCGATGGCGTCCCCCGCGCCGGCGAAGCCGGGCGTGAGGGAGGGCGAGGTGGTTCCTCCCCATCTGTCATCGGAACCTGAGAGGTTCGTCGGGACCCCGCGAACGGTGGACCACGACTTGCACCGTGGGTGGAGCCACCGGAAACAGCGGCCCGCTTTTCAGATGTGCCTCGCCCACGCGGTAAGGGGGCCTGAGAGATTCAAGGGAGGGACTTGCTCCTTCGGCGCCCGGGCACCCGTACGACATACGACACACGTAGGACGTACGTACGACCCGGAACTCTCCCGCGCGGATTCAAGCGGCCGGTATGCAGTTGGCGCCGACATCATTGCACGCATCGCTCGCGTACGGCAGGGCGGCATCTGTAACCGGCTTGTGGCAGGGCGGGCATGAAAACGCGAGACGCCGCGCATTACCTTCTCTTTACACTCGACGGGGAGGGGACTCGTGACCACCCCAGGGGAGGACGATCACGGTGAACAGGCCTACGGCGTACACGGCGTACGCGACCACCTCGGCACTCGCGCTGTCCCAGCAGCCGACGGCCCCTGTCAGAGAGGCCTGCGGCCCGCTCGGCGCAGCCGTCGTCCGTGACCTGCGTGAGCGCGGCGGTCACAGCCCGCACGCCCTGCTCTTCGGCCCCCAGGACCTCGTCGTGATCACGGGTCTGCCCGGCAGCGGCAAGTCGACGCTGATGCGGCGCACGGTGAAGGGCGCACGCATCGACTCCCAGGACACCCGCGACCGCTGGGACGCGCGGATGCGCCGCTTCCTGCCGTACGCGGTCTACCGCCCGCTCGTCCGTCTCGCGCACTACGCCGGTCTGCGCAGCGCCCTGCGCTCCGGTGCGGGCGTCGTCGTGCACGACTGCGGTACGCAGGCCTGGGTGCGCTCCTGGCTGGCCCGCGAGGCCCGCCGCCGGGCAGGCACCCTGCACCTGCTGCTGCTCGACGTCACGCCGGACACCGCCCTGGAGGGCCAGCGCGAGCGTGGCCGCGGGGTTTCGCGGTACGCGTTCCTGCGTCACCGGGGCGCGGCCTCCCGCCTGATCAGCTCCGTGGAGAAGGGCGACCTGCCCCCGGGCTGCGGCTCGGCGGTCCTGATCGACCGGGACGCGGCGAACGTGCTGCGCCGGATCGGCTTCACGGGCTGAGGGGCGCGGGCTCACCGGTTTCGTCGGTCGGGAGGTTGGGGCTCACGGGTTCCGTCGGGTCGGGTGGTTCGGGTGGTTGGGGCTCACGGGTTCCGTCGGGTCGGGTGGTTCGGGTGGTTGGGGCTCACCGGTTTCGTCGGGTCGGGTGGTTCGGGTGGTTGGGGCTCACGGGTTCCGTCGGGTCGGGTGGTTCGGGCGGTCAGGGCTCACCGGTTCCACCGGTTCCACCGGTTCCACCGGTTCCACCGGTTCCACCGGTTCCACCGGTTCCACCGGTTCCACCGGTTCCACCGGTTCCACCGGTCGCGCCGGGCTGGTCTTCCGGGTGGAGAGGGCCGAGCCAACGGTTCAGCGGTCCGGGGCCTCTCGGGGGCGCTCCGTACCCGCTAGCCTTTTCAGCCACAGCAAGCGGCACTCGGCAGGCGGTAGGCAGGCAGATGGACTTCCCGGCGGATCTTCCCGCTGACTTTCCGGGCTTTTCGGGCTTCCCGGCACAGGCGCACCCCCACCCCCACCCGCACGGCGGATGGCCCGGCAACGAGTTGGAGGAGGTGCTCTCCGTCTCCCTCGGTATCCCCGGGGCGGGCGGGCGGATCATCGAGGTGCTCGGCCGCAGCTTCGTCTGGGTGCCGTTGCCCAACGGCGGCGGCCCGCACAGCGGTCCCCTCGACCTGCCCACGCTGGAGATCGAGGGCCAGGCCTACGTGCCGGTGTTCAGCTCCGAGGAACAGTTCCGTCAGGTGGTCGGCTCGCACATGTCGTACACCATCGCCCCGGCCGTCGAGTTCGCCCGCGGTCTGCCGCCCCAGGTCGGCCTCGCGGTGAACCCGGACGGTGTGGTCGGCGTCCCGCTCCCGCCGGCGGCGGTCGCCGACCTGTGCCGGGCGGGCCGTACCGCGCTGGACGGCCAGGCGGCCGGCGGCCGGGTCAAGCTCTACGAGCCCGACTGGCAGGACGACCCGGTGGACTTCCTGGCCGCCGCCTCGGGCGAGTTCGCCGCGACCGGCGTGGTCCTCACCGGCCGCCGCTGTCTCGCCACCATCGAAACAGCCGACCCGGTGATGTTCGTGGGCGTCGAACTCGCCCAGTGGGAGGGCGACCTGCGGGCCCTCCCCATGGAAGCCCTGGCCCGGGCCCTCGGCGCGGTCCCGGCGCCCTGGCCGGTCAACCTCGTCCTCCTGGACGTGACGGACGACCCGGTGGGCCACTGGATGCGAGAACAGGTACGGCCCTTCTACACCAGGGACCACTGACCACTGGAGACTCCGTCAGGAGCAACCCGCCCCTGGGTGGCTCGCCCTCGGGGCGTCTCACCCGGGGGCGTCTCACCGGGGGGGGGAACCGCGCGACCAGCCCCCGCAGTCCCCACCCGCAGACCCCGGACGACCCCCGAGCTCTTGGCGGCCGTTGTCGGTGGAGAGACCTAAGCTGGTTTCATATCCGGGGCACACTCTCGAAGGGGCGGTACAGGTGAGCGCCAGCGGCATCGCGACCGGGCAGGTCGAGCACATGCTGCGCCAGGTGACGCCCGGGCGTTACGACGCCTATGAGGCACTCCTGCGCGCGCTCGCGACCCCCTCCTCGGGCCAGGTGTGGATGCTGCTGTGGCACGGCCAGGCCGGCTCCCCCGACGCCCAGTACGGAAACATGCAGGTCGAGGGGTACGGATACGCGCCCTGCGTGACCTCCGCGCAGGAACTGTCCGCCAGTGGCTGGAACAGGTCGTACGAGGTGGTCGACGGCCTCGATGTGGCCCGCACCCTCTACCCCGACCACTACGGCCTCTGGCTCAACCCGCACGCCCCGGGCGGCGGCGTCGGTATCCCCTGGCTCGATCTGCGCCGTGTCGCCACCGGGCTGGAGCGTCAGCCCGCGGGGCCCCTGAGACTGTCCGAGCCTGCGATCGAGATTCCGCAGTTCTACGCCCTGCTCGCGCAGAACGCCCACCGCACCCCGGCGGTCCGCGCGTTGCGCCGCGCCTGGGTGCAGCCCGCGCTCGGGGCGCCGTATCTCGCCGTCGGTCTCGATGTGTACGACACCAGCCCGCCGGCCGTGGACTCCGTGCGCGCGATGATGCAGCAGTCCATCGGCGCGGTCCCGGACGGGCTGCCGGTGTCGACGGTGGCGATGTCCGACGAGTACGACCCGGTCGCCCTGTGGATGCGGGCCAATGCCCGCCCCTTCTACGACCGCGAGGCGCACGGCGCCCCCGCCCGGTCCCCGGCGGCCGGATACGGGTATCCGCAGGCCCGTGGCGGCTACTGAGCCGATCGCTTCCCGGTGTCTCTCCGGCGTCTCACAGACAACGACCCCGTGTTGTCTTCGCGCGTAGATAAGGGTGAATGATCCACTTGTTTTCCTGTTTGTCCCATTTAGCCACCGTCCGACCCTCGTTACCCGGCGTCCGGATAACGGAACCCTACTGGGTGCATCACGTTTATGCATCCTTTCACCGTCAAGTCTGGCAACAGATCGCCAAAGCGTTGAAGACTCCGGCTCCAGGGGCGGTTCGCCCTGAGTACGACGGACTGATCACGCCGCCACAGCGGCAAGTGCGGACCGGCTACCGCCGGTTGAGAGGGGTCCCTGCCTGATGACGGCACCATTGCACGAGCCGACCGCGGAAGCGGCCCCGAGCGCGGCCCAAGAAGCGGCGGTCGCCGCTGCCGGAACGAAGGCTGTTCAAGGACGTTCCCTGGGCCGGATCGCCTGGGAGCGCCTCAAGCGGGACAAGCTCGCGCTGACGGGCGGCGCGGTCGTCCTCGTCCTCATCCTGCTCGCCGTGCTCGCGCCGGTGATCACCAGCTTGCTCGGGCAGGACCCCGACGCCTACCACGAGAACCTCATCGACCCGCTGTTCGGCACCCCCAAGGGCTCCTTGGGCGGCATCAGCGGCGACCACCTGCTGGGCGTCGAGCCGGTCAACGGCCGCGACATCTTCGCCCGCATCCTCTACGGCGCCCGGGTCTCGCTCCTGGTCGGCTTCCTGTCGGCCGTGGTCGCCGTGGTCCTCGGCACGGTGCTGGGCATCCTGGCAGGCTTCTTCGGCGGCTGGGTGGACTCGCTCGTCAGCCGAGTGATGGACGCTCTGCTCGCCTTCCCGCAGTTGCTGTTCACGATCGCCCTGGTCTCCGTCATGCCGAGCAGCATGCTGGGCCTGAACGGGTCCAACGTGCGCGTGTTCGTGATGATCCTGGTCATCGGCTTCTTCGGCTGGCCCTACATCGGACGCGTGGTGCGCGGTCAGACGCTCTCGATGCGTGAGCGCGAGTACGTCGAGGCCGCCCGGTCACTGGGCGCCGGGCGGTTCTACATCCTTTTCAAGGAACTGCTGCCCAACCTTGTCGCGCCGATCGTCGTCTACACGACGATGATGATCCCCACCAACATCCTCACTGAGGCGGCACTCAGCTTCCTGGGTGTGGGCGTCAAGCCGCCCACGTCCTCCTGGGGGCAGATGCTCTCGAGCGCGATCGACTACTACGAGTCGGACCCCATGTACATGGTGGTCCCGGGTGTGGCGATCTTCATCACCGTTCTTGCCTTCAACCTCTTCGGCGACGGCGTGCGGGACGCGCTGGACCCGAAGGGCTCCCGCTGAACTGCCGTACTCAAAGCTTCCCGTGGCATCGACACGGGGTCTCTCATCTACATCCGGAGGATCCGAGATCGTGACTACCCAACGCACCTCAGGGCAGCGAAAGCAGGCCCTGGCCGCTGCTGCCGCGGTCGCCGCGCTGCTGACCACGGCTGCGTGCGGCGGTGGCAATGACGATGGCGGAGGGTCGAAGAACGGTGCGGCCGGCTTCGACGCCGCCAACAACAAGGTCGCCCAGGCCTCGCTGGCCAAGAAGGGTGGCACGCTGAAGTTCGGCGGCGCCCAGGACGCCGACTCGTGGGACACCACGCGCGGTTACTACGGTTTCATGTGGAACTTCGCCCGCTACTACAGCCGTCAGCTCGTCACGGGCAAGGCGGAGTCGGGCTCGGCAGGCGCGGAGATCACTCCGGACCTGGCCGTCAGCACCGCCAAGGTCACGAACGACGGCAAGACCTACACGTACAAGTTGCGTGAGGGGGTCACCTGGGAGGACGGCAAGCCGATCACGTCCAAGGACGTGAAGTACGGGATAGAGCGCGTCTGGGCGCAGGACGTGCTGTCCGGCGGGCCGGTCTACCTCAAGGACATCCTCGACCCCAAGGGCGAGTACAAGGGCCCGTACAAGGACACCTCCAAGGACAAGCTGGGTCTCAAGGCGATCGACACGCCGGACGACCAGACCATCGTCTTCCACCTGCCGAAGGCCAACTCGGACTTCGAAGAGGTGCTGGGTCTGGTCTCGGCCTCTCCCGTCCGCCAGGACAAGGACACCAAGTCCAAGTACAGCCTGCACCCGTTCTCCTCCGGCCCGTACAAGTTCCAGTCCTACAGCCCGGGCAAGGACCTGACCCTGGTCCGCAACCCCGAGTGGAAGCAGTCCTCGGACCCGATCCGCAAGGCGTACCCGGACAAGATCACGGTCAAGTTCTTCTCGGACGCCAACCAGATGGACCAGCGCCTGCTCAACGGTGACCTGGACCTGGACATCAACCAGACCGGCATGTCGCCGCAGGGCCGTACCACCGCCCTCAAGCAGCACAAGGCCAACCTGGACAACCCGGTCTCCGGTTACATCCGCTACGCGGTCTTCCCGCAGAGCGTGAAGCCGTTCGACAACGAGCACTGCCGCAAGGCCGTGATCTACGGCGCCGACCACGTGTCGCTGCAGACCGCCCGCGGTGGCCCCATCGCCGGTGGTGACATCGGCACCAACATGCTGCCGCCGTCCGTCCCGGGCGCCGAGGGCCAGAAGTACGACCCGTACAAGCTCGCCTCGGACAACAAGAACGGCAACGCGGCCGAGGCCAAGAAGGAACTCGCCGCCTGCGGCAAGCCGAACGGCTTCTCCACCACCATCGCGGTCCGCAACAACAAGCCGGTCGAGGTAGCCACCGCCCAGTCGCTGCAGGCGTCGCTGAAGAAGATCGGCATCAACGCGCAGATCGACCAGTACGACGGTTCGCAGACCACCGGCATCATCGGCAGCCCCGAGAACGTCAAGAAGAAGCGCTACGGCATCATCATCATGGGCTGGGGTCCGGACTTCCCGACCGTCCAGGGCTTCGGTCTGCCGCTGTGGGACAGCAAGTACATCCTGCCGAGCGGTAACTCGAACTACGCGCTCATCAAGGACAAGACGATCGACGGCCTGTTCGACCAGTACGTCACCACGCTGGACGACGCCGGCAAGACCAAGATCGCCACGGAGATCAACCACAAGGTCATGGAGGGCGGTTACTACCTGCCCTTCGTCTTCGAAAAGTTCATCAACTGGCGTTCGGACAACCTGGCGAACGTCTACACGACGGACAACTACAGCGGCGCGTACGACTTCGTCAACCTCGGTCTGAAGTCCAAGAAGTAAACCCCGGCACACCCGCCGAACGGCACGAAAGGCAGGTGAAGGCCGGCGCGGCGGGATCGCGGGCCACCTGGGGTACCTCCCACGTCCAGAAGACAGTGGGGGATACCGCAGGCGGCCCTCGGTCCCGCGGCGGGCCGTAAGCTGTGCTCGCTTACCTCATCAGGCGGCTGTTCGCCGCCGCAGTGATGCTCGTGGTCATCATCATGGTGGTCTTCGGCATCTTCTTCCTCGTCCCCAAGTGGGCGGGCGTCGACATCGCCTCGAGCTTCGTGGGCAAGCAGGCCGACCCCGCTTCCGTCGAAGCCGTACGGCAGAAGCTGGGCCTGAGCGACCCGATCTACTCCCAGGTCTGGGAGTTCTTCAAGGGCGTCTTCGTCGGTCGCACCTACTCGGGCGGCGGCGACGTCACCCAATGCGCCGCGCCGTGCTTCGGCTACTCGTTCCGCAGCGAGCAGGCCGTCTGGCCGGTGCTCACCGACCGCTTCCCGGTGACCCTGGGGCTCGCGCTCGGTGCCGCCGTGCTGTGGCTGATCTTCGGTGTCGCGGCCGGTGTCCTCTCCGCGCTCAAGCGGGGAACCATCTGGGACCGCGGTGCGATGGTCATCGCCCTGGCGGGTGTCTCCCTCCCCATCTACTTCACCGGTCTGCTCAGCCTGGCGATCTTCGCCTTTGGGTTGAAGTGGATCGACGCGCAGTACGTGCCCCTCGCCGAGAGCTTCGGCGGCTGGCTCGGCGGCATGATCCTGCCGTGGATCACCCTCGCGTTCCTGTACGCGGCGATGTACGCCCGGATCACCCGCGCCACCATGATGGAGATCCTCGGCGAGGACTACATCCGCACCGCGCGTGCGAAGGGCCTCAAGGAACAGGTCGTCATCGGCAAGCACGCCATGCGCTCCACGATGACGCCCATCCTGACCATGCTCGGCATGGACCTCGGCGCCCTGATCGGCGGCGCCATCCTGACGGAGTCGACGTTCAACCTGCCCGGTCTCGGCCGTGCCGTGCTCGACGCCATCAGGAACCAGGATCTGCCCATCATCCTGGGCGTCACCCTGATCACTTCTCTCGCGGTGCTGCTCGCCAACCTCGTGGTGGACGTCCTGTACGCCGTGATCGACCCCCGAGTGAGGCTCGCATGACCGACCTCAGCAAGAGCGGAGCGGCCGTGGGCGAGCCCACCGACACTTCGCCCGCGCCGACCGCCTTCCTCGAAGTGCGCGACCTCAAGGTGCACTTCCCGACCGACGACGGCCTGGTCAAGTCCGTCGACGGGCTCAGCTTCCAGCTGGAGAAGGGCAAGACCCTCGGCATCGTGGGCGAGTCCGGCTCCGGCAAGTCGGTGACCTCGCTCGGCATCATGGGTCTGCACACCGCCGGTCAGTACGGCAAGAAGAAGGCGCAGATCTCCGGTGAGATCTGGCTGGACGGCACCGAGCTGCTCACCGCCGATCCGGACCACGTGCGCAAGCTGCGCGGCCGCGACATGGCGATGATCTTCCAGGACCCGCTGTCCGCGCTGCACCCGTACTACACGATCGGCCAGCAGATCGTGGAGGCGTACCGCATCCACCATGACGTGGACAAGAAGACCGCCAAGCGCCGTGCCGTGGAGATGCTCGACCGGGTAGGCATCCCGCAGCCGGACAAGCGCGTCGACAGTTACCCGCACGAGTTCTCGGGTGGTATGCGCCAGCGCGCGATGATCGCGATGTCGCTGGTCAACAACCCCGAGCTGCTGATCGCGGACGAGCCGACGACCGCCCTGGACGTGACCGTCCAGGCGCAGATCCTCGACCTGATCCGCGACCTGCAGAAGGAGTTCGGGTCGGCGGTCATCGTCATCACCCACGACCTGGGTGTGGTCGCCGAACTGGCCGACGACATCCTGGTGATGTACGGCGGCCGCTGCATCGAGCGCGGTCCGGCCGAGGACGTGTTCTACGAGCCCCGCCACCCCTACACCTGGGGCCTGCTCGGCTCGATGCCGCGCCTCGACCGTGAGCAGCAGGAACGTCTGATCCCGGTCAAGGGCTCCCCGCCCTCGCTGATCAACATCCCGTCCGGCTGCGCCTTCAACCCGCGCTGCTCGTACGCGGACGTACCCAAGGACAACGTCACCCGTACGGTCCGCCCCGAGCTGACCGAGGTCGGCAGCAAGCACTGGGCCGCCTGCCACATGACGCAGGAGCAGCGGGAGCGTATCTGGACCGAAGAGATTGCGCCGAAGCTGTGAGCGAGAACGCAGAGGACAAAGCAGTGGTCATCCCTGCACAGAGCACCGGCGCCGCCACGCTCTCCAAGGACCCCGCTCCCGGCGAGGTCCTGCTGAAGGTGACCGGGCTGCAGAAGCACTTCCCGATCAAGAAAGGGCTGCTTCAGCGGCAGGTCGGCGCGGTCCACGCGGTCGACGGACTCGACTTCGAGGTCCGCTCCGGCGAGACGCTCGGTGTCGTGGGCGAGTCCGGCTGCGGCAAGTCCACGATGGGCCGGCTGATCACCCGGCTGCTCGAACCGACGGGCGGCACGGTCGAGTTCGAGGGCAAGGACATCACGCACCTCAACGTGAGCGGGATGCGCCCGCTGCGCCGCGATGTGCAGATGATCTTCCAGGACCCGTACTCCTCGCTGAACCCGCGCCACACCATCGGCACCATCGTCGGCGCCCCCTTCAAGCTCCAGGGCGTCTCGCCCGAGGGCGGGGTCAGGAAGGAGGTGCAGCGGCTGCTGTCGGTGGTCGGTCTCAACCCCGAGCACTACAACCGCTACCCGCACGAGTTCTCCGGCGGTCAGCGCCAGCGCATCGGCATCGCCCGCGCGCTCGCGCTCAACCCCAAACTGGTGGTGGCGGACGAGCCGGTCTCCGCGCTGGACGTGTCGATCCAGGCGCAGGTGGTGAACCTGCTGGACGACCTCCAGCAGGAGCTCGGCCTGACGTACGTGATCATCGCGCACGACCTCTCGGTGGTCCGGCACGTCTCGGACCGGATCGCGGTGATGTACCTCGGCAAGATCGTCGAGCTGGCCGACCGGGACTCCCTGTACAAGGCGCCCATGCACCCGTACACCAAGGCGCTGATGTCGGCCGTGCCGATCCCGGACCCCAAGCGCCGGGGGGTCAAGAGCGAACGCATCCTGCTCAAGGGCGACGTACCGTCGCCGATCTCCCCGCCGAGCGGCTGCCGCTTCCACACCCGGTGCTGGAAGGCGACGGAGATCTGCAAGACCACCGAGCCGCCGCTGCTGGAGCTGAAGCCGGGCCAGCAGGTGGCCTGCCACCACCCGGAGAACTTCGAGGACCAGGCCCCGCAGGAGACGGTCCTGCTCTCCGCCGCGCGGGAAGCGGCGGAGCTGGTGCCGGAGGCGGTGCTGGAGGAGTCGGCGGAGACGTCGGCGGCGGTGGCGGCGGAGGTCGCGGAGACCGCGGAAGTAGCGGAGCCTGCGGGGGTCGTTGAGGCGGCGGTGGCGGCGGAGACCGCGGAAGTCGCGGAGCCTGCCGGGGTCGTTGAGGCGGCGGAGGTCGCTGAGCCGGTGGAGGCTGTCGAGCCCGCCGAGGTCACTGAGCCGGCCGAGGTGGCTGAGCCCGCGGAGGCCGTTGAGGCGGCGGAGGCTGCCGAGTCCTCTGAGGTCACCGAGCTGGCGGGGGCCGCTGAGCCCGCGAAGGCCGCCAAGCCCTCTGAGGTCACCGGGCCCTCTGAGGTCACCGAGCCCGCGAAGGCCGGTAAGCCGGTGAAGGCGGGAGAGCCTGCTAAGGCCGACAAGCCCGCTGAGGCCGGGCCCGCGAAGGCCGCCGAGCCCGCCGAGGGTTCCGAGCCCGTCGCGAAGACCGACGGTGCCGGTGAGGGCCAGGAGGCAACCGACAAGTAACGCATGACGAGTTGACAAAGTCATGCACATGCCCAAACGGGAGAGCGCAGAGTCGTCCGTGTCCGGCCTATCGGCACACGTTCGAAGGGACGACTCATGCCGCTCTCCCGTTCGGCACGTTCAGGGGCTCTCGCTGCCGCGGTGGCCTCTTTCCTCTCCTCACTGGTGCCCGCAACAGAAAGGGTCCACCAGTGACCACCCCGCCGTCCGAGCGCACCCTCATCTACGCGGAAGACCTCAGGCCTGAGGACGTTCACGCCCTGGAGACGTTCCTCAACGTCCAGTTGGGGCGGGTGTACGAGGAGGTCGGCGAGACTGGTGAGACGTCCTTCGCGATGCGGTCTCTGCTCATCCTGGTCTGCGACTCGGCCGGGCTCCTGCACACCCTGCTCGCAGTGGAGCGGCCAGAGACGTGGCAGCGGGCCGCGATCGTGCGCGAGTGGCAGCGGCTACGCAGTACGGCCCACGAGTTCAACCACTGCGAGGGCTATGACCATGATCGCTGGTGGAACCAGGTGCGGCACTTCGACGCCTCTGACGAGACCAACGAACAGGACCGGATCCGCCGGTTCACCGACGTCGGGCCGCGCCCCGAGGCCGGACACTAGGGGATGTCCGGTCGATCATGGCCTTCGTATCTGGGGACCGCCCGGACGAGCCGTAGGGGAGCGGCGCAGGGCCGGGCGGTTCTGCTCGGCGGTCAGGCGGGAACGCCGGCCCTGTCCAGGACAGCGGCCATCTCGTCCTCGGGGAGCGCAGGGTTGGCACCCGCGCTGGAGGCCAGTTCAGGGACATGAAGCGCCTCGCGGAGCCGGTGGAACGGGAGTCTGTGTTCGCTGCGGCGGGTCAGTACAGCCGTCATGACGTCCATGAACTCTCCTCTTCGTTTCCGAAAGGGAACGGGCTCGTCGGAAAGAAGGAGCGGTATTCGGTGTACGAGCGCAGGCTGAGCTGCTCCACCCATCTGTCTCCGGCAACCGCGTAGGCGAGCACCGGGTAGTGCCACGTCCGCAGGTCCGCCAGGGTTTCGTGGAGCGCCCAGCGCGTCCACAGCCGGATGGGGTCCTGCTGGTGGTCTTCTTCATCGGCTTCGTCGTGGCGGAGTAGTTCGACCACAAGGTCGCCAAGCGGCATTGTCTGTCGGCCGCCGATCAGCGGCTGGAAGATGCCGTCCACGTGGACTTCCGTCCCGCACGAGCCGAGGGCTTCCAGCCAGTCGGTGTCGAAGAACACCTGGCTGGAGCCGCTCGCGAGCCCGCGGTAGGCGTGCTCACGGGCCAGGATCGTGCTCCGGGGCGCTGTCGCCCTCGGCAGGGCCATTCCGGCGACCCCTTCCAGAGCGAGGATCTTGGGGGCAATGACCTGGTCCGTGGCTGGTCGTATCGCGTGGGTCAGGTCGGCGCGCACACCGTCGGAGAGACCGACGGTGTAGTAGGGAAGCGGGTGGTCAGCATCGATGAGCCTGCTGCCTTGGACCGCCGCCGCGGCGTTGTAGACGTCGATGGTCTTGGGGTCGCCCTGGAGGAAACGGGGCAGTAGGCGGCCTCCGTCGGAGGGGATCAAGTCGCGTGCGGCAGAGAGGACGGGGGCATCGCTGCCCACAAGTTCCAGGCCCCGGCGCAGGCATTGCTGGAAGTAGTCCAGCAGGCTTCCCTCTGGTTCGGGTTCCGGCATGAGGTGGCGGAGCCTACGCAGTGCCGGCTCATGGTCCTGGGGGCGGGCCAGGGTGCGCAGGACGGCTGCCTCGTGCTTGGCGATGATGTCGCGCAGCCCGGTCGCCGCGGTCCGCAGGGGGACGGCGGTGATCGCCTGGTCGGGGCCGGTCAGACTCCACATGCCGTGCTCGCGGGAGGTCTCGCGGATGAGTCGCTCGACGGTCGTGGAGCGGTGCTTGGCCAGCACGGCGAGCGGCATTCGACGGTCCAGCGCCGTGTAGTCGGCGCGCGACAGATTCGCAAACAGCAGCCCATCGGGGCAGAAGGCGGCCAGCGGCCGGCAGTTGGTCCACCCCTTCTTGCTCAGTACTTCCTTGCGGATGGTGCGGAAGTCCTGTCGCTCCTCCTTGCCGCGGGCGACTCCTGCGTTGTCGATGTCGTCGATGACGTACGTCCCGGCGCCGCGGAACGCGAAAGCGATCGCCAGCGCAATCGTCCACGGGCTCTGGTACAGGGCGAGCGGGGGGACCGCCGACGGTGCCACGTCGACCAGCCGCATGTCTGCAAGAGGGCCTGATCCAGGGGATGTTGTGGTCGCACTCATACGCTGCCTTCGCCCTTCGAATGCGGGTGGAACTGGAAGTCGACACCAACCCCATGGTGGAGCGCTGCCTGATATGCGGCCCAGGAGAGCGCGAGATCCTGCCAGGGCAGTCCGACCGGGGTGTAGACGGTTACCTGCTCGGCATCGGTTCTCGCCGGGACGGTCCCGTCGATGATCTGGCCCAGGAGTGCTGCGGCATCCCCACGCTGTAGGCCTGCGGTGCCCAGCGCGCCGGACGTCATGGCCAAGTCGAGGTCGTCCACGATGACTCGAGCATGCTGCAGCAACTGGGCATCGAGTTCGGCCTTACCCGGTTCGTCCGCTCCCAGCGAGGTGATGTGCGAGCCCGGCCGGAGGTCAGGAAGGCGCAGCAGCGGGCGGCGGGACCATGTCGCGGTGACGATGCTGTCGCAGTCGCGGGCGACCTCTCGCGCGCTGCCGACGACCTGGCATTCGAGACCGGCCTGCTGCCAGAGCTCGGCCATCCGGTGAGCCCGTCCACCGTCGACATCGTGAATGACGACTCGCTTAAGCGTGCGTAGCTGGGTCAGCCCGCGCAAGGTCATGTCCGCCTGGGATCCAGCACCGATGATTCCCACGGTGTGAGTTCCGGCCGAGCTGAGCAGGTCAGTGGCCAAAGCCGCCGAAAGTCCAGTCCGCCACGCGGTCACAAAGGCTGAGTCCAACAACGCGAGCAGTCTCCCGTTCGTCAGGTCGTGGAGACAGACGATGCCTGTGATGGCCGGGGATGCATCGGGGAACTTCGCGTTCACCTTGACTGTGTAGGCGGGGATGCCCGTCAGCAGTCCCGGCAGCAGTACGGCGATGCCCCCGGGGGACGACGGCAGGCTCTGGCGTACGCGCTGCGGGGATGCCTGCGCGTGGAGGGCTGAGACAAAGCCCTGGCGCAGCGCCCTGAAAGAGGCCTGCGGTGTGAGTAGCTGCTGCAGTTCAGCGGTGCCGAGGAGGACTGTCATGGGGCGCTCTTTCCGGAGACCGTTCTTGTCCAGAAGACGTAGCCGGCGACCGTGGCGCCCAAGGCGGTAGAGACAAGACCGGCCAGCATCAGTGCGGTGTCGACACCGACGAACCTGTTGAGTACCACGGCCGAGACGGCACTGCCGAGGAACGCTCCTCCGTAGGCAATGGACCGGCATGTCCCGGCAACGCGTCCCAGTAGTTCGACGGGAACGACGGTCTGGCGCATGGCACGCCAGTACACGGTGTAGAGCACAGTGCCAGTGGCAAAGGCGACCTGCGCGCTGATGACGGCACCCAGCGAGGTGAAGACTCCCAGGCCAGCCACAGCCAAACCCTGCAGAGCCACGGACAGCCCCATGACCACGAGGTAGCCACGAGAGGGCGCCTTCCAGGAGAGCAGGACCGCGACCGCGACCGACGTCACCCCGGACACCGCGAAAACGAGTCCCACCGTGTCAGCTCCCAGGCTGAGACCGTGCCGCATGCGGTAGACCACCATGGGTTCATACGCGCCGAACACGAAGTTGACCACGGTGCTCGTGAGGACTCCCGTACGAACGGCGGCATTTCCGGTGACGAGATACCGCAGTCCGGTGGTCAGATCCCGCCACTGGCTCGCCAGGCCCCTGTGAGCGCGCTCCACTGGGATTGCCGGGGAGATGATGCGGTAGAGCAGCAGGTAGGCCACGACGAAGGAGACGCTGTTGAACAGCACAGCCTGTTCAGGGGCCAGATGGCTGACAGCGAATCCTGCCACCGCAGGACCCAATACCACGCAGGCCGTTCGAGATGCCTCGGTGGCGGCATTCGCGCGGGGCAGCGTGTGGTGAGGAACGAAGTGGGGCAGGGCACTGTCAAAGCTCGCCGCGGCCACCGGGGCCGTGACGCCCAGCAGGACAGCAGTGACGGCCAGTCCCCCGACGCTGACAAGGGTGGCGGAGAACACCGCGTAGGCCAGCAACAGCATCAGCGCCGAGCACAGGTAACACAGCCGAAGCAGCTTGATACGGTCCTGGCGGTCCGCCAGCACGCCGCCCCAGACGCCCATGAAAACCTGTGGGAGCAGGGCACAGGCGTAGACGAGGCTCATGGCAGCGGCTGTCCCGCCCACCTGGTACACGATCAGCGGTACGGCGAGAACGTAAAACTCGTCCCCGGCGACGTTGACCGTGTACGCGGTCCACAGGCGGGCAAAACGACGGGCTGCCGGAGTGGCGGCCGGCGGGCGGGACTTCGGGATCGGCTGGATCGTCACAGGCTGAAGTAGTCGACCTTCAGACGAGGGATGTAGTTCGACACGTCCGAGTAGTACAGGACGATGCCATCGTTGTACTGGTCGAACGAGTGCTTGAGGTCGTGCAAGTTGTTGACTGCGCGATGCGCCTGCTCCGCGGGAATGTACTTGCGTCCCTCCAGAGCCTCCTCAAGCAGGCCGGTGTGGTTCGCCTCGACGTCCGTCCTGACGTGGGAGACCAGGGGTTCGAGGCAGTCCTTCGGGTAGCCGTAGGCCTCGGCCAGCCGCTGCAGGGTCTCGGCGCCTTCGAGGGTCTCCGTGCCACGGGCCTCGAAGAGCTTCGTGCACGCCAGGTACCCGAGGGTGTCCTCACGTGCGATCTCGCAGAGGTTGTTGGTCCACGACCAGGTGCCGATGATGGGGTGGGCGTTCTCGACCTCCTCCTTGGACAGGCCCATGCGGATGAGGCTGTCCCGGGCCATCCAGGCGTGATCGTATTCCTCGGCGAGGTACTCCGAGAGCAGTCTCTTCCACTGCGGGTCCGAGCAGTGGGAAATGGCCGTGGAGATGTGGCGGCTCGCCGAGTTTATGTAGTGGTATGTTTCCAGGATGAGGCCCAGGAATACCTCCTTGCGGTATTCCTGATTCTCCAGGCCGGACCACAGGCGGTGGTAGCCGATCTGCTCGGTCCACATGGCCGTAGATTTGTCGATCTGCTTCAGGAATACGTCGACCGGGATGTTCTCGAGGTCGGGATTCTCCTCGCGCAGCAGGCCCTGCTCCGCGAATGCGTTGACTACCCCGAGTACATCTTCCGGGGTGACGTCCGTGATCTCCGAGATCTGCTGGACCGTGTGCCGGCCGTCCAGGTACCGCTTGAGGTTCAGGAAGTCCTTGAGCTGCGCACCGTGCTGCTCCAGCTGGAAGTGCTGGTCGCCGACGATCATGAGCACGTCGTCCCCGCGGCTGGGGACGAAGAAGGTGCAATGCCTGAGGCGCGGGCGGAATTCGAGGTCACGCTTAAGCATGCAGCAATCCTTTCGTTGCGAAATGGAGGGGAGGCGCGCGATGCGCCTCCCCTCCATTAGTGATGGGCGTCAGCCACAGAGAACAGCGCCGGCAACCTTGCTCATCGCGGGCTTCTCGACGGGCTTGATGGTGATGGACATGAGGACCACCTCAATCTCTCTGCGATAAAGGGCCGGGGTTCCGGCCCGATAAAAAAGTTATGTGTAGCCGCACATTAAATCAATGCCATAAAGTGGAATTAGAGGCTCCTGTGACTTGATGTCTCCGGTAGGGGCATCTTTTATGGCGCACTTGTGGTGATTTGTGCGCCTTCTGGTGAAGGAGTGCTCTCGTGGTCTTGGCGCAAAAATGGCGGGTCGGCTCGCGGGGCGAGCGACCCGGCCCAGCCTGTCCAGCTCAGCGCCGGCGAGATCGGTCTCAGCGTCACAGGCTGTGCCGAACGCGAAACAGCTCCATCGGTCCTCGGGGCGGGGTGGACCGTCGGCATGGAACCGGACGAAACTGCCGTCCCGGACACCTGTGATCTCTGCGGGCAACTCCTGGACGAAGAGGCGGAGCTGCTGGCGCTTGTCGACGACTCCTCCGCCATCCACACCAGCGACCCGAAGATGGACGGCAGACGACTAGTAACCGTGTGCTCGCCCGAGCACCTCAAGGAGCTACAGCGGCAGTAGGCGGAGCGGCCCTACTCAGAGCCGGAGTTGTGGGCAGGCAAGATCGCCCGCGCGATGGGTTCCTATCCGAACGGGATCAAGCCCAAGCAGTTGCGACGTGAGACCGGACTGACTGATCAGCAGATCGAGGCGGCCGTGAACTGGAACAACGAGCGTGCCCGGCGGCACCAGACCGGCGAGTCTGACGGAGCCGAGTAGGCAGGTATCCCGCTACTCGCACCTCTTCACGACCGTGATCGAGTGCTTGGCGTTACTGGCTGTTCCGCTGGTCCCCAAGGCCCAGGTACTGCGCGAACGCATCGGCGACACCGCCTTCTTCAAGCTGCTGCCCACCTGGACCAAGCTGCACCGGTACGGCAACGCCGACACCGCCGACTTCATCCGCCTCGCCGAGAGGATCAGCGGCAAGCAGCTGGACGACCTGTTCCAGACCTGGCTGTTCACCACAGGGAAACCCACCCTGTGAACCTTGGTTTGCAAGGCGCACCCCCGGTCTGAGTAACAATATGGGGTGCTCCATCAACTGTTCACCCCCTCCGTCCAGCACACGCTCGACCTCGTCGGCATCTTCGTGTTCGCCATCTCCGGCGCGCTGCTGGCCGTCCGCAAGAACTTCGACGTGTTCGGCATAGCCGTGCTCGCCGAGGTCACCGCGCTGGGCGGAGGGCTGTTCCGCGACCTGGTCATCGGGGCCGTTCCGCCCGCCGCCTTCACCGACCTCGGCTACTTCGTCACCCCGCTGCTCGCCGCTCTCCTGGTCTTCTTCCTGCATCCGCAGATGGAGCGCATCCAGGTCGCGGTGAACGTCTTCGACGCGGCCGGCCTCGGTCTGTTCTGCGTCGCCGGCACGACGAAGGCGTACGAGTACGGGCTCGGGCTCACCGCGTCGGCGGCCCTGGGCCTGGCCACCGCGGTGGGCGGCGGTGTACTGCGGGACGTGCTCGCCAACGAGGTGCCCTCGCTGCTGCGCTGGGACCGCGACCTGTACGCGGTCCCGGCGATGGTCGGTGCCACCATGGTCGTACTGTGCCTGCGCTACGCCGCTCTCACCCCGCTGACCAGCGCGTTCGCGGTCGTCACGGCCTTCGTGCTGCGGCTGCTCGCGATGCGGTTCCACTGGCGAGCGCCGCGTGCGTGGAACCGGCGTTCGACCGTACGGGAGGAGTAGCGCCCAACGCGGTACGGCTCTGGCCCATCTCCTCGGTCAGCCAGAGGAACGACGGGACCATCTGCGGCCGCCACAGCGCCATGGTGTGGCCGCCCGCGCTGCGCGGGATGTAGACCACGTGCACGGTCGTCGGTGCCTTCGCGCTCTGCTCCAGGGCCAGGGCGGCCTCGTAGCCGTCATGCGGCTGGCCGGAGAGGTACAGCGCGATCTGGGGCGGGGTGCGGGCCTCCCTCAGCATCTGCCAGGGGTTGTTCGCCTTCCGCAGGGCCGGGCTCTGCGCGGTCAGCGAGTTGCGTTCGCTGACCGGGTCGTTGTAGCCGGACAGGCTGACCGCGGCCCGGTAGCGGTCGGGGTGGGCGACGGCGAGCCTGGTCGCGCAGTGCGCGCCCGCCGAGTACCCGGCGACCGCCCAGCCCGCCGGAGCGCGGTCGGCGCGGAAGTTGTCCATGACCATCTTCGGCACGTCGACACTGAGCCAGCTGTCGGCGTTCACCGTGCCCGGGATGTTGGCACAGCCGGTGTCCACCCCGGCCAGCAGGTTGGTGCGCGGCGCGACCAGGATGAACGGTGCCACCCGGCCGTCGCGCATCAGCGGCCGCAGCTGCTTCTGCACGTGCAGCGACCCGAACCAGGCCTTTGCCGAGCCGGGATAGCCCGGCAGCAACTCCACCACCGGGAACGTGCGGTGGCGGTAGGCCGGCTCGTGGTACTGCGGCGGCAGCCAGACGTAGACCTCGGCGTTCACGCCGGACACCCGGCCCTTGAGCTGGGTGACCGTCACGCCCCCCGCGACCTTTTTGAACTCCTGCCGGACCTTGGGCAGCCGTTCCAGCGTCATCCCGCCGGTACCGTCCGCCCCCAGGTCCGCGGCCTGCTGCACATGGTCGCCGGTGCCGAGCAGGTCGGCCCAGTTGTCGTAGAGGTTGTTCTCGTTGTTGACGAGTACGAAGACCAGGGCCACGGCCGTTCCCTGGGCGAACAGCAGCATCAGCACCCGGCCCGCCGCCCGCAGGACCCGGGGCCCGCGGATCCGCGACCACAGGAGGAGCGGCAACGTGAGGGCGACGACGGCCAGGGCGATCAGGCTGTAGAGAAACGAAGTCCCGGTAAGGCTCATGCTTCTACAGAGGGAAAGCCGGGGCTTCGGGTTTACGGATGAGTGCGGGCACTTACCGAGAAATTGTCCGGGTCTCACCTGCCAGGTGCCATGTGCCCGCCACGATGAAAGCAGGCAAGCTACCGCTTAGTAATGACCTGTTGTACCGTTCAGGCATGCAAGAAGCAGCCACCGTGCGCGCCGTGATCGGCGACAGCGAGTTCGACCGGGACACCGCGCTCACCCGCCGTGAGCCCGGGGTCTACGACATCGACCTCTCCGCCGGCTGGACGATCATCAACGCCGTCAACGGCGGCTATCTGCTGGCCGTCCTCGGCCGCGCCCTCGCCGACGCCCTGCCGCACGCCGATCCGTTCACCCTCTCGGCGCACTACCTGACCGCCTCCCTGCCGGGCCCGGCGGTCGTGCGTACGGACGTCGTCCGCGCCGGCCGCACCCTCTCCACCGGCCAGGCCTCGCTCTTCCAGTACGACGACCAGGGCCGCGAGATCGAACGCATCCGCGTCCTCGCCTCCTACGGAGACCTGGACGCCCTGCCCGACGACGTGCGGACGGCGGCGGAGCCGCCCACGATCCCGCCCATGGAGCAGTGCTTCGGCCCCGAGGACGGGCCGACCCCGGTCGACGGCAGCTCCGCCCTCGCCGACCGGCTGACGCTCAAGCTCGACCCGTCGACCCTGGGCTGGGCGCTCGGCGCACCCTCCGGCATCGGTGAGATGCGAGCCTGGTTCGGGCTCGCCGACGGCCGCGACGCCGACCCCCTCGCGCTGCTGCTCGCGGTCGACGCACTGCCGCCGACCGCCTTCGAACTCGGTCTGTCCGGCTGGGTGCCCACGGTCGAACTGACGGTTCACGTCCGCGCCCGTCCGGCACCGGGCCCGCTGCGCGTGTCGATCACCACACGCAACCTCGCCGGCGGCTTCCTGGAGGAGGACGCCGAGGTATGGGACAGCGCGGACCGGCTGGTGGCGCAGTCGCGGCAACTGGCGCGGGCCAGGCTGTAGGGGTGGCCGTAGCGGGGCCGGTCGTAGCGGGGCGGTCGTAATGGGGGCGGCCGTGGAAGGAATCACCTGGAGGCGGTTGCAGGGGGCGTCTTCGCGCCCGTTCCGTTGTCCGGCTCAGTCCTGCCAGTACCGGCGGCCGATGCTGATGAGCCGCATCTGACGTTCGGCTACCCGCGCGACGCGTTCCCGTTCCTGCTCCGAGGACTCCAGTGCCTCCAGGAACAGCGAGGCGGTGCTCAGCATCCGGTCGACGTAGAGGCCTGCGAGCATGAGGAGGTCGTCGTCGCTCCAGGCGGCGGCCTCGGGGTCCTTGGCCAGCTCGACCTTCACCTCCTGGCCGAACCTGGCCAGTTGCTGCCGTAGCGCCTCTCGGACCGGCTGGACCCCGCCATGTCGTTCCCGGGCGATAAAACGGACATGAGCGGGGTGCGCGTCTACGTGACGGGCGATCAGCTCGACTGCGCGCGTGATGCGTTGGGTGCTGTCGTCCGTCGTGGACACCGTCGTCCGGACCATGGGGTGCAGGCTGCTCAGCGCCTCCTCGACCAGGGCCACGCCGAGATCCGCGATGGAGCGGAAGTGGCGGTAGAAGGCGGTCGGGGCGACGCCGACGGCGCGAGTGACCTCGCGCAGGCCGAGGCTGCTCAGGCTCTGCTCCTCCAGCAGCCCCAACGCCGCGTCCAGGAGTGCCTGCCGGGTCCGCTGCTTCTGGGCCTGCCGGATGCCGAGAGTGTGACTCATGCCATGCAGTTAACAACTGTTCTCTGGAATTGCAAAGCGAGCGGGCGCGTTAGACTTGAGAGTCAGTGAACGACTGTGACTACAAGCGTTCACCGAAACGTAAACGGAGGGGGATCCCCGCCATGCTGTTCCTGGTCGCCGCACTCCTGCTGTTCGGCGCGGTTCTGGGCACCGTCGCCCACGCCCCGCTGACCTTCTCCCTCGTCGCGGCCGTCGTCATCGCCGTCTGGCTCGGCATCTTCGCGCTCCGCGAGCGCCACGGCCGCCGACACGGCACGTCAGCGCACTGACCGGTCGCACGCACTGACCGGTCGCAGCGTGACCGGCTGTGCACCGACCGGTCGCCGCGCTGACCGCCGTACACCTCCAGCTGTGCACCGACCAGCCGTCCGTACGACCGTACGACCGACTCGACCCAAGGGAGCTGACCCGTCATGCAACTCACCGCACGGGCCGCCACTACCGACAACAACACCACCACGGGCCGCCGCACCGGCATCCACGACGCCGACGGCATGGCCGTCGCGTCCTTCATCCTCGGCCTGCTCGGCCTGCTGGTCCTCAACCTCTTCCTCGGCCCGATCGCCATCGTGCTGGCCGCGGTGTCGCTCTGGCGGGGCACCACCCGCAAGGGCCGTGCCTGTCTCGGCCTGGGCCTGGGAATCGCCGATCTGGTGGTCCTCGTGACGTTCATGCAGCTGGACAACTCGGTGTCCTGGAGCTTCTGATCTCCTGGAGCTCATGAGTGGAGCGGGGGTGGGGCGCCCCGCCGAGGGCGGCCCGTAGAATCGGCGTCACCATGGCATACCTCGACCACGCCGCGACCACCCCGATGCTTCCCGAGGCAGTCGAGGCACTCACCGCGCACCTGAGCGTCACCGGCAACGCCTCGTCCCTCCACGCGTCCGGCCGGCAGGCCCGCCGCACCGTGGAGGAGGCCCGGGAAGCCCTCGCGGAAGCGCTCGGTGCCCGCCCCAGTGAGATCGTCTTCACCGCCGGCGGCACCGAGGCCGACAACCTCGCCGTCAAGGGCCTGTACTGGTCCCGCCGCGACGCCGACCCGGCCCGCACCCGGGTCCTCGCCAGCCCCGTCGAGCACCACGCCGTCCTCGACGCCGTCCACTGGCTCGGCGAACACGAGGGCGCCACCGTCGAGTACCTCCCGGTCGACCGGTACGGCAGGGTCCATCCCGAGGCGCTCCGCGAAGCCATCGCCCGCAACCCCCACGACGTGGCCCTGGCCACGATCATGTGGGCGAACAACGAGATCGGCACGGTCCTGCCGATCCGTGAACTCGCCGAAACGGCAGCCGAGTTCGACATTCCCCTGCACGCCGACGCCGTCCAGGCATTCGGTCAGATCCCCGTCGACTTCGCCGCCTCCGGGCTCGCCGCGATGACGGTCTCCGGCCACAAGATCGGCGGCCCCTACGGCATCGGCGCTCTGCTCCTGGGCCGCGAGTACACCCCCGTACCCGTCCTGCACGGCGGCGGCCAGGAGCGCCACGTCCGCTCCGGCACCCTCGACGTCCCCGCGATCGCGTCCTTCGCGGTGGCCGGCCGACTGGCCACCGAGCAGCGCGAGTGGTTCGCCCGGGAGATCGGCGCCCTGCGCGACGGCCTGGTCGAGGCGGTCCGTACGGCGGTCCCCGACGCGATCCTCGGCGGCGACCCCGCTCCCGGTGGCCGCCTCCCGGCCAACGCGCACTTCACCTTCCCGGGCTGCGAGGGCGACTCCCTGCTGCTCCTGCTGGACGCCCAGGGCATCGAGTGCTCCACCGGCTCCGCCTGCACCGCGGGCGTCGCCCAGCCCAGCCACGTCCTCCTCGCCACCGGCACCGCCCCCGACCTCGCCCGCGGCACCCTCCGCTTCTCCCTAGGCCACACCTCCACGGAGGCGGACGTGGAGGCGGTCGCCAAGGCGATCGGCCCGGTGGTGGAGCGGGCCCGGGCGGCGGGACTGAGCTAGGACCCAGGACCTGGGGAGCTTTGGGCGCCCCGGGACGTCCTCAACGCTCCCGGGAGCCTTGGGAGCCTTGGGAGCCTTGGGGGGGCACGCTCACGCCACGGCCGTACGCGCCTGTCGTACGAGCCTCATGTACCGGTCCCAGTTCCAGTGCTTCCCGGGGTCGGTGTGGTCCGTCCCCGGCACCTCCACATGGCCGATGATGTGCCGGCGGTCGACCGGGATGCCGTAGCGCGCGCATATCCCGGCGGTGAGCCGCGCCGAGGCCTCGTACATCGCGTCCGTGAAGTCCTCCGGCCGGTCGACGAAGCCCTCGTGCTCGATGCCGACACTGCGCTCGTTGAAGACCCGGTTACCCGCGTGGAAGGCCACGTCCAGCTCCCGGATCATCTGCGTGACACGGCCGTCCTTGCCGACGATGTAGTGCGCGGCGGCTCCGTGCCCCGGGTCCTGGAACACCTTGACCGCGCTGTCGAAACTGCCCTGGGTGACATGGACGACCACCATGTCTATGCGGTAGTCGTCGGGCCGGTCCGCGCGCCGCCAGTTCGCGTCGGACGCGGACACCCACCGCGCGCCCACGGAGTCGACCTCGCCCTCCTTACGCGGTTTCTCGACACCGGGCGCGCGCCACCACAGCCGCGTCAGCTCGCCGCGGGCCAGCACGGCTGTGCCCGCCGCGGCCACCGCACCGCCGATCAGCAGAGCACGCCGACCGATGCGCCGGTCGGCGTCCTTCTCGTTGGCTCGTGTCTCCCCCATGTGACCGTGAACGGATACTCGTGAGCTCCGGTTCCCGCGGCCCCGTACCCTGGAAGGGTTATGACTGACACCACGCAGCGCACCCGTCCTCTTCGCGTCCTCGCCGCCATGTCGGGCGGAGTCGACTCCGCCGTCGCCGCCGCCCGTGCGGCCGAGGCGGGGCACGATGTGACCGGCGTCCACCTCGCCCTCTCCGCGAACCCCCAGTCGTTCCGTACGGGCGCGCGTGGCTGTTGCACCATCGAGGACTCACGCGACGCCCGCCGCGCGGCGGACGTCATCGGCATCCCGTTCTACGTGTGGGACCTCGCCGACCGCTTCCGCGAGGACGTCGTCGACGACTTCGTCGCCGAGTACGAGGCCGGCCGCACCCCGAACCCCTGCCTGCGCTGCAACGAGAAGATCAAGTTCGCGGCCCTGCTCGACAAGGCGCTCGCCCTCGGCTTCGACGCGGTCTGCACCGGCCACTACGCCCAGGTGATCGTGCGCGACGACGGCACGCGCGAGCTGCACCGCGCCTCCGACATGGCGAAGGACCAGTCGTACGTCCTCGGCGTGCTGGACGACCGACAGCTCGCCCACGCGATGTTCCCGCTCGGCGACACCCTCACCACGAAGGACGAGATCCGCGCGGAGGCCGAGCGCCGGGGCCTCGCCGTCGCCAAGAAGCCCGACTCGCACGACATCTGCTTCATCGCCGACGGCGACACCCAGGGCTTCCTCGCCTCCCGCCTCGGCAAGGCGGAGGGTGACATCGTCGACGAGTCCGGCACGAAGCTCGGCACGCACGAGGGCGCGTACGGCTACACCATCGGCCAGCGCAAGGGCCTCCGGATCGGCACCCCGGCCCCCGACGGCAAGCCGCGCTACGTCCTCGACATCTCCCCGGTGAACAACACGGTGACAGTCGGCCCGGCCGACGCCCTCGACGTGCACGCGCTCACGGCCGTCAAGCCGCGCTGGTGCGGCGCCGCCCCCACCGGCCCCGGCACCTACACCGCCCAGCTCCGCGCCCACGGCGGCGAGACAGAGGTGACGGCGGCGGTGGTCGACGGCACGTTGGAGGTCACCTTCGCGGAGCCGGTCCGCGGGGTGGCCCCCGGCCAGGCGATCGTGCTGTACGACGGCACGCGCGTGGTGGGGTCGGCGACGATCGCGGCTACGGTGCGGGCTTCCGTCGGCGTGGCCTAGAGAAGATCTTCGGGGCCGCCCCCGGCCCCGCCGCCGTCGTAGGCTCTGCTTGCGGATCGTCCGCCAGGTACGTACATCGTTCGCCGCCCGATTCGCGGGGTCACGAGGCGTTCGGGGGCGTTGTAGACGCAGATCGCCAAGCTGAGGGCTGTCCAACGGGCAGTGATCGAGGACCTGCTGCTCGGGCGGGCCGAGCCCTCAGCTGCCTGAGCGGAGCCGCCTGCTCAACTGCCAAGCCCCGCCTTGATGCTCTTCACCAGCGCCCCGAGCGCAGCCCGGTCCGTGGTGAGAACCCGGGCCGGGCTCTCGCTCTCGCGCAGGGCGATGCCCTCGGGGCTCGGCGCGGCTATCTCGACACAGTTGTTGCCGCCCTCCCCGGAGAAGGACGACTTCAACCAGCACAACTCCGACAAGACCCGCTCCTCTTACATGTCTTTGGCGATCGCGCGGATGAAATCGGCCGACTCTGTCGGAGTCAACGCCGCTCGCTCGGCCAGGTCCAGGCGCTGGCGGAAGTTCTCCAACTGGGTCGGCGAGTCGAAAAACAGGGGGCCGGCTGGTGAATCCATGTGCACGGTGTCCAGGTGTGGGTTGGTGGCCTTCGCGTACAGGACGGCGTCCCCCACCGTGGGGAAGCCTCCGTTGGCGAACGGGATCACCATCAAGGTCACGTTGTCACGCTCGTTCTCGTCCAGCAAGTGATGAAGTTGGGCGCGCGCCACGTCTCGACCGCCGAACTGCATCCGCAGGGCGGCCTCGTGAATGATCCCGATGTAGGGCACCGCCTTGTCCTCCGTGAGTACACGCCGCCGTGTGAGCCGGTGCGCGATCCGCAACTCGACTTCCAGACGCGGCAGTTTCGGCACGACGAGGTCGAAGATCGCTCTGGCGTGGTCCTCGGTGTGGAACAGCCCCGGGAGATGGGACGTCTGCACGGTGCGCAGGTGTACGGCGTAGTGCTCGATCTCGGAGATGTCGAGATGCCCTGGAGGCACTTTGCCCCGGTACTCGTCCCACCAGCCTGGCTTGCGACCACCCGTCATCGCGGCCAACGTGTCGATCAGGTCCTCGTCGTTGCATTCGTAGATGCTGGCCAGTCGTCGTAGTCGCTCCTCACCGATGCCGTAACGCCCTGCCTCGATGTTCGAGATGTTCGTGCGATCAGTACCGAGCGCGCCGGCAGCCGCGGGGGCTGACATGCCAACCGCTTCACGAAGTCGCCGCAACTCCAAACCCAGGCGCCGCTGCCGGATGGTCGGGGTGTTCGGTGCCATCAAGCCCCTCCTTTTTCGCGCACAGTGTGCCGATGGTCGCGCTCTGAGTCCATCTCGCAAAAAAACTACACCCGTTCCAGTGATGTGAATGGCACGGGTTAAATCCCTCTCGCTATGGTGTGACTCAGGCCACCACCCCCGCCCCGCCCAGCGGAAGAGCACCGGCACCCCAATCGCCCATCCGGAGGGCGGCAAGGGTGCCGACAGAGACACCGCACCCACCGGGAGCCGGAGGCCACGGCCCACCCGCGCGATCAGTAACCGCGCGCACCCACCACAGCCACTCGCACCAACGGAGGTGCCGCGTGACCCACCCCCCCACCACCCCCACCACCCCCACCGCCCCGGACGCCCTCACCACCCACGCCGACGACCCCGAACCCCCTCCACACCCCAGCCCGCTCCCCTTCACCGCACCCTGGAGCTACGAGCTCCACTTCCCCTGTGACCCCCGCGCCCCCGGCATCACCCGCCTCACCCTCCGAGCCGTCCTCACCGCTCATGGCCTCGCCGAACTCGTAGAGCGGGCGGAACTTCTGACGTCCGAACTCGCGACGAACTCCGTGCGGCACACCAGGGGGCCCGCGTTCGTCCGCCTGCACTGGCTGGATCCCGTACTCCGGGTCAGCGTGTGGGACATGAGCCCTGACCTGCCGACACTCGTGCCACCCCCGGCCGTACCGGCGCACGCGGACAGGGGGCGGGGTCTCCTGATCCTCGATCTGCTCGCCGACCGCTGGGGCGGCTGCGGCACGGGCGAGGGGCCGTACGGGCCCTCCGGCAAGACGATCTGGTTCGAGCTGAACCTGCCCTTCCCGCCGTCACCGATGGCGCCCACGCTCGCGGCCTGATCCCGCCGGTCGATCCGCCCGGCCGGGCAACCGGCCACAGGAGTGCGGCACTTCACGTGGAAGTGCCGCACTCCCTCTGTGCGCTTGCCGAGCACTCGCCGAGCATGTGCGGCGCCTACCCACCGGGCCGATCCGCATCGGCCGGGAGCGCGCACGTATCCGCAGCGAGAAGGGCATCCGCTGGAGTCAGCGGCTCACAAAGGCCGCAGCCTGATCGCCGGCCCCGGTGAACGTTCCCGGTCAGAGCCGAGTGCGGAACTGCTCGTCAGGGGCGGGCGTGAACACCGAGACCCCCGGAGACGACGAGGTTGTCGCCGGTGATGTAGCCGGCCGAGTCCGAGGCGAGGAAGGCCACGGCTTCGGCGATGTCGGCGGGAGCGCCGACGCGGCCGAGCGGGACGTCCCGAGCCCAGGAGTCGATCATTTCCTGGGAGACGCCCATCTTGCTGTAGGCAGGGGTGTTGATCAGTCCTGGGCTGACGGCGTTGACGCGGATGCGGCGGGGGGCGAGTTCGAGCGCGAGGGACCGCATGAGGGGCAACAGTGCGCCCTTGGCGGCTGTCATGGCGGCTCCGACCCCTTCGCCGGCGCCCACGGTGAATACGACCGATGCGCCCTCGTTGAGGAGCGGGAGCGCCTTTTGCAGGGTGAAGAAATTGCCCTTGACGTTGATGTCGAACAGGGCATCGAAGGCGGCTTCGTCGGTTGACTCGATCGGGCCGGGGCGGGAGATGCCCGCGTTGAGGAAGAGCAGGTCGAGGGAGCCGAATTGCCGGCGTGCCTGCTCCACCGCATGGTCGATGTCCGGCAGGGATCGTGCGTCGGCCTGGACGACCGTGACGTCTTCGGGAAGTGCGGCGTCGGCGAGGCTGCTGACGCCGGTGACCATGACGCGGTAGCCGCGGGAGCGGAGCAGTTCAGCGGTCGCCTTGCCGATACCGCTGGTTCCACCGGTGATCAAAGCTGCAGGTGCGGACATGATGCGTTCCTTTGCGTGCTTCTGGGAGGTAAGGGGTGATCGGTGAGCGGTTCCGGGTTGCCGTGGGACGGCGGGCTGGACCGGGACGCGACGGCGACCACCTTTCTGGCAGCGTACGACTGATTGGCAGTGACTGCCAAGTGTGAAGTGACTGCCAGTCTGGCAGTGCCGGGTAATCTGGTGGCATGAAGCAGGAAGCCAAGACAGCGACGGGCGCACCGACCACGCTGTGGGACCGGACGCGGCAGCTGGCCTCCCAGGCGATCCTCGAGACGGCTCTGCGCCTGTTCACCGAGCAGGGCTACGACGAGACGACCGTCGCCCAGATCGCCAGGGAGGCCGGCGTCTCCCAGCGCACCCTCTTCCGCTACTTCGGCGCCAAGGAGGACCTTCTCGGCGCTGACCAGGACCGGTTCGGGCAAGTCCTGACGGACACGATCAGCGAACTACCGGCCGAAGTCGGTGTCTGGGAGGCCCTGCGGGCAGGGGTTGCTGCCGTACTGGCCTTGCGTGACAGCCCCGAGCAGGCCCTGGAGCGGTTCCGTCTCCTGCACAACACCGCCTCGCTGCGTGCCGGTTGGCTCGAAAAGCGACTGCGGTTCCAAGAGGACCTGCTGCCGCTCATCGAGGCGCGCATGGACGCTGCTGTCGGCAGTACGGCTCCGAGGGCCCGCGCGGTGATCGCGACGGCGTTCGCATGCCTGGATGCCGCATCGATGACGTGGGTCGACGATGACGGCAAGGGCGACATCATGGATCTGTACGACGAGTGCCTGGCTGCGGTACGTGGCTGACCAGCCCGGAAACCGCAGGGATTCGGCGTAGGCGCTTGACGTCCGGTTCGTGATGACGTCCGGTTTGTGATGATCTGCCGGCCCGGCGGGGTTCCGGGAACGTGACGGGTGCGGACTTCCAAGATCAGGGAGTTGTCGACGGCCTGTGATCCCGGTGGAAGACCCCGCCTACGGGCGAGTCATTGCCGACCCCGCCTGCCGTTGACCAACTCCGCCCGCAGCCCCAAGCCGTTCCCGGGGAGATCCCGGGCCTAAAGCCGCGACTGCACGAGGTGCCCGACCCGCGAGATCCGCGCGGTGTTGGGGCTCACGTGCCCACGGAACGGCATCCCACCGAGACTCTGCCCAGGGGCCTACTCGCCCGCCGGAACTCGAACGAAGCCCTCGGTCCAATAGTCCTCATCGAGCTCGCAGGCGTCGAAGGAGAAGCACTCGGGTTCCTCACTGAATCCCGGTAGCAGTCGTGCCTGGCGCACACGCTCTTCAACCCGTTCGAGGGTTGAGTAGATACCGAGCAGCTTTACGTCGTCGCCGTCCGCCTCGTCGCAGAACACGCCGCTCTCATCGGCGTGCACCGTCGATCCGTCGTCGCCGGCTTCGTTCTGGTGGCCGACATGCCACAGCGGATACACGATCACGGACGCGAAGCTATCAGCACGCGAGTTCGTGGGGCCTGCGACGTTCGGCGCCCCTCACCTCCTGGGACCTCACGAACACAAACGGGCATCCCGCGACTTCGCCGAAGCCCTCAGGAACCGTAGACCGGCAGGTCCGAACAGCTCGCACGGCGGAGCAGTTCGCGCGGTGCTCGGCGTGCGATTGGTGGGTTTCTTCCCGAGTCGGTTGTTGAAACGCCTGCTAGGTGTCGTGCTCGCTGATACAAATCCGCCCATTGCTGAACGTGTCACAGACGCCCGCTCAGCTCCGCGGCCCCACCTTCAGGGTCCGTATCAGCGCCTTCAACGCAGCCCGGTCCGTCCTCAAAGCACTGGCGGGGCTTCGTTTTCCCGGAGCGCTATGTCCTCAGGGGCCGTCGCGGCTATCTCGACGGAGTTGTTGCCGCCCTCTCCGGAGAAGGACGGCTTGAGCCAGCCCGGCTCGGGCAAGACATGGTCCCTCTGACAAGTCCTTGGCGATCCTGCGGATGAAATCCGCGGACTTCTTCGGAGCCAACGCTGCCTGCTCGGCCAAGTCCAGCCGCAGGCGGAAGTTTCCAACTGGGTCGGCGAGAGGGGAAGAACAGCGGGCCTGCCCCTCGCCCCGCCCACCGTCGCCCCCGATCTCGCGAGCCGCGTGCACGACTACCTGCGCGGCGGGAGCTCCGCATGACCGTCCCCGTCACACTCGCGGTGGCCGACACCAGCGTTCTGCTTGCCGCCTTCAAGCCCCGGTACAACCCGTGGTTCTCCATCCGGAGTTCCCTATCCGGCCCGGACATCGGCGCGAACCGGAGTGGCTGAACCTAGGTGTGCGGGGGCGAGTCCCCGAAGAACTCCGCCAACACCGGCGCCAGCGCCTGCGGGTCCACGATGTGGGTCTGCCCGTCCAGCACCCGGTACGCGCCCCCGGGTACCGCGTCCGCGACCGCTCGGGCGGCCTCTCGGAGCCACGGGGGGCTCGCCCCGCCCGCGACGGACAGGACGGGCAACGTGATCGACGCCAGCAGGTCCCGGTGGACCCGGCCGTCGCCCATCACTGCGTCGTCGTGGGCGAGGCTCGGGGCGATGGCCTCCATGCCGGGCCACATGGGGGAGCGGCGGGCGCCCTGGATCATCTCCTCGGCGAGGCCGGTGAGCCTCAGGAACAGCTCGACCGCGTCCCCGCGCCGGCCCTGAGCGAGCGCCTCCGTCAGGTTCTCGGTGTACTCGGCGCGCTCCTTCGCCCCGCCCTCGCCCACGGCGAACGGCACCTCGTACACCGCTGCCCGGCGCACCGGCAGCCCGCTCGCCGCCGCGTGCAGCACCAGCGCACCGCCCGACGAGATGCCGTACAGCGCCGCCTCGCCGCCCGTCACCTCGATCAGCGCGGCGAGATCCTCGACCTCGCGTTCCACCGCGTACGGGGCCGTGTCGCCGCTCTCGCCACGGCCCCGGCGGTCGTACACGAGGACATCGAAACGGTCCGACAGGGCCGCGGCCAGCGGCCGCACCGTGCCGGCCGTCGACATCGCGCCGCTCACCAGGACGATCGCCGGGCCCTGTCCGGTGCGTTCGTACGCGAGGGGCGTTCCGTCGCGCGAAAGGGTCTTCTTGTCCATGACTGTGAAGACTGCCCGAAAGCACCGAACTAATCGGTCACAACACTTCTACTTCGTAGAAGCAGAAGTGGTCCTTGATGCCGGCCACGTCCGGCTTCGGCTCGGGATACGCCCACACCAGGTCCGCCGCGTCCGGCAGCGACCAGTAGGAGGCCGTGCCCTTGAACGGACAGTACGTGTGGGTCTCGGAGGGGGTCAGCAGGTCGAGCCGTACGTCCTCGGGCGGGAGGTAGTACCGCACCGGACAGCCCGTCTCCCGCAGGAGGAGGGGTCGCTCGCTCTCCGCAAGCACCTGGTCGCCCTGCGTGACCCGTACGCGTCGTGTGCCCAGCTCGATCGTGATCGTGTGTGTCCTGTCAGGTGTCACCTGTGCATCGGCCATACCGGAAAAGCACTCGCGGGCCCCCGGTTCTTCCCGGGTACGGTGACCGCATGCGAATCTGCGTCTTCCTTTCCGCCGCCGACCTCGACGAGCGGTACACCCGGCCCGCGCGGGAGTTCGCCGAACTGATCGGCAAGGGCGGGCACACTCTGGTCTGGGGCGGCTCCGACGTCGGTCTGATGAAGGTGGTCGCCGACGGGGTGCAGGGGGCGGGCGGCCGACTCCACGGGGTCTCCGTGGACTTCCTGGCGGCCAGGACGCGCGCGGGTGCCGACGAGATGGTCGTGGCGAAGGACCTCGCCGAGCGGAAGAAGCTCCTCCTGGAGAACGCCGACGCGGTGGTGATCATGGTGGGCGGCACCGGCACACTCGACGAGGCCACCGAGATCCTTGAGCAGAAGAAGCACGGCCACACCGACAAGCCGGTGGTCCTGCTCAACACCGCGGGCTTCTACGACGGTCTCAAGGAGCAGTTCCGGCGCATGGAGGACGAGGGGTTCCTGCCCCGTCCGCTGACCGACCTGGTGTTCTTCGCGGAGGAGCCGGTGGGGGCGCTGGCGTACCTGGAGGAGAGCCAGGGCATCGAGTGAGGCCAGAACGTCGAGTGAGGTGAGGCGGGTGTGGGGCGGGAGTGGGTGATGCGAGCATGGCGGGCATGGCTACACATGTGATCACCGGAGCCGGGTCCGGTATCGGCGCGGCCGTCGCCCGTCGGCTGCACGCGCGCGGGGACGATCTCCTGCTGCACGCGCGCGACGCGGGCAGGGCGAAGGAGTTGGCGGCGGAGTTTCCCGGAGCTAAGACGCTGGTGGGCGATCTCGCGGACCCCGACAAGCTCTCCTGGGCCTTCTCCCACCAGACCCTTCCGGACCGCGTGGACTCGCTCCTGCACATCGCGGGGGTGGTCGACCTCGGCCCGGTCGCCGAGCTGACCCCCAAATCCTGGCGTCACCAGCTCAACGTCAACCTGATCGCGCCCGCCGAACTGACCCGCCACTTCCTGCCCCAACTCCGCGCCGCACGGGGCCATGTGGTGTTCGTGAACTCGGGCGCGGGCCTGCGGGCGAGTGCCGACTGGTCCGCCTACGCCGCCTCCAAGCACGGCCTGAAGGCCCTCGCGGACTCGCTGCGCCACGAGGAGCACGACAACGGCGTCCGCGTCACCACGGTCTACCCCGGCCGTACGGCCAGCCCCATGCAGGCCAAGGTCCATCAGCAGGAGGGCAAGGAGTACGACCCCGCCCAGTGGATCGACCCCGAATCGGTCGCCACGACGATCCTCCTGGCTCTCGACCTCCCGAGGGACGCGGAGATCAACGATCTGACGGTACGGCCGGGACGCTGAGGCCGCTGTCGTCGGGGACTCCTCCCGGGCCCCGCGCCCCGCAACCTACGTAGGCTTCCCCTGTGAACGCACACTTCAGCTTCGCCCCCGCCACCGGCGTCGGTTCCCTGCCCGGCGGTGATGCCCGGGAGGCCGCGAAAACCGCCACCGGTTCCTTCGAGGACTTCCCGTTCCTGCCCGAGCTCCCCGCCCGGGGCCCCGGCGCCGACATGATCGGCCGGACCGTCGGGATGCTCGTCGAGCTGTACGCGCGCGTGGAGCCCAGCGGCTGGCGGATCGGTGACCGGCCGGGACGGGACACCAGGCGGGCCTGGTCATGGCTCGGCGAGGACCTGGACGCGCTGGAGGAGTTCACGCAGGGCTACGAGGGACAGCTGAAGGTGCAGGCCGTCGGCCCCTGGACCCTCGCCGCCGCCCTGGAGCTGAGGAACGGCGAGGTCGCCCTCTCCGATCCCGGCGCCTGCCGGGACCTCGCCGCGTCCCTCGCCGAGGGCCTGCGGCTGCACCTGGAGGAGGTCCGACGGCGCGTACCGGGCGCCCAGATCGTCGTCCAGCTCGACGAGCCGTCCCTCATCGCCGTACTGCGCGGCCAGGTGAAGAGCGCCAGCGGCTACCGCACCCACCGAGCCGTCGACCGCCAGGTCATCGAGGCCACACTCCGGGACGTCGTCGGGGTTCACGGTGGCGGACCGGTCGTCGTCCACTCGTGCGCACCGGAGGTCCCGTTCGCCCTGTTGCGACGGGCGGGCGCGGCCGCGGTCTCCTTCGACTTCTCGCTTCTCACCGAACGTGACGACGACGCGATCGGTGAGGCGGTGGAAGGGGGGACCCGGCTCTTCGTCGGTGTCGTGCCGGGCACGGACGGCCCGTTGTCAGACCCTGCCGGTAGCGTCATGGGTGTCAGGACGTTGTGGCGCAGGCTGGGGCTGCACCCGGGGCTTCTCGCGGAGGCGGTCACGGTCACTCCGTCGTGCGGACTCGCGGGGGCTTCCCCGGCGTACGCACGCGAGGCACTGGCCCACTGCGCCCGGGCGGCGAGATCCCTCGCGGACAACCCAGAGTAACGGGAGGACGACACGGTGGCCGGCGAAGAGCAAGCGGAGACCACGGTGCCCACCGAGGCACGGGAGCAGCACGCGCAGCTCGCTGAGCAGATCGAGGAGCACCGCTTCCGGTACTACGTGAAGGACGCTCCCGTCGTCAGCGACGCGGAGTTCGACCAGCTTCTGCGCACTCTGGAGGCGCTGGAGGAGGAGCATCCGGAGCTGCGGACACCCGACTCGCCGACCCAGAAGGTCGCTGTCGAGTACGAGACGGACCTCGCCGAGGTCGAGCACCGCGAACGCATGCTCTCCCTCGACAACGTCTTCGACGACGAGGGCCTGGCCGCGTGGGCCGACCGCGTCGCCAAGGACGTCGGCAGGCCCGACTACCACCTGCTGTGCGAGCTCAAGGTCGACGGCCTCGCGGTGAACCTGACGTACGAGGACGGCCGGCTGACCCGGGCCGCCACCCGGGGCACCGGACGCATGGGCGAGGACATCACCCCCAATGTGATGACGATCGCGGAGATCCCGCACCGCCTGAAGGGCGACCGGGTCCCGCGGCTCGTCGAGATCCGCGGCGAGGTCTACTTCCCGATGGAGGCCTTCCAGGACCTCAACGCCCGCCGGGTGGCGGCCGGCGAGAAGCCGTACGCCAACCCCCGTAACTCCGCCTCGGGTTCCCTGCGCCAGAAGGACCCCAAGGTCACCGCGACCCTGCCGCTGCACATGGTCGTCCACGGCATCGGGGCCCTGGAGGGCTTCGACGGCATGACCCGTCTCTCCCAGGCGTACGACCTGCTGAAGACCTGGGGCCTGCCGACCTCCCCGCACAACAAGGTGGTCGACGACCTCGACGGCGTACGGGAGTTCATCGCGTACTACGGCGAGAACCGTCACTCCGTGGAGCACGAGATCGACGGAGTCGTCGTCAAGCTCGACGAGATCCCGCTGCAGGGGCGCCTCGGTTCCACCTCGCGTGCGCCGCGCTGGGCGATCGCCTACAAGTACGCGCCGGAAGAGGTGAACACCAAGCTCATCAACATCCGCGTGGGCGTGGGCCGTACGGGCCGGGTCACGCCGTACGCGCAGGTCGAGCCGGTCACGGTGGCCGGTTCGGAGGTCGAGTTCGCCACCCTGCACAACCAGGACGTGGTCAAGGCCAAGGGCGTGCTGATCGGCGACACCGTCGTGCTGCGCAAGGCCGGTGAGGTCATCCCGGAGATCCTCGGCCCGGTCGCCGACCTGCGCGACGGCAGCGAGCGCGAGTTCGTGATGCCGAGCGAATGCCCCGAGTGCGATACGGCGTTGCGGCCGATGAAGGAGGGCGACGTCGACCTGCGCTGCCCGAACGCCCGCGGCTGCCCCGCCCAGTTGCGCGAGCGTCTGTTCTATCTCGCCGGGCGCAAGTCGCTGGACATCGAGCACTTCGGCTATGTCGCCGCGGCCGCCCTCACCCAGCCGCTGGAGCCCGCCGAGCCGCCGCTCACCAACGAGGGCGACCTGTTCGACCTCACCATCGAGCAGTTGCTGCCCATCAAGGCGTACGTTCTCGACCAGGACAGCGGCCTGCCCAAGCGGGACCCGAAGAGCGGCGAGGAGAAGGTCGTCACCATCTTCGCGAACCAGGAGGGCAACGCGAAGAAGAACGCGCTGGCGATGCTGGAGAACATCGCGGCCGCCAAGGAGCGCCCGCTCGCCCGCGTTCTGACCGGTCTGTCGATCCGTCACGTGGGTCCGGTCGCCGCTGTCGCGCTGGCCCGCGAGTTCCGCTCCATCGAGCGGATCGACCAGGCCACCGAGGAGGAACTGAAGAACACCGACGGCGTCGGCCCGATCGTCGCCGCCGCCGTCAAGGAGTGGTTCGCCGAGGACTGGCACCGCGAGATCATCCGAAAGTGGCAGGCCGCCGGCGTCCGCATGGAGGAGGAGGGCTCCGGCGAGGACGAGGGCCCGCGTCCCCTCGCAGGGCTCACCGTCGTCGTGACCGGCACGCTGGAGCACTTCACGCGGGACGGAGCCAAGGAGGCGTTGCAGAGTCGTGGCGCGAAAGTGACCGGTTCTGTTTCGAAGAAGACGTCGTTCGTCGTTGTGGGTGACAATCCTGGATCGAAGCACGACAAGGCGATGCAGCTGAAGGTTCCGGTGCTGAACGAGGACGGGTTCGCCGTCCTGCTGGAACAGGGCCCTGAAGCGGCTGCCGAAGTCGCGCTGCCGGCAGAGGAGTAGCGAGGAGCAGCGGTTGAAGGCCACCCGATCGGCGCATACCAGATGCATACGGGTGGCCGGGGCGCATTGGGGCAACCGCCGACGACCGGTGCCCGTGAAAGCCCTCTCCGGCCTACTGTGGGGATGTGCGCCTGCCGTGCCCAGCCGCGGCAGGGGCGCCCCTTTGCTCCTGAAGGACCTTCAGGAGCGGAGAGAAGGGTTTTCCAACACGGCGCCGTCGAGGGTTGTTGTCGGGCATCGGGTCGCGTGGCGGCACCGCCGGCTGTGAGAGGGACGGGAATGGAACCGAGCGAGAGCGCCGCTCCGGACTCACGGCTGCGCCGGATGGTCGGCGCATGGCAGGACAGCCGGCGGACCGGGCGACCCGGGGAGCGTCCGGGCGGGGAGGGACCCGCCGCCGGACAGTACCCGGCCGGACCCTATACGGCGGTCGAAGGCCGCGGCGCCTCCCCACTCACCGCCGAACGTTCGTCCGGGCTGCCGGGCGACGAGCCGGAACGGCACCCGTCCTGGCCCGCCCTGCCCGCGGCGGTCGTCGCGGCGGCCGGGTTCGTCCTGGGCGCCGGTTTCTACCGGGCCTTCACCGACGGCCACGCCCTCTTCCCGTCCGGCACGGTCGGCTGGTCGCTGGCCCTGCTGACCGGTGTCATCGTCGGCCACCTGGTCGCGCTCGGCCGTGCTCGCTGGTGGGGCGGCACCGGCTCCGGCGCCGCTCTCACCCTTTCGGTCCTGCTGCTGTACGGCTGGGTGTCGGCCGGTCTAGTCAGCCTGACCGTCGTCCTGCTGGTCGGCGTGGCCCGGCGCCACCGCTGGCGGCAGGGCGTGCTGCACGGATCGGTGGACATCCTCGGCATCGCCGCCGGAGCCCTGCTGCTGCGCGCCTTCGGCCGGGTGCCGTCGGTCGAGCACCCCTGGAGCTCCGACACCTGGACCTTCTACACCGCCCCCCAGGTGGTGCTGGTCGCGGTCGCCTATCTCGCGGTCAGCCGCACCGTGGGCTGGTATCTGCACGCCCCGCGCTCCGGCGGCCTGCCCACCGTCGCCCGCACCGCCCTGGTCAGACAGGGCCTGGTCGCGGTCGCGCTGCTCGGCATCGCGCCCCTGGTCTGCGTGGTCGCCACCGCCAAGCCCATCCTGCTGCCGCTGTTCGCGATCCCCCTCATCGCCCTCGACTCCACCCTCTGGATAGCCCGGGCCCGGGCGGAGGAACAACTGCGCGATCCGCTGACCGGGCTGCCCAACCGCCAGTGGCTGCTGGAACGCATCTGGATGGCTCTGGACGACGCCGAACGCATCGGCGCCCGCTCCGCCCTGATGCTCATCGACCTCGACCGCTTCCGCTCGGTCAACGACACGCTCGGCCATCTCGCCGGTGACCGGCTGCTCCTGCAGATAGCCGACCGGCTCCGCCTGGCGGTGCCGCGCGGTGCGGAGGCGGCGCGGCTCGGGGGCGACGAGTTCGCCGTCTTACTGCCGGTCGCGGACTCCACGACCTCCGCGACCCGGATCGCCCGCGGGCTGGTCACCGCCCTCAGCTCACCGCTCGACCTCGACGGTCTCACCCTCGTGCTGGAGGCCAGCGCCGGAGTCGCCATCTTCCCGGATCACGCCCTCGATGCCGAGGGCATGCTGCGCCGGGCGGACGTGGCGATGTACCAGGCGAAGCGGGACCGTACGGGCGTCGAGGTCTACGAGTCCAAGCGGGACTCCAACACCCCGGACCGGCTCGGGCTGCTCGGCGATCTGCGCCGGGCGCTGGAGGCCCACGAGGTCCAGCTGCACTACCAGCCCAAGGTCCGCTTCGACGGACAGGTGGCCGGCCTTGAGGCCCTGGTCCGCTGGGTGCACCCCGAACGCGGCAAGGTCCCACCGGACGAGTTCATCGCCATCGCCGAGTCGTCCGGGCTGATGCCCTACCTCACGGAGTACGTCCTGGACACCGCTCTCGGGCAGGTCGCCGAGTGGCGCTCGCAGGGGCTGTATGTGCCGGTGGCGGTCAATGTCTCCCCGCGCGATGTCCACACGCCCGGCTTCGCGGGTTCGGTCGCCGCCCGGCTCGCCCGGCACGGTGTCCCCGCGGGATCGCTCCAACTGGAGATAACCGAGCATGTCCTCCTGGAGGACCCGCAGCGCGCCGCCGACACCCTCGCGGGGCTGGCCGGGCACGGGGTGAAGATGTCCCTGGACGACTTCGGTACGGGGTACTCCTCGCTGGTGCACCTGCGTCGGCTGCCGGTGAGCGAGCTGAAGATCGACCGTTCCTTCGTGGCCCGGCTCGCCGTCGACACCGAGGACGCGGCGATCGTGCGCTGCACGGTCGACCTCGCCCACTCCCTCGGCCTGCTCGTCGTCGCGGAGGGCGTCGAGGACGACGAGACGTGGGAGCGGCTGCGGGACCTGGGCTGTGACGCCGTACAGGGGTGGCTGGTGGCGGCGGCGATGCCTCCGGAGGAGACGACGGCGTGGCTGCGGGCGCGAGGGTCCCGGGGGTGGCAGCGGCCACGGGCGGCTCTCCCCGCCGCCGAGTGATGTCTCCGCCCGATCGGGTCGCCGACCCCGCAGTCCCTGCTCCGCCGTCGCCATGGGAGTCACCGCCGTCGGCCGCTGGGACCTCGTGGAGGACGTAGCCGATGCCGATGCCGATGCCGATGCCGATGCCGATGCCGATGCCGATGCCGATGCCGACGCCGATGCCGATGCCGACGCCGACACAGACACCGACACCGACGCCGGCACGGACGTGGCGGACGCGGACGTCGCACGGGGACCGGTCGCCGTCGGCCGTTCCGGCACCGCCCTGCGCGCCGCCCCCAATACCCGGCCCCGGGAATCCGTTTAACGGCCACGGCCCCCCGCCCCATAGGATTAGGGCCTGACGTCACCTTCCCGCCCGCCCTCCGGGCACCCGCCCCTCGGGCGGACGGCGGGAAGTGACGACAAACCCTGGCCCCAACCGCACACACTCACCCCAGAGGATCGCTGCATGCCTGGCATCACGCGCGAGGAGGTCGCCCACCTCGCCCGGCTGGCGCGTCTGGAGCTGAAGCCCGAAGAGCTCGACCACTTCGCGGGACAGCTGGACGACATCATCGGCGCGGTCGCCCGCGTCAGTGAGGTCGCCGACCAAGACGTACCGCCGACCTCGCACCCGCTCCCGCTGACGAACGTCATGCGGGCGGACGAGGTCCGTCCGTCGCTCACCCCCGAGCAGGCGCTCTCCGGCGCCCCGGCCCAGGAGCAGCAGCGTTTCAAGGTGCCGCAGATCCTGGGGGAGGACTAACCGCCATGACGGACAACGTCAACATCATCAAGCTCACGGCCGCCGAGACCGCCGCGAAGATCGCCTCCGGCGAGCTCACCGCGGTCGAGGTCACCGAGGCCCACCTGGCCCGTATCGAGGCCGTCGACGAGAAGGTGCACGCCTTCCTCCACGTCGACCGGGAGGGCGCGCTCGCGCAGGCCCGTGCCGTCGACGAGAAGCGGGCCAAGGGCGAGAAGCTCGGCCCCCTCGCCGGTGTGCCGCTCGCGCTCAAGGACATCTTCACCACCGAGGGCGTCCCGACGACCGTCGGTTCGAAGATGCTCGAGGGCTGGATCCCGCCGTACGACGCGACCGTCACCAAGAAGCTGAAGGACGCGGACGTCGTCATCCTCGGCAAGACCAACATGGACGAGTTCGCCATGGGGTCCAGCACCGAGAACAGCGCCTACGGCCCGACCGGCAACCCCTGGGACCTCACCAAGATCCCCGGTGGCTCCGGTGGCGGTTCCTCGGCCGCGCTCGCCTCCTTCCAGGCGCCCCTCGCCATCGGCACCGACACCGGCGGCTCCATCCGCCAGCCGGCCGCCGTCACCGGCACGGTCGGCGTGAAGCCGACCTACGGGGCGGTCTCCCGTTACGGCATGGTGGCGTTCTCCTCCTCCCTCGACCAGGGCGGGCCCTGCGCCCGTACGGTCCTGGACGCGGCGCTTCTCCACGAGGTCATCGCCGGACACGACCCGCTCGACTCCACCTCCATCGACGCCCCGGTCCCGCCGGTCGTCGAGGCCGCCCGCAACGGCAGCGTCGAGGGCATGCGCGTCGGCGTCGTCAAGCAGTTCCGCGGCGAGGGCTACCAGGCCGGCGTCATCCAGCGCTTCGACGAGTCCGTCGCCCTCCTCAAGGAACTGGGCGCCGAGATCGTCGAGCTGGACTGCCCGTCCTTCGACCTCGCCCTGTCGGCGTACTACCTGATCGCCCCGTCCGAGTGCTCCTCCAACCTCGCCCGCTTCGACGGCCTGCGCTACGGCCTCCGTACCGGCGACGACGGCACCCACTCGGCCGAGGAGGTCACCTCCCTCACCCGTGAGGCGGGCTTCGGCCCCGAGGTCAAGCGCCGCATCATGCTCGGCACCTACGCCCTGTCGAGCGGCTACTACGACGCGTACTACGGCAGCGCCCAGAAGGTCCGTACGCTCATCACGCGGGACTTCGAGAAGGCGTTCGAGCAGGTGGATGTCATCGTCTCGCCGACGACGCCGACCACCGCCTTCCCGATCGGCGAGCGTGCCGACGACCCGATGGCGATGTACCTCGCCGACCTGTGCACCATCCCGACCAACCTGGCGGGCAACGCGGCCATGTCGCTGCCCTGCGGTCTCGCCCCGGAGGACAACCTCCCGGTCGGGCTGCAGATCATCGCCCCCGCGCTGAAGGACGACCGTCTTTACAGGGTCGGCGCTGCTGTGGAGGCCGCCTTCGTGGAAAGGTGGGGTCACCCGCTGATCGAGGAGGCTCCGTCGCTGTGAGCGCACTGACCAAGGCCAAGGGCTTCAAGAAGTCCAAGTCCGGCACGTACCTGTCCATCGCCGGGACCGCGTTCGGCGCGTTCGGCGTCGCCAAGCGGCTCAAGAAGGCCCGCGCCGACAAGGACACCCTGGTCCTCATCGACGCCACCGTGTCCGCCGTCGCCATCGTCACCGGCCTCGCCATCCTCTACCGCGAGCTGAAGCGGCTGGGCGACGACGACGTCCTGCTGGGCTGAGAGGGAAGTTTCACCGTGACCACCACGACCGACCTGGTGTCGTACGAGGACGCGCTGGCGTCGTACGACCCCGTGATGGGCCTTGAGGTCCATGTCGAACTCGGCACCAAGACCAAGATGTTCTGCGGGTGTTCGACCGAGCTGGGCGCCGAGCCCAACGCGCAGACCTGCCCGACCTGCCTCGGCATGCCGGGCGCGCTCCCGGTCGTCAACGCGATCGGTATCGAGTCCGCGATCAGGATCGGTCTCGCGCTGAACTGCGAGATCGCCGAGTGGTGCCGCTTCGCCCGGAAGAACTACTTCTATCCGGACATGCCGAAGAACTTCCAGACCTCCCAGTACGACGAGCCGATCGCCTTCAACGGCTACCTCGACGTGCAGCTGGAGGACGGCGAGACCTTCCGCGTGGAGATCGAGCGGGCCCACATGGAGGAGGACACCGGCAAGTCCATGCACGTCGGCGGCGCGACGGGTCGTATCCACGGCGCCTCGCACTCACTCCTCGACTACAACCGCGCCGGCATCCCCCTCATCGAGATCGTCACCAAGCCGATCGAAGGTGCGGGCGAGCGCGCTCCCGAGGTGGCGAAGGCGTACGTCCGTGAGCTGCGCGAGGTCATCAAGGCGCTCGGCGTGTCCGAGGCCCGGATGGAGATGGGCCAGATGCGGTGCGACGTGAACCTGTCGCTGCGCCCGCACGGCCGTGAGAAGTTCGGCACGCGGTCCGAGACGAAGAACGTGAACTCGCTGCGGTCCGTGGAGCGTGCGGCCCGCTTCGAGATCCAGCGGCACGCGGCCGTGCTGAACAGCGGCGGCACGATCATCCAGGAGACCCGGCACTTCCACGAGGACACCGGGTCCACGACCTCAGGCCGCGTGAAGGAGGAGGCCGAGGACTACCGGTACTTCCCGGAGCCGGACCTGGTGCCCGTGGCCCCCTCGCGCGAGTGGGTCGAGGAGATCCGGTCGTCCCTGCCCGAGCTGCCGCTGGTCCGCCGCAACCGCCTGCGCGAGGAGTGGGGGGTGAGCGCCAACGAGATGCAGTCGATCGTCAACGCCGGTGCGCTGGACCTGATCGTCGCCACCATCGACGCCGGTGCCGACGCGGCCTCCGCCCGCAAGCGGTGGATGGGCGAGCTGGCCCGCAGCGCCAACGAGTCGGGCAGGTCGCTGGACGAGCTGGCGATCACGCCGGCGCAGGTCGCCCGGGTCACCGAGCTGGTGCACTCCGGCGACCTGAACGACAAGCTGGCCCGCCAGGTCATCGAGGGCGTTCTCGCGGGCGAGGGCACCCCGGACGAGGTCGTCGAGAAGCGTGGACTGAAGGTCGTCTCCGACGAGGGGGCGCTCACCACCGCCGTCGACGAGGCCATCGCCGGCAACCCGGGCGTCGCGGACAAGATCCGCGGCGGCAAGGTGGCCGCGGCCGGCGCCCTGGTCGGCGCGGTCATGAAGGCCACCCGGGGTCAGGCGGACGCGGCTCGCGTCAAGGAACTGATCCTGGAGAAGCTGGGCGTCAGCGAGGGCTGAGGCCCGCCGTAGGACGGCAACCTGGGGGACGCATCGGTTGCGATGCGTCCCCCAGGTGTGTGATCAGCCCCCCAGGTGCGTCAGGCGCATTGTCAGGTGTGATTTCGGACATCGGTGAACGGGCTCCTTGAGTCCTTCGTAGGGGAAGGAGATGCAGAGGAGCTCGGTCGGACCTTCGAACAATGCACCTGCTTCTGTCGGCGGCGATATGCCGGGGACGACGGACGCCGGGACGCCGGCAGCGCTCCGGTCCGCCCCGCACCCGGATTCTCCGCCGGGGCCGGGGACGGGGACGGGGGAGGCGGGAGAGGTGCGGCGGGCCCGTTGGACGACTGCCGGGAGCGGGGCCCTGCTGGCCCTCGCGGGCCTGGCCGCCTCGCTGCTCCGCCTCACCGGATCCGCGCCGGCCCTCGCCGCGACCGCCTATGCCGTCGGCGCCTCGGTGTGCGTGCTGGCGTCGGTCCTCGGCTCCCGGGGACGTACCCGGCGGGCCCTGTGGCTGCTCGTCGCGGGGGCGATGGTGATGGCGTGGGGTGATCAGCTCGACTGAGATGGCAGATTCGACTGAGATGGCAGATTCGACTCTGATGATCCGGTCGTCGTCCTGCTGTGGCTCCTCACCCTCGGCTCGGTCGGCACAGCCGCCGTCGTCACCGGCTCCGCGTGCCGGGCTGGCTGGACCGCCGTATGCCCCGCATCAGCATCGAGCCGCCCGAGTGCCGCGCCGCCCATGAGAGGCTGGCCGCCGCGACGGACGCCGGGGTGGCGGACGTACTGGCGAAGGGGTGGGAAGAACGGGATGTACGCGATATCTCTGGGTGACGACGGAGCCGATCTGCGCCCCTTGGAGCCGTGGCACGCCGAGGAGTTCCTGGCCCATCTGGACCGGGGGCGCGAGTTCATCAACCGCTTCATTCCGTTCGGCGAGAACGCCACGGACCTGGACGGCGCCCGAGCGATGCTCCAGCGGTACGCCGACCTGCGCGCCGCCGACAGCGCCTCCCTGCACGGCCTGTGGCTGGACGGGAAGCTCGTCGGCGGGGTGCTCTTCCTGAACTTCGACGCGGAGAACGGCAACTGCGAGGTCGGCTGCTGGCTGGAACCCGCCGGTACCGGACGCGGTCTGGTCACCCGGGCCATGCGGGTGCTCCTCGACTTCGCGATCGAGCAGCGCGGCATCCACCGGGTCGAGTGGGTAGCGGCCGTGGACAACCGGTCCAGCCTGAACGTGGCCCGGCGCCTGGGGATGACCCGGGAAGGGGTGCGGCGGGAGAGCCGCCCCCACCACGGCGTACGGCTCGACCTCGAGGTGTGGTCGATCCTCGCCCCCGAATGGCGCGCGGTACGGGCGCGTGCCCCACACAGCGATCATTAAGAAACTTCTCAGACAGGATCCGTACGGTGCGCACCATGGGAACCAAGACAGCTGACGAGACCGGTGCCACGACGGGTGCCGAGACCACGACCGACGAGGAGAAGGTGAACGTCACCAAGAACGACGAGGTGACGGAGTCCGGAGCCGAAGCAGGCGCCGACAGGGCGGCCGGAGACGCGGATGCCGGAGACGCGGATGTCCAGGACGCGGATGTCGAGGACGCGGATGTCGAGGATCTCGCTGCGGGGGAGACAGAGGGCGAGCGTTCCTCCGGTGTCGCCCAGGGCGCGGGTGCGGTCGTCTCCGCCGCGCTCGGGGTCGTGTCGCTGACCGGTGGCTGGATCTCCACGGTCGCCTCCGCCCGTGAGACGCTCGACGGCCAGCTGCACATGTCCCAGACCCCGAGCGTCGCCGCTCAGATCAACGTGTACGGCGACGCCTGGCACGCCGCCGCGCTGTGGGGCGGCGTGTTCGCCCTGCTGGCGCTGATCGTCGGCGTCGTCGTCCTGGCCCGGCCCGCGTTCGGCGCGCCCGGCAGGCCCCAGGCACCGTGGATCAAGTCGGTCGCCTGGGGCGGTGTCGCGCTCGGCGTGATCGGCCTTCTGCTGGCCGTCCTCAAGTACACCGACCTCCTGCTGGGACTGCCGTCCACCAGCTGACGGACCGAGCGGCATCACCGCAGTTCCTGAGGGGCCTCAGGGCATCCGTGAGTACCATACGGACGCCCCTGGGGCCCCTCCGGCACGTCCAAGACCCCTCCCGTGACGACGATGCGGAACTACGGCGCGGGGTGCCGAGGCCGGTGTTGCGGTGGGGGATTCGGGGGTTGGTGGCACGGCGCAGGACTCCGGGGCTGGTGGCACGGCGCAGGACTCGGAGGCCCGTGGCACGGCGCAGGACTCCGAGGCCCGTGGCGCGGCGCACGGTGTCGTGGGTGCTGGGCGTCCCGCGCTGCTGCTGCTCTCCTCACGGACGTCGCGGTGCCCGGCCACGCCAAGTCGGTCGTCGCGGGCGGTGCTGTGGGGGAAACCGGTGCCGTGTGGGGTGCTGTGGGGGAAACCGGTGCCGTGCGGTCGGACCCGCGTGCGATGCTCGGGACCGTGGAGACCAGGTCCGTCAGTCCCGTGTTCGTCGGCCGTGGCGACGAGTTGGACACGTTGAACGACGCGCTCGCGCGCGCCGCCGAGGGCGAGCCGCAGGCGTTGCTGCTCGGCGGCGAGGCCGGGGTCGGCAAGACCCGCCTCGTCGAGGAGTTCGCCACCGCCGCGTGCCGCCGGGATGCCGTCGTCGTGCTCGGCGGCTGTGTCGAGATCGGCGCCGACGGACTGCCGTTCGCCCCTTTCTCCACCGCCCTGCGCGCCCTGCGCCGCGAACTGCCCGACGAACTCGCCGCCGCGGCCGCCGGCCAGGAGGAGGAACTGGCCCGGCTGCTGCCCGAACTCGGTGAGGCCTCCCCCGGCCGGCACGACGAGGAGGGCATGGCACACCTCTTCGAACTCACCGTCCGGCTGCTGGAACGCGTCGCCGCCCACCGCACGGTCGTCGTCGCCCTGGAGGACCTGCACTGGGCCGACGCCTCCACCCGCCACCTCCTCGCCTACCTGTTCCGCACCCTGCGCACCGGCCGTCTCGTCGTCCTCGCCACCTACCGCGCCGACGACATCCACCGCCGCCACCCACTGCGCCCCCTGCTCGCCGAACTCGACCGGCTGCGCACCGTCCGCCGTATCGAACTCGGACGCTTCAACCGCGCCGAGGTCGGCCGCCAGATCGCCGGCATTCTCGCTGCCGAACCCGACCCGGCCCAGGTCGCCGCCATCTTCGAACGCTCCGACGGCAACGCCTTCTTCGTCGAGGAACTCACCGTCGCCGCCCACGAGGGCTGCCGCACCGGTCTCACCGACTCCCTCCGCGACCTGCTCCTGGTCCGCGTCGAGTCCCTGCCCGAGAGCGCCCAGCGGGTCGCCCGGATCGTCGCCGAGGGCGGCTCCACCGTCGAGTACCGGCTGCTCGCCGCCGTCGCCCGGCTCACCGAGGACGACCTCATCGAGGCCCTGCGGGCCGCCGTGGGCGCCAACATCCTGCTCGCCACGCCGGGCGGCGACGGCTACCGCTTCCGCCACTCCCTGGTCCGTGAGGCCGTCAGCGACGATCTGCTCCCCGGCGAACGCTCCCGCCTCAACCGCCGCTACGCCGAAGCCCTGGAGGCAGACCGCACGCTCGTCCCCGCCGACGAACGTGTGATGCGCCTGGCCGGCTACTGGTACCGCGCCCACGACGCCGCCAAGGCCCTGCCCGCCGTCCTGGACGCCTCCGTCACCGCCCGCCGCCGGCACGCCCACTCCGAACAACTGCGGCTGCTGGAACGCGCGATGGAGCTGTGGGACACGGCCCCCGAGGACGTCCACGGGCGGCTGCGCCCCGTCGACCACGCCGAGGTCTACCCTCCTCCACTGTCCGAACGACGTGCGGGGACCCCCAGCGGCAGTGCCCCTGCGGCCACTCCGCTGAGCTACCTCGACTTGTTGGCCGAGGCCTCCGTCGCCGGCCGGCTGTGCGGGGAACGCGAACGCGCCCTGAAAATCAGCAAGCGGGCACTGCGGCTCCTGGACGACGAGGCTGACCCGCTGCGCGCCGCCTGGTTCTGGGTTCAGCGCTCCCGGTTGGTCCAGGCCCAGGCCCGCGGCGACGGCCGACAGGAACTGGCCACCGCCCAGGAGCTCGTCCGCGGACTGCAGCCGTCCGAGGTGCACGCCGAGGTCCTGTCCACCGTGGCCAACTGGGCCATGCTCCACGAACCCGGCGCCGACGCCTTCTCCGCGGCCGAGCGGGCGGTGGAGTACGCGCGCATGGTCGGCGCCCGCGAGATCGAACTCAACGCCCGCCTCACCCTCGGCTGCCTCATGGTCGACTCGGGCGACGTCGAAGCCGGACTGACCGAGCTGCACGAGGTCAAGGAGCGCGGGGCCGAGGAGGGCGTGACCCACGTGGCCGGACGCGCCCATGTGAACCTCCCCTCGGAACTGGAGGCCGTCGGCCGCTCGCGGGAAGCGGTCCCCATCCTGGAGGAAGGGATCGCTTACACCCGCAAGCACGGTCTGCTGGACGCCGAGGCGTGGATCTGGGGCAACCTTTCCGACTCCCTCTACTCGCTGGGCCGTTGGGACGAGGCCGCCGAGGCCGCGGAGAACGCGCTGCGGGTCGGCCACAGCGCCAAGCCCCAGGGATCCGGCGCGGTGCGCCTGGCCCACCTCGCTCTGGTCCGGGGCGATCTCGCCGGGGCCGCCGCCCATCTGGCGACCGCCCGTGCCTATGACGGCACCCACGACCCCATGCCGCAGCAAGCCCTGCCTCTCGCCCGGATCGTGATCGGAGTGGCCGCGGGGGAGGGCCGTCTGCTCGACGCCCGCGCCGAACTGGACCGGGTCCTGAAGGCCGGCTTTCCGCCCGGCACCCAGCGCTACGGCTGGCCGGTACTGCTCACCGCCGCCATGGCCGAGACCGACGCCCGCGACCTGCCCGCCGCAGAGCAGGGCCGGGCCGCCGCCCTCGACGGCATCCTCGGCGCCGTCAAGAAGATCACCACGGGCGCACCCGTCTGGCTCGCCGTGGAGAAGTGGGTCCGTGCCGAGGTCCGCCGAGCGAAGGGGCAGGACACCCCCGAAGTGTGGTCGGAGGTGGTCACCGCCTTCGAACCCCTGGAGCACCCCTACGACCTCGCCCGTGTTCGGTACCGGCTGGCCGAGGCCCTGCTCGCGGGCGGCGGGGAGCCCGAGCGGGCCCGGGCCACCGAACTGCTCCGCCTCGCCCACACCGTCGCCGAGCACCTGGGCGCCCGCCCCCTCGCCGAATCCGCCGCCCGCCTCGCCCACCGCGGCCGCCTCACCCTGACCGGCACCCGCGCCCTGAACGGCGGCCGGGCCGGACGGGGCGGGGCCGGACCGGGCGGGGCCGAGACCGGCACGCCGGACGACCCGGCCCGGGCCCTCGGCCTCACCGGCAGGGAACGCGACGTCCTGCGCCTGGTCTCCGCCGGCCGCACCAACCGCCAGATAGCCGAGGAACTGTTCATCTCCCCGAAGACGGCCAGCGTCCATGTCTCGAACATCCTGGCCAAGCTCGGGGTCTCCGGCAGGGGCGAAGCGGCGGCGGTGGCCCATCGGCTGGGACTGTTCGCCGCCGCCGCTTCCCAGGTGCCGAGGACGGGTTGAGGCGTACGCTACAAGTGACCGGCAGGGAGGCGCCGTGTTCAACATGTTCGAGCAGCTGTTCGCACCCGGCCGTAAGCACACCCGCGACGAACAGAAGCGGCTGGAGCTGACCCGGGAGGACGTCGGCAACGGCGATCCCGGGCGCGGACCGATAGATCTCGCGTCCGGGAAGGTCGTCGTACGGCCGTCGACGCCGGACGAAGAGGACTCCCCGGAGGAGTGAGCGCGCGGCAGCGAGCCCCCGCCTCACCGGGCAGTACACCTGGTGCCGCGCCAGGCAATGTTCGCCCCGTCGCGACGCCCGGCACGCCCCCCGCTAGCGCACCTGTATCTCCAGGATCCGGTCGTCCCCGGCCTTCGGGGCACCCCGGCCGTCCGTGTTGCTGGTCACCAGCCACAGCTTGTCGCCGCCCGCTGCGACCACTGTGCGCAGCCGGCCGTACTCGCCCTGGAGGAAGGATTGCGGGGCGGCCGAGGCCGCCGTGCCCTTGAGGGGGATACGCCACAGACGCCGGCCCTTGAGGCCCGCCATCCAGATCGAGCCCTCGGCGTAGGCGATGCCGCTGGGAGAGGCGTCGTCCGTGCGCCACTGGGCGATCGGGTTGCGGTACGAGGAGGTGTCGGACCTGCCCTCGGCGTCGGGCCAGCCGTAGTTGCCGCCCGGCTTGATCGCGTTCAGCTCGTCCCAGGTGTCCTGGCCGAACTCCGAGGCGAACAGACGCTGTTTGGAGTCCCAGGCCAGGCCCTGCACATTGCGGTGGCCGTACGAATACACCGGGGAGTCGGGAAACGGGTCGCCCGGCGCCGGGTCGCCCTCCGGAGTCAGCCGGAGGATCTTGCCGCCCAGGGACTTGGTGTCCTGGGACAGGCCCGTGTCACCGGTCTCGCCCGTGCCCGCGTACAGCATCTTGTCGGGGCCGAAGGCGATCCGGCCGCCGTTGTGGATCACTCCCTTGGGGATGCCCTTGAAGATCGTGTCCGGTGCGCCCAACTGCTCGCCGGACGGCTTCTTCTCGTCGTACAGCATGCGGACGATGCGGTTGTCCGAGGCCGAGGTGAAGTACGCGTAGACCATGTGGTCCGAGGCGTAGTCCGGGGACAGGGCGATGCCCAGCAGGCCGCCCTCACCGGCCGGGGAGACGCCCGGCACCTCGCCCAGCTCGGTCTTCCTGCCCGACTGCCCGTCGACCCGGGTGATCGTGCCCTCGTCACGGGAGGAGACCAGCAGGTCGCCGTCCGGCAGCGGGGCCAGGCCCCACGGGGTGTTCAGGCCCTCGGTGACGGTACGCACCACCTTCACCGACCCCTTGGCGGGAGGCGCCTCCTCCGCGGCTTTCTTGGAGGGCGACGACCCCGACGCCGCACGACCGGGTGTCGTGCTCTCACCACCAAACGGTGATCCGCCGCCCCCGCCGTCGGAGGAGCAGCCAGCGGTCAGCAGGAGCGCGGCCGCGGCCACCACGGCCGACACAGCTCGACGTTGCACGATGTTGGTCCCTTCGACGGGGCGGTTCAGCGGCAGGTTCTACTTTTCATACACCGCTCGCGCCTCACAGGTTCCCGATCACCGAAACCCGATGCGCGCCGTACCGCGTCGCCGCGTCGCACCGCCGTACCGCGCCGTACCGCGCCGTACCGTGCCGCCGCACCGTGCAGCCGACGAGGCCGTCCCGGCCGATCACCGTGCGCCGGTTTCCCAGCCGCTACCAGCGGTCCTGTACAGCAAGACCGAACGCCGCACCCGACGGCCGGCCCACGATCACCTCACCCCGGTGAACAACCACGGGTCCCCCTGGTCCCAGGATCCCCTAGTCCCAGGATCCCCGCCCCCGCGGCAGTTCCGCCACCTCCGCCAGATCCTGCGCGGTCAGTCGCAGGGCCGCCGACCGGGCGTTCTCCGTCACCCAGCGCTCCCGCTTGGTGCCGGGCACCGGGATCACATGGCGTCCCCGGGCCAGGACCCACGCCAGGGCCACCTGGGCCGGGGTGACGTCCTCGCCGTGGCGCCTCGCGACCCGGCGCAGGCCGGCCACGATCGGCTGGTTCGCAGCCATCATCTCCGCGGTGAAGCGGGGATGGCGGGCGCGCACGTCGTCCGGTTCGAAGCCCTCGCCGGGGACGAGCGTGCCGGTCAGGAAGCCGTTGCCGAGGGGCATCGCGGCGAGGAAACCGATACCGCGGCTCTCGCACCAGGGCAGCAGTGCCTCCGTGGCCTCCGGCGACCACACCGACAGCTCCGCCTGCACCGCGCTCACCGGGAAGACCTGCTGCACCCGCCGCAGCTGCCGGATCGTCGCGTCGTGCAACCCGCCGGCGGACCGGCGGACGCCCCGCGCGCCCACCGCGCACAGCCCCAACGACCGTACCTTTCCGGCCTGGACGAGTTCGGCCATCGCACCCCAGGTCTCCTCGACCGGAACCTCCGGGTCCGCCCGATGCAGTTGGTAGAGGTCGATGACGTCGGTCTGCAGCCGGCGCAGGGACGCGTCGCAGGCCCGTTTCACATAGCCGGGGCGGCCGTTGGCCACGATGTGCTGCTCGCCCACCAGCAGGCCGACCTTGGTCGAGACGAAGGCGTCCTGGCGCCGTTCCTTCAGCGCCCGTCCGATCAGCAGCTCGTTGGTGAAGGGGCCGTACATGTCAGCCGTGTCCAGGAGCGTCGAGCCCAGATCCAGCGCCTGGTGCACGGCCCTGAGCGACTCCTCGCCGCGCCGCCGTGACCCGCTGTACGCCCAGCTCATCGGCATGCATCCGACTCCGACGGCTCCCACCGCGAGCGCCGCCGCGCCGATCGTCCTGCGCTCCACCTGCTCGTGACCCTCCCTCTCCCTGGCCCCCAACCTAACCTCTGCCGTCGCAGGCGCCTGACATAGCCTCCTGACATGACTGCTGCTGACGTGTGGCTCCCCGTCCCGCCGGAGGAGATCGAAGGACTTCCCGAGGGCCCCGACTACCGCTTCTGGAACGGCGAGGAGGACTTCCCCGCCGACCCCGCCGACTGCGCCTTCTACGTCGTCCCCTACATGAAGCCCGTCGACGTCGTACTGCGGCCCGTGCCGAGGCTGAGCTCGGTGCAGGTGGTGCAGACGCTGACCGCGGGCACCGACGCCATCGAGCCGGGCCTTACCCACCTGCGCCCGGGCGTGCGGCTGTGCAATGCGCGCGGGGTGCACGAGGCGAGCACGGCCGAGCTCGCGCTCACGCTGATCCTTGGCTCGCTGCGGGGCGTACCGGACTTCGTCCGCGCCCAGGACCGAGGGGAGTGGCGTGGCGGGTTCCGGCCGGCGCTGGCGGACCGGAACGTGCTCATCGTGGGCTACGGCGCGATCGGATCGGCGATCGAGGACCGGCTTGTTCCGTTCGAGGTCGCGCGGGTGGCGCGCGTGGCGCGCTCCGCGCGCACCACAGCGCGCGGGCCAGTGCACCCGTTCACCGACCTGAACTCCCTGCTGCCGGACGCGGACGTCGTCGTCCTCGTCACACCGCTCACCGAGGCCACCCGACACCTGGCGAACGCCGACTTCCTCGCCCGCATGAAAGACGGCGCACTGCTGGTCAACGTGGCCCGCGGCCCGATAGTCGACACCAAGGCGCTGCTCGCCGAACTGGACAGCGGCCGCCTCACCGCGGCCCTCGACGTCACCGACCCCGAACCGCTGCCCCCGGGCCATCCCCTGTGGGAGGCGCCCGGCCTGCTCATCAGCCCCCATGTCGGCGGCCCCACGTCGGCGTTCCTGCCGCGCGCCAAGCGACTCCTCGTGGACCAGCTGCACCGTTTCGTGAACCAGGAGCCGCTGCGCAACGTGATCCTCACGACGGGCGCAACGGGCGCAACGGGCGCAACGGGCGCAACGGGCGCCGGTACGACGGCCCCGAAAGGAGCCTGACGCCCGCGGGTTGAGCCGCACGCGCGCGATCCGCGCGAAGGGCGCAACAGTGGCGCCATCTGTTTTCGGTACCCTCTGCGACCTCCCGGACGCGGTCCGTGCCCGCATCGTCGCTGGTCGTCACGGAGCGTAGAGGAACTATGTCCCTGAGTGACGAGTCTGGTGTATCGTCCCGGCAGGGGCTGCGTCGACACCGTTCGGCGCCGGGGAGGACATTTCAGACTGTGAGGGGGGCGACGGGCGATGCATGGCCTATGGACGAACGATCCGACGCGGCGGAGCCGCCGACGGCGACCCTGGCACACGGCCGCGCGCAGCCGCGGTCTCCACGGCAGCCATCGCGGCGGTCATGCCGGACACCCCAGTCATCACCACCCCAGTCATCACCAACCCGGCCACCATCACCAACCCGGCCACCATCACCGCACGCACAGCAGCCGCAGGAGGCATGCGCAGCTGCCGCCCCGGGACCCGAGGGTCGCCGGAGCGGCACGGAACGGGAGGGCCCGGTGAGCGCACCCCCGACGTCCACGACCCCCCTCGACTCGGTGCTGCGAGTCCAGCCCGCGCCGGGAGAGACGCCGCCCCGGACCCTGGCCGCCGGCAGCGGGTCGAGCCTGGTCCGCCAACTCGTTCTGGCCCTGGTGTGCGCGGGATACGCCGTCGGTTCCGCGGTTGGCTGGGGTTCAGACGAAGTCGCGCTGATCATGGGCGACTTCGGGCTGAGCGCCGCGGCGGGCGCCGCGGCCGTGTCCTGCTTCCTCCACGCCCGCAGCCGCCGGATCCGCTTCCGGCCCGCGTGGCTGCTGTTCGCCCTCTCCTCCGCGATGGCCGCCCTGGGCAACCTGGTCTGGGGGTGGTACGAGGTCGTCCTCGGTACCGAGGTCCCCAGCCCCTGTTACGCCGACCTGTTCTTCCTGTGCTTCGCGCCACCCGCGATCGTGGGCCTGCTGGTGCTCGCCAAGCGGCCCGTGACGAAGGCGGGTTGGGTCTGTCTCGGCCTCGACGCCTGGCTGATCGGCGGCTCCCTGCTCACGCTGTCGTGGAGCCTCGCCCTCGCGCAGGCGGCCAAGTCCGAGGGGGCGAGCGTGTCGCACACCGCGCTCTCGCTCGCCTACCCGCTGTTGGACATCGCCCTGGTCAGCATGGTGCTCGCGCTGCACTTCCGGCGTTCGGCGGTGAACCGTACAGCGGTCAACACCGCGATCGGCGCGCTCGCGCTGACCGTGATGTGCGACGCCCTGTTCACCTCGCCGCTGCTGCACAACAGCTACCGCTCCGGCCAGTTGCTCGACGCGGGCTGGTTCGCCGGTTCGCTGCTGCTCGCGTACGCCCCCTGGGCCGCCCCGCGGTCCGGAGCCGACGACCCCGGACCGCACCCGCCCGGGCACACGCGCGTGGTGCGTGAGCACCTGCCCGGGCAGCGCACGGGCCAGCAGTACCCCCCGCCCGCCCCGGAAGGCGATCACAGCCGGTACCCGGCCGGCCGGCCCATCGCCGGCTCACTGGCCGGCCTCACGCCCTACCTCGCCGCCGCCGTCTGCACCCTCGGGATCCTCTACAACGTCCTCAACGGTCGCAGCGTCGACCGCGTGGTGCTCCTCACCGGCGGCACGGTGGTCCTCGCTCTCGTGGTGCGCCAGGGCATCATGCTGCTCGACAACATCACCCTCAACCAGGAGCTGGCGCAGAAGGAGAACCACTTCCGCTCTCTGGTGCAGGGGTCCAGCGACGTCATCATGATCGCCGCGCCGAACGGCATCCTCCGCTACGTGTCCCCGGCCGCGGCCGGGGTCTACGGACGCCCCGCGGAAGAACTCGTCGGCACGGAACTGGCCGCGCTCATCCATCCGGAGGACCTGGGCTGCGTGGTGCACGAGGTGCGGCGGTTCCTCGCCGCCAGTCCCCTCGAAGAACCCACCACCCGCATCGAGTGCCGCTTCCGGTCCGGGGACGGCGGCTGGCTCAACGTAGAGTCCACCGTCAACCGGCACCACGGCGGCCTCATCTTCAACAGCCGGGACGTGACGGAACGGGTGCGGCTGCAGGCGCAGCTCCAGCACAACGCCGAGCACGACCCGCTGACCGACCTGCCCAACCGTGCCCTGTTCACCCGGCGCGTCCAGCAGGCGCTCTCCGGCCGCCGCTCCTCCGACCGGGGCGCCGCCCTGCGTGGCACGGCCGTCCTCTTCATCGACCTCGACGGCTTCAAGGCCGTCAACGACACGATCGGACACCAGGCCGGGGACGAACTGCTCGTCCAGGCGGCCCGCCGACTCCAGGACGCGGTCCGGCAGGGCGACACCGCGTCCCGGCTCGGCGGCGACGAGTTCGCGGCTCTGATCGTGGGCGACGGCACCCGGGACCGCCCCGCCCGCGAACGCCACATCCTGGAGCTCGCCGACCGGCTCAGGATCACGCTTTCGCAGCCGTATCTCATCGACGGCAACGATGTCCGGGTCAACGCGTCCATCGGCGTCGCCTTCGCCGAACCGGGCCTCGGCGCGGGCGAGCTGCTGCGCAACGCGGACCTGGCGATGTACCGCGCCAAGGCGCGCGGCAAGGGCCGGGTCGAGCTGTACGCCCCCCAGATGCAGCAGGACGTCGCACGCAAGGCGGAGCTGGCCACGCGCCTGCGGGCCGCGCTGCACGACGGCGAGTTCACGCTGCTGCACCAGCCGGTGGTGGGCCTGGAGGACGGTCGGATCACGGCCGTGTCCGCTCAGGCGCGCTGGCGGTCCGCGCAAGGGGCGCTGTTCACGCCCGCCGAGTTCCTGCGGGTGGCCGAGGACAGCGACAAGACCGCCGAACTGGACCGCTGGAAGCTCGAGCAGGCCGTCGAGCAGGCCGCCGCGCGGGCGGCAACCGGGCTGAACGCGCCGGTGGCGGTCCGGATGGGCGCCCGTCGGCTGCTGGACCGCTCGACGCCGCCCGGCTCGCTGGAGGCCCTGCTGACCCGGTACGGGCTGCCGTCCGCCGACCTGGTGATCGAGCTGTCCGACATCGATCCCCGGGTCTCCCTGGACGAGCTGGAGCGCCGGCTGAGCGCGTTGCGCAGACTCGGCGTCCGGATCGCTCTGGACGGCTTCGGGAGCGGATACGCGGCCATCACCGCCCTGCGGCGGCTTCCCGTCGACGTACTGAAACTCGACCGCGATCTGGTCGAGGGCGTCGTCGAGTCCACGCGGCTGTACAAGATCACCAGTGGGCTGCTGCGTATCGCGGGCGATCTCGGGCTGCAGTCCGTGGCGGACGGCGTGGATCTGCCGGAGCAGGTCGTGGCACTGCGGGCCATGGGCTGCACACACGGGCAGGGCCTGGCGTTCTCCGGTCCGCTGGACGAGTACCGGCTGCGCCGGGCGCTCGGCAGCGGCCGCTATCCGGTGCCGCGCGGCCCGGCCGAGCCCGCGTTCGCGGGCGGCGGCGCAGGGGTGTACAGCGGGAGTGTGGCCGCCGTGCTCAGCGGCGGTACGGCGCTGCGCTCACATAATGAGACTCCCGTCCCACCCGCTTGACAGTGGGTGTGCGCCGGGGAGAGGGTCAGTGCCATGCGCACCCGAATTCTCGTACTTGGAAAGCGCGTCGGCTGAAGCTGGTGACGTCCGGACGGACCCGGAACTCCCAGCGACCCCACCCGGCGCGCTCCCCTCGCTTGCCTTATGGCACGAGGGGTTTTTTGTTGCACGGGCGCCTTCCGTGCAGCAGTCGAACACCGCACAAACTACACGTAACCCCCAGCATGAAACCCTCAGCATCGAGAAGAGAATGCCGATGACCGAGCAGGCCACCGGGGCCCATCACCCGCAGCCGCGGCCCCGATCCGGAGGACAGTCCGCACCCGAGCACGTCACGGGTGCGCAGTCCCTCATCCGCTCTCTTGAGGAGGTCGGGGCCGACACGGTATTCGGCATTCCGGGCGGTGCGATCCTTCCCGCGTACGACCCGCTGATGGACTCCACCCGGGTGCGCCACGTCCTGGTCCGGCACGAGCAGGGCGCGGGCCACGCGGCCACCGGTTACGCGCAGGCCACCGGGAAGGTCGGCGTCTGCATGGCGACCTCCGGCCCTGGTGCCACGAACCTGGTGACGCCGATCGCGGACGCGCACATGGACTCGGTGCCGCTCGTGGCGATCACCGGGCAGGTGGCCTCCAAGGCGATCGGCACGGACGCCTTCCAGGAGGCGGACATCGTCGGTATCACGATGCCGATCACCAAGCACAACTTCCTCGTGACCGTGGCCGAGGACATCCCGCGGGTGATCGCGCAGGCGTTCCACATCGCCTCCACCGGCCGTCCCGGCCCGGTCCTGGTCGACATCGCCAAGGACGCCCTCCAGGCGCAGACCACCTTCTCCTGGCCGCCGGTCATGGACCTGCCCGGCTACCGCCCGGTGACCAAGCCGCACGCCAAGCAGATCCGCGAGGCCGCCAAGCTGATCACCACCGCGAAGCGGCCCGTCCTCTACGTCGGCGGCGGTGTCCTCAAGGCACAGGCCACCGCGGAGCTGAAGGTCCTCGCAGAACTGACCGGAGCGCCCGTCACCACCACCCTGATGGCGCTCGGCGCATTCCCCGACAGCCACCCCCTGCACGTGGGAATGCCGGGCATGCACGGTGCGGTCACCGCCGTCACCGCGCTGCAGAAGGCCGACCTGATCGTCGCCCTCGGAGCCCGCTTCGACGACCGCGTCACCGGCAAGCTGGACAGCTTCGCCCCGTACGCCAAGATCGTCCACGCCGACATCGACCCCGCGGAGATCGGCAAGAACCGCGCCGCCGACGTGCCGATCGTCGGTGACGCCCGCGAGGTCGTCGCGGACCTGGTCCAGGCCGTGCAGAAGGAGCACAGCGAAGGCAACCGCGGCGACTACAGCGCCTGGTGGAAGGACCTCAACCGCTGGCGCGAGACGTACCCGCTGGGCTACGACCAGCCCGACAACGGCTCGCTGTCGCCGCAGCAGGTCATCGAGCGCATCGGCCAACTCGCCCCTGAGGACACGATCTTCGCCGCGGGCGTCGGCCAGCACCAGATGTGGGCCGCGCACTACGTCCAGTACGAGAAGCCGGCCACCTGGCTGAACTCGGGTGGCGCCGGAACCATGGGCTACGCGGTCCCGGCCGCGATGGGCGCCAAGGCCGGCGTCCCGGGCCGGACGGTCTGGGCGATCGACGGTGACGGCTGCTTCCAGATGACCAACCAGGAGCTCACCACCTGCGCTCTGAACAACATCCCGATCAAGGTCGCCATCATCAACAACGGCGTCCTCGGGATGGTCCGCCAGTGGCAGACCCTCTTCTACAACCAGCGCTACTCCAACACCGTGCTGCACAGCGGCCCGGAGGCGGACGGCAAGCAGCCGAGCTCCGGCACCCGCGTCCCCGACTTCGTGAAACTGTCGGAGGCCATGGGCTGCTACGCGATCCGCTGCGAGGACCCCGCCGACCTCGACAAGGTCATCGAAGAGGCGAACTCCATCAACGACCGCCCGGTCGTCGTGGACTTCATCGTCCACGAGGACGCGATGGTGTGGCCGATGGTCGCCGCCGGCACCTCCAACGACGAGATCATGGCCGCCCGGGACGTCCGCCCCGACTTCGGCGACAACGAAGACGACTGAGCGAGAGAGACCCAAGAGACATGTCCAAGCACACGCTCTCCGTCCTGGTGGAGAACACGCCGGGCATCCTGGCCCGGATCGCCGCCCTGTTCTCCCGTCGCGGCTTCAACATCGACTCGCTCGCCGTCGGTGTCACCGAGCACCCCGACATCTCCCGCATCACCATCGTGGTGGGTGTCGTCGACGCGCTGCCGCTGGAGCAGGTGACGAAGCAGCTCAACAAGCTCGTCAACGTGCTCAAGATCGTCGAGCTGGAGCCCGGATCGGCCGTCCAGCGCGAACTCGTTCTGGTGAAGGTGCGCGCCGACAACGAGACGCGCTCCCAGATCGTCGAGATCGTCCAGCTGTTCCGCGCCAAGACCGTCGACGTCTCCCCGGAGGCCGTCACCATCGAGGCCACCGGCGGCAGTGACAAGCTGGAGGCCATGCTCAAGATGCTGGAGCCGTTCGGCATCAAGGAGCTGGTCCAGTCCGGCACGATCGCGATCGGCCGCGGCGCTCGTTCGATCACGGACCGGTCGCTACGCGCACTGGACCGGTCGGCATAACGACGGATCCGGGCGGCCCCGGTGGACACCGACCGCCCGCATACCGAGACCCCGAAACGTCCCCTCCGCCCCCCGTCATACGGTGGGACGTAACACCTGCACACCAAGGAGAGAACCCAAAGTGGCCGAGCTGTTCTACGACGCCGACGCCGACCTGTCCATCATCCAGGGCCGCAAGGTCGCGGTCATCGGTTACGGCAGTCAGGGCCACGCCCACGCGCTGTCGCTCCGTGACTCGGGTGTCGACGTGCGTGTCGGTCTGCACGAGGGCTCCAAGTCCAAGGCGAAGGCCGAGGAGCAGGGCCTGCGTGTGGTGAGCCCGGCGGAGGCCACCGCCGAGGCCGACGTCATCATGATCCTCGTCCCGGACCCGATCCAGGCCCAGGTCTACGAGGAGCACATCGCCCCCAACCTGAGCGACGGCGACGCGCTGTTCTTCGGCCACGGCCTGAACATCCGCTACGGCTTCATCAAGCCCCCGGCCGGCATCGACGTCTGCATGGTCGCCCCGAAGGGCCCGGGTCACCTGGTCCGCCGTCAGTACGAGGAGGGCCGCGGCGTTCCGTGTATCGCGGCTGTCGAGCAGGACGCGACCGGCAACGCCTTCGCGCTGACCCTGTCGTACGCGAAGGGCATCGGCGGCACCCGCGCCGGCGTCATCAAGACGACCTTCACCGAGGAGACCGAGACCGACCTGTTCGGTGAGCAGGCCGTCCTCTGCGGTGGTACGGCCGCGCTGGTCAAGGCCGGTTTCGAGACGCTGACCGAGGCCGGCTACCAGCCGGAGATCGCGTACTTCGAGTGCCTGCACGAGCTGAAGCTGATCGTCGACCTCATGTACGAGGGCGGGCTGGAGAAGATGCGCTGGTCCGTCTCCGAGACCGCCGAGTGGGGCGACTACGTCACCGGCCCGCGGATCATCACCGACGCCACCAAGGCCGAGATGAAGAAGGTCCTCGCCGAGATCCAGGACGGCACCTTCGCCCAGGCCTGGATGGACGAGTACCACGGCGGTCTGAAGAAGTACAACGAGTACAAGAAGCAGGACGCCGAGTCCCTGCTGGAGACCACCGGCAAGGAGCTGCGCAAGCTCATGAGCTGGGTCAACGACGAGGACGCGTGACGTCGGGGTCCGGCCGTGGCGCCTGCCGCGGCCGGACCTCTCCCGTCCGGGTGATCCTTCCGCAGAGGCGTAAGACGACCTCCGCCGCGCCACTACACTGCCGTACTACATACGCGTCAGGCCCACAGCGTCGTGCGTCTTCCACGCGGCTAGCACCCTCCACCGCATGCGGCCGTCGGGACGGCCGTCCGCATTGGGATATGTGAGGACTCACGTGAGCTCGAAACCCGTCGTACTCATCGCTGAAGAGCTGTCGCCCGCGACCGTGGACGCGCTTGGCCCCGACTTCGAGATCCGGCACTGCAACGGCGCCGACCGCGCCGAACTGCTGCCGGCCATCGCCGACGTCGACGCGATCCTGATCCGTTCGGCCACCAAGGTCGACGCGGAGGCCGTCGCCGCCGCGAGGAAGCTGAAGGTCGTCGCACGAGCCGGCGTCGGCCTGGACAACGTCGACGTCTCCGCCGCCACCAAGGCCGGCGTGATGGTCGTCAACGCCCCCACCTCCAACATCGTGACCGCCGCCGAGCTGGCCTGCGGTCTGATCCTCGCCACCGCCCGCCACATCCCGCAGGCCAACGCCGCGCTCAAGAACGGCGAGTGGAAGCGGAGCAAGTACACGGGCGTGGAGCTGGCCGAGAAGACCCTGGGCGTCGTGGGCCTGGGACGGATCGGTGCGCTGGTCGCCCAGCGCATGTCCGGCTTCGGCATGAAGGTCGTCGCCTACGACCCGTACGTGCAGCCCGCGCGGGCCGCGCAGATGGGCGTCAAGGTGCTGTCGCTGGACGAGCTGCTCGAGGTCTCCGACTTCATCACCGTCCACCTCCCCAAGACCCCCGAGACCCTCGGCCTGATCGGCGACGAGGCGCTGCGCAAGGTCAAGCCGGCCGTGCGGATCGTCAACGCCGCGCGCGGCGGGATCGTCGACGAGGTGGCGCTGTACTCCGCCCTCAAGGAGGGCCGGGTCGCCGGCGCCGGTCTCGACGTGTACGCGAAGGAGCCCTGCACGGACTCCCCGCTCTTCGAGTTCGACCAGGTCGTGGCCACCCCGCACCTCGGTGCCTCCACCGACGAGGCGCAGGAGAAGGCCGGTATCGCCGTCGCCAACTCGGTGCGCCTCGCGCTCGCCGGTGAACTGGTGCCGGACGCGGTGAACGTCCAGGGCGGTGTCATCGCCGAGGACGTCAAGCCGGGTCTGCCGCTCGCCGAGCGCCTCGGCCGTATCTTCACCGCGCTCGCCGGTGAGGTCGCGGTCCGTCTCGACGTCGAGGTGTACGGCGAGATCACCCAGCACGACGTGAAGGTGCTGGAGCTCAGCGCCCTCAAGGGTGTCTTCGAGGACGTCGTCGACGAGACGGTGTCGTACGTCAACGCCCCGCTGTTCGCGCAGGAGCGCGGCGTCGAGGTACGGCTGACCACCAGCTCGGAGTCCGCCGAGCACCGCAACGTCGTCACCGTGCGCGGCACGCTCAGCAGTGGCGAGGAGGTGTCGGTCTCCGGCACGCTGGCCGGGCCGAAGCACCTGCAGAAGATCGTCGCGGTCGGCGAGTACGACGTCGACCTCGCGCTCGCCGACCACATGGTCGTCCTGCGGTATGAGGACCGTCCCGGCGTCGTCGGCACGGTCGGCCGTGTCTTCGGCGAGGCAGGGATCAACATCGCCGGTATGCAGGTGTCGCGGGCCGTCGCCGGCGGCGAGGCGCTGGCCGTGCTGACCGTCGACGACGCGGTGCCGGCCGGGGTACTGGCCGAGGTCGCGGAGGAGATCGGGGCGACGTCCGCGCGAGCGGTGAACCTGGTCTGAGACTGCCGTCAGCCGAGGTGAGCGTGGCCGGGGGCGGCCGCTGCCCCCAGGTCCCCGGTTCGGTCTGAACGGTCTCGTCCGCAAACGCCGGACGGGCTGAGAAACCCTCAGCCCGTCCGGCGTTTTTTCGTGTGCGTACGTTCCTCAGGCCGTGGCCCGCTCCGGCTCGGGTGTCTTCGGTGCCTCCCGCACGCTGACGTGCCGCAGCGTCACCGCCGCCAGCACCGCCGCTCCCGCCAGCACCACCGCACCCGCGACCGCCGCACCCTGCATTCCACTGGTGAAGGCCTCCCGTGCCGCCGTAGCCAGACCCGGCACCCGGTCGGCCACGGCCAACGCCCCGCCCAGCGTCTCGTGGGCCGCGTCCGGTGCCGAGGCCGGGATCTCGTGGCGGTAGACCGCCGTGCCGACGGAGCCGAGGACGGCCATGCCGAGGGCGCCGCCGAACTCCGTGCCGGTCTCCATCAGCGAGGACGCGGTGCCCGCCCGTTCCACCGGGACGGTGCCCATCGCGAGGTCCATGATCAGGGACATCACGATGACGCCGCCGACGGCGAGGACACCGCAGGACACCAGCACCAGCCACATCGAGTCCGTACCGGCGAGGGCCAGCAGCACGAAGCCGCACGAGGCGATCGCGAAGCCCGCGGTCACGACGTGGGCGCGGTCGACGCCCCGGTGGACCAGGGTGGTCGCGATCGGCGCCGCGGCCCCGATCGGCAGCGACGGCAGCAGCGCCCACAGGGCTGCCTCCAGCGCGCTCTTGTCGAGCACCGACTGCAGGTACTGCGTGGTGAAGTAGGCCGACCCCATGATCCCGAACGCCGAGACGAGGTTCAGGGCGACGGACGGCGCGAAGCCGCGACCGCGGAACAGGGCCGAGGAGATCATCGGGGCGGCCGTGGTGCGCTGGCGGTGGACGAAGAGGGCCGCGAAGAGCAGCCCGACGGTGATCGAGACGACGTAGCGGACGTTCCAGCCCTCCGAGGGGATCTCCTTCATGCCGTAGATCACCGGGAGCACCGCGGCCATCGACGGGCCCGCGGAAGTGCACTTCGGATTCGTCATGGCGAGGACTGTACGAGTGTCTTAAACGGTTGTCTAGTACGCTTGTATAGTACGTTTGTTTAAGTCGTACGTCTGGGACGCTTGTATGGATCGAAGGGTAGGCTGGACCGCATGGGACACCGTGAGGATCTGCTCGAAGGCGCGAAGCGCTGCCTGCTGGAGAAGGGGTTCGTGCGCACGACGGCGCGCGACATCGTCAAGGAGTCGCGGACCAACCTCGCCTCGATCGGTTACCACTACGGCTCGAAGGACGCGCTGCTGGCGCAGGCCTACGTGTCGCTGGTCGAGGGGATGGGCGACACCTTCGAGGGCGGGGAAAGCGCCGGGCTCACCACCGAGCCCGGCTCGGTCGAGCGGTTCCGGGAGGTGTGGTCGAACATCATCGGCACCCTGCGGCCCGGTTCTGTGTGGCGCCTCAGCATGGAGATCGTGGTCATGGGTGACCAGCTTCCGGAGGTCCGCGACCACTTGGCGGTCGCTCAGCGGGAGGCCGGGCGCGCTCTGATCGCCCTGCTCATGGGTGGGCGCGAGGAGGACGTCTCGGACGAGACCGTCGCCACCCTCGGCATGTTCTACGTGACCCTGATGACGGGCCTCATCGCGCAGTGGACCTTCGACCCGAAGACCGCGCCCGGCGCGGAGCAGCTCACCGAGGGACTGCGCCAGGTGATCGAGGCCGCGACCAGGAAGTGACCCGCGTGTCCCGCGCCCCGCGTCCGGTCCTCGGGGACGGGACGATTCGGCGGTCGCGGCGGTGGATCACGTACGGAAGATCACGTACGGAACGGGAAACGGCCCCCTCCGACGCCTGCCGGACGGGGCCGTCACACGGCCGGGCTTCACCGAGGCCGCGCCAACTTGCGGTTACCGCGTTGCGGTGGCCAGTGCCGCGCGGATGGCGTCCTCGCCGACCGGCTGGCCCTTCTCGTTCGAGGTCGGCCCGTACGGGGTCCCCCACACCGGCGTGTCCGTCGCCTGCCGCCAGCTATCGGCCAGCGGTCCCGCGTCCACCACGCTGTACCCGATGGATTCGATGAATTCGGTCACCGCCGCCTTCGCCGGCGCGGAGTCCGCGGCGATCGGCAGGGAGGAGCGGTCGGCCGCCCCCGCCGGGCGGGCGAGTGACAGCAGGTGCTTGTAGAAGATGTTGTTGAACGCTTTCACCAGCATGGCGTCCGGGATGTACCGCAGCAGCAGTTCGCTTGAGGTGAGCGACTTGCTGTCGAGCTCGGGGATGTGCCCGTCACGCTCGGGGCCGTAGTTGCACGTGTCGATGACCGTCTTCCCGGCCAGTGGCGCGGCGGGCACGTGAGGGAATGCCTTGACCGGCACCGTGACCACGACGATGTCACCGGCCGCCGCGGCCTCCCCGCTCGTCGCCGCGGACGCCCGCGGCCCCAGTTCCGCAGCCGTGTCCGCGAGCGTTTCGGGACCGCGCGAGTTGCTGAGCACGACCTGGTGCCCGGCCTGGATGGCGAGCCGCGCGATCGTAGTGCCGATGTATCCGCTTCCGATGAATCCCACAGTCGTCATATTCTCAGCGCCTTCCAGAAGAGCCGAACCCTTGTCATATGCCGGGCTCGTTGCGATTCGGGTCCCTGCCGTCAGTTGGCGGAGAAGTAATGGCCGTTGTCCAAATCGGCGAGCAAGCTTGGCTGGGCGGGTTCCCAGCCAAGGGTCCGGCGGGTGATGAGGTTGGACGCCGGGTAATTCTGCGTGACTATGTTCGCGAGGAACCCGAAGTATCCCGGCACCATCAGTACGTCCGCGGGAATGCTCACGGCGGGCAGGCCCAGACGGCTGCCAATGGCCTCGGCTATGTCGCGGAACGGGATGGCCCCGTCTCCAACCGCGTGCCAGTATTTGCCGGCCGGCCCCTTCTCCAGCGCCAGGCGGAACAAGGAGGCGACATCGCGGATGTGCACGGCGTTCCACAGGTTCGCGCCGTCTCCGGGGTAGCCGACGACGCCCTTCTCCTTCGCGAGCGCGATCAGTGTGGGGAGGAAGCCGGTACGGTCGGTCGTGCTGTGCGCGATGTTGGCAATCCGCACGACCGAAGATCGCACTCCCTGCTCAGCGAGGCCGACTACGGCGGTTTCCACGACGTTGCGAACGTGCAGGGTGCCCTTGTGCTCATCGCCGCCGAGAAGGGCAGGGTCCTCCTCGGTGGCCGGCCGGCCCAGGTGCTGCCCGGGCGAGCCGATGCTCCCCGCTGCGACCAGCGGCTTTCCGGTTCCCCTCAATGCCTCGCCGTACGCGAGCATGACCGGGAGCTCCGCGGCGGCCACGGCGTCGATCCCGCCGGACGGAAGCAGGTCCTGCCTGTGCGCGACGTGGATGACGCCGTCGGAGTCCGCGGCCGCCTCCTTGAGCCCGTCGAGATCCTCGATGTCGCCGCGGCGCACCTTCGCGCCGAGCGCGGACAGCGCCGCCGCGGCCGTGTCCGACCGAGCCAGGCCGGTGACCTCGTGCCCGGCGGCGATGAGCTCGGGAACGATGTACGAACCGGAATGGCCGGTCCCTCCAGTGACGAAAACGCGCATGTTACTGGTCCTTGTGATTGATGTGGGCGCGAGAAGTGGCGGTGCGGGCGCGCTCAGGCAGAAGTGTTGACGTCGAGGGTGAAGTTGAAGCTCCCCGCGCCACGTTGGCCCAGGCCAATCATCACCAGGCCCGTTCCCTCCAGCCAGCGAGCCATCCCCAGGGGGCCGGTGTCCATCGGCCGCAGCCCGAGGCTCTTGATGAATGCCGACACAGTCGCCTTGGCCTCGGCGTCGTCGCCGGCGATGAGCACGTCCAGCGGGTTGCCCTGCGCCAGCATGTGACCGAAGACCGTGTTGAACGCCTTCACGACGTGCGTGCCGGCGGGGGCGACCTTGGCGATCTCCTGTGCGCCGGAACTGCCGTCGGGGGTGACGAGGCCCTGGGAATCGGGGGAGACGGGGTTGGTGATGTCGATGATGACCTTGCCGTGTAGTTCGTCCCCGTACTCGCTGACCACCGATGCCGCGCCGGCGTACGGCAGGGCGAGGATGACGATGTCCCCGGCCGGGGCGGCGCCGGCCGTCCCGACAGTGGCGCCGTCGAGCGCGGCGGCCAATTCCTTGGCCTTGGCCGGGTCGCGGCCGATGATCTCGACGGCGTTGCCGCCGGCGAGCGCCCGGCCGGCCAGGGCGCTCGCCATGTTCCCCAGGCCGATAATGCTGATGCTGCTCATGGAATGCCTGCTTTCTGGAGCTGGACAGGACGCCATGCCCACCCTGTCGCTGTGACCGGTCAACAATTGCGTCGTCGGCGCGGTCGAATTGCGCGATGAACGGCGCTCAATTCCTGATGGGCCCATTTATGGGCCTGTGCCCTGCCATCAAGTCCTCGATGGCGAAGTCTTATACCGAATTCGCTTCGGCCCCATCAGGTACTTATTCAGGTTGCCATTTGCTTGAGCGGGTGTCCAAGACCTCTTTCAGTCGCGGTGATACCCTGGAGGCATCACCGGGCCGGGAGGTAACCATGGATCTGGACCTGCGCAAACTGCGTTACTTCGTCGCCGTGGCCGACCAGTTGCACTTCGGCCGTGCCGCCGATGAGCTGCATATCGCGCAGCCGGTGCTCAGCCGGCAGATCCGCGCGCTCGAACAGGATCTCGGCGCCTCGCTGTTCACCAGGGATCGCCACGGCGTGGGGCTGACCGACGCGGGCCGACAACTGCTGGCGGACGCCGGTCCGCTGCTCGCCTCCGCGCACGCGGTCCGCCGTCGGGTGTCCGTGGCCGCGCGCGGAAGCCAGCGGCTGACGGTCGGCTTCCGGGCGGGCGTCGCGGTCATCCCGGCGACGCGGGCGTTCGAATCCCGGCACCCGGACGTGGTCGTGGACGTGCAGCGGATCGAATGGGACGACCAGGCATCGATGCTGCTCGACGGCCGCATCGATATCGGCTATGTGCGGCTGCCCATCGACGAGGCCGGCCTGCGCGTCACCCCGCTGTACGCCGAGCCGCGGGTGGCGGTGCTGCCCGCCGGTCACCGGCTGGCCGGCAAGGAGCAGGTCACCGAGGCCGACCTGGCCGGCGAACCGCTGGTCTGGCATGCCGACCCGAGCACGCAGCCCACCAGGCGCCCGCACCCTAACGCCGGGTACCGGGTGCGCGGGATGGACGAGACGCTCGAGTATGTCGCGGCCGGCCGGGGCATCTCGTTCCTGGCCCGTTCGGCGACCGTGTTCTACTCACATCCGGACGTCAGCTATGTGCCCATCCCGGAGCTGGCGCCCGACCAGGTGTGCCTCGCGGTGGCGGCATTGCGCACCTCGCCGTTGGTCGATGACTTCTTCACCGCGGCTCAGGCGACGGCCGAGATCACGGCAGAATGTGGGAACTATGAAATGTGGCAGCTTGGAATCGATGCCGTTTCAAAGCACGATTGAGCAGTCCGCCTGACAAGAGCGGCGCCAACAGGCGGTACGCGGCCACAGCAAATGGCGCCTGGAAGCGGCCGAGCGGCGATGTCGATTCGCTGCCCCTGTGAGCCAGGCGGTCGTTGAGTCAGTGAAAGGGCTCAGTGCTCGTGATCACCCGGATGTGCCCGGACAGCGCTCATGAGCACGCGGAAAAGCTCACGGAATCGTGGACCCCGCAAGCGGGCGCAGCCGGGCCTGCTTCAGCGCCATGTGCAGCAGCAGGCGGTCCTCGCCGTCGTCCAGGTCCAGGCCGGTGAGCTTCTCGACCCGGGACAGCCGGTAGTAGAGGGTCTGGCGGTGGACGCCCAGCTCGGCGGCGGTGCGTCCGGCCTGGCCGGCGCGGTCGAGGTAGACCTCGGCGGTGCGGGCGAGTTCGCGGTGGGCGGGGGAGAGGAGGGCGCGGACGGCGGGGTCGTGGTCCGTGTCCGGGGGGAGGGAGGTCAGCAGCCGGTACGGGCCGACGGACGCCCACTCGGCGACCGGCCCGAACCGGGGCTCGGCCAGGGCGGCCCGGGCGGCGGCGGACGCCTCCCGCCAGGCGGCGCCCAGTTCCGCGAGGCCGGTGCGGGGAACGGCGATCCCGGCGCGCGCCCCCGACTCCCCAGCACCCGTCCCCGTCCCCGTCCCCGCACCCGCACCCGCACCCGCACCCGTCCCCGTCCCCTTCCCCTTCCCCTGCCCCGTCCCCTTCCCGTTTCCCTCCCGCGCCCGCTCCAGCAGCCGCCCCGCCGCCGACGTGGCCGGTGTCAGGACGTCCGCCGAGCGGAGTCGCACCAGCAGGGCGAGGGCGTGGGCTGTCGTACGCCACGGGATCGAGCACAGGGCCGTCGCTCCCGGCACCGTGCGGACCGACGGCGCGTCCTGCGGGTCGGCCGAGGGCCAGGGGGCGACGCAGACCACCGTGTGGAGAGCGTCGGCGCGGGGACCGAGGGCCGTGCGGAGTTCGGCGACCGCCATGTCGTGCTGCCAGTCAGTTTCGGCGGTCAGCACGGCCCGCAGTTCCCGGCTCAGATCCGCCCCGTGCTGCGCCTCGTCCGCGAGCAGGGCGCCGATGCGGGTGGCCACCTCCATCGCCGCCGTCAGCTGCCGCTCGGTCGGCCCCGGATCCTCCTCCAGGAGCCAGACGTATCCGAGGGCGACCCCCCGATGTCGCACGGGGAGACAGATCCGCCCCCGGTACACCCCCGCCTCCGGGGTCGGCGGGATGCGGACCGGGCCGGTGGCCCGGGTGATGCCGAAGCCCTCGAACCACGTCCGGACGGCCGCCGTCGAACGGCGGGTCAGGATCGAGCGGGTGCGCACCGGATCCAGTGCCGCCGCGTCGAGCTCGCCCTCGCTGTCGTAGGCGCCGAAGGCGATCAGCTCGAAGTCCCGGCTCTCCAGCGTCGCGGGAGCGCCCAGCAGCTCGGAGATCTCGTCGACCAGATCCTGGTAGTCGCCCTTGTGGTCATGGAAAGGGTCCCTGAATTCCGATGTCACCCGGCCATTCTCCCGCGTTTCCGCGCGGCCTTCATACATCTGTCTGAGATCTGCGGCACGGATGCGTGACAGCTGTCGATGGCCGACGATCGGAGGGATCCTTAGGTTTCACGGTGGTTCTCCGTGCCGTTCCCGAACCGTCGGGTACGGCCTCATCCGGGTTGGTATGTGGAGGTGCCCCGTGCTGGGTCCCGTGATTCTCGCCGCGTCGCGCAGTGACCGGATCCGACGCCTGATCTCGGCGGCCCCGGTGACCAAGCAGGTCGTCGACCGCTTCATCCCGGGGGAGACGGTGGACGAGATCGTCCCGATCGTCCGGGAGCTGACCGGCCGGGGCCTGGAGCTGACGATGGACGTCGTCGGCGAGGACATCACCACCCCCGGGCAGGCCGCCGCCGCCCGGGACGCCTACCTGGAGCTCGTCGACCGGCTGAAGCAGCTGGAGCTGGGCCCGCGTGCCGAGATGTCCGTCAAGTTGTCGATGTTCGGTCAGGCGCTGGGCGGCGGGCACGATCTGGCGCTCTCCAACGTCCGGCCCGTCGTCGAGGCCGCCGCCGCCATCGGTACGACGGTCACGCTCGACGCGGAGGACCACACCACCCTCGACTCGATGTTCGCCATCCACGAGGAGCTGCGGAAGGACTTCCCGCAGACCGGCTGCGTCATCCAGGCCTACCTCTTCCGCACCGAGGCCGACGCCCGCCGTCTCGCCGGGAACGGCAGTCGCGTACGACTCGTGAAGGGGGCGTACAGGGAGCCCGCCGAGGTCGCCCACCAGCAGAAGCACGAGATCGACAAGGCGTACGTGCGGATCCTCAAGGTCCTGATGGAGGGCGAGGGGTACCCGATGATCGGGTCCCACGACCCGCGTCTCATCTCCATCGCCCAGGAACTGGCCCACCGCGCGGGACGCAAGCCCGGCGAGTACGAGTTCCAGATGCTCTACGGCATCCGCGGCGACGAACACCTGCGGCTCGCCGCCGAGGGCCACCGGATGCGCGTCTACACCGCCTACGGCACCGACTGGTACGGCTACTTCATGCGGCGGCTCGCGGAGAAGCCGGCGAACCTGCGCTTCTTCGCCCGCTCCCTCGTCACCAAGGGCTGACCCACCCGCTCAGTAAGGAGTTACCCCACTCATGGACGCTGTGACCCAGGTCCCCACCCCCGTCAACGAGCCGGTGCACGGCTACGCCCCCGGCTCGCCCGAGCGGGCCCGGCTGGAGGCCAAGCTGAAGGAGCTGGCCGACAGCCCGATCGACCTGCCCTGCACCATCGGCGGCGAGAAGCGACTGGGCGGCGGCGAGCGTGTCGACGTCGTGCAGCCGCACCACCACAAGGCGCGCCTCGGCACGTACGGCAACGCCACCCGGCAGGACGCCCAGGACGCCGTCGACGCGGCCCTGGCCGCCGCGCCCGCCTGGCGCGCGATGTCCTTCGACGACCGCGCCGCGATCATCCTGCGCGCCGCCGAACTGCTGGCCGGCCCCTGGCGCGAGACGCTGGCCGCCTCCACCATGCTCGGCCAGTCGAAGACGGCCCAGCAGGCCGAGATCGACTGCCCCTGCGAGCTGGTCGACTTCTGGCGCTTCAATGTCACGTACGCGCGTGACCTGCTCGCCGAGCAGCCGCCGGCGAACTCCCCGGGCGTCTGGAACCGCCTCGACCACCGCCCGCTGGAGGGCTTCGTCTACGCGATCACGCCGTTCAACTTCACCGCGATCGCGGGCAACCTGCCCACCGCGCCCGCGCTGATGGGCAACGTGGTGGTCTGGAAGCCCTCCCCGACGCAGACGCACGCCGCCGTGCTGCTGATGCGGCTGCTGGAGGAGGCCGGTCTGCCCAAGGGCGTCATCAACCTGGTCACGGGCGACGGCCTGGCCGTCTCCGAGGTGGCGCTGAACCACCCGGAGCTCGCCGGTATCCACTTCACCGGTTCGACCAGGACCTTCCAGCACCTGTGGAAGACGGTCGGCGCCAACATCGAGAAGTACCGCGGCTACCCGCGCATCGTCGGCGAGACCGGCGGCAAGGACTTCGTCGTCGCCCACCCGAGCGCCGACCGAGCCGTCCTGAAGACCGCGCTGACCCGCGGCGCCTTCGAGTACCAGGGCCAGAAGTGCTCGGCGACCTCCCGCGCGTACATCCCGGCCTCGATCTGGAACTCCGGCTTCAAGGAGGAGTTCGCGGCCGAGGTCGACGGCATCGCCATGGGCGACGTCACCGACCTGACGAACTTCGTCGGCGCCGTCATCGACGAGCGGGCCTTCGCCAAGAACAAGGCCGCGATCGACCGGGCCGAGGCGGACCCGTCCTGCACGATCGTCGCCGGTGGCACGTACGACGACTCGGTCGGCTACTTCGTCCGCCCGACGGTCGTCGAGTGCACGGACCCCGAGAACGAGGTCTTCACGACCGAGTACTTCGGCCCCTTCCTCGCGGTCCACGTCTACGAGGACGACCGGTACGACGCGATGCTGGAGCAGATGGAGAAGGTGTCCGCGTACGCCCTGACCGGCTCGGTCATCGCGAACGACCGCGCCGCGGCGGCGTACACCATGGAGAAGCTGCGGTACGCGGCCGGCAACTTCTACATCAACGACAAGTCCACCGGCGCCGTCGTCGGCCAGCAGCCCTTCGGCGGCGGCCGCGCCTCCGGCACCAACGACAAGGCCGGCGCCCCGCAGAACCTGATGCGCTGGACCCTGACCCGCGCCATCAAGGAAACCCTGGTCCCGCCGACCGACTACCCGTACCCCCACATGGGCTGACGCCCGCGCTGACGGGTGCCCTCGCTGAAGGGGGCGCCACCACGCAGGAGGCGGTCGCGACGGTGTTCCGACACCGGCGCGACCGCCCTGTGCTGCGACTGACGAGGGTCAGTTGTCGCAGCTCGTGCGGCCCGCCCGCCAGTGGCACGCCACCGCGGCGAAGCCGCCGTCGGCGATCACCGGTACGGAGAGGGTGGCGCCGTCGCGCACCACGTGCGGGGTGCGGACGAGTCCGGCCGGGCCGTCCGTGACGGTCTCCACCAGCCAGCGGCCGGCACCCAGCCGCAGGGGTACGTCCACGGTCTGCGCCGCGCCCGCGAACGTACCGCCGATGAACCACCGGCCGTCCGGCGCCTGCCGGGCGAGGACCGCGGCGCGTCCGGGATCACCGGTCAGCAGCCGGGTCCGCTCCCAGCGCGCGGGCAGCTGCTCCAGGTAGCGACGGGCCTCGGGACGGGCCTCGTACGACTCGGGCGTCCCGGAGAGGTTCTGGATGCCGGACTCGTACAGCACCGTCAGGCCCAGCTCACCCGCGTCCGAGGCCACGTTGGGCCGGTACGGACGGTGGAAGGCACCGGGGGTGAAGTCCATCGAGCCGATGACGTTGCGGGTGAAGGGCAGGGACGCGAGGTGTTCGGCCGTGTTGTTGCGCTTCTCCTCGCCGCCGACGCCCTCGAAGGTCAGCACCTGCGGCCAGGTGCGCTGCATGCCCTTCGGGATGGTCGAGCCGTGGAAGTTGACCATCAGGTGGTGGCGGGCGGTGGCCTCCAGGACGTCGTCGTACCAGCGGAACCGCTCCTGCGACTCCGAGTCCATGAAGTCGATCTTGACGCCCTTCACGCCCCAGCGCTCCAGCGTGGACAGCCACTTCTCGCGCTCGACCGGGTCCGTGAGCAGCGTGTAGTGCAGCCAGACCTGGATCTTGACGCCCTTGGCCGCCCCGTACCGCACCAGCTCGGGCATCCAGCTGTTGGTCTGCCAGTCGGGGTCGATGACCTCCCACTCGCCCGGCTTGAAGTACCAGCCCGAGTCCACGACCTCGTACGGCCATCCGCGCTCGGCGGCGTAGTCGACGTAACCCTTCTGCGCGTCGAGGCTCTGCCCGGCCGTCTTGCCGCCCGCGAGCCAGGTCCACAGCCCGGGACCGGGCTTGATCCACGAGGTGTCGCGGACGCGGGAGGGCGGGGCCAGGTCGTCGACGAAGGTCGACTCGGTGACGGTCGCGAGGTCGCCGGTGATGACCGCCCGCCAGGGCGTGGTGAGCCCGGAGCCGTCCGGGACCTGAACGGGTTCGTCGTTCCAGAGGCCGACCTGGTAGGTCGAGGAGCCCGCCTCGTGCGTCAGGTGGGCGCCCGAGTAGCTGCCGTTGACGTCCGACTCGGCGATCAGAGCCTGGCCGCCTGGGGTCTTGAAGAGGGCCTGCATCGCGTACGGGCCCGTCGCCGGCTCGGTCGCGGACGCGTACCGGACGAAGGGCAGCTCGTTGTCGGCGCGGTACTTGCCGATGACCGCGTCCGTGCCCGCGGGCAGTGTGAACGCGGAGGTCTCGCGCAGGACGTCGCCCTGGTCGCGGGGGAGCACATAGCGGTACGCGACGCCGTCCCGGGCCACCCGGGTCACCAGGTCGACGCGGGCCCCGGCCGCCGTACGGAAGCGGAAGCGGGACTCGGTCATGCGGACGACGCGTCGCTCGGACTTGCCCGTCGTGCTGGTGTAACTCCCGGCCACCGTGCGGTTGGTGCGGCCGGTGAAGGTCAGGTCCTTGGAGAAGTCGGCCCGTTCGGTGACCAGGCCGACGGGCGAGGGCTCCAGGACCGTACGGCCGCCGCGTCTGACGGCCAGGGTGGGGTGCCCGTCGGTCGGGTCGAGCGCCACCACGGCCGTGGGGGAGCCCGGCGGACCCGCCACCTCCCAGGACCGTCCCCGGTCCGTCGGGCCGGCGAGGGCGGACGGCGCGGCCACCGCGGTGGCGAGCAGTGCGGAACAGAGAGTCAGTGCGAGGGGGCGTGGTCTTAACAGGGCCGGTATGGGGGGCATGCGGCTCTCCCAGTCACAGTCATCGGATGACTGTGAGGGTGGACGTCGCGAATGAGGCTGTCAAGAAGTTGTGCAGCAAAATACATCGGACAACTGGGCGGGTGACTCATTCCACCGTCTCAGATAGTAGGAAGTCCGAGTAATTGTGCAGACAGGCAGGCCGCCCTCCCTTAGCTTTGTAGAAGCTGAACGTCTCGCTCCATCCAGCGAATGACGGTCGCGAGTCGGGCCCGTGCAGGCGATCCCTGCGGCACCGCTTCCCGCTCCCTCCGGGGGCACCTCCCACGCCCGTGAGGCAGTGGGGGGAATCTCGTCACCCTTGTTCCGCAGTCCGGGATCTCGAAGGAGTCGATTCCCCATGGCCGAGACGACCGTCCGCCCTCGAGTCCGTCACATCTCCCGTACGAGCGAGTCCGACCGCAAGAACGCCGCCGCCGCGCTCCAGCGCGCCCTCGACCGCCGCGACAACGGCGGCTCGACCGGCCACTGAGCCGCGAAGCCCGGACCGGCAGGGAAGCCCGCACCAGCCGCGAAGCCCCATGTCGGCGCGAAGCCCGCAGCAGCGGGAGTCGCACCCGTCGGGAGCCGTACCCGTCGGGAGCCGTACCGGCGGGGAGTCGCAACCGACGCGCCTGTCGGGAGCCGTACCAGCCGGGAGCCGCACCCGTACGAGGTGCGGCGCGGGCTCATGCGCCGCGCCGCACCTCGAAATGGTCGATGCGCTCCCCGCTCTGCGCCAGCGCCGACACCGTGAGCTTCGGTCGCGTACCGCTCTGGGCCTCCACCGAGAGGAAGGAGAACCCGCGGTAGCGCACCCGGGACCACTCCACGGTCTCCTTCCTGGGCTGCTGCGCCTTCGTCCACTGGAAGGACTCCACGGACTCGCGGTCCTTGACGTGCCCCTCGTAGCTCTCCTTCACGCCCACCGGGAAGCCGTACAGGTCCCTGCCGCCGCCGCCCGCCGTGACGTACACGATCCCGTCGCGGGTCGGGTCGGTCGAGGCGCCGATCGGGACCGGCCGGCCCACCTCGCCGTTCCTGATGGCGTCCGTGCGTTCGTAGACGTGGTTGTGCCCGTTGATCACCAGATCCACCTGGTGCTTCGCGAACAGCGGCAACCACTCCTCGCGCACGCCCCCGTCGGAGGCGTGCGAGGAGGTCGAGAAGGCGCAGTGGTGGAAGAAGACCACAACGAAGTCGACCGAGGGGTCCGCCCGCAGTGCGGCCAGTTTCGCGTCCAGCCAGGCCGTCTGCTTCCCGCCCGTGTGGCCGAGGTTGGCCGGGATCTCGTACGACACGTCGTTCGCGTCCAGTGCCACACAGGCGACGTTGCCGTACGTGAACGCGTACACGCCCGGTGCGGTACGCGGGTCGACGCCGTTGTCCGGGAGGGACCAGCGGGCCAGTTGGCCGCCGTAGCCCTCCGGGGAGTACCAGGCCTCCATGTCGTGGTTGCCGGTCGTCACCATCCACGGGACCGACCGCGCGACCTGCTCGTTCTGCTTGAGGAACAGGTCCCAGTAGCCGGGGTCGTAGCCGTCCGACTTCTCGCCGTGGCCGGTGCCGTCGGCGTAGCAGAGGTCGCCCGCGTGGAGGTGGAAGGCGGGCTTCTGGCGCAGCAGGACATGGTCGTTGGCGGCGGCCGCCCGACTGACGCCCTGGTCGCCGAACGCGGTGAACACGAACCGCTCCGGGGCCGACGGGGCGGTACGGAACGAGCCGATCGTCGAGCGGTGGGCGGGGGCGGCCGGGTCGAAGCCGTCGTGGCCCACGCCGTAGTAGTACGTCGTCCCGGGGAGCAGGCCGTCCAGCGCCGCGTGCCCGTAGAACTGGTCGAGCGCCAGACGTACCCCGCTCACACCCGGAGTGTGCAGGTCGCGTATCTCGGCGTCGATCTTCCGGCTCAGCTCGTCGGGCCGAGTACCGATCCGGACGTACGGCTTGCGCACCGCGAGCGGCACCTGCCAGGAGATCCGCATCTGGGTCTTCGGGTCGGCACCGAAGGCGAGATGGCGGCCGAAGGGCGCCACGGCCGAACCGTTCACCCGGGACGCCGACGCGGACGTGGAGGCGGATGCCGACGCGGACAGGGCTGTCGGGCTGACCGCGCCGCGCGGCACGTCGCCGCTCGAACACCCCGTCAGCAGCCCGCCGGCCACCGCGCCCGCCGTCACCAGCGTGCGGCGCCGGGACAGCTTGGTGCGCAGGTACTCGTGCTGCTCGGCCATGCTCATCCGGCGCGCGAGGTCGGCCGGAATGCCGCAGTCGGGTGTCTCCATGGGGATAAGTTCCCAGCGGACCTCAACGCTCGCCACAACACCCGCCATACGTACGGGTGAACGCACGGCAACGTGTTGACGCGAACCTCCCCCTGTCGTGTCCGTATCGCGGACACCGCATGTCATCCCATGGGACAGGGAGTACGGTTCCGACATGTCTCGCAGCATCAATCTCGCAGTGATCCCCGGTGACGGCATCGGCCAGGAAGTCGTGGCCGAGGGCCTGAAGGTCCTCTCCGCCGTCCTTCCGCAGGATGTGAAGCTGGAGACCAAGGACTACGACTTCGGCGCCACGCGTTACCACGCCACCGGTGAGACCCTCACCGACGCCGACCTCGACGCCCTCAAGCAGCACGACGCCATCCTGCTCGGCGCGATCGGCGACCCGTCGGTGCCGTCCGGCGTCCTGGAGCGCGGCTTCCTGCTCAAGCTCCGCTTCGCCTTCGACCACCACGTCAACCTGCGTCCCTCGAAGCTCCTGCCGGGTGTCGCCACCCCGCTGGCCGGTGAGCCGCAGGTCGACTTCGTGGTCGTCCGCGAGGGCACCGAGGGCCCGTACACGGGCAACGGCGGCACCATCCGCAAGGGGACCGAGCACGAGGTCGCCACCGAGGTCTCCGTCAACACGGCCTTCGGTGTGGAGCGCGTGGTCCGGGACGCGTTCGCCCGCGCCCAGGCCCGCCCGCGCAAGAAGCTCGCGCTGATCCACAAGAACAACGTGCTGACCTTCGCGGGTCACCTGTGGACGAACATCTTCAACAAGGTGGCCGCGGAGTTCCCCGACGTCACCACCGAGTACATGCACGTGGACGCGGCGACCATCTACCTGGTCACGCAGCCCGAGCGCTTCGACGTGATCGTCACCGACAACCTCTTCGGTGACATCATCACCGACCTCGCCGCGGCCGTCTCCGGCGGCATCGGCGTCGCCGCGAGCGGGAACATCAACCCGTCCGGCGAGTTCCCCTCGATGTTCGAGCCCGTGCACGGCTCGGCCCCGGACATCGCCGGCCAGGGCAAGGCCGACCCCACCGCCACGGTCCTGTCCATCGCCCTGCTCCTGCGTCACCTCGGCTACGAGGCCGAGGCCGCCCGTATCGACGAGGCGGTCGCCGTCGACCTCGCGGAGCGCACCGGCAAGCCGGCCCGCAGCACCTCCGAGATCGGCGACGCGCTCGCCGTACGCGTAGCCGGCTGACCCGCCGCTTCCTGTAAGCCGCCGGGTCACTCCGTACCCGGCGGCTTTCGCATGTTCCCGCCGGGTGCCACCATCATCCCCGGGTCGCATTTCACGCCGTTTCCTCCCCCACGCCCGCAAAGGCATGGGCGGTACCCCCATCGGACTCCCGCTTGCGATAATCGGACGCGGAGCCGCGGAATGAGGGAATGCTCGGACGTCCTAGCACTGGCCACTGGCAGTACGGGCGTGAGCGCGGCCCGTCACTACAACCGGTGAAGGACACCACTCATGACGACGCCCACGACGATCGAGCTCAAGCCCTCCGCCAGCCCGCTCTCCGCCGCCGAGCGCGAGACGATCCTGGCCAACCCCGGGTTCGGCCGCCACTTCACCGACCACATGGTGACGATCAGGTGGACGGAGGGGCGGGGCTGGCACGACGCGCAGCTCGTCCCGTACGGGCCGATCTCCCTCGACCCCTCGACCCACGTCCTGCACTACGGCCAGGAGATCTTCGAGGGTCTCAAGGCGTACCGCCAGGCCGACGGTTCGGTCGCGGTCTTCCGCCCCGAGGCCAACGCCCGCCGGTTCCGGCGCTCGGCCCGCCGCATGGCCATGGCGGAGCTTCCCGAGGAGCTGTTCATCGCGGCCCTCGACGCGCTGCTCGGCCAGGACGCCGACTGGGTGCCGCCGCACGGCGGCGAGGAGTCCCTCTACCTGCGCCCGTTCATGTTCGCCACGGAGGCCGCGCTCGGCGTGCACCCGGCGAACGAGTATCTGTTCATGCTGATCGCCTCCCCGTCCGGCGCCTACTTCGCCGGCGGCGTCAAGCCGGTCACCATCTGGGTCTCCGAGGACCACGTGCGCGCGGTCCCCGGCGGCACCGGTGACGCCAAGACGGGCGGCAACTACGCGGCCTCCCTGCTGCCGCAGGCCGAGGCCGCGGCCAACGGCTGCGACCAGGTCGTCTACCTCGACGCGGTGACCCGCACGAAGGTCGAGGAGTCCGGCTCCATGAACATCGCCTTCGTCTACGGCGACCGCATCGTCACCCCGGAGCTGACCGGCTCCATCCTGGAGGGCATCACCCGCGACTCCCTCCTCCAGGCCGCCCGCGACCTCGGCTACACCGCCGAGGAGGGCGTCATCACCCTGGAGCAGTGGCGCGCGGACGCCGCCTCCGGTGCCCTCACCGAGGTCTTCGCCTGCGGCACCGCGGCCGTGGTCACCCCCATCGGCCACGTCAAGACCAAGGACTCCGCCTGGACCCACGGCGACGGCACCCCGGGCGCCGTCACACTGCGACTGCGCGAGGCCCTGCTGGGCATCCAGCGGGGTGTGACCGAGGACAAGCACGGCTGGATGCACAAGCTGGGCTGACCGCCCCGCGGTCGACGAAGAGGCGGGCCCCGGGCCGCGACGAAACCAACGGCCACTACGACGGCTTCGTCCGCCGACTCCGCTGTGCCTTCCGGGCCCCGGACGTCCCGGGCGGAAGATCGCGGGCTCGCATGCTGAGACGGGCCGTGAGCACGGGGGCGGGTTGTGCCAGAATGCCCCCGTGCTCTCGTTCGCCATGATTATTGGCAGCAGGCGCGCCGGTCCGCAGTGACCGCCACGTACGACAAGGTACGGGCGGACACCGTCGTCTCGACCCGCGCGCAGACCTCTCGCACCCGCGAGAGGTTTTTCGCATTTCTGGCCCACCCACAGCCGGAGGCGAGAGCGTGAGGGACCATCTGGGGACGGTGGAGCCGGTCATTCCGGTAGACCGAGATCCAACACAGGAGCCTTGACACCATGACCGAAACCAGCGAGCTCGACGACTCGTTCCACGTCTTCGACACCACCCTGCGCGACGGCGCCCAGCGGGAGGGCATCAACCTCACCGTCGCGGACAAGCTGGCGATCGCACGGCACCTGGACGACTTCGGCGTGGGCTTCATCGAGGGCGGCTGGCCCGGCGCCAACCCGCGGGACACCGAGTTCTTCGCCCGCGCCCAGAAGGAGATCGACTTCCAGCACGCCCGGCTGGTCGCCTTCGGCGCGACCCGGCGGGCCGGCGCAAAGGCCTCCGAGGACCCGCAGGTCAGAGCGCTTCTGGAGTCGGGCGCCGAGGTGATCACCCTCGTCGCGAAGTCCCACGACCGCCATGTCGAGCTCGCCCTGCGCACCACGCTGGACGAGAACCTGGAGATGGTCCGCGACACCGTCTCCTTCCTGCGCGAGCAGGGCCGCACGGTCTTCGTCGACTGCGAGCACTTCTTCGACGGCTACCGCGCCAACCCGGAGTACGCGAAGGCCGTCGTACGGGCGGCGTCGGACGCCGGCGCGTCCGTCGTGATCCTCTGCGACACCAACGGCGGCATGCTCCCGGCGCAGGTCCAGGCGGTCGTCTCCACGGTGCTGGCGGACACCGGCGCCCGGCTCGGTATGCACGCCCAGGACGACACGGGCTGCGCGGTCGCCAACACCCTCGCAGCCGTGGACGCGGGCGCGACCCACGTCCAGTGCACGGCGAACGGCTACGGCGAGCGGGTCGGCAACGCCAACCTGTTCCCGGTGGTCGCGGCGCTGGAGCTGAAGTACGGCATGAAGGTGGTGCCCGAGGGCCGCCTGCGGGAGATGACCCGCATCTCGCACGCGATCGCCGAGGTCGTCAACCTCACCCCCTCCACCCACCAGCCCTACGTCGGCGTCTCCGCCTTCGCCCACAAGGCGGGCCTGCACGCCTCCGCGATCAAGGTCGACCCGGACCTGTACCAGCACATCGACCCGGAGCTGGTCGGCAACACCATGCGGATGCTGGTGTCGGACATGGCGGGCCGCGCCTCGATCGAACTCAAGGGCAAGGAACTCGGTGTCGACCTCGGCGACGACCGCGAGCTGGTCGGCCGGGTGGTCGCGCGGGTGAAGGAACGCGAGCTCAAGGGCTACACGTACGAGGCCGCGGACGCGTCGTTCGAGCTGCTGCTCCGCGCCGAGATCGAGGGCAGGCCCCTCAAGTACTTCGAGGTCGAGTCCTGGCGCGCGATCGTCGAGGACCGCCCCGACGGCACCCACGCCAACGAGGCCACGGTCAAGCTCTACGCCAAGGGTGAGCGCATCGTCGCCACGGCGGAGGGCAACGGCCCGGTCAACGCCCTGGACCGCGCCCTGCGAGTCGCGCTGGAGAAGATCTACCCCCAGCTCGCCAAGCTGGACCTCGTCGACTACAAGGTCCGCATCCTGGAGGGCGTCCACGGCACCCAGTCCACCACCCGCGTTTTGATCTCCACGTCCGACGGGGCGGGGGAGTGGTCGACGGTCGGCGTCGCGGAGAACGTCATCGCCGCGTCCTGGCAGGCCCTGGAGGACGCGTACGCGTACGGGCTGCTGCGGGCGGGCGTGGAGCCGGCGGAGTAGGCACCCGGCACGGGGGGGCATCTGAACACGAAGCCCTCCCACGGCCGCCGCCGTGGCCCAGCCCCGAGCCCCGACGGCCGCCGCCGTGGCGGGCCGTCTACTCCTGACCGGGCGGTACGCAGAGGCGGTGGAGAGGGTCCCAGTGGCCTGCCGGGAGGTGTGGACGCCTGCCTGCTCACCTGCCCGGTCCTCGGCCTTTCGGGTAGTTTCGAGGTATGAAGGCCGCGCTACCGACCCGAGGTCCGATCCGGCTGCTGCTCGCAGCGGTGCTCGCCGTCCTGGCCGTCCTGACGGTTCTGACGGCGGGCGCCCCCACCGCCACCGCGGCCACGAGTGTCCCGGCCGTCGCCAAGGCCCTGCGCGAGAGCCCGGTGTACGTCGATCCCGCCGCGTCGGCACAGTTGTCGCGGGCGGACGCCGACTCGCTCGCCCGGCAGATCAAGAAGACGGACAAGCCGCTCTTCGTGGCGGTCCTGCCCGCCGGCTACCCCACCCAGGACCTCTTCACCAAGCTGCGCACCGCCACCGGGATCACCGGCCTGTACGCGGTCCGTCTCGGTGACCGCTTCGACGCCCGCGCCGACTCCGCCGTCCTGCCGCGGGCCGCTGTGCGGAACCTGGTCACCACCGTCGAGGGGGAGAAGACCGGGGCCCAGCTGAGCGACTTCACCAACAGCGCCCTCACCAACATGGGCGGTTCGGCCCCCTCCACCTGGGGCTCCTCCGACAGCGGCGGCGGAGTGGGCACCACCGGGCTGATCACCGCCGGGGTCGTCCTGACCGTCGCCGGCGCGGGCGCCTACACGCTGGTCCGCCGCAACCGGCGCCGCCACGCGGAGGAGCAGCGGGCCGCGCTGGAGAAGCTGCGGGTGGTCGTCGACGAGGACATCACCGCGTTCGGCGAGGAGCTGGACCGACTCGACTTCCATCCGGCGGAGGCGGGCGCGGACGACGTCATGCGCGCGGACTACGAGCGGGCGCTGGACGCCTACGACCGGGCGAAGTCGGCCATGGCGGAGGCCGCGAAACCGGAGGACGTACGGGCCGTCACCCAGGCCCTGGAGGACGGGCGCTTCTCGCTCGCCGCGCTGGCCGCCCGCCGCGAGGGCCGGCCCCTGCCCGAGCGCCGGCCGCCCTGCTTCTTCGACCCGCGCCACGGTCCCTCGGTCGCCGACATGACCTGGACGCCCCCGGGCGGCGCGACCCGTGAGGTCCCGGTCTGCGCGGCCGACCAGGCCCGGCTCGCCGACGGCCGTGACCCGATGGTCCGCGAGGTCGACACCGAGTACGGCCGCCGCCCGTACTGGGAGGCGGGCCCCGCGTACGGCCCCTGGGCGGGCGGCTACTTCGGCGGCGGCATCCTGCCCGGCCTGCTGGTCGGCACCCTGCTCGGCAGCATGATGGCCACCCCGTCCTACGCCGCCGACTACGGCGCGGGCTACGGCGACTTCGGCACCGGCGGCTACGACGGCGGCGACCTGTCCGGCGCCGACTTCAACTCGGACGACTTCGGCGGCGGCTTCGGCGGGGGAGGGGACTTCGGCTCAGGCGGCGATTTCGGCGGGGGCGGCGGAGACTTCGGCGGAGGGTTCTGACGCGCTCGAACCGGATGACGAGAACGCGGTCGGCGCACACAAGGGGCGAGGGGCGGGATCCGGCCACCGCGGTCCGGTCACGGCGCCCGGCGCCGCACACGCGAGCGCCCGCCCTCCCCGTGCCGGAACGGCGGGCGGGGACGCTCAAGGGCGGGGACGCTCAAAGACGCGGCCGGGAGGACCGGCGCGGACAGCTCACGCGTTCTTGATCGCCGAGATGTCGAAGCTCAGCTTGATCTTGTCGGAGACCAGGACGCCGCCCGTGTCCAGCGCCGTGTTCCAGGTCAGGCCCCAGTCGGAGCGCAGGATCTCCGCCTTGCCCTCGAAGCCGACGCGCTCGTTGCCGAACGGGTCCTTCGCGGCGCCGTTGAACTCGAGGTCGATGGTGAGCGGCCTGGTGGTGCCGAGGATCTCCAGGTCACCGGTGATCCGGTAGTCGTCGCCGCCCAGGGCCTCGGCCGAGGTGGAGCGGAAGGTCATGGTGGGGAACTCGTCCGTCTTGAAGAAGTCCGAGCTCTTCAGGTGTCCGTCGCGGTCCGGGGACCCGGTGTCGATGCTGTCCATCGTGACGTCGAGGGACGCCGTGGACGCGGACGGGGCGCTGCCGTCCAGGTGGAGCGTGCCGCTGAAGTCGAGGAACTTGCCCTTGACGTTGGTGACCATGGCGTGGCGTGCCACGAAGCCGATCGTCGAGTGGGCCGGGTCGAGCGTGTAGTCGCCGGTCAGCGCGGCGAGGTCGGGGTTCACGGCGGCGGGCGCCGCGGTGCCGGTGTCGGTGCTGTCCTTGCGGCCGAAGATGCCCATGATGTGCTCCCGGGGAGAGGATGTTGAAGATTCAACGAGGTTAACGGTGACGACGGTAGACCTATTCCGGGCGCACATCAACGTCATCGGCGAAATCGTGGCGTGAATACCGCCAGGCGGACCAGCACGCTCCCTCCCTCGGGCCTCACCGCCGCCACCTTCCGGCAGGCCGGTACGGTGCGCGGACCGACCGCGTCCGCCAGAGCGAGCGTGCTGGTCCGCCGCCGGGGCCCGTACCGCTACCCTCTGCGTGAGCGAGCCGCCCGTACGGGCGCACCCCTGGAGATCGTCTGGGGCCACCCTGTTCGCGAGGCGGTCCGGGCGGACGACGCGGCCGAGGTGCTCTCCACGGACCGCCGACTGGGTCTGATTGTCACTCCGGCGAGGGAGTGTGCCACCCATGAACGTGAGGTGGCTCTCGGCTGATCTCTTTGTGTGACCTCTACAAGCGTGAGGTCCTCTGAGCAGTCGGAACGGCTGCATGGGCCTGAGGTTCTGTTCAGTGGTACCAGGAAAACGGTCCGGAGACTGTACGGAGTCGACGGCGAGCTTTCGTTGGTGGTTTTCGTAAGGTCGCTACATGACCGTTTTGGATGAGGCGCCGGGTGAGTCGACGGGTGAGCCGACGGACGCGCGCGGGCGGGTCGCCGAGCTGCACGAGATCCGTGCGCAGGCACTGGCCGGCCCCGGTGAGAAGGCGACCGCGGCGCAGCACGCCAAGGGCAAGCTGACCGCGCGGGAGCGCATCGAGCTGCTCCTGGACCCGGGTTCCTTCCGGGAGGTCGAGCAACTGCGCCGGCACCGGGCGACCGGGTTCGGCCTGGAGGGCAAGAAGCCGTACACCGACGGCGTCATCACCGGCTGGGGCACGGTGGAGGGCCGTACGGTCTTCGTCTACGCCCACGACTTCCGTATCTTCGGCGGCGCGCTGGGCGAGGCCCACGCCACGAAGATCCACAAGATCATGGACATGGCCATCGCGGCCGGGGCGCCCCTGGTGTCCCTGAACGACGGTGCCGGTGCCCGCATCCAGGAGGGCGTCAGCGCCCTCGCCGGCTACGGCGGCATCTTCCAGCGCAACACCAGGGCGTCCGGGGTCATCCCGCAGATCTCGGTGATGCTCGGCCCGTGCGCCGGCGGCGCGGCCTACAGCCCCGCTCTGACGGACTTCGTCTTCATGGTCCGCGAGACCTCCCAGATGTTCATCACGGGCCCGGACGTGGTCAAGGCCGTGACAGGCGAGGAGATCACCCAGAACGGTCTGGGCGGCGCGGACGTGCACGCCGAGACCTCGGGCGTCTGTCACTTCGCCTACGACGACGAGGAGACCTGCCTCGCCGAGGTGCGCTACCTCCTGTCGATGCTCCCGCAGAACAACCGCGAGAACCCGCCGCGCGCGGAGTCCGCGGACGTGCCGGACCGCCGTTCGGACGTCCTGCTGGACCTGGTCCCGGCCGACGGCAACCGTCCGTACGACATGACCAAGGTCATCGAGGAGATCGTCGACGACGGCGACTACCTGGAGGTCCACGAGCGCTGGGCCCGCAACATCATCTGCGCGCTGGCCCGGCTGGACGGCCAGGTGGTGGGCATCGTGGCCAACCAGCCGCAGTCCCTGGCCGGCGTCCTGGACATCGAGGCGTCGGAAAAAGCTGCGCGCTTTGTCCAGATGTGTGACGCTTTCAATATCCCGATCGTCACGTTCCTGGACGTACCCGGGTTCCTCCCGGGCGTCGACCAGGAGCACGGCGGAATCATCCGGCACGGCGCGAAGCTGCTGTACGCCTACTGCAACGCGACGGTCCCGCGGATCTCCCTGATCCTGCGCAAGGCCTACGGAGGTGCGTACATCGTCATGGACAGCCAGTCCATCGGTGCGGACCTGACGTACGCGTGGCCGACGAACGAGATCGCCGTGATGGGTGCGGAGGGTGCCGCCAACGTCATCTTCCGCCGCCAGATCGCCGACGCGGAGGACCCCGAGGCCATGCGGGCCCGGATGGTCAAGGAGTACAAGTCCGAGCTCATGCACCCGTACTACGCGGCCGAGCGTGGTCTGGTGGACGACGTCATCGACCCGGCGGAAACCCGCGAGGTCCTCATCCAGTCCCTGGCGATGCTGCACACCAAGCACGCCGACCTGCCGTCCCGCAAGCACGGCAACCCCCCGCAGTAACCCAGCGGATCCGCTGTAACCCGGGGGATCCCCCGCGGAAACCTCTCTCACGGAGACTGAAGCCCATGAGCACCCCTGACATTCGTGTCGAGAAGGGCCACGCCGAGCCCGAGGAAGTCGCCGCCATCACCGCCATCCTCCTGGCACGCGCCGCCGCCCAGCCGTCCGAAGCCCCGGCCCACCGCGGCCACCGCAAGGCCGGCTGGCGCCGCCTGGAGCGCGAGCCCGGCTTCCGGGCCCCGCACAGCTGGCACGGCTGAGCACCTGCTTGCCCCATCGCCGGACGGACTCCGCGAGGAGTCCGTCCGGCGATTGCTGTTTCCATGACGACTCGGCTTACGAGTGCCCAGAGCGGCCCGGTAGAGGCCCTGACAGTCTTTGACCAGCATCTGTTCCGGGCCCCTGTGTCAACCGTACGGACGTTGGGCACAGGCCGTTCCAGGTCGGACACGTCAGTTGCTGCCCCGAGGTTCCTTGATCGTCGCCAGCAGCGCGGAGAGTCCCTCTCGATCTACGGCCAGTATTCGGTCAGGGTCGTCACTCTCGCGCAGGCGGAGGGTGCCGTCGGGTGCGGCGGCGAGGTTGAGGCAGTTCGCGCCCTCGGTGCTGTACGAGGACTTCTGCCAGGTGTAGGCATGCACGGGCTTCCCTCACAGGTCTTTGGCCAGGCGGCGGATGAAGTCGCGGGTCTTATGGGGCGCGAGCGCGCACGCCTCCATGCGGTCGAGTACGGAGCGGTATCGATGCAACTGGGCTTCAGCGTCGAGGAAGTCGCAGCCGTGGTCGGAGTCGAGTAGGACCGTGTCCAGTTGCGGGACGAGTCCTGACCCGTAACTGATGGGCTGCCCCGAGGCTGGAAAGTCGACCTGGTCGAAGGGGACGACGAGGATGCGGATGTTTCCGCGCTCGCTCATCTCGTTCAAGTGCAGAAGCTGGTCGCGCATCACGCCCGGGGAGCCCACCCGCATCCGCAGTGCGGCCTCGTGAACGATCGCGGTGTACGGGGTCGGCCTCTCCGCGAACAGGATCGCCTGACGCTTGATGCGGAATGAGACCCGGTGCTCGATCTCGTACGGGCGCAGGGAGGGGACGCTCTGCTGGAAGGCCGCGCGTGCGTGGTCGAGGGTCTGAACGAGGCCCGGCATGGTGACAACCACGCCGACTCGCAGCTCGGTGGCGTCGGCCTCGAACTCGGCGACCTCGACAAGTGAGGGCGGGAGCAGCTCTCGGTATTCGTCCCACCAACCCCGGCCGCGACGCCCAGTCATCGCAGCCAGCGCCTCAACCAAGTCGCTGTCGTCGCACGAGTAGGCGAGTGCCAGCGCACGTACGCGCTCGTCACTGACGCCGTGGCGCCCTGCCTCCATCATGCTCATCCGGGCCTGCTGTACGCCGATGCGCGCGGCACCCGCCGTAGAGCTCAGCCCAGCCCGCTCGCGGAGTTTGCGCAGCTCGGTTCCCAGTCGTCGCTGCCTCAGCGTGGGTGGGCCAGTCGCTGCCACTGGTTTCTCCTCTCCTGTCCGTGCGGGAGTGCTGCACGTCCCTCACACGGGTGAATCGCATAGAGCATACAGAATTTACGGCATAGATCTATGCGTTCATGTCTATCGTTCTCACACGCAACTCCCTGCACGCAAAGGAAAATTGCCATGACCACCGTATCCCCGGGCCTCCCGAAGCCCGACCGTCCCGACGGCTTCACCGACGAGATCCACGCCCTCGTCAACGCCACCGCACCCCGCCTCTTCGCTGTGGTCGAGGAATACATCACCGAGGACGGTGACCGCGACGCCCGCGTCGCCGCCTGGGGCCTCGCCCACGACGACGGAAGCGCCCAAGTCTCGGCCTTGGATGGCGGGTTCCGTATGTCGCTGCGTAACCCCGAGCGGGCTGCGCAGCTCATCTCCATGCGCCCCGGCAGTACTGGCAGTCTCGTGTGGCCCGACTCGTTGGGGAGCGGGGTTGCTCGCGGCACTTGGGCAGCCGGCCCGGGGCAGCGCCACTGACTGAAAACCACTGTCAACATGGCGTGACGTTCGCCTTGACCGGGCGGGCTGGGCGTTGGCAAGCTGCGGAGCAGCACACAAAATATCGCGCATATGGCTGCGCAGACCCTGTGGCCGTCCCTTCGGGGGCGGCCACAGATGTGTTTTCGGGGAGGTTCGGTTCAGTGCATCTCTGCTACATCGACGAGGCGGGGAACGGGCAGACGCTCGATCCTGCCCGTCCCGACGCGCCACCCGTGCTCGTCGTCGGAGGGTTCACTGTGCCGCGTTCCCAGGTGAAGGACCTCACGTGGGACTTCCTTGAGGTGAAGAAGCACTACCGGCCACAGCTGCGCAAAGCCGAGCAGCTGTCCGATGTGATCCAGCACGAGATCAAGGGCTCGGACGTACGCAAGAATCTCCTGGGAACCATTAATGGCGGCGTGCGGCAATGGAGTTGCTGGCCTCCGTGCTCGACATACTGGAGCTGCTCTGCCGCTCATTCCGGAGCAGCCGGGCGCTGTGGGGGATGGTGTGCCACTTCTGCCGTGATGCAGACGCAGATACAGAGACAGATGGGGGCGGCAGCCATTGAATGGCTGCCGCCCCCATCTGTCTCTCGCGGGAAGCCGCCTACCGCAAACGGGCCATCAGCGCGTGCTCCACCAGCGTGATCAGCGCTGACTTCGCGTCCGAGCGGTGGCGGGCGTCCGTCGTGATGATCGGGGTGTCCGGGCCGATCTGGAGCGCCTCGCGGACCTCGTCGGGGTTGTACGGCTGCTGGCCGTCGAAGCCGTTGAGGGCGATGACGAACGGCAGGCCGCTGTTCTCGAAGTAGTCGACCGCGGGGAAGCAGTCGGCGAGACGGCGGGTGTCCACCAGGACGATCGCGCCGATGGCGCCGCGCACGAGGTCGTCCCACATGAACCAGAAACGGTCCTGGCCGGGCGTACCGAAGAGGTACAGGATCAGGTCCTGGTCGAGCGTGATGCGACCGAAGTCCATGGCGACCGTCGTGGTCGTCTTGTCCCCGGTGTGGGTGAGGTCGTCGATGCCGGCCGAAGCTGACGTCATCACGGCCTCGGTGCGCAGCGGGTTGATCTCCGAGACGGCGCCGACGAACGTGGTCTTGCCCACGCCGAAGCCGCCGGCCACCACGATCTTCGCGGACGTGGTGGAGCGGGAAGGCCCTCCGCTAGAGCTTGCGAAGTCCACTGAGCACCCTTTCGAGCAATGTCACGGCTGGCTGGCCGCCGGCGCTCTCGTCGCCGCCGGGCTGATGGATGGCGACCAGGCCCGCCTCCGCCAAGTCGGCGACGAGGATCCTGGCCACACCGAGAGGGATGGTCAGGAGGGCCGAGATCTCGGCCACCGACTTGATCTCACGGCAGAGGTTGCAGATCCGCTGATGCTCGGGCAACTGGCCCTGCATCTGGTGCGGCTGCGCGGTGGTGTGCACCAGCGCCTCGATGGCGAGCTGGTAGCGCGGGCGGGTCCGGCCGCCGGTCATGGCGTACGGACGCACCAGCGGGTTGTTCGCCGCCCCCGCGGGCGCCGGCTCAGGGGTGCGTCGATGCGGCTGTACGGGCTGGATGCGCGGGGCCGGGGGCTGGTCGTACGGTGACGGACCGGGGCCCTGGGGCGCGTACGGCTGCTGGCGCTGCCGGCTCGGGGTGGAGGGAAAGTTGTAACGGTTGGGGTTCTGGGAACCGTCGCCGTGACCCTGGCCGGATCCGTACGACCAGTTACCCGAAGGTGAACCGCCTGGGGGTGTTGCCACTTTCTCTCCTCCTCCGACTGTGCCGGGCACCCATCCCTGTGGAGCCGCGTTCCGAAACCTTATGGCCTTAGGAGGCCAAAAAGCACCGTCTGTCTGTTAGTTGAGCAGGCTCCCCTGGAGCTCCGCACGCAGATCGGGCGTCAGGACGGTACCGGAACGGTCCACCAGGAGTGCCATCTCGTACCCGACAAGGCCAATGTCCGCATCCGGATGTGCGAGAACCGCGAGCGACGAGCCGTCGGAGATGGACATGATGAAGAGAAATCCCCGCTCCATCTCCACAACCGTCTGGTTCACACTGCCGCCCTCGAAGATACGGGAGGCGCCTGCCGTCAGAGACGTCAGACCGGAGGCGACGGCCGCGAGCTGGTCGGCGCGGTCGCGCGGAAAGCCTTCGGACATCGCCAGAAGGAGTCCATCGGCAGAGACCACCACCGTGTGGGACACCCCGGGGGTGTTGTCCACGAAGTTGGTAATCAGCCAGTTCAGGTTCTGTGCCGCCTGGCTCATCGGGCTCACACTAACGCTCCTGGTTGTAGGTGCTGTCAGGACCACCGTGTTGATTCCCAGTGGCCTGGCCGTTCGTTTCGTCACTGCCTGCGTTACGTCCCCGCTCGACCCCTCGACGCAGGTTGCTCAACCTGCCCCGGACGTCCTCGGGAGCGCGGGAGACCTGTGGGCCCCCCTGGGGGGTGGTTTCGGCGGCTCCCTCGATCAGGTTGGCCTTGGGAACCCGCCGCGGCAGACCGGAGGAGGTCACCCCGCCCGCCTTGGGCTTCTTGAGCTGTGAGGCCTGCTGCCAGCGCGCGTCGTTCGCCGAGCGCCAGGATTCGGTGCCGGTGCTGTCCGGCGCGGGAGCCGAGGGCTCCTGGTTCGTGTGCCGCGCGCCGCCCGAGCCGTTCATGCCGCCCGAGCCGTTCATGCCGCTCGGGGTCGATCCCCGACGCGGGAGCCCGGCATCGGTCATCTCGTGGGCGGCGGAGGGGGTCGGTCCCGGACGGTCGAAGCCTACGCTTTCACGCTCACCCACGTCACCGGCCTGCGGAGATTCCGCTTCCGGAGTGTACTGGTCCGGATATCCGTTGCCGTAGCCGTCGGGCTGCGGCGGCCAGTCGTCCCGGTAGGACGGCTCATCGAAGGCGCGGAACGCCTCCGGGGCGGCGCCACGGGCCGGCGCGGGCGTCTCCTGAACCTGCTCCGGGTAGGTGGGCTCCGGATAGCCGCCGTTCGGCGAGAAGGCGTCGTTCTGCGGCAGACCGCCGTTCGGCGCGTAGTACGACTCGTCGTACGACGGTTGCTCCGGCTGATCGTAGGAGCGCTGCCGCTCCTCGTACGTCGGCTGCTGCTCCCCGTACGGCTGCTGGTGCTGCTCCCCGTACGTCGGCTGAGAGTCGAAGGAGTTCGGCTGCTGCTCCGGGAATCCGCCCTGGCCGGTGTCGTAGGGGGACGGTGCGTCGAACGCCTCCGGGTACGAAGGGGTCTCGGGTCCCTGTGAGCCCGGCTCCTGGTCCGGCGATTGGGGTTCCAGGGCCGCCCGGCGCTCCTCGCGCATCAGCGAGCGGCCCACCGGGTCCAGCTCCCGTATGTCGTCCGGGACCTCGGAGTAGCGGCTGTCGTCGAAGCCGAGTTCGGCGGCCGTGCGCGTCGGCAGGCCGGCGTTGAAGTTCTCGCCGCCGAAGCTCTGCTCCGGCATGATCTGCGAGACCGTGAACTCGTCGCGCTCCGGCTGGTGTTCGCCGCCGCCGCCGTGGGTGATCGCGTCGGGCAGCATGACCAGCGAGGTGGTGCCGGCCTGCTCGCCCGAGGGGCGCAGCTGCACGCGGATACCGTGCCGGTCGGACAGCCGACCGACCACGAACAGGCCCATACGCTGGGAGATCGCGGCGTCCACGGTCGGCGGGTTGGCCAGCTTGTGGTTGATGTCCGCGAAGTCCTCGGCGGTGAGACCGATGCCCTTGTCGTGGATCTCGATCATGATGCGGCCGTCGGGCAGCCGGGTCGCGGTGACGCGGACCTTCGTCTGCGGCGAGGAGAACGTGGTGGCGTTCTCCAGAAGCTCGGCCAGCAGGTGCACGAGGTCGGTGACCGCGCGGCCGTGGATCTCGGCCTCCGGGACGCCGGACAGCTCGATGCGCTCGTACTGCTCCACCTCGGAGGAGGCGGCGCGCAACACGTCGACCAGCGGCACCGGCTGGTCCCAGCGGCGGCCGGGCTCCTCACCGGCGAGGACCAGGAGGTTCTCGCCGTTGCGGCGCATACGGGTGGCCAGGTGGTCCAGCCTGAACAGGTTCTCCAGCTGGTCCGGTTCGGCCTCGCGGTTCTCCAAGTCGGTGATCAGGGTCAGCTGGCCCTCGATCAGGGACTGGTTGCGGCGCGAGAGGTTGGTGAAGATCGCGTTGATGTTGCCCCGCAGCATGGCCTGCTCGGCGGCCAGTCGTACGGCCTCGCGGTGGACCTGGTCGAAGGCGCGGGCGACCTCGCCGATCTCGTCCCGGGTGGTGATCGGGATGGGCTGGACGCGGGTGTCCACGCGGCCCGGATCGGTGCGCGAGAGCTGGTCGACCAGCATCGGCAGGCGCTGCTCGGCGATGCCGAAGGCGGCGTTGCGCAGCTGGCGCATCGCGCGGCTCATCTGCCGGGCCACGGTGCCGGCCAGGATGAACGCGAGGAGCAGGGCGACCACGACGACGGCACCGGTGACGAGGGCGTCGCTCTTGGCGTTGTCGGCGATGTCCGAGGCCTCGGCCACGGCCTTGTCGGCCAGGTCCGACTCGATCTGCCGGTAGGCGTTGTACTTGAGGGTGTTGACCGCCCACCAGTTGCTCGCGGTCATGCCCTGCCGGGCGAGCGCGTCCCGCGCGGAGGGGTCGGTCGTCTGGAGCGTCGAGATGGCCCTGACCATGTCGGCCGGGTTGGACGGCGGAGGCACGTAGGACGGGTCCTTCGCCTTGGCCTCCTGGGCCATCGCCACGCCGTCCGCACGGATCTTCTTCTCGGCCTCGGTGAGCTTCTGCGCGTCCGCCGCGGTGCCACCGCCGATGTACTCCTCGACGGCGATGCCCTCCAGATACGCGTACGAGGAGAGGGCGACCCGCTGGGCACCCAGGTCGGAGACCTTGGGACCCGGGCCGATCAGCAGATGCATGCCGATGGCGCGCTGCACCGACAGGGCGGCCTTGGTGAGCGAGATCGCGTAGACCGTACGGCCGTAGCTGGTGATGTTTCCGGTGCCCAGACCGAGCTCGTTGGAGAACTCCATCAAGGGGTGGGCGATCTGGACGTAGCCCTCTTCGGTCTGTACGCCGGTGAGCTTGGTCGTGTACGCGGCCGTGCGCAGTGCCTGGAGCTTGGGCTCCTCGTCGCGGAAGATCTGCAGACGGCGCAGCAGGCCGGTCTTCTGCGGCATGCTCTGCGCCGCCTGGTCGAAGGCGTCGGCGGCCTTGTCCGTCGCGGAGCGGACCTGGGTGACCGTCGCCTTGTCCTGGGCGCTCTGGCTCTTGCCCTTGAGCAGCGGCGCGGCGGAGACGTCCCGCTCGGTGAACAGCGCGTCCGCGTAGGTGAGGGACGCCCGTACCAGAACCGCGGTGTCCTCCGCGTCCTGTGCCTCCCGCCAGGTGTCGATCGAGCTCTTCACCTGGAAGCCGCCCATGACGAGGCCGACCAGCACGGGTATGAGCAGGATCGCGTTCAGCCGGGTCGGCACCCGCCAGTTGCGTGGAGAGAAACGGCCGCCGCTCGATGCGGGCCCGGCCGTTGGCTCCGATCCGGGCACAGGGGCGGGCGCCGCTCCGCGCGGCGGCGGGGTGAAGTTGCCCCGGGCCGACGGCTCGGGACCGTTCTTGCTTCGCCTCACTCGACCAACAACCTTCCGGCGGTCGGCACCAACGTTGTGCCGCAACGCTGTGCCGCAGTGTCTCAGAACCCAGAGAGCCATCGACGGGTGAGTACGTCTTTGACTATTAGGCAGTTCACGCATTCCAGCACGTCGTCCTCCGCACCTCCAAACAGTGCGGAGTGAGGATTCGAGTGATGTAAGCCCCAGATAAAACGGTCATAAAGAGCAAGCCCCGTCAAAAGACGGGGCTTGCATGCGCACAGCGAGACCAGTTGACCGCGATGCGTGGCGGTACCACCCGATTCTTCTGCCGAAACGTTATGAACACCGGGGCCGACCGTGTCAAGAGACACAGTCGGCTCCGTCACATCTCCGACAAGTTCCGTATGACCCGGACGATTTGGGCGCTACCGCAGACGTGCCATCAAAGCGTGCTCCACCAACGTGATCAGGGCGCCCTTGGCGTCGGAGCGGTGCCGGGCGTCGGTGGTGATGATCGGGGTGTCGGGGCCGATCTGCAGGGCCTCGCGCACCTCCTCGGGCTGGTACGGCTGGTGCCCCTCGAAGCCGTTGAGCGCGACGACGAACGGCAGGCCGCTGTTCTCGAAGTAGTCGACCGCGGGGAAGCAGTCGGCGAGACGGCGGGTGTCCACCAGGACGATCGCGCCGATGGCGCCGCGCACCAGGTCGTCCCACATGAACCAGAAACGGTCCTGGCCCGGCGTACCGAACAGGTACAGGATCAGGTCCTGGTCCAGCGTGATGCGGCCGAAGTCCATGGCCACCGTGGTGGTGGTCTTGCCTCCGGTGTGGGTGAGGTCGTCGATGCCGGCCGAAGCTGACGTCATCACGGCCTCGGTACGCAGCGGGTTGATCTCCGAGACGGCGCCGACGAACGTGGTCTTGCCCACGCCGAAGCCACCCGCCACCACGATCTTCGCGGACGTGGTCGTCCGGCCTCCGTCAGAGCTTGCGAAGTCCACTGAGCACCCTTTCGAGCAGTGTCACGTCGGGAGCGCCGGTGCTTTCGTCGCCACCCGGCTGGTGGATGGCGACGAGTCCTGCCTCCGCGAGGTCCGCGACAAGAATCCGGGCCACGCCCAGGGGCATGGTCAGCAGCGCCGAGACCTCGGCGACCGATTTCACCTCGCGGCACAGGTGGCAGATCCGCTGGTGCTCGGGGAGAAGTCCCATGAGCGCCGCCGGGTCGGCCGTGGTGCTGATCAGGGCCTCGATGGCGAGCTGGTAGCGCGGCCGGGTCCGGCCGCCGGTCATCGCGTAGGGACGTACCAGCGGCTGGTCGCCCTCATCCTCGTACGGCTCCGCGTACGGATCATGAGAAGCGGTGGGCGGGGTCATGAATCCTCCGGGCGGGACAGCAAGTCGGTCAGCAAGCCGTCATAAGGGGCCGGTGGGGGGATTGTGGCGGCCGGACGGTTATTTGGTGAGACGGGTGGATCCGATACGGCTCAGTGGAGCAGACTGCCTTGGAGTTCGGCGCGCAGGTCGGGCGTGAGCACGGCACCCGCGCGGTCGACCAGGAGCGCCATCTCGTAGCCGACGAGGCCGATGTCGCAGTCGGGGTGTGCGAGTACGGCCAGCGACGAGCCGTCCGAGACGGACATCAGGAACAGGAATCCCCGCTCCATCTCGACGACCGTCTGTGCCACGTCGCCGCCCTCGAAGATCCGGGAGGCGCCGGCTGTCAGTGAGGTGAGTCCGGACGCGACGGCTGCCAACTGGTCGGCACGGTCGCGTGGGAAACCCTCGGACATTGCCAGAAGGAGTCCGTCGGCGGACACGACGACGGTGTGGGACACCCCGGGAGTGTTGTCCACGAAGTTGGTGATCAACCAGTTCAGGTTCTGTGCCGCCTGGCTCATCGGGCTCAACTAGTGCTCCTGCTGGTGAGTGGGGCTCGGGAAGCTGCCGGTCTGGCCGGTACCGGCCTGTCGACCTTGCGCGATGCCCCGACGGAGATTGGTCAGCCGGCCGCGTACGTCATCAGGCGCACGCGAGACCTGCGGACCGGTTTGGTGCTGTTGCTGCTGAGCCGTGCCCGGGACGAGGTTCGCCCGGGGCACCCTGCGCGGCAGACCGGAGGTGGTGATGCCGCCCGCGGCCGGCTGCCGGACGCGCTCTGCCTGCCGGACGAGTTCGTCGTTCGGAGAGCTGCGCCAGGAGCTGGCGACGGGACGCTGAGGGGCAGCCGGAGTGTGCGGCTGCTGGTGCGGGGCCGCCGGAGGGGCGGCGGCCGAGTCGGGGCCCTGACGGCCGTTCTGTTGACCGTTCTGCTGCCCGTGGAACCAGTTGGTCTCGAGCGTGTCGAACAGCGGCGTACGGCCGTCACCGGGACCCGCCGGCGGCAGCTCCCACCCGTCCGGTCGCCGTCCCTCATCGGGCCGCTGCTGCGGACGCTGCGGGGCCGGCGGGCGCGGAGCACCGAAGTCGGAGTCACGCGCGCCGTTGACCTGCGGACGCTCGAACTGGCCCGTCGAGGAAGAAGCGTTGGCGGGGTGCTGGCTCTCCGGCAGGGAGTGCTGGCCCGTGAAGCCGTCGTCGTACCCGGGCCGGGCGAACTGGCCACCGGCACCGTCGTAGCCGGGTTGCGGGAACTGTCCGGTCGAGCCGCTGTCGTACGCCTGTGGGGAGGCGAACGGGTCCGTGACCGACGACGTCACCGGGTTGTTCTGCTCGCCCGAGGTGCGGAAGATGTCGGAGCGGACGAACGGGCCGCCGGTGATCTGATCCGGCCGGTCGCTCCGGCCGTCCTGCCCGCCACTCGTGCCCGGGCGGGGGAACTGCCCGGTGCTCTGCGGGGAGCCGGACGCCGGGGCGTCGAAGTCCGAACGGGTGAACTCGGACATGGACCCGGGATCCTGACGGGCGTCGAGCCGCGGGATCGCCGGCATCTCCGCGGTCGCGCCCGGGCCCTGCCGGTCGTCGATCCGCGGTATCCGGGAGGTCTGCGCCGGGTCCTGCTCGTCATGGCCGCGCGGGGCGTCCAGCGAGGTACGCGGCACCGGAGGCTGGGCGTTCTCGTCGCTCCAACTGGGCGTACGGGGCTGCTGGTCGCCGCCGGGCAGCTCGGCCCGCGCGCCACCGCGTCCGGGCAGCTGCGGCCGACGGCGCCGGCCCTTCGACTCGGAGCCCTTGTTCGAGGACGGCGACTGCGGAGGTACGGCACCCCGGGCGCCGCCGAAGGCGTCCTGTCCGCCGCCAAAAGCATCCTGTCCGCCGCCGAACGCGTCCCGACCGCCGCCGAAGGCGTCCCGTCCGCCGCCGAACGCGTCCCGACCGCCTCCGAACGGGGCCTGGCCCTGCGGTCCACCGGTGCCCGCGGCCTGCAGGCCCTGCGGCGCACCCGGAGCCTGACCGCCGAAGCCGGCGCCCGCTGGAGCCGGCCGGCCCTGCTGGGGCGCATCCGGACCCTGCGGCCCGCGCGCTCCGCCCGGCGCACCCGGATGACCGCCCGCGTCCCGCCCGGGCAGCGCGGCCCGCGGTCCCTGACCGGGGTTCAGCCGACCGCCCGCGGGGGCACCGCCACCCAGCGCACCGCCACCGGCGCCCGGCTGGCCGTTGCCGCGCCGGGCAGCCGCCACACCGGCCGCCGCGGCGGCCATGGCACCACCGGCGGCACCCTGACCGGGCTTCGGCTGGGGCTTCTTGCCGCCCTGGGCGAGATCGACGGGGAGCATGACCAGCGCGGTCGTACCGCCGGAGTCGGACGGCCGCAGCTGGATACGGATGCCGTGCCGCTGCGACAGCCGGCCGACCACGAACAGACCCATGCGGCGGGAGACGGAGACGTCCACGGTGGGCGGCGAGGCGAGCCGCTCATTGATCGCCGCGAGGTCCTCGGGGGAGAGGCCGATACCGGTGTCGTGGATCTCGATCAGAACGCGGCCGTCGGGCAGCGCGTGACCGGTGACCTTGACCTTGGTCTGCGGCGAGGAGAACGACGTCGCGTTCTCCAGCAGCTCGGCGAGCAGGTGGACGAGGTCGTTGACGACCCGGCCCGCCACTTCGGTGGTCGGCACGGAGGAAAGCTCGATGCGCTCGTACTGCTCCACCTCGGACGCGGCGGCGCGGAGCACGTCGACCAGCGGGACCGGGCGGGTCCAGCGGCGGCCGGGCTCCTCACCGGCGAGGACGAGGAGGTTCTCACCGTTACGGCGCATGCGGGTCGCGAGGTGGTCGAGCTTGAACAGCGAGGACAGCTGGTCCGGGTCGGCCTCGCGGGACTCGAGCTCGGAGATCAGCGACAGCTGGCGCTGGATCAGACCCTGGGAGCGGCGCGAGAGGTTGGTGAACATCGCGTTGACGTTGCCCCGCAGCAGGGCCTGCTCGGCGGCGAGCCGGACCGCCTCGCGGTGCACGTCGTCGAAGGCCGCGGCCACCTGGCCGATCTCGTCCCGGGAGTGCACACCGACCGACTCCACGGACGTGTCGACGTCCTGCGGGTCGGACTCGGACAACTGCTTGACCAGCTCGGGCAGCCGGTCCTGGGCGACCTTGGTGGCCGTCTCCTGGAGCCGGCGCAGCGAGCGGATCATGGAGCGGGCGACGACGAACGCGCCGACCAGCGAGATACCGAGGACGAGCAGGATCAGGACACCGGAGAAGATCGCGTCCTGCTGGGACACGTTGCGCAGCTCGCGGGCTTTCTGCTCCATGTCCTCGAGCAGCGTGCGCTCGACGCCGCCCATCTGTTCGAGCTTGATCGAGCTGTCGTCGACCCAGTCCTTGTAGGACCGCTTGTCCAGGTCGGCGAGACCGGTCTGGAAGGCACGGCCGCCGTACTGGTCGGTGGCCTGGATGGTGGGGTTGCCCTCCTCGACGGGCTTGAGGAGCTCGGTGGCGCGGTCCGTGCCGTAGATGCTGCGGAAGCTGGCGAGGTCGGAGTCCTCGCTCTCCGCGGCGCCCTGGGCGTACAGGCGGTCGTTCTCGGTGAGAGTGCCGGAGACGGTGTTGCTGGCGGGCAGCGCCGCCGCGAGGACCGCGCGCTGGATGGACGCGTACTCCTTGGCGGAGGAGAAGGCCGCGAGGGCGCGTGTGCGCTGGATCATCTCCGGGTTGCTGGTGGCCTCCGCCATGTCCTGCGAGAGGTCGAGCAGGTGGGTGATGAGGCGGTGGTAGCCCTCGACGGTCTGCGAGGCGTTGTTCTTGGTCTGGTAGGCCGAGCCACGGATCTTCGACAGGCCGCTCAGGTCGCGGACGAGGCCGACGAGGGTCTCCCGGACGCCCTGGAGGTCGGCGGGGTCGATGTCCTCCGCGGCGGCCGTGAAGGCCTGCACGGCCCGGTCGGTCTTGGTGCGGTCGCCCTTGACCGTGTAGTCGGTGGACGCTCCGTGCGCCAGCGGGCCGGCCGACTCGTCGCGCTCGTCCTGGAGCGCGGCGGCGAGCTCGGTGGCCTGCTTGGTCATCTCCGTCAGCAGCTTCATGTTGTCGAGCTGCTGGATTTCGTTCATGGAGTCGTTGATGCGCACCGCGCCCAACGTGGTGGCCGCGACGACGGGGAGCGTGAGCAGCGCCACCAGACGGGTGGAAATGCGCCAGTTGCGCAGGGCTGCTCGCGGACCGGGGCCGGTCGGGCTCTTCGGTGGCTTCACCGGTGGCGTGGTCGGAGCGGACGGGTTCGACGCCTTGGACGCGCCGGGGCGCCCACCGCCGTTGCCGACCGCGGCCGGGCCCGGGTTCTGGGCGTGCGGGGGCGAGGAGTTGCCGGCCGTCGGGCCGGTCCCGCCGTGCGGCTCCGGCTCGGCCGAAGCACTGCCATCCCTCTTGAAACGTCCCTGCACTAGCGTCGCAACCTCTGGACCAGGCGTCCTTCCGCGTGAACGGAAGGACGGTGTCGGCGTCGTAGGGAGCGTCCTGAAATACGCACCCTGATGGTCGTGAGTAACCGGCGCTGGATCCCCCACTTCCCGCCGCCACTCGGCGCTTCTGTGCGCCCCCTGCGCGCCGGCTCGATCCCGCGGCGGTCCGTGGAATTCCAGCACAGTGCCGGATCTCCAACAAGGCCCGAAGGCCGAGCCGTTATCTAAATAACAGAACGTGAGTGCGAAGTTACCGGTTGTGTCATTTGATCTCCTTCATAACGGACTTATGCCCGCGAGTCCCTCGGGAGCGAGGGTGTCCCAGTCGCCATGATCGGGAGCGGAATGATGCCTTCAGGGGGTCAATGTCCGTTTCGTTGGGGCGAGTTGTCGGTCCGTTATAACCCTTTTGCCGGTGCACCCGTGAGCAAACTCACATGAGAACCATGGGGTGTTCGCGGCTTCGGCGGGGAATGGCGTGTTTAGCCTGACGCTTTACAGGGATGGCATATCCGACAACCCGCGTCGGCCGCGGGGCCTTTTGGCTCGACCGGCGCACGTACAGAACGGGTCTCGTAAGAACCGTGAAGACGACGATGATGTTCCACAAGATCGCCAACCCGCGGCGCACCACGCTGGCCCACCTGAAGGACGCCGACGAACTCCAGGCCCCGGAGCAGCCGGAGCACTCCGTCGTCCTCCCCGAGCAGACCGCCAACCCCAAGCGTACGGTGCTGATGGAGGCCCCCGTCGCCCCCCGGCCCGAGGCCGCCGAGTAGTCGCCGGCCGCGGTGTGGCTCCCCGGGTGACCGGGGAGCCACATTCGTTTCCGTGCCTCCCGCGGTGGACCCGATGATCACGCCCCCCGACCGGTTAGCCTGGAGCGTCCAGCGTCGGCTCGCGGGCAAGCCGGTCGGCCGACACGCACACCAGTTCTCAGTGAGGGGCGCAAGGATCCCGTGCGCATCGCCAGATTCTCCATCGACGGGAACGTCGCCTTCGGCGCGGTAGAGGGCGACCGGCCGGACGAGCTCGTCCTCGACATCATCAAGGGCATCCCGTTCAGGGACTTCGAGCTCTCCGGTACGAAGGTCCCGCTGGCATCTTCCGATGCGAAGACCAGGGTGCGGCTGCTGCCCCCGGTGCTCCCCAACAAGGTCGTGGCCTTCGGACGCAACTACGCGGAGCACGCGCGCGAGCTGGGCAACGAGGTGCCGGACGCCCCGTTCGCCTTCTTCAAGCCGTCCACCTCGGTGATCGGCCCCGGCGACGAGATCCAGTACCCGTCCTTCTCCGAGGACCTGCACCACGAGGCCGAACTGGCCGTCGTCATCGGCCGCATGTGCCGCGAGGTCCCGCGCGAGCGCGTCAAGGACGTCATCCTCGGCTACACGTGCGCCAACGACATCACCGCGCGCGACGTCCAGAAGCGCGAGAAGCAGTGGGCCCGGGCCAAGGGCTTCGACACCTCCTGCCCGCTCGGCCCCTGGGTGGAGACCGATCTGGACCCGTCCGACCTGACCATCCAGCTCACCGTCAACGGCCGGCAGCGCCAACTGGGTCGCACGAGCGAGATGATCCACTCCATCGAGGACCTGATCGTCAACATCACCGAGGCCATGACGCTGCTTCCCGGTGACGTGATCCTCACGGGCACCCCGGCAGGCGTCGGACCCCTCACCGTCGGCGACGAGGTCGCCGTCACCATCGAAGGCATCGGCACTCTCACCAACAAGGTTGTCAAGCGTGGCTAGCGCACCCGTTCGCGTCCGATTCTGCCCGTCGCCCACCGGTAACCCGCACGTGGGCCTGGTCCGCACCGCCCTGTTCAACTGGGCGTTCGCCAGGCACCACCAGGGAACCCTGGTCTTCCGCATCGAGGACACCGACGCGGCCCGTGACTCCGAGGAGTCCTACGAGCAGCTCCTCGACTCGATGCGCTGGCTGGGCTTCGACTGGGAAGAGGGCCCCGAGGTCGGCGGCCCGCACGCGCCCTACCGCCAGTCGCAGCGCATGGACCTCTACAAGGAGGTCGCCGGCAAGCTCCTGGTCGCCGGCCGCGCCTACCACTGCTACTGCTCCCAGGAGGAGCTGGACACCCGCCGCGACGCCGCCCGCGCCGCCGGCAAGCCGTCCGGCTACGACGGCCACTGCCGCGACCTGAGCGCCGAGCAGGTCGCCGACCACCAGGCCCAGGGCCGCACGCCCATCGTCCGTTTCCGCATGCCGGACGAGACGATCACCTTCACGGACCTGGTCCGCGGCGAGCTGACGTTCACCCCGGAGAACGTCCCCGACTACGGGATCGTACGAGCCAACGGGGCGCCCCTCTACACGCTCGTGAACCCGGTCGACGACGCCCTGATGGAGATCACCCACGTCCTGCGCGGCGAGGACCTGCTGTCCTCGACCCCGCGCCAGATCGCCCTGTACAAGGCGCTGACCGAGCTGGGCATCGCGAAGCAGACCCCGCAGTTCGGCCACCTCCCCTATGTCATGGGCGAGGGCAACAAGAAGCTGTCGAAGCGTGACCCGCAGTCGTCGCTCAATCTCTACCGAGAGCGCGGCTTCCTGCCCGAGGGCCTGCTGAACTACCTCTCCCTGCTGGGCTGGTCGCTCTCCGCCGACCAGGACATCTTCACGATGGACGAGATGGTCGCGGCCTTCGACATCGCGGACGTGAACCCCAACCCGGCCCGCTTCGACCTGAAGAAGTGCGAGGCGATCAACGCCGACCACATCCGTCTGCTGGACGTGAAGGACTTCACGGAGCGCTGCGCCCCCTGGCTGAAGGCCCCGTTCGCCCCCTGGGCCCCGGAGGACTTCGACGAGGCCAAGTGGCACGCCATCGCCCCGCACGCCCAGACCCGCCTCAAGGTCCTCTCGGAGATCACCGACAACGTCGACTTCCTGTTCCTGCCCGAGCCGGTCTTCGACGAGCCGAGCTGGACCAAGGCGATGAAGGAGGGCAGCGACGCCCTGCTCCGCACCGCCCGCGAGAAGCTGGAGTCCGCGGACTGGACGTCCCCGGAGTCCCTGAAGGAGGCCGTCCTGGCCGCCGGTGAGGCCCACGGCCTCAAGCTCGGCAAGGCCCAGGCCCCGGTCCGCGTCGCCGTCACCGGCCGCACGGTCGGCCTGCCCCTCTTCGAGTCCCTGGAGATCCTGGGCAAGGAGAAGACCCTGGCCCGCGTCGACGCGGCACTGGCGAAGCTGACGGCGTAACCCGTACGCCCGTGAGGTGCGGTACCCCCGGTGTGGGGGTGCCGCACCTTCGTCGTTCCGCCGGACGGGCCGTGGGTCCCCGCGTTACCGTCGGACCATGAGCATTCGGGCCGTGGTCTGGGACGTCGACGACACCCTCTTCGACTACACCACCGCGGACCGCGAGGGCATGCGCGGCCATCTGGTGGCCGAGGGCCTGCTCGCCGGCTACGGCACCCCGGAGCGGGCCCTGGCACGGTGGCGGGAGATCACCGACCAGCAGTGGGCCCGCTTCTCGGCCGGGGAGACGTCCTTCGAGGGACAGCGCCGGGATCGCGTACGGGTCTTCCTGGGGGAGAAGCTGACCGACGACGAGGCAGACGCCTGGTTCAGCCGTTACCTGGGTCACTACGAGAGGGCCTGGTCGCTCTTCCCGGACGTCCTGCCCGCCTTGGACACGCTCGCCGTCAGCCACCGACACGCCGTGCTGTCCAACTCCAGCATCCACGTCCAGGACCGCAAGCTGCGTGCCCTGGGGGTGCACGACCGCTTCGAGGCCATCCTGTGCGCGGCGGAGCTCGGCGTCTCCAAGCCGGAGGCCGGCGCCTTCCTCGCGGCCTGCGACGCCCTGAGGCTCGCCCCGCACCAAGTGGCGTACGTAGGCGACCATCCGGAGATCGACGGACGGGGTGCCGCGGACGCCGGACTGCTGTCCGTGTGGATCGACCGTGGGGGTGTGTACGCGACCGTGGCGCCGCCGGTGGGCCCCCGCAGGATCGCTTCCCTCGCCGAACTCCCCGCGGTCCTCGGCGCGGATACACGTTTTGGAGCCCCGTCCACCTTCAGGTAATGTTCTTCCTGCGCCGCCGGTGAGCGGGCCGAAAGGTCCGGAGCCGGAGGCGCAAGCTAAACAAGATCCCCACATGGGATTGCGTTTCAGTGGCCTATGGTGTAATTGGCAGCACGACGGTTTCTGGTTCCGTTAGTCTAGGTTCGAGTCCTGGTAGGCCAGCTCGCAGAGCTCATCTGCAACTGCGGAGACCAACTCTGCAACGCCCCCGTTGTGTAGCGGCCTAGCACGCTGCCCTCTCACGGCAGTAGCGCCGGTTCGAATCCGGTCGGGGGTACAGATCCTTCCCGCGGGAGCAATCCGGGTCGCACCCGTTGTTCCCGAGACGCAGGATCGCTAGGGCCCCCGTTGTGTAGCGGCCTAGCACGCCGCCCTCTCAAGGCGGTAGCGCCGGTTCGAATCCGGTCGGGGGTACGAACTGGTCTGAACCACATTGGTCTATGGTGTAATTGGCAACACTACGGTTTCTGGTACCGTCATTCTAGGTTCGAGTCCTGGTAGACCAGCTCGGCCTGCGGAAACGCAGGATCGCTAGGGCCCCCGTTGTGTAGCGGCCTAGCACGCCGCCCTCTCAAGGCGGTAGCGCCGGTTCGAATCCGGTCGGGGGTACGCGACAGAAGGGCCCTTCCTCGGAAGGGCCCTTCGGCTTTTCCCCGTCACGTGCCGCCGAATCGGCGGCGCGACTCCTGAGCCTCCGCCAGTCGGCGCAGGCTCAGCAGCACCGGCTCGTACAGCACGGTGAGCGCCACCGCGGCCTCCACCTGTTCCTCCGGAGTCCGGTAGCGCTCCACCAGGTCGAGATCGGTGACCGCCAGCCGCTCCATCGCGCGGGCGTTCGGCTCCAAGTCCTGGGCGGAGCACGGGTAACCGAGCCGGGAGAGGGTGGCGATCGCGGTCACCAACATCCCGTACGCCGGTGCGGTGGGAGCTTCGGACGACGGGTCGTAGCTCCAGCCGAGCCGTTCCAGGAGAGCGTCGGCGGTGCGCCGGCCCACCTCGGTCGCCGGGTCGTTCTCATCGGGCGCCGGCCCGTGCGGCAGGGCACGTACGGCGGTGCCCAGCCGCTCGTTCCGGTCGAGGCCCTCGTCCTGCAGGGCGGCGAGCACCTCCCGGGCCGAGGCCACCGGGATCCGGCCCACCTGGATCAACGCGCGCACCAGGCGCAGGCGTCGCAGATGCTCCTCGTCGTACTCGGACTGCGTGGCGGTGATGCGGCGGCCAGGGGGCAGCAACCCTTCGCGCAGGTAGTACTTGATCGTCGCCGTGGTGACACCGCTGCGCGTGCTCAGCTCTGCCAGTCGCATCCGCCTCGCACCCTCTTTCCTTGTGCGTTTCCTCTTGCATCCCCTCTTGGGGAGTGTCACTATCCAAGCATGGATAGCGACACTATCCAATCGTTGGGTTTCGTGACGCGAGGGAGTGGGGACGCGATGGGTGCCAAGCCGATCGAAGGGCGCACGACGGCGGTGACCGAGGACGAGGTGGTCGTCTTCCTGGTCGGAATGCGGATCAACAGCTTTGCCGCGCCGCGCAGTTGGCTGCCGGTGGCCAGGGCCATGGGCCCGATGCTCGCGGAGCTGTCGCGGGAGAAGGGCAGCGGGCTGCTCGGTTTCCAGTTCCTGTTGGGCTTCCCGCGCGTGCTGTACGTGGTGCAGTACTGGGACTCGAAGGAGAAGCTGCTCGCCTACGCGTCGGTGCCGGACAGGGGACACCGGCCGGCCTGGGCCGCCTTCAACCGGCGGCTGCGCGAGGGTAAGGGCAAGGTCGGCATCTGGCACGAGACATACGTCGCGCCGACGGGGTCGTACGAGTCGATCTACGTCAACATGCCCGCGTTCGGCCTGGGGAAGGCCACCGGAGTCGTTCCGGTCGGCCGGCGGGGTGACCGGGCGGTCGACCGGCTCCGGATCTCCTGAGTGTGTCCGCGGCTCGCCGGGTTCTGTCGGGAGCGGCCTGCAGGGAGGGGCCTGTAGGGAGGGGCCTGTAGGGAGGGGCCTGCCGCGGCGTTGAGGCCGGCCTTCCCGGTGTCGCACGGGCTTGGCAGTCAGCCCGTGCGGCGCAGGGCCTCGGAGAGGCGGCCGGCCGCGTCGATGACGGCCTGGGCGTGCATCCGGCCCGGGTGGCGCGTCAGGCGCTCGATGGGTCCGGAGACCGAGACGGCGGCCACCACGCGATTGGAGGGGCCGCGCACAGGTGCGGAGACGGACGCGACGCCCGGCTCGCGTTCGCCGATGGACTGGGCCCAGCCCCGGCGCCGTACGCCCGACAGGGCCGTGGCCGTGAAGCGGGCGCCCTGGAGGCCGCGGTGCAGGCGCTCCGGCTCCTCCCAGGCCATCAGGATCTGCGCCGAGGAGCCCGCCTTCATGGTGAGCGTCGAGCCGACCGGGACCGTGTCCCGCAGGCCCGACAGGCGCTCCGCCGCGGCGACGCAGATGCGCATGTCGCCCTGGCGGCGGTAGAGCTGCGCGCTCTCGCCCGTGAGGTCGCGGAGGTGGGTGAGCACCGGTCCGGCGGTGGCGAGCAGGCGATCCTCGCCCGCAGCCGCCGCCAGCTCGGCCAGCCGGGGACCGAGAATGAAACGGCCCTGCATGTCACGCGCCACCAGGCGGTGGTGTTCCAGGGCCACGGCCAGTCGGTGGGCCGTGGGTCGTGCCAGCCCGGTCGCCGCGACCAGACCCGCGAGGGTGGCCGGACCGGACTCCAGGGCGCTCAGGACAAGGGCTGCCTTGTCCAGAACGCCGACGCCGCTACTGTTGTCCATGAAACGATACTCGCGTCTCACTCTGTGAAACGCAAGTTCAATTTTCGGTGGAACGCGCCACTCTGGAAGACATAGCGGCCCGCGGAACAGGGGCCCGGCGGCGGATGCCCGGACGCAGGGGCGCGGGCGCCGCTACCTCAAGATCTCTAGTTGGGCCGGACGTGACCTGTCGGCCGGAGGGAAAGCGATGGGTAGGACACTCGCGGAGAAGGTCTGGGACGACCACGTCGTCCGGCGCGCCGAGGGCGAGCCCGACCTCCTCTTCATCGATCTGCACCTGCTGCACGAGGTGACCAGCCCGCAGGCCTTCGACGGTCTGCGCAAGGGCGGTCGCCAGGTGCGGCGGCTCGACCTGACCATCGCCACCGAAGACCACAACACCCCGACCATCGACATCGACAAGCCCATCGCGGACCCGGTCTCCCGGGTCCAGCTGGAGACGCTGCGCAAGAACTGCGCCGACTTCGGGGTGCGCCTGCACCCGCTGGGCGACGCCGAGCAGGGTGTCGTGCACGTCGTCGGCCCGCAGCTGGGTCTGACCCAGCCCGGCATGACCGTCGTCTGCGGCGACTCGCACACCTCCACGCACGGCGCCTTCGGCGGTCTGGCGTTCGGCATCGGCACCTCGCAGGTCGAGCATGTGCTGGCCACCCAGACGCTGCCCCTGGCCCGCCCGAAGACCATGGCCATCACGGTCGACGGGGAACTGCCCGACGGCGTCACCGCCAAGGACCTGATCCTGGCGATCATCGCCAGGATCGGTACCGGCGGCGGTCAGGGCTACATCCTGGAGTACCGCGGCTCCGCCATCGAGAAGCTCTCGATGGAGGCCCGGATGACCATCTGCAACATGTCGATCGAGGCCGGCGCCCGCGCGGGCATGATCGCCCCCGACGAGACCACCTTCGCGTACCTCGAGGGCCGCCCGCACGCCCCCAAGGGCGCGGACTGGGACGCGGCCGTCGCGTACTGGAAGACGCTCAGGACGGACGAGGACGCCGAGTTCGACGCCGAGGTCGTCATCGAGGCCGCCGGACTGTCGCCGTTCGTCACCTGGGGCACGAACCCCGGCCAGGGCGCACCGCTTTCGGCGAACGTCCCCGACCCTGCTTCGTACGAAGACGCTTCGGAGCGCGTCGCCGCCGAAAAGGCCCTGGAATACATGGGGTTGGACGCCGGTCAGCCGCTGACCTCCATCAAGGTGGACACCGTCTTCGTAGGCTCGTGCACCAACGGCCGCATCGAGGACCTGCGCGCCGTCGCCGAGATCGTCAAGGACCGCAAAGTCGCCGACGGCGTGCGGATGCTGGTGGTCCCGGGCTCCGCGCGGGTGGGTCTGCAGGCCGTCTCCGAGGGTCTGGACGTGGTCTTCAAGGAGGCCGGCGCCGAATGGCGGCACGCGGGCTGCTCGATGTGTCTGGGCATGAACCCGGACCAGCTGGCCCCCGGTGAGCGTTCCGCGTCCACCTCCAACCGCAACTTCGAGGGCCGGCAGGGCAAGGGCGGTCGTACGCACCTGGTGTCGCCGCAGGTCGCGGCCGCGACAGCGGTGCTGGGCCACCTGGCCTCCCCGGCCGACCTGTCCGACGCCGAGACCCGTACGCCCGCTGGAGTCTGAGAGTTATGGAAGCATTCACCACGCACACCGGCCGGGCCGTCCCGCTGCGGCGCTCCAACGTCGACACCGACCAGATCATCCCTGCTCACTGGCTCAAGAAGGTCACGCGGGACGGTTTCGAGGACGGGCTGTTCGAGGCCTGGCGCAAGGACCCGTCCTTCATCCTCAACCAGCCCGAGCGCAAGGGTGCGACCGTCCTGGTCGCCGGCCCCGACTTCGGCACCGGTTCGTCCCGTGAGCATGCCGTCTGGGCACTGCAGAACTACGGCTTCAAGGCCGTCATCTCCTCCCGCTTCGCCGACATCTTCCGCGGCAACTCGCTCAAGAACGGCCTGCTCACGGTGGTTCTGGAGCAGAAGATCGTGGACGCGCTGCAGGACCTCGCGGAGAAGGACCCCACGACCGAGATCACGGTCGACCTGGAGGCCCGCGAGGTGCGCACCGAGGGCATCACCGCGCCCTTCGAGCTCGACGAGAACGCCCGTTGGCGGCTGCTGAACGGGCTGGACGACATCTCCATCACCCTCCAGAACGAGGCCGACATCGCCGCGTACGAGGCCAAGCGCCCCTCGTACAAGCCGAGGACGCTCCCGGTCTGATCCGAGCGTCTCCCGGTCTGGTCCGCCTGCCTCCCAGGACCTTCCGGGTCAACTGAAGAGGTCGAGTTTCGGCCACCGCGACACCCCCGCTGTACCCCCGATCAGCCCGATCGGGGGTACAGCTGTGTCCGCACCCGAACGGCCCTGCGCGCGGTCGCGGGGCTGCCCAACTTCCCACGTTACCAAGGCTGTTGCCGGGGTACGCGGGCTGTGAGCCCGCCCCTTCCGCGCCTGTCCGGAAGGCCGTTTGAGGCGGCAGTTGCACCCTGAGCAGGCGACAACTCGCCCCAGATGGCACAATCTGTGCATGGAACACGACGGCCAACTCCAGCTGTATGCGGCGGTCGCGGACCAACTCAAGGAAGCGCACGCAAGAGTGCGCGCACTGCAAGTCCCGGAGGGCGTACGGATGGCGCTGGCCCGGAAGCTGCTGGTCATTACGGCCGCGGCCAAGCACGATCTCGCCGATGCGGCAAGGCGTCTGGAGGGGTTCATGGCGGACCTCGACGCGGGTCGAATCCCCGAAGAGGAACGCTGAACAGTCCAGAACAGCCGAGTTCGGTGCGGCGCGCGGGTGATAAGCCCGTTTCGTGTTTGATTTGCGGTATATATCTGCCTAACGTGCGAAAAAGCTTGAACACTTTCGTTCTGGCAATGTCTCCGAAGGGGAAGACGTGAACAAGGCGCAGCTCGTAGAAGCGATTGCCGACAAGCTGGGCGGTCGCCAGCAGGCCGCCGACGCTGTCGACGCGGTCCTGGACGCCATCGTCCGGGCGACCGTCGCGGGGGACCGGGTCTCGGTCACCGGGTTCGGTTCGTTCGAGAAGGTCGACCGCCCGGCCCGTTACGCCCGCAACCCGCAGACGGGCGAGCGGGTTCGGGTCCGGAAGACCTCCGTTCCGCGTTTCCGCGCGGGCCAGGGCTTCAAGGACCTGGTGAGCGGCTCGAAGAAGCTCCCGAAGAACGATGTCGCGGTCAAGAAGGCGCCCAAGGGCAGCCTGACCGGCGGGGCTTCCGCGACGGTCAAGAAGGCGGCGGCCAAGAAGGCCACCACCAGGACGGCCGCGGCGAAGAAGACCACCGCCAGGAAGACGACGGCCAAGAAGACCACGGCCACCGCGGCGAAGAAGACCGCGGCCAAGAAGGCGCCCGCCAAGAAGACCACGGCCACCGCCAAGTCCACCGCGGCGAAGAAGACCACCGCGAAGAAGGCCACGGCCAAGAAGGCCCCGGCGAAGAAGGCGACGGCCACGAAGGCCCCCGCCAAGAAGTCGGCCGCTCGCACCACCACCGCCAAGAAGGCCACCGCCCGCAAGAGGTAGGGGCACAGGGGCACTCACGCGCCGGGCCGGACTCCGCATGGAGCCCGGCCCGCGGCGTGTCCACGTCCACGCGCCCCTGGGAGAGCTTCCGGGACGCTCAGAACCTCAGGCAGGACCCGGCGGGTTCGGAACTTGTCGGAGCCTGCCGGCGGGTTCGGAGCTTGTTCGGGGCGTGCGCAGAACGTCCTCAGAACGTCTGCAGGGTCACCAGGGTGATCCGGCGCGCCTCGCCCTCGCCCTGCGTCTCGATGCGCACCCGCTGCCCGGGCCGCAGCAGCCTCAGCCCGCCCGCGTCGAACGCCGGCGCGTCGAAGGGCACCGGGGTGCCGTCGTCGAGCAGCACCTGCCCACTGCGGCTGTCGGGGTCGTACGTGTATGCGGTGGCCTGCATGGCGGCAGCCTACTGCCCGTACAGCAGCAGCCGCGCGGCCTGAGCCGCCGTGCGGGGCCCCACTCCGAGGGCCAGCGCGGCCCGCAGGTCGGCGCCGGTGTCCACGTCCTGGCGTACGGAGTCCACCGCGTCGAGGACGAGTTCCACGGCTCCGGAGGCGCGATGGCGGGCCCGGGAATCCGTGCCGAAGGCGGGCTGCAATTCCGTGCCCTTCCGGGCGGCCAGCAGAGTGGTGCCGATTGCGGCGACGTCCGGGAGAAAGGCGCGGGGAAATTCCACGGCCGCGTCCAGCACCCGGGCCAGTTCGAGTGGGCGCAGTGCCGGCAGATCGGCGTTCAGGGCCGCCACGGCGCTTTCCGGGCGCGTTGCCCGTACGACGGCCACCGCGTGCGCCAGAGCCGCGTTCAGGCCGCCCTGCGGCTCGTCGGAGACGATATGGGCGCCCAGTTCGGCCAGCTCGCGGCCGGCCCAGGGGTCGCCCGTGACGACTGCCACATCCTTCACCGCAGGGCAGGCCAGCGCGGCCGCCACGGTGTCCTGGGCGAAGGCGAGGGCCAGGCCCGGGCGCAGCCCGTCGGCGGCGGTGTCCGAGAGCCTGCTCTTCGCCCGCTCCAGGGGTTTCACGGGTACGACCAACGTCCACTGCACGAGCGTTCCGTCCTTAGTCTTGTCCCGGCCATTGTTACTCAGCCGTCACCGGGCCTTCTGGCGGTCGAGGAGCCGGGGCGTACGGTGTTCTCGACAGACCGGCGGCCTGGGGCGACACTTGTGCGGCCCTCAGGCCCTAGAGGAAGGTGTCCGCGTGCCGCGCCGCAGAATCGGCTTCTGGTACCGCCTGGCAGCGGTGCTCTGCAAACCGCCGCTGGTGGTTCTGATCAAGCGGGACTGGCGCGGAATGGAACACATTCCGGCTGATCGCGGATTTATCACGGCGGTGAACCACAATTCGCACATCGATCCCTTCGCGTACGCGCACTTTCAGTACAACACCGGCCGCGTTCCGCGATTCCTGGCGAAGAGCGGCCTTTTCCGGAAGGGATTCGTCGGTGCCGCGATGCGCGGCACCGGACAGATCCCCGTCTACCGCGAGAGCACGGACGCGCTGAGCGCCTTCCGGGCCGCGATCGCGGCCGTGGAGCGCGGCGAGTGCGTCGCCTTCTACCCCGAGGGCACCCTCACCCGCGACCCGGACGGCTGGCCCATGACCGCCAAGACCGGTGCCGCGCGCGTCGCCCTGCAGACCAAGTGCCCGGTGATTCCGGTCGCCCAGTGGGGCGCCAACAAGGTGCTGCCGCCGTATGCCAGGAAGCCCGACCTCTTCCCGCGCAAGACCCACCACGTCCTCGCGGGACCCGCGGTGGACCTGCAGCGTTTCTACGACAAGGAGATGACCCCGGACCTCCTGAAGGAGGCGACCGAGGTCATCATGGCCGCCGTCACCCGCCAGCTGGAGGAGATCCGCGGCGAGAAGGCACCGGCCACGCCCTACGACCCGCGCCGCGAGCGGATCGAGCAGCGGCGCCGGACCCGGGCGCAGACGCAACCCCAGGTGCAGGCACAGACACGGAGGCAGGCGCAGGCGCAGACGCAGCCCCAGGCGCAGACACAGCAGACACAGAGGAAGCGGGCAGAAGGGCAGAGCACGTGAGCAAGCCGGTCAAGGCGGCGGTCCTCAGCGCCGGTTCGTGGGGCACGGCGTTCGGCATGGTGCTCGCCGACGCGGGATGTGAGGTCACCCTGTGGGCGCGCCGGCCGGAGGTCGCGGAAGCGATCAACTCCACCCGGACGAACCCCGACTACTTCCCCGGTGTCGAGCTTCCGGAGACCATGCGGGCCACCACGGACGCGGCCGAGGCCGCCGCCGGTGCCGACTTCACGGTCCTCTCCGTCCCCTCCCAGACCCTGCGCGCCAACCTCGCCGAGTGGGCGCCGCTGCTCGCGCCGGACACGGTCCTCGTGTCGCTGATGAAGGGCGTCGAACTCGGTTCCGCCATGCGGATGAGCGAGGTCGTCGAGGACGTCGCCAAGGTGCCCCAGAACCGTGTCGCCGTGGTCACCGGGCCCAACCTCGCCCGTGAGATCGCCGCCCGGATGCCGGCCGCCGCGGTGGTCGCCTGTACCGACGAGGGCGTCGCCCAGCGGCTCCAGGCGGCCTGCCACACGCCGTACTTCCGCCCGTACACCAACACCGACGTCGTGGGCTGCGAACTCGGCGGTGCGGTCAAGAACGTCATCGGGCTGGCCGTCGGCATCGCGGACGGCATGGGTCTCGGCGACAACGCCAAGGGCTCGCTCATCACGCGCGGGCTGGCGGAGACGACCCGGCTGGGCCTCGTGATGGGCGCCGACCCGCTGACGTTCTCCGGACTCGCCGGGCTCGGCGACCTGGTGGCGACCTGCTCCTCGCCGCTGTCCCGCAACCACACCTTCGGCACCAACCTCGGCAAGGGCATGACCCTGCAGGAGACCATCGCCGTCACCAGGCAGACCGCGGAGGGCGTCAAGTCCTGTGAGTCCGTGCTGGATCTGGCCCGGCGCCACGGTGTCGACATGCCCATCACCGAGACGGTCGTGGGAATCGTGCACGAGGGCAAGCCGCCCGTGGTCGCTCTCAAGGAGCTGATGTCGCGCAGCGCGAAGCCGGAACGACGCTGAGCGAACCCCGCGGCGGACGCTGCCTCGTGGCCCTACCACCGGGTATTCTCAAGCCGATATGAGCACCGAGAACCTCTCCCAGAGCCCTGACCAGCCGCCTCGCAAGCCGCGTGTGGCCATCGTGTTCGGCGGGCGCAGCTCCGAACACGGGATCTCCATGGTCACCGCCGGGGCCGTCCTCAAGGCCCTCGACCGGACGAAGTACGACGTCCTGCCGATCGGTATCACCCGCGACGGCCGGTGGGCGCTCACCGCCGACGAACCCGAGCGCATGGCGATCACCGAGCGCCGCACACCCAGCGTCGAGGATCTCGCCGAGTCGGGCGAGGGCGGCGTGGTGCTCCCCGTCGACCCCACGAACCGCGAAGTCGTCTACGGCGAGCCCGGATCGGTGCCCAAGGTGCTCGGCGAGATCGACGTCGTCTTCCCGGTGCTGCACGGCCCGTACGGTGAGGACGGCACCCTCCAGGGCATGCTGGAGCTCTCCGGTGTGCCGTACGTCGGCTCGGGTGTGCTCGCCTCGGCCGTCGGCCAGGACAAGGAGTACATGAAGCGGGTGTTCACCTCCTTCGGGCTCAAGGTGGGCCCGTACGTGGTGATCCGGCCGCGTGAGTGGGAGCGCGACGAGTCGGCCGCCCGCAAGAAGATCGTCGACTTCGCCGGCGAGCACGGCTGGCCGCTGTTCGTGAAACCCGCGCGCGCGGGTTCGTCGATCGGCATCACCAAGGTGGACGACCTCTCGGGGATGGACGAGGCGATCGCCGAGGCCCAGCGGCACGACCCGAAGATCCTCGTGGAGGCGGCGCTGCGTGGCCGTGAGATCGAGTGCGGGGTGCTGGAGTTCGAGGACGGCCCGCGTGCCTCCGTCCCCGCCGAGATCCCGCCGCCGGACGCTCACGCCTACTACGACTTCGAGGCCAAGTACATCGACTCGACGCCCGGCATCGTCCCCGCCCCGCTGACGCCCCAGGAGACGGCCGAGGTGCAGAAGCTCGCCGTGGACGCCTTCGAGGCGGCTTCCTGCGAGGGCCTCGTCCGCGCGGACTTCTTCCTCACGGCGGACGGGGATTTCGTCATCAACGAGATCAACACGATGCCCGGCTTCACGCCGATCTCGATGTTCCCCCAGATGTGGCAGGCGAGCGGTGTCGAGTACGGCGAGCTGGTGGACCACTTGATCCAGGCGGCCCTGCGCCGCTCGACGGGGCTGCGCTGACCGACGACCGGCAGTGCGGGGCTGCGCTGACCAGGCTGGGGGTGCGTTCCTGCGCTGACCAGGCTGGGGGTGCGGGCCCGGCTGGGGTGCAGGGAACCGCGCGACCAGCCACCGACGCTCCACACTCTTGCGACGGTTGAACCGACTGAGTCGGCTGAACCGACTGAACCGACTGAGTCGGCCGAGTCGGTTCAGCCGTCGCGGCGCCTAGTCGGCGATCCCTTCGGGGATCGACTTCTTGATAGCCGGTGCGAGATCTATCAGGACGCTTGAGCTGTCCGGTCCCTTCGGCACCGTCACCTCGACATACGCGCTGCGATTGGCCGTGGTGAAGCGGTACGTCCCGCCGTCCCGCTTCTCCATCAGCCAGTCGACGCCGTTCACCCCGCCGGCGACCGCGTCCGCGTCGGCACCTTGCGCCACCTTCGGGTCGATCATCTTCGGCGGCTGTGTGACACCGCAGCGCAGTATGATCTGCGGGCCTCCCCAGCCCGTGGTCAACGCGGAGGCGGGCTCGGGATCGTGACGGCTCTCACCGTCCACCGTGGGCGGCAGTACCTTGTCCAGGGCCCGGCACAACCGGGCGGCCTTCGCGCCCGGACGGGGAACCGCCGCCGACGCGCTGTCGTCTGCTGAGGAGCAGCCCGCGATCGTGATCAGCAGAACGCACGCGGGCCCGACGAGGATGGGGCGCCGGTGACGGAAGAAGTTCACCGGTCAAGGGTAGACGGGGGCTACAGATGAACGACCGGGCAGGTCAGGGTGCGGGTGATGCCGTCCACCTGCTGGACTTTCGCGACCACCATGCGGCCGAGATCGTCCACGGTGTCGGCCTGGGCGCGCACGATGACGTCGTACGGTCCTGTCACGTCCTCGGCCTGAATGATTCCGGGGATCTTGCTGATCGTCTCGGCGACGGTCGACGCTTTGCCGACCTCCGTCTGGATCAGGATGTACGCCTGTACCACGGAACCTCCAGGGCGGCCACGAGGATCATGTGGGGAAAAGGAACGCCACGGTATCGCGTCGCCGCTCGCCGCGGGGAGACCCGCGCGGGCCGTGACGTGCGCGCCGGAGCACGGGCACGACAGAAGTTGACGGTCACCTCGACCGTATCGAGGACACTGGTGACGCGCGAGCGGGCACGGACAGGGACAGAAGGGGTGTAAGGGTAATGAAGGGCACTGTTGGTGAGCTCGGTGAGTTCGGGCTCATCAGGGAGCTCACCTCCCGTCTCACCACCACCCCGGCGGTCCGGGTCGGCCCCGGCGACGACGCCGCGGTGGTCGCCGCGCCCGACCGACGGGTCGTGGCCAGCACCGACATCCTCCTGGAGGGCCGGCACTTCCGCCGCGACTGGTCCACCGCCTACGACGTGGGCCGCAAGGCCGCCGCGCAGAACCTCGCCGACATCGCCGCCATGGGCGCCGTTCCGACCGCGCTGCTGCTCGGTCTGGTCGTCCCCGCCGAACTCCCGGTGACCTGGGCGAGCGAGCTGATGGACGGGCTGCGCGACGAGTGCCAGGTCGCGGGCGCCTCCGTGGTCGGCGGGGACGTCGTCCGCGGCGACACGATCATGGTGTCGATCACCGCGCTCGGCGACCTGCGCAACAACGAGCCCGTGACGCGCGGGAACGCCCAGCCCGGTGACCTCGTCGCGGTGACCGGCTGGCTGGGCTGGTCCGCCGCCGGGTACGCGGTGCTCTCCCGCGGCTTCCGCTCGCCGCGCGCCTTCGTGGAGGCGCACCGGCGTCCCGAGCCGCCGTACCACGCCGGTCCCGCCGCCGCCGGACTCGGGGCGACCGCGATGTGCGATGTCAGCGACGGGCTGATCGCGGACCTCGGGCACATCGCGGAGGCCAGCAAGGTCCGTATCGACATCCGCTCCGGCGCGATCGACATCCCGTCCCAGATGCACGACATCGGGCAGGCCGTCGGCGTCGACCCCATGCAGTGGGTGCTCACCGGGGGAGAGGACCACGCGATCGTGGCGACCTTCCCACCGGACGTGAAGCTGCCGGCCCGCTGGAAGGTGATCGGCGAGGTGCTCAACCCGTCGGCGCTGCCCCAGGTGACCGTCGACGGGGCACCGTGGACCAAGAAGGGCGGTTGGGACCACTTCGGGGACATCGAGTCATGAGCCTGCCCAGGGTGCTGACCGTGGCGGGCTCCGACTCCGGCGGGGGCGCGGGCATCCAGGCCGACCTGAAGACCATGCTCGCGCTCGACGTGCACGGCATGAGCGTGATCACGACGGTCACCGCGCAGAACTCCCTCGGTGTGCAGAGCGCTTGGGAGCTGCCGGTGGAGGCGGTGCGGGCGCAGTACCGGAGTGTCGTGGACGACATCGGCGTACAGGCGGTCAAGACCGGGATGCTGGCGTCCGTGGAACTCGTCGAGGCGGTCGCCGAGTTGATCGGCGGGACGGACGCACCGGCCGTCGTCGACCCGGTGGGGGTATCCAAGCACGGGGATTCACTGCTGGCCGCGTCCGCGCTGGACTCCGTACGGACGAAGCTGCTGCCGGTGGCCACCGTGGCGACGCCGAACCTGGACGAGGTGGCCCAGCTGACCGGGGTGCACGTGGAGTCGGAAGAGGGTCTTCGGGGGGCCGCGGCCGCCGTGCTGGCGTACGGCCCGCGCTGGGTGCTGATCAAGGGCGGTCATCTGCCGGGCGACGCCGTCGACTTGCTCACCGACGGTTCCGAGGAGCACTGGCTGCGCGCGCCGCGCCATGACAACCGGCACACGCACGGCACGGGCTGCACCCTCGCGTCCGCGATCGCGTCGCAGCTCGCGAAGGGGCAGACGGTGCCGGAGGCGGTGGCGGCGGCCAAGGAGTACGTCACCGGGGCGATCGCCGCCGGGTTCGCACTCGGGGACGGCATCGGGCCGGTGGATCACGGCTGGGCGTTCAGGACGGGTGGTCCCGGGGTCTGAGCCGGTCGCCGCCTTCTTGATCAGCCTCTTGACCTTTGAGGAGCCGGCGCAGCGCCAGCGGTTCTGGGTTCTGGTACGCGCTCGGGGGCGCCACCGAGCGCCAGGTCGGCCCCAGGTGAGGGGCCGTACGGGTGAGTGAGCACGTGCGCGTGGTCGAGCGCGCGAAAAAGCCGGTCCGCACGAGGTGGACCGGCTTTTTGCAGCGAACCAGCAGTGGCCGCGCGCGATGGGGGTCCCCCGCATCGACCGAAGTCGAGAGGTGGGGGATGTGCGTCAGCGCGAGACCTTGCCGGCCTTGATGCACGAGGTGCAAGCGTTCACGCGCTTCGGCGTCCCGCTGACCACAGTACGTACACGCTGGATGTTCGGGTTCCAGCGACGGGACGTACGGCGGTGCGAGTGCGAGATGCTGTTGCCGAAGCTCGGCCCCTTGCCACAGACGTCGCAGTTGGCAGCCACGGGTCACTCCAAAGACTTCAGATGCTCTTACGGTGGATCCCGGCATGCCGGGATCGAGATCGTAGGATCAGAGATCTGAGTGGCGCTGCCAGGGGGAGAGCCCGATCGGGATCGGGCAACCGGAGCAGCATACAACGACTGCGCCAGCAGAACGAAACTACCATGGCTGCTCAGGGCCCTGCCCCCGGCCCTCTTCCGCTGGACAACGCCCCGAGGTCTACGCTGCGTCCCACGTCCAGCAGTTCAAGGAGGCGCAGGTGGCGCAGGTGCCGCAGACATTCTTCGATGCTCTCGCGGTGCGCACCTGGTGCGGTCTCGCGCTGGCCGCGCTCGGACGGGCGCGCGAGGAGATCGACGCGATCAACGTCTACCCCGTGGCGGACGGGGACACCGGCACGAACCTGTATCTGACCGTGGAGTCCGCCGCCGGGGCTGTGGAGGCGGTGTTCGCAGGCCACGAGGCCGGGCGGGCCGCCGGCCGGCCGACCCTCGCCGATGCCCTGCGGGCGATGGCGCACGGGGCCCTGATAGGCGCGCGGGGCAATTCGGGGACGATCCTGGCGCAGTTGCTGCGGGGCATGGGGCAGGTGCTCGCCGCCGACGGTGAGACCGCTCACACCGACGGGCCGGGCCTCGGGCTCGCTCTGCGGCACGCGGCCGACTCCGCTCGCCAGGCTGTGGCCCACCCGGTCGAGGGCACGGTCCTCACGGTCGCCTCGGCCGCGGCCGACGCGGCCACCGCAGCCGTGGGCGACTGCGCGGCGGTGGCCCGGGCCGCCCATGAGGGAGCGTGCACCGCCCTTGCCGCCACCCCGGGCCAGCTGGCCGTCCTGGGGCGCGCCGGGGTGGTCGACGCGGGCGGACGGGGGCTGGTGGCGGTCCTCGGGGCCCTGGTGCAGACGTTCACGGGGGAGTCGCCCGGCGCGGTGTCCGGTTCCGGGGTGTACGTGCACACGCGCGTGGGGCACGACGGGACCGACAGCGGGCAGGCGGGCGGGCGCGAGGCTCAGGGGATGTCGTACGTCCGTACGGGATCCGGGGACGAGGTCAGGAAAGCCTCTGACCTCCTCCCCGAGGCCGATACCGCGGCCCTCCACGCGCGCGTGGTGGAGGATGAGGATGTGGAGGATGAGGAGGATTTCGGGCAGGAGACGCACGGCGATCCGGCGTCCCCCGCGCGCGGGTCCTCGGATCCCGAGGACCCCGAGGACGGGGAAGCCTGCGCGGACGGGTCGGCGGGACCGGGGGAGCACGGGCCGGCCTTCGAGGTCATCTACCTCCTGGAGGCGGCGGACGACGCGGTCGCGCGGCTTCGGACGCGGCTCGACGCCCTCGGGGACTCGCTCGTCGTGGTGGGCGGCGACGGGCTGTGGAACGTGCATGTCCACGTCGACGACGCCGGCGCCGCCGTGGAGGCGGGTGTCGAGGCCGGGCGGCCGTACCGGATCCGGATCACCCACTTCGGGCTCGGCGATGTGCACACCACCGGCGCCGAGCGGCCGCCCCGGGAGCGGGCCCAACGTGCCGTCGTGGCCGTCGTGCCCGGCGAGGGACTGGCTGGGCTGTACACCGAGGCGGGTGCGACCACGGTGCTCGCCCGGCCCGGGGAGCCGCCCGCGAGCGGAGAGCTCGTGGAGGCCGTACGGCGAGCCCACGCGCGCGAGGTGGTGCTGCTGCCCAACGACGCGGACCTGCGGCACACCGCCGCCGCTGCCGTCGAACAGGCCCGCACCGAGGGCATCCGGGTGGCCCTCATCCCGACCCGCTCCGCGGTCCAGGGCATCGCCGCGCTCGCCGTGCACGAGCCGGAGCGCCGCTTCGACGAGGACGTCGTGACGATGACCTCGGCGGCCGGGGCCACCCGGTATGCCGAGGTCGTCGTCGCGGAGCGCCAGTCCTGGACCATGGCCGGCATCTGCCAGGCCGGTGACGTCCTCGGGCTCATCGACGGCGACGTCGCCGTGATCGGCGCGGACGTCCGGGCGACCGCGGAGACCGTCCTCGACCGCATGCTCTCGGCCGGCGGTGAACTGGTCACCCTCGTCCTCGGTGACGAGGCCCCCGACACCGTCGCCGACCAGCTGGAGACGCACGTACGGGAGGCGTACCTCGCCGTCGACACCGTGGTGTACCAGGGCGGACGGCAGGGGGCCGTGCTGCTCATCGGCGTCGAATAGCGACGTTCCGTCGCCGTCTTTCAGCCTCGTGTGCTCAGCTGCCGCCCTTCAGTCGCTCGCGTGTTCGGCTGCGGCCCTCAGCCGGTTGTCTGTTCCGCCGTCGCACCGCAGCAGCCTGTCTCTCTCGCCCGCTGCATGGTCGGCCGGCTGTTCCCTGTCTGCTGCTCAGCCGGCCGTCCGGTATCCCGCCTGCCGCTCAGCCGGCCGCCTGTTCCCCCACCCGCTGCTCAGCCGGCCGTCCGCTGCTCCACCACGTCGAGGAGTTGCCGGGCCTCGGACCGGCGTGCCCGCGCGGTCTCGTCCGGGTCGCCGGCGTGCGCCGCCAGTACCGCACGCGCGCGTGCCGCCGCGTCTCCGGGACGGCTGAGGTCGGCCTCCAGCCAGCCCGCGGCGAGTTCGGCGCCGGTGCGGCTGGGCAGGACCTCGGGCCCCAGGGCGGAGAACACGACGATCGCCTCCGCCATCTGGGCCAGGGCCTCCTCCAGCACGGTCCGGACCGAGACGTCCGCGGGGCCCGCGGGGTCCGCGGGGCCTTCGGGGCCCTCGGCGTTTTCGGTGTCCTCGGCTGCCGAACGGGCGAGCAGGTCGCCGAACTGCCGGTGGGTGTGGCCACGTTCCGCCACGAGCCGCAGCCGCGTCTCTTCGTCGTCAGGGGCCGCGCCCAGCGCCGCCTCGCACTCCCGGACCGCGCCCGCCATCAACTCCCGGGCAGCGTCGGTCCCGTCCTCGCTGCGCAGCGCGAGCCAGGCTCGGGCCCGCAGCGAGCGGACGAGGCCGTGGACGTTGTCCAGGGCCCGCCACAGGTCGCCCGCGCGCGTGTAGGCCCGGTCCGCCTCGGCGGGCAGCCCCGCCTGCCCGAGGGACTCGGCGGCGAGATGGGCGAGCGTCGCGTGATCGTGCTGCTCCGGCCAGTGCCGGGCGATCTCGGCTGCCTGGAGCCGCCGTTCGGCCGCCTCGCGGTGCTCGCCGAGTTCGCTCAGACAGTCGCCGAGCCACCACTGCGTCTGCACGATCGCGCCGTCGCCGTGCGTCTCGACGCTCAGGTCGGTCAGCGCCGACTCCAGCACCTCCGCGGCCTCCGCCCAGCGGCCCTGCCGCACCAGGAACCCGCCGAGCTGGTGCCGGGCCCAGGCACCGAGCGTCGGCCCCTCACCGGCCTCGTCGGCCCAGTGCGCCGCCTCCAGGGCGTGCTCGGCGGCCTCCTCGGCCTCCCCCCGGCCGCCGACGACCTCGGCGAGCTGGAGGTGCAGCTGCGTCCGTCCCGTCGGCTCCAGGTGCGGTCCGCCGTGCTCCAGGGCGGACCGCAAGGCCCGTTCCGTCTCGGCCAGGTCTCCGAGGTGGTGCGCGAGTGCGGCGAGCCGGGCCTCGTACTCCACGGCGAACCACGGCAGTCCGGCCCCGACAAAGCCCTCCGCCGCCCGTGTGAACAGTTCCGCGGCCGTCTCCACGTCCCCGGACCGCGTCGCCAGCTCCGCGAGCATCGCCTGTGCCTCGGCGGCCCGCGCGGCGAGCCGGACGTCGTCCCCGATGTGCCCGTCGACCAGGGCCAGCACCTCCCGGACGGCCGTCTCCGCCTCGGCGAGCACCGGCGCGAACGAGCCGCCGCCAGGGCTTACGTCACCCTGAGAGCGGTCGATTTCGGTGGGGCCCTCAAGAGGCTCTTCGTCCGCACCGGGCTCCTCAAGGGCGGCGTCCCCCTCCTGCACCCGCCGCATCAGAATGCGCGCCCGTCCCATCAGCACCGATGCCGTCTGCCGTACGCCCGTCTCGCCCTCGGCGTACAGCGCGAGGATCTCGTCGTAGGGGCCGGTGACCGCCGAGAGCGCCTCGTCCACGTGGCCCGCGAGGGCGTGGACGTAGGCCGCACGCGTGTGTGCCGCCAGTGCCTCACCGGGGTCGTCCGCCTCCGCGTACAGCTCGGCGGCGCGTTCGAACAGCGGTATGCCCTCCGGGCCGAGGTCCATCGCCCGGTGGTCGGCGATCTCCGCCTGGTCGCGGGCGGTCAGCTCGACGCCCTCCGCGGCCAGGGCCACGGCCGCCCACGCATCGCCGGCGTTCGGCTGCAGGGTGTCCGACAGCCGCCGCGCCTCGGTGAGCAGCGCGGCCAGATCGGGCTCCTGAGGGGACGCGGACGCCGGTGCGGCCGCCACCGCCGGCACGGAGACCGTCCGTACCGAACGCACCCCCAACGGCAGCCGCTCCACCAGCGGCCGCTGCGCCATACGCGCGCGTGCCCGCTCGCTGACGTACCCGGTGCCGTTGCGTCCGTCGAAGCGGGCGGCCAGTGCGAGGGCCTCCCCGCGCGCGTGGGCGGCGAGATCCCGTGCGGTCCATGCCCGGCCCGCCGGCCCGGGCACCCGCTGGTCGCCGAGTCCGAGCTCGGTCAGCCGGTCCATGAGCAGCGCCACCACGGTCATGAAGCTCAGCCCGCTGCGCGGTTGTCCGCCGTCCGTGAAGTACTCCGGCCGCTCCGCGAGCAGCTCAAGGCCCCGTGCCTCGTTCCCGGTGAGCGCGCAGAACTCGACGTGGGACGCGTAGGCGCCGCGCATGCTCTCCATGGCCCGCACGAGCCGGAAGCCCCGCAGATGATGGGCCCGCGCCTCGTCCACGCGGCCCAGCCGCAGCAAGGGGGCCAGGGAGGCCGAGAGGATCGTGTGCGGCTCGTGGGCGCAGCTGAACTCGCCCGTGAGGACCGGGCCCCACAGCTCCAGCGCCTCGGCGTCCCGGCCCCGCTCCGTCTGCCACCAGCCCTGCCCGTGCAGTTCGCAGGCGTGGCAGTCGGCCATGCTGTCCCGGTCGGCGGCCAGCCACGCGGCGTACGCCCGATCGGCCCGCGCCACGTCCCCGATGTGCGCGGCCACACTGAACTCGGCACTGCGCACGGCCCGTTCGGAGTGACCGGCGAGCCGGTAGCGGTGCTCCATCTCGCCGAGCCACTTCTCGACGGACGCCAGCGGGATGTGCGGCTGGTCGAGCATGCCGGCCGACATCCACTTGAAGACCCAGTGCAGCGAGTGCGTCTCGTACTCGTCGAAGTCCTCGGGCCGCTCGTCCCACATGCGCAGCAGGCGCGCGAACGGGACGAACATCTTGTCCTTCTCGGAGCTGTAGTTGTAGACCTTCAGCTGGTGCCCGAGCGCCTCGATCACCCCGAGCGGGATGTTCAGCCGCTCCGCCTCGACGAGCAGCTGCTCCGCGCGCGCGTTGCGTCCCGGCCCCTCCGGCTCCTCGGAGTTCTCCGCCATTGCCTGACGGAGGCCGTCGAAGTCCGTGATCTCACTCATCGGTGACCGTCCTCGCTGTGCGTGGCCCATTCCAGGAGGCCGATGAACGACCGGTTCAGCAGTGCCGAGTCCGCCGGTCTGAGCGGCCGCTGCGCCATCAACAGGGCCTGCCCGTACAGGGACTCCGTGGCGGTGCCGATCAGTTCCGGGTCGCCGAGTGAACTGATCCGCCGGATCAGCGGGTTGAGATGGTTGAGCACCAGCCGCGCGCGCGGGGCGCTGCCCCGCAGCGAGCCGAGGATGCCCGCCCACAGGTCGTCGGCCTGCTCCTCGGCCTCCGCCCGGGCCTGTTCGTGCCGGGCCGCCCGGTCGTCCAGGTGCAGTGCCGGCACGGAGAGGGGATGGAAGGCGCGCAGTACGACATCACAGCCCAGGGGGTCGAGTTTCGCCCGCGCGGTCGCCAGGAAGCCGGACAGCGCCAGTTCCTCGGCCGGGTCGACCGCGTCCAGGTGCGCCGTCACGGTGTCGGCGTCCAGCTCGGCGACCACCGTCCCCGGCCGCACCGAGGGCAGCGCCTCGATCAGTTCGCTGTCGTACGTGTAGCCGCCGTTGATCACTCCGACACCCTGTGCGGAGGCGATCGGCGCGACCTGCCGGAACTCCTCGACGGTCCGCGTGAAGTGCACCACCGGGTGCCGCTGCGCGAACTCCTCCAGGGACAGCTGTCCGTCGGTCGTCTCGAAGGGCAGCCACGGCAGCATCGTGCGCAGCATCTCCGTGTCGTGCCGCGCGAGGGACTTCACCCCCAGGTGGTGCACCGACAGGAACGCCGCCAGCCGTTCCGGATCACCGGCCGCCAGGCCCGTCAGCCAGGACCGGATCCGTTCGCCCAGCGCCTCCCGAACGGCCGCCAGCGTCTCGTCCTCGTAGAGCGACTCGCGCGAGGCCGTGGGCCGCAGGCTGTCGGTGTCCAGGACGCAGCGCACGAAGAACGCCCAGTCGGGCAGCAGCTGTTCGCCCCGCTCGGTCAGCAGCATGCCCTTCAGGTGCACCCGGTGACCTGCCCGCTGGGCCGGGCTGACCGCCGACGGCAGGACGTACGCCACCCCACGGATCCCGGCGACCGGCACGGCCAGGTCGATCGCGTCCAGCGGGGTGAAACCGAACAGGTCGTGACAGTGCCGGGCCAGCGCCACCCGGCGTCCCGCGGGACTCGGATACGCCCGGTCCCAGGGCGCGGGCAGATCGGTGACCGCCTCCTCGCCCACCCGCACGTCGTACGGCAGCAGCGACCCGAACTCCCGCGCCAGCGCCAGGACACGTTCCCCCGTGAGCCACTCGCCGGCCCCGGCCCGGGCCGTCAGATGCACGGTCGTGCCCGGTTCGGGGCGGGCCTCGGCCGGCAACGTCCGCACGGTGTACGAACCGTCGTCGCTCGCCGTCCACTCCACGGGCGCCGCATCCGGCGCACGGGCGCTGCGGCTGACCACCCGGATCCGCTCGGCGACCACGAAACAGGCGAGCAGCCCGATGCCGAACTGCCCGAGGAAGTCCGAGCGGGCCTCCTGGAGCGCGTCGGCCCGCTTGGAGCTGCGCCCGATGGTCGCCAGCAGGGTGTGCACGTCCGACTCGGTGAGCCCGACGCCCGTGTCCTCGACACGCAGGGACCCGCCCTCGGCGTACAGCCGCACCCGGGCAGGGGCGTCCGGCTCCTCCGCCCGCCGGGCGGTGATCGCGTCCACCGCGTTCTGCAGGAGCTCGCGCAGATAGACCTTGGGGCTGGAGTAGAGGTGATGGGAGAGCAGGTCCACCAGGCCGCGGAGGTCGACCTGGAACGTATGGGGTGCCTGGGATGCCTGGGATGCCTGTGCGGTCTGGGAGTCCATCGTCACAGCGCCGGTGAGGGGACGGGCGACGGCGCGGGGTCGGGCGGTCCCGGTGGGGCGGTGACCGCGGGATGGCTGGTGCCGGGAGCGCGTCATCCTACGGCTCCAACCAGCCGTCTGACCAGGGGTTTCCCACGACCTGTACGGCATTGTCAGTGGTGTGGTGTGCAATGGATCTCGTGCGCGCACTGGAAGAACCACTGAAGCAACCACTGAAGTCAGTGCTCGGCCCCGCCACCGCGAAGGTGATGGCCGAGCATCTCGGCCTGCACACCGTCGGAGACCTCCTGCACCACTATCCCCGCAGGTACGAGGAGCGCGGCCAGCTCACCCACCTCGCCGACCTCCCCATGGACGAGCACGTCACCGTGGTCGCCCAGGTCGCCGACGCCCGCCTGCACAGCTTCGCCTCCTCCAAGGCCCCCCGGGGCAAGGGGCAGCGCCTGGAAGTCACGATCACGGACGGCAGCGGCCGCCTCCAACTCGTCTTCTTCGGCAGCGGCGTTCACAAGCCGCACAAGGAACTCCTCCCGGGTACCCGCGCGATGTTCGCGGGCAAAGTCTCCCTCTTCAACCGCCGCCTCCAACTCGCCCACCCGGCGTACGAGTTGCTCAAAGGTGACGCCGAGGAGACGGTGGAGACCTGGGCCGGCGCCCTCATCCCGATCTACCCCGCCACCGCCAAACTGGAGTCCTGGAAGATCGGCAAGGCGGTCCAGACGGTGCTGCCCAACGCCCAGGAAGCCGTCGACCCCCTCCCGGGTTCCCTTCGTGACGGCCGCGGCCTGGTCCCCCTCCCAGAGGCCCTCCTGAAGATCCACCGCCCGCACACCAAGGCGGACATCGACGACGCCCGCTCCCGCCTGAAGTGGGACGAGGCCTTCGTCCTCCAGGTCGCGCTCGCCCGCCGCCGCCACGCCGACGCCCAGCTCCCGGCGGTCCCCCGCGCAGCCAAGCCGGACGGTCTCCTGACGGCCTTCGACGACCGCCTCCCCTTCACCCTCACCGACGGCCAGCAGAAGGTCACCCGGGAGATCTTCGACGACCTGGCGACGGACCATCCGATGCACCGGTTGCTCCAGGGCGAAGTGGGCTCAGGAAAGACGCTGGTGGCCCTCCGCGCCATGCTCACCGTGGTCGACGCCGGCGGGCAGGCCGCCATGCTCGCGCCCACCGAGGTGCTGGCCCAGCAGCATCACCGGTCGGTGGTCGAGATGATGGGGAAGCTGGCCGAGGGCGGGATGCTGGGTGGGGCCGAGCAGGCCACCAAGGTGGTGCTGCTGACCGGGTCGATGGGGACGGCCGCGCGCCGTCAGGCGATGCTGGACCTCGCCACCGGGGAGGCCGGGATGGTGATCGGCACGCACGCGTTGATCGAGGACAAGGTGCAGTTCCACGATCTGGGGCTGGTCGTGGTGGACGAGCAGCACCGGTTCGGCGTCGAACAGCGGGACGCCCTGCGCGGCAAGGGCAAGCAGCCGCCGCACCTGCTCGTCATGACCGCCACGCCCATTCCGCGCACGGTCGCCATGACCGTCTTCGGCGATCTGGAGACCTCCGTCCTCGACCAGCTCCCGGCCGGTCGCTCCCCGATCGCCAGCCATGTCGTTCCGGCCGCCGACAAGCCCCACTTCCTGGCCAGGGCCTGGGAGCGGGTTCGTGAGGAGGTCGAGAACGGCCACCAGGCGTACGTCGTATGCCCTCGTATCGGGGACGAGGAGGACGACCCGAAGAAGAGCAGGAAGTCCGCCGAGGACGAAGCCGAGAAGCGTCCGCCGCTCGCTGTCGTCGAGGTGGCCGACCAGCTCGCCAAGGGGCCCCTCCAAGGCCTGAAGGTCGAGGTCCTGCACGGCCGTATGCACCCCGACGACAAGGACGCGGTCATGCGCCGCTTCGCCGCCGGCGAGACCGACGTCCTGGTCGCCACCACGGTCATCGAGGTCGGCGTCAACGTTCCCAACGCCACCGCGATGGTGATCATGGATGCCGACCGCTTCGGCGTCTCCCAGCTGCACCAGCTGCGCGGCCGGGTGGGCCGTGGCTCCGCCGCCGGCCTGTGCCTCCTGGTCACCGAGATGCCCGAGGCGAGCCCGGCCCGCCAGCGCCTGAACGCTGTGGCCGCCACCCTCGACGGCTTCGAACTCTCCCGTATCGACCTCGAACAGCGCCGCGAGGGCGATGTCCTCGGCCAGGCCCAGTCCGGCGCCCGCACGAGCCTGCGGATGCTCGCCGTCATCGAGGACGAGGAGATCATCGCGGAGGCGAGGGAGGAGGCGGCAGCCGTCGTGGCGGCCGATCCGGACCTGGAGCGGCTGCCGGGTCTGCGCACGGCCCTGGACGCGCTGCTGGACGAGGAGAGGGAGCAATACCTGGAAAAGGGGTGAAGCATGCCCACCCCAGGGGCGCGGGGAACCGCGCGACCAGCCACACTGAACCTACAGACGCCCACAACCGAGGACCACAGATGACCCGCGTGATCGCCGGGGCAGCCGGCGGACGCCGCTTGGCCGTCCCGCAGGGAAACCGCACCCGCCCCACCTCCGACCGCGCACGCGAGGGCCTCTTCTCCACCTGGCAGTCCCTCCTGGGCGGCCCCCCGGACGGCGAGCGGGTCCTCGACCTGTACGCGGGCTCGGGCGCCGTCGGCCTGGAGGCCCTCTCCCGGGGCGCCGGTCACGCCCTGCTCGTGGAGGCCGACGCCAAGGCCGTCCGCACGATCCACGAAAACGTGAAGAGCCTGGGTCTGCCCGGCGCCGAGGTCAGGGCGGGCAAGGCCGAGCAGGTCATCCGGACCGGGACGCCGGCCCAGCCGTACGACCTGGTCTTCCTGGACCCCCCGTACGCCGTGACGGACGACGATCTTCGGGAGATTCTGCTCACACTCCGTACGGAAGGGTGGCTCGTGGCCCACGCTCTCGTCACCGTGGAGCGCAGCACCAGAGGCGGCACCTTCCACTGGCCGGACGGCTTCGAAGCGATCCGGGCCCGTCGCTACGGCGAGGGAACGTTTTGGTACGGTCGCGCCGCCTCTACGTGCGAAGACGCACCATGACCGGACCGGAGAGCGAGGGATCTCAAGTGCGCCGCGCCGTCTGTCCCGGGTCGTTCGACCCGATCACCAACGGACACCTCGACATCATTTCCCGCGCCTCTCGTCTCTACGACGAGGTCTATGTCGCGGTCATGATCAACAAGTCCAAGAGGGGCCTGTTCGAGATCGACGAGCGGATCGACCTGATCCGCGAGGTCACCGCCGAGTACGGCAACGTGATCGTCGAGGCCTTCCACGGCCTCCTCGTCGACTACTGCAAGGAACGCGACATCCCGGCCATCGTCAAGGGTCTGCGCGCGGTCAGCGACTTCGACTACGAGCTGCAGATGGCCCAGATGAACAACGGCCTGTCGGGTGTGGAGACGCTCTTCGTGCCGACCAACCCGACGTACAGCTTCCTCTCCTCCTCACTCGTCAAGGAGGTCGCGACCTGGGGCGGAGACGTCTCCCACCTGGTGCCGCCCACGGTCCTCGAGGCCCTCAACGAGCGCCTGCGCAAGGACTGATGGGGCTAAAGTCGTCCCGTCCGTCTCCAACCCGGCTGTAGAGAGTGGCGAGCACAGGTGGACGTGCAGAAGAAGCTCGACGAGATCGTCTCCACGGTCTCCGGTGCCCGGTCGATGCCCATGTCGGCCTCGTGCGTGGTCAACCGCGCCGACCTGCTCGCGCTGCTCGAAGAGGTGCGTGCGGCCCTGCCCGGCTCCCTGGCGCAGGCCCAGGAGCTGATCGGTGACCGTGAGCAGATGGTCGAGCATGCCCGCCAGGAGGCCGAGCGGATCATCGGCCAGGCGCACGCCGAGCGCGGCTCCCTGATCTCCGACACCGAGGTCGCCCGCCGCTCCCAGGCCGAGGCCGACCGCATCCTCGCCGAGGCCCGCCAGGAGGCCGAGGAGATCCGCGCGGAGGCCGACGACTACGTCGACTCCAAGCTCGCCAACTTCGAGGTCGTCCTCACCAAGACCCTCGGCTCGGTCGGCCGCGGCCGCGAGAAGCTCCTCGGCACCGGTCCGGGCGTCGACGAGCAGGGCTACGAGGACGAGGACGCCCCCGAGCGCAGTCACGACCCGGAGACCCTGCGCCGCACCGCCGACGAGTACGTCGACGTCAAGCTCGGCGCCTTCGAGGCGGTCCTCGCCAAGACCCTGGAGGCCGTGGGCCGCGGCCGTCAGAAGCTGCACGGCCGGATCGCCAGCGACGACCTCGGCGCCCTCGCCGCCGACCATTCCACCGTCCAGCACTCCAGCGACGCCGACTACCTCGCCGACCTGGTCGCCCTCGCCGAGCGGGACGCCCCGGCGGCCCCGGCCGAACAGCCCGTACCGCAGCAGTACGACCAGCAGGACATGCAGCCGGCGTACGGCTACCAGCAGCAGCCCGACCCCTACGGCGGCTACCAGCAGCAGTACGGCGCCCAGCAGGACCAGTACGGCTACCAGCAGGCCGACCCGTATTCCCCCACCCCCGGCTACGCTCCGGCGGGAGGTGCCCCCTTCCAGGGCTACGACGGCGGGCAGCCCGACTACGACCCGGGTCAAGGCCGGCAGCACCAGGGCCAGCAGCACCCGGACCAGCACGACCACCAGGGGAACAACCACCAGGGGTACGCCCCGCAGCAGCCGCAAGCCCTCGACGAGACCAGCCTGTTCGACACCGCCATGATCAGCGCGGAGCAGATGCGGGCGTACGAGCAGGGGCGCGGCAACGGCTGACAGCCGGGTCCCGGTCGGGGGCGGCCACCGGATTGGGCCGTGAGCGAAAGGTCCAGTATCCTGGCTCTTCGGTCGCGTGTACGTCCGCGATCAACGCTGCCCGGGAACACCGAAGGGCAGCGTCACCGAGCTCATCAGATCGAAAGCAGGGATGGCCCTGAACGCCCGCCTCGACCACCGCAACCCCCTCGTGTTCGACACACACGAGCTGGGTCGGCGGCCTGGTGCGCTGCAGCGCCTGACCCGCACGATCGATGCCCCCAAGGATCTCGGGATCCTGGGGGTCGTCGGAGTGCCGGAAGGCGCCCCGCTGAAGCTCACGCTCAGGCTCGAGTCGGTCATGGAAGGGGTGCTTGTCACAGGCACCGCCCGTGCAACGGCCGAGGGGGAGTGCGTAAGGTGTCTGGAGCCGCTTGAGCTGCAGCTCGAAGCGGACTTCCAGGAGATGTTCTCGTACCCTGACGCCGACGACCGGGGCCGCGTAAAAGCGGAGCCGGCCGACGACGCCGAGGGATCCGCAGAAGACGAGGACAGGCTCTTCATCGAGGACGGTCTGTTCGACCTCGAACCCGTGCTGCGTGATGCGGTGGTGCTCGCACTGCCGATGCAGCCGGTGTGCCAGGAAGACTGCCCAGGTCTGTGCGCCCAGTGCGGCGCGCGCCTTGCAGACGACCCGGACCACCACCATGACGCCGTCGACATTCGTTGGGCGGCACTGCAGGGACTCGCCGGTTCACTCGGAGACGGCGAGAAGGACGACATGAGCGGCGACGCGCTTCCATCAGCACGCGTCGACGAGAAGCAGGAGAAGTAGCCGTGGCTGTTCCGAAGCGGAAGATGTCGCGCAGCAACACGCGCCACCGCCGGTCGCAGTGGAAGGCTGCGGTCCCCACCCTGGTTGCGTGTGAGCGCTGCCACGAGCCCAAGCAGCAGCACATCGCGTGCCCCTCTTGCGGCACTTACAACAAGCGCCAGGTCCTCGAGGTCTGAGCGGCTGGTGAGAGGCACTGTGTCCACGCCAAAGAAGAACGGTGTCCGCGCTGGCGCGGGCGACCCGGCGGACAACACGGCCTCGTCCCACACGCTGTTGGAAGGGCGGCTCGGGTACACACTCGAGTCCGCCCTTCTGGTGCGTGCGCTGACCCACCGTTCCTACGCGTACGAGAACGGCGGTCTGCCGACCAACGAGCGTCTGGAGTTCCTCGGGGACTCCGTCCTCGGCCTCGTGGTCACGGACACGCTGTACCGCATCCACCCCGACCTGCCCGAAGGCCAGCTGGCCAAGTTGCGGGCCGCGGTGGTCAACTCGCGTGCGTTGGCGGAGGTCGGCCGCGGGCTCGACCTCGGCTCCTTCATCCGGCTGGGCCGCGGTGAAGAGGGAACGGGCGGCCGGGACAAGGCATCCATCCTCGCCGACACCTTGGAAGCGGTGATCGGCGCGGTCTATCTCGACCAAGGGCTGGACTCGGCGGCGGAGCTGGTGCACCGCCTGTTCGACCCGTTGATCGAGAAGTCCTCGAATCTCGGAGCCGGCCTGGACTGGAAGACCAGTCTCCAGGAGCTCACCGCGACCGAAGGCCTCGGTGTCCCCGAGTACCTGGTCACGGAGACCGGCCCCGATCACGAGAAAACCTTCACTGCTGCCGCCCGCGTCGGAGGCGTCTCGTACGGCACCGGCACCGGCCGCAGCAAGAAGGAGGCGGAGCAGCAGGCCGCGGAATCCGCGTGGCGGTCCATCCGGGCCGCAGCGGACGAGCGCGCCGAGACGGTGGTCGAGAAGGCCCCCGTGGAGGACGACGAAGGTCCGTCGTCCGTCTCCGCCTGACCGAACGAGCACGATCCGAGCGCCCGCCCCCTTGTGTGAGGGCGGGCGCTCGGCTCATACACCGGTTTGTCACGGGGGAGTCCCATGCCCGAGTTGCCCGAGGTCGAGGTCGTCCGCCGCGGTCTGGAGCGGTGGGTCGCCCATCGGACGGTCGCCGAGGCCGAGGTGCTGCACCCGCGTGCGGTACGCCGCCACCTCGCCGGCCCCGACGACTTCGCCCACCGGCTGGGGGGCCACCGCATCGGCACGCCCAGTCGTCGTGGCAAGTACCTGTGGCTGCCCCTTGAGGACACGGGGCAGGCGATCCTGGCCCACCTGGGAATGAGCGGCCAGCTGCTGGTCCAGCCGCACGCGGCGCCCGACGAGAAGCACCTGAGGATCCGGGTGCGGTTCGCGGACGAGGTCGACACCGAACTCCGCTTCGTCGACCAACGCACCTTCGGCGGCCTGTCGTTGCACGACACGAGCCCCGACGGACTGCCCGACGTGATCGCGCACATCGCCCGCGACCCCCTCGACCCGCTCTTCGACGACGAGGCCTTCCACCAGGCCCTGCGACGCAAGCGCAGCACCGTCAAACGGGCCCTGCTGGACCAGTCGTTGATCAGCGGCGTCGGCAACATCTATGCGGACGAGGCCCTTTGGCGCTCCCGCATCCACTACGAGCGTCCGACCGCGAACCTCACGCGCCCCCGCACCGCCGAACTCCTGGGCCACGTCCGGGACGTGATGACCGAGGCCCTCGCGGTCGGCGGCACCAGCTTCGACAGCCTGTACGTCAACGTCAACGGCGAGTCGGGCTACTTCAGCAGAGATTTGAACGTATATGGGCGCTCTGGCCAGGCATGTAACCGGTGTGGAACGGGGATCAGGAGAGCCCCGTTCATGAACCGCTCCTCCTACTTCTGCCCGAAGTGCCAGCCCGTCACAAAGAGCAGCAGAGAGCGTTTTCCCAGGTGAGACGCGGTTCTACTTCGTTGGCAGCGTAGGTTCGACGTCGCCTGAGTTCAACTCCCATGAGGGAAGAGTGGACGATGCGGAGGTGGCCGGTGGCGATCGGTCATGGGGTTGCTGGAGGAACGGGAGGCCGCTGCCCGGGTGCGGGTCGACAGTCTTCAGGCAGAGGCGGAGCGCATCCTGACTGAACTCGGTGCGGTGGAAGCCGTGTTGGAACGTCGGGTGATCGCTCGGGCAGAGCTGGCCGAGGCCCTGGCCACGGGCGATGATGCCGGAGCCGGTCCCGTGGCTGAGGCGCAGGACCAGGTCCCGGTGACCGAAGAGGTCAAGAGCCCGGTAGCCGGGTCCGACGTTGTCCCTGCCGAGAATCTCGTCCGTGCAGGTCAGGCCGCATGCTGGTACTCGTGGGGGGTGCCGCCGAGGCGGTCGCGTCGTCGTACGTCGAGGTGGGCGACGGCGTCCGGGTCGGTGATCGGAGGTGGCAGGGGGTGCAGCGGGCGGGCGTCTGCGATGCCTTCCGCCTGCTGTCCGGGCACGGATCGCTCGCCCCCAAAGAGGTGCGCAAGCTGGTGGAGTATGCCCTGCACGGCCTGCTCGTCCCGGCTCCCACCACGGTAGTCAAGCCGTAGGGTGCGTCCGGCACCGCCTCCGGGAGCCGCCTCAAACCCTGTGGAGCCGCAGCCTGCCTCGTGACCCCGGATGCGGTTCACCACCTCACGCCGCCCTGCCCGTCAACCCGTCAGCGGCCGCTGTGTCATCGCGCCGCACCGGCAGTCGCACCACCGGCAGCGGAACCACCGACTGGCTCCGATCATTTTGTGCGACAAGGTCGAGAATTCCCGGTATCGTCCCAGCCGTCGGGAATGATCAGCTCGTTGGGCGTCCTGCACGTCCAGTCCGAGTAGGTGATTCGAGGGAGTGGATATGGCGGAGCGGCAGTCCGGCACCGTGAAGTGGTTCGACGACGAGAAGGGGTTCGGCTTCATCACCCCCGAGGCCGGTCCGGACCTCTTCGTGCACTTCAGAGCGATCGGGGGGAACGGTTTCAAGAGTCTCAAGGAAGGTCAGAAGGTGTCCTTCATCGCGGTGCAGGGCCAGAAGGGTATGCAGGCGGACGAGGTCATCCCGGAGGCCTGAGCCCCTGATCAGGGAAGCGTCTGCTGGAGGGACGGAGCTGAGTCGGTGGCCGGCCCGCGCGGCGGCAGACGATGCTGCCGCGGGGGTCAAACGTTGCGGGTAGAACCAACTGGTCGTCAAACGCTCCTGGCAAACGGCCAAGTTCTCCTGTCCGAGGTCAGCCACGCCCAGGGCAGCCGGTAGCCCTCACGGTCGTCGGGACCGGCTCACCGGACAGGGCGCCGGGCTCCCGCGTCATCAGGGAAGCCGAGATGGACCGGCTCGTCGGAGCGGTGAACGCGGTGACGAGGCCCAGAGACGTCCTGCTGACCGTGGTCGGAGTGTCCGGAGCGGGCAAGACCACCCTGGTGAAGGCGGTCGCGTCCCGCTTGGGCAAGATCCGTTTGAAGACGGACCCCAGCTCCCCGGCGCCTGGGCGTGTCGGCGGCTATGCGGTGTCGCTTGTCGTGGGGGTGGTGTCCCATTGCGCGTGCAGGCCGGAGACGAAGGTGGTGAATTCGCCGACCATGTCGAAGCCGCCGGGGTCGAGCAGCCATTGCTGCTGGAGTCCGTCGAGGACGGCGACGGTCAGGTGGACGAGGGAGGCGACGGGTGCGGCGGGGTGAATCTCGCCGCGGTCCTGGCCGTCCCGAATGGCGTCGGTCAGCCAACTCCGGGTGCTGGTGTAGTGGTCGCGTAGCCAGGCATGGGCGGGATGGCCGGGCTCGGTGGCCTCGGCGGAGAGCTGTACGAACAGCCCGACGAGTTCGGGCCGGTTGGAGTTGCGCGCCACCAGGCCGGTGAGGGCGTCGAAGGCCGCCCAGCCGAGCGGCGCGCGGTCGTCGGGACCCGACAGGAACTGGCTGTCCTCGGTTTCACGGTGTTCCAGCACCGCCGCGAGGAGGGCGGCTTTGTTGGGGAAGTGGTGCAGCAGCCCGGACTGGGACAGCTCGGACTTCTCGGCGACCAGGGCGATGCTGGTTCCGCGGTAGCCCGCGGTGGAGAAGAGCTCGACGGCGGCCCGGACCGCCTTGGCACGGGATTCGGCACCTGCCGCCTCCACCCTGGACCTCGCACGAGGGGTGCGGTAGCGGGGTGGGAAAGACATGTGCGGTGCTCCTCAATGCCAGGCGGTCCGGATCCGGTCAGCGGGGTTCGTGCATGGCCAGGGTAGTTCGGATGTCGCCGAGACCTCGCGCGATCACTACTTCGCTGCCCTCCAGGGGCCGCCAGGTCTGCGCGCCAGTGTCCCAACTCCGCTGGGTGCGGGCGTCGCAGGTGACCTCGATGGTGGCCGTCTCACCCGGGAGGACCCTCGCCCCCGCCCAGCCGATGAGCCGGATCGGCTCGGCCGGGTCGGCGGGTCGCAGGTACACCTGCACGACCTCCCGGGAGGCATGGGAACCGATGTTGGTGACCTGCGCCCGCACACTCCGCACGGTGCCGCCCTGGACGTCCAGGGCGGCGTGTTCGTAACGCCAGGCGCCGTAGCCGAGCCCGTGGCCGAACCAGAACAGTGGCCGGGGACCCTGATCCGCGGCCCACCCGCGGTAGCCGAAAGCGGGGCCTTCGGCGTAGGCGAGTGCGCCGTGGGTGGGGGTGGTGCCCCAGACTGGTCCGTCGCCGTCCCGGGCCGGGAAGGTGGTGACCAGCCGACCGGCCGGTTCGATCTCGCCGAGCAGAGCGGCAGCGACCGCGTCACCGGCTTCCTGGCCCGGCAGTCCGGCCCACAGCACCGCGTCGACCCGGTCGAGCCAGGGCATGAGTACCGGGGTCGCCGCGTTGATCACGACCACGGTGCGCTTCGCCGCCGCGGCGACCGAAACGACCATGGCGTCCTGCTCGCCGGGCAGCGCGAGTGTCGTCTTGTCGAGTCCTTCGGTTTCCTGTTCGTCGGTCAGACCGACGACCACGACCGCCAGATCGGCGCCCGCGGCGGCGCGCGCCGCCGCGCCGATCGCCGCGGCCGGCGAGGGCGAGGCCGGGCGGGCGATCAGGCCGCATCGGCTGTGTTCCGTCAGCCGGGGGCGGGTGGCCGTGAGGAGTGCACCGGGTTCGAGGTCGAGGTTCGTGGTCCAGGACGGTGGGTTGAGGACGCCTGCCGAGAACGCGGCGGCACCGTCCTGGGAGACGGTGTACCGCTCGGCGCCGATTCGTACGGTCCATTCGCCCAGGCCGGTCACGCCGACCTGCATGCGGGCCGGCGCGTCCATGCCGATGCGGGCCGTCAGTTCGATGGTGTCCGCGCTGTCGAGCCAACTGCCGCGACCGGTGACGAGTTCGGTCACTTCGACGTGCCGGGAGTCCACCACCTCACCGAAGGCGTCGCGGGCGGTGACCCGCATGCCGGGCCGTCCGGTCTCCGGGTCGCGCAGCAGATCGGGGACCGGCACCGGGCGGTGCCGGACCTCCACTCCGTCGATCACGGACACCCGGCCCGGGCCGAGCGCGGCGGTCAGTCCGTCGGCGACGGGCACCACGTGGGGCGGGCGCAGCTTTGCCGAGCCGCCGCCCTGGGCGATGGTCTCGATGGCATGGCGCCCGATCACGACCACGCTTGAGACGTCGGGTGAGAGAGGCAGCGCGGCGTCGCGGTTGGTCAGCACCGCCATGCCGCCCGCGGCGAGCCGCCGCAACTGTTCCCGGCGGACGGGGCTGTCGGGTGCCGGCAGCACGCGAGACGAGTCGGCGCAGGGGGCCGGGAGTTGGCCCACCCTGGCCGCGAGTCGCAGAAGTCGCCGGAGGTGCTCGTCGACGGAGCTCTCCTCGACCTCGCCGGCGCGTACGGCGGCCACCAGGTGGTGTTCCCAGGGGCCACCGGGGCCGGGCATCACCAGATCCAGGCCCCCGTTGGCGCTGGCCGCAGTCGACCGGGTGGCGTACCAGTCGGACATCACCACGCCATCGAAGCCCCACTCGCCCTTGAGGACGCCGTCGATGAGTTCGGCGTGCTCGGTGGAGGCCGTCCCGTTGACCCCGTTGTAGGCGGCCATGATCGACCATGCTCGGGCGTCGGTCACCACCATCTCGAACGGCAGCAGATAGACCTCGCGCAGCGTCCGCTCGTCGATGACCGCGTCGACCGTGGTCCGGTCGGTTTCGGACTCGTTGGCCAGGAAGTGCTTCGGAGTGGCGGCGACACCGTGCCGCTGGAGCCCGCGGACGACACCACTTGCCAGCGCACCGGTCAGCAGAGGGTCTTCGCTGAAGGTCTCGAAGAGCCGCCCGCCCAGGGGAGTGCGATGCAGATTGATCGTCGGGCCGAGCACAATGTGCGTGTCATGGTCGGCCGCCTCTTCCGCCAACAGTTCCCCGACCTGCTCGGCCACGTCCGCGTCCCAGTGCTGGGCCAGTACGGTGGCGTTGGGCAGCAGGCAGGACCTGCGGCCGCCGGTGAACTCCGGGCCCCGCACGCCGGTGGGGCCGTCCGACAGCCGCACCTCACCCAGGTCGATCGCGGGCTCGGCGTGCAGCGCGAACATCGCCGCTCCGGTCAGCAGGCGCACCTTCTGCTCGAGGTCGAGCACTTCGATCGCCTTCTCGATCCGGCCCGCCGGGTGGTCGAGTTCGTCAACGGTCATGATGTCCTTCTCAGTTCGACCGGGTCGGGGGCTCAACGGACCTTCTTCACCGGGACGATGACCAGCGCACCCGCCACAGACACCACGGCCGCGGTCCCGAGCAACAACCCGTAGCTGTGACTGCCGCCCAGTCCGACCAGCACCGCGCCCAGGGCCGGTGCGATCGACTGCGGGGCGGCGTTGGCGATGTTGAACACCCCGAGGTCCTTCGCCGCGTTGTCGGGGTCGGGCAGTACATCGATCACCAGCGCCAGGTCCACGCCCATGTAGATGCCGTACCCAAGTCCGAGAACGATTTCGGCCACATAGAACATCCCGACAGTGTCGGCCTGGCTCAGCAGGATCAGGCCGAGCCCGAAGATCAGCGTCGCCGTGAACACGAACACCTTGCGGCGCTGCAGCCGGTCGGAGAGCAGCCCGGTGCTCTGCGCGGCGATGACCAGAGTGATCGTGTAGACAAGAACGCCGGTGGCCATCACCGCCGTCGCCCGGCCGAGCGACAACGAGAACTGGTGCTGCAGGTAGAGCAGCCGGAACGTGGTGAACAGGTACGACGCCGTGACCAGGAGGAACCGCGACGCCCAGACCAGGGCGAAGTCCGGGTACTTGCGGGGATTCACCCAGAACGTCTGCAGCAGCGTTCTGAGCCCGCCCCCGCTCGGCGGGCGCTGCAGCAGCGGACGGTCCGGCAGGACCACCGCGAACAGCAGCATCAGTCCCACCGCCACCAGACCGGGGACCAGGAACAGCACCAGCAGGTCCCCGCTGAAGTACTTGCCGGCGTAGGCGGCACCCAGAATCGCGCAGTTCTGCACCACGCCCAGCAGCCCGGCGACCTTCCCGCGCTGGAAAGTGGGCACCTGATCCGCCACCGTCGCCACGTGGGCGGCCAGCGCCGCATTCGCCGACGCCTGTCCGAAGAACCACGCCACCACGAGCACCGCCAGACTCTGCGTTGTCGCGATGACCAGGAGGCACAGCGCCAGGCCGAGGGCGCCCGCCACCAGCCACGGCCGACGCCGCCCGAACCGGCCGGTCGTGCGGTCGCTGATCCGTCCGAAGACCGGATTCGCGACGAACGCCGCCACCGCGCCCACGGTGGCCACCAGCCCCAGCGCCGCCACCTCATGCCCCGGCGCCACGTCCTGCACCTTGATCGCCAAGCCGACGAACACCGGAGCCGCCAGGGCGAGGAACAGCCCCAGCTGAGCCAAGGCCATGGTCGTCACCAGACATGTGCCCGCCGGGCGTACCGGAGGGCTCGTCATCTTCGAGACGTCCGCCTCGACCCCTGATCCCACCACAGCCATAACAGCCTCCTCGTTGCGATCCGATCGCCGTCAGGCGCCTTGGTCGACATAGTGGCCGAGAACCGACCATGCGTACAGACCGAGTACACGGTCTGTATGTGGAATCGTTATATAAAGGTTTCGGAATGCACACCAATACGCCATTTGTGCTAGTTAAGGGCTTTACCAGGTCGTGATGCGCAGCAGCATTCGCGTCCGCGTCGGCCTCGTGCGGTGGTCTCCCGGTACGGGCCCGCGGGAGCCGCCCGCACCGTGGGGGCAGACTCTTTCACCAGCCCCGGCGGGCAGGGCCTGGCGTCCGTACCGGCCTGGGCGTAGAGGGTCTGACAGTGCACCGGGGTTCACCCCGGTGATGAGGCGAATCCTGTACCTGCGACGCGGAGTGTCGCGGGGTCGTTCCGGCGGAGCCGGACCGCGCGTCAGGGTGACGGTTCGCTCTGGTGTTCCCGGTGGCGGCGCTTGTTCGGCCTGCCTAGTGTGCTGGTCATGCAGCTCCGGTACTCATTTCGCGTGTACCCGGATGCCGGCCAGCGGAGGGCGTTGGCGAGGGCGTTCGGGTGCGCCCGTGTCGTGTTCAACGACGCGGTGCGTGCCCGTGAGGAGGCCAGAGCGGCCGAGCAGCCCTTCCCCACAGCCGCAGAGCTGTCGAAGAGGCTGATTACCGAGGCGAAGCAGACGGTGGAGCGGTCCTGGCTGGGCGAGGTGTCCGCAGTGGTGCTCCAGCAGTCCCTGCGCGACGCCGAGAGCGCGTACCGCAACTTCTTCGCCTCCCTCAAGGGCGCCCGCAAGGGCCCGAAAGTGGGCGCACCCCGGTTCAAGTCCCGCAAGGACACGCGGCAGTCGATCCGGTTCACCGCCAATGCCCGCTGGTCCATCACCGACAGTGGCCGGCTGAACCTGCCGAAGATTGGGGCGGTGAAGGTGAAGTGGTCTCGCACGCTGCCCACCACGCCCTCTTCCGTCACCGTCATCAAGGACGCGGCCGGCAGGTTCTTCGCCTCCTTCGTCATCGACACCGACCCCAATGCCGACGCGACCCGGATGCCCGACACCGACCTCACCATCGGCATCGACCTCGGCCTGACCCACTTCGCGGTCCTGTCCGACGGCACGAAGATCGACTCCCCGCGCTTCCTGCGGCGCGCGGAGAAGAAGCTGAAGAAGGCCCAGCAGGAGCTGTCCCGTAAACAGAAAGGTTCGAAGAACCGCGAGAAGGCCCGGCTGAAGGTCGCTCGCGCCCACGCCAAGGTCACCGACGCGCGCCGCGAGTTCCACCACCAGCTTTCCACCCAGCTGATCTGCGAGAACCAAGGGATCGCCGTGGAGGACCTGTCGGTGGCGGGACTGGCACGCACCAGGCTGGCCAAGTCCGTGCACGACGCCGGATGGTCCTCGTTCCTCGGCATGCTCCAGTACAAGGCGGCCCGGTACGGGCGCACCCTGGTGAAGATCGGCCGGTTCGAGCCGACCTCCCAGACCTGTTCCACCTGCGGAGTCAAGGACGGACCCAAACCCCTCAACGTCCGGGAATGGACCTGTACCGCCTGGCACCGTCCACGACCGGGACCACAACGCCGCGATCAACGTCAAACGGGCCGCCGGACTGGCGGTATCAGCCTGCGGAGCGCCGGTAAGACCAGGAGTAATCCCGGCACAGCGCGAAGAAACAGGAAGCCCCGGATTCCCGGCCGAACCACGTGCCGCGTAGCGGCACAGCAACGATCGAGAAGGCCAGAATCCTCGGGCTTCAGCCCGAGGAGCAAGTCAATTCTGCCCGCGCTGTCAGCGCGCCCCGCGCGTCACGTCGTAACGCTCCCGGGCCTCCAGCACCTCGTCCATCCGGCCCTCCATGAAGTGGATCAGGCTCAGCAGACGCTGGGCGACCTCGCGGCCGAGGGGGGTCAGTTCGTAGTCCACCCGGGGCGGGTTCGTGGGCTGCGCCTCGCGGTGGACCAGGCCGTCGCGCTCCAGCGCGTGCAACGTCTGGGACAGCATCTTCTCGCTCACGCCGTCGACCCGGCGGCGCAACTCGTTGAAGCGCAGCGAGCCCTCGTGCAGGGCGCCCAGGGTGAGCCCGCCCCAGCGCCCCGTGACGTGCTCCAGGGTGCCGCGCGAAGGACATGCCTTGGCGAACACGTCGAACGGGAGGTCCTGCGCCGCCGTGCGCTCCTGCGTGGTGTCCATGAGTCAAGCGTACGCGAACGCAGCGCTAACCGACAGATTGTACTAACTAGGAGTTAGTGCGTGCGGGACCGAGCCGTGGTCTGAACGGCGGCCGACGCCGGCCGGGCGCTCTCCAGTGTGCGAAGTCCTGCGTCAGTATCCGAAGTCCTGCGTCCACCACGGGCCGCCCGACCCGAAGTGCACACCGACGCCCAGCGTCGTGAAGTCGCAGTTGAGAATGTTGGCTTTGTGGCCGGGGCTGGTCATCCAGGCATCCATCACCGCGGCCGCGTCGGTCTGGCCCCGGGCGATGTTCTCGCCGCCGAGGCCGGTGATCCCGGCCTCGGCCGCCCGGTCCCACGGCGTCGCGCCGCTCGGGTCGGTGTGGTCGAAGAAGCCGTCCTTGGCCATGGCCTCGCTGAAGCCCCCGGCCAACTTCGACAGCGCGCTGTTCGCGGAGACCGCGTCGCAGCCCACCTTCGCCCGCTCCTCGTTGACGAGCTTGAGCACCTCGTCCGCGGCCTGGACCTCGGCGGGCACGGTCGCGGGGGCGTGGGTCTGCTCCGGCTTCTTCGGCACCTTGGGCGCCTTGGGTGCCTTGGGTGCTTTGGGCGCCCTCGTGTCCTGACCGCCCGGAGGCAGGGTGGTCTCCGGCTTCTTGCTGGGCGGGGCCTTCGGCTTCTCCGGCGCAGTCGTGGTCGGAGCCGCCGACGAGGTCGAGGGGGCGGGCGTCGGCGAGGCGGAACGGTCGGCGCCGCGGCTGGTCGAGGTGGATTCCTCGCGGCTCTGGGCGCTGCCGTCGGCGCCGCCCTGCTCGGCCGGGCTGTTGGTGGGCGTACCGGCGGCCTGCACCTTGCCGCTGCCTCCGCCGTCCCCGCCGATCTTGTAGTTGTCGAGGCCGGGTACGGCGCCCGTGGCGACCGCGACCGTGCCGAGGGCGACCGCCGCGGAGACGCCGAGCAGGCCGGTCTTGACCGGAGTCGCGGTCCTCTTCTTGCGACGCCGGGAGCGCCCGCGCCCGGCCCCTCCGCCCGGTCTGAAGCCGTCGGTGCCGAAGACCGTGGCGTAGTCCTCCTCCGACGCGAAGAGGTAGGCGGCACTCCGCGCGGAGGTGTCGGTGTGCGCGTCGGAGGTCGGGTCGGGGGTCTCGGTGTACGTCTCCGGGGCCGGGTCGGGGGTCTCGGCGTAACCCTCGGGGTTCAGATAGGAGGCGATGCCCATGGTGGGGTGGCCTCCCGCGTACGAGCCCTGCGCGCTGTGAACGGAGGAGCCCCGCGGGTCGTGGTCGAAGCTGTACGGGTCCTGCGGATGACTGCTCCCTGTGAAAGAGCTGTCTGTCTGTGTATCTCCTGCGGCGCGGCCCGTGGCGGCGCGGCCGGCGGCGGAGCGTCGGTGCCGTCCCATGTACCTTGCCTTCCTCGTCTTGGCGGTCGACACGTCCCCCCGGCCAACCAAGGTCACGAAACCCACACGATCGAGTGAGTTTCGTATGAGATTCATTGGTGCTGGACGGTACCGCATGGCGCCAGAGGAGGAAGTGACCGGAGAGACATTCCCCGGCTAGGTTGCACCAATGAGCGAGGATGTGCGACTGGTCGCCTGGGTGCGGGGACGCGTCCAGGGTGTGGGTTTCCGCTGGTTCACGCGGGCCAAGGCCCTGGAGATCGGCGGCCTGAGTGGCTTTGCTCTCAATCTGGCCGATGGCCGGGTCCAGGTGGTCGCCGAGGGCCCGCGTCCGGGGTGCCAAGGACTCCTCGACTGGCTCCAGGGTGACGACACGCCCGGCCGCGTAGACGGCGTCACCGAGATCTGGGACACACCGCGCGGGGGCTACGACAGCTTTGCCATCCGCTGAGCGATCTGTAGAACGGCCCGGGCGAAAGCGGAGGGGCATGCCATGCGCAATTGCCCGGAGCAGAAAGGGCCTGGTGGTTGCCAAGAAGGGCATGCCGTGACAGGCTCCCCACCTACGTATGACCGCCATGCTCCGAGGGCCCCGAAGGAGTCGCAGCGCCGCCGGTCCAGGCCGCGTGGACCCGGGTTGTCCGCCAATACGGGCGTGATCGTGTTGACCGTCAAACTTTTTGGTGAGACGCTAAAAGCACCCCGCGCACCTTAGCTGTTTGGCATGGATGAACGGCAGCACAACTCAACAGTGCCAAGCATCGCGGGTGCGAATCCCTCACGACCCACACCGCTTCGGTCGGTCACTCATTGTGGAGGACCATCCATCATGGCAAAGGCGCTTCTCGGTTACGTCGGCGGCTCCGACCCTCGACTCCTCGCCGAGATGCGACGGCTCCAGCAGCGCGTCCAAGACCTGGAATCCGAGCTTGTACGGATCCAGGCCGAAAACGACTCGCTCGCGGCTGCCGCTTCTCACGACAGGATCATGGAGAGCATCGACGCACACCAGGCGGAGCCTGCGCTGACCTGATCACTGCATCGCTCCACGACAGCTCACGCAGTGGTGGGGAAGCCCATATAAACCGCTAAGTTGTCAGAGTTGCAAGGGACGCTTCGGCGTCCCTTCTTTCTGTGCCCCCGCTTCCGGCTCCCCGATCCCCTTCCCCGTTTTCCTGACCCCCGCATCCTTTCACCGTCTTTAACGTCTGGTGTGCCCTGCACGTTCATGGGTGAAACCGTGGGTTCATGGAGTGGGACATCTCCGGCAGGTAGAGTCCAGCGGCGTGCACCTCAAGGCCCTGACCCTCCGCGGGTTCAAGTCTTTCGCCTCGGCGACCACGCTTCGGTTCGAGCCGGGGATCACCTGTGTCGTCGGACCGAACGGCTCGGGCAAGTCCAATGTGGTGGACGCGCTCAGCTGGGTCATGGGCGAACAGGGCGCCAAGTCGCTGCGCGGCGGCAAGATGGAGGACGTCATCTTCGCCGGCACCACCGGCCGCCCCCCGCTGGGCCGCGCCGAGGTGTCCCTGACCATCGACAACTCCGACGGGGCCCTGCCCATCGAGTACGCCGAGGTCACCATCACGCGGATCATGTTCCGCAACGGCGGCAGCGAGTACCAGATCAACGGCGACACGTGCCGGCTCCTGGACATCCAGGAGTTGCTGAGCGACTCGGGTATCGGCCGCGAGATGCACGTCATCGTCGGCCAGGGCCAGCTCGACTCCGTCCTGCACGCCGACCCCACCGGGCGCCGCGCCTTCATCGAGGAGGCGGCCGGGGTCCTCAAGCACCGCAAGCGCAAGGAAAAGGCACTGCGGAAGCTGGACGCGATGCAGGCCAACCTCGCGCGCGTGCAGGACCTGACGGACGAACTCCGGCGCCAGCTCAAACCGCTCGGCCGGCAGGCGGCGGTCGCCCGGCGGGCCGCCGTGATCCAGGCCGACCTCCGCGACGCGCGCCTGCGCCTCCTCGCCGACGATCTCGTACGGCTGCGGGAGGCGCTCAGGGCCGAGGTCGCGGACGAGGCCGCGCTCAAGGAACGCAAGGAAGCCGCCGAGCTGGAGCTGAAGAAGGCGCTCCAGCGCGAAGCGCTCCTGGAGGACGAGGTACGACAGCTCACCCCCCGGCTCCAGCGAGCCCAGCAGACCTGGTACGAGCTCTCCCAGCTCGCCGAGCGGGTGCGCGGCACGATCTCGCTGGCCGACGCGCGCGTGAAGAGCGCCACCTCGGCGCCTCCCGAGGAGCGGCGCGGGCGTGACCCCGAGGACATGGAGCGCGAGGCCGCCCGGATCCGTGAGCAGGAGGCCGAGCTCGAAGCGGCCCTGGAGGCGGCCGAGCGTGCCCTGGAGGACACGGTCGCCCACCGCGCCGAGCTGGAACGCGAGCTGGCACATGAGGAGCGGCGCCTGAAGGACGTCGCCCGTGCGATCGCCGACCGCCGCGAGGGCCTCGCCCGACTGAACGGCCAGGTCAACGCGGCCCGTTCGCGCGCGTCCTCCGCGCAGGCCGAGATCGACCGGCTGGCCGCAGCCCGCGACGAGGCGCAGGAGCGGGCCGTCGCCGCGCAGGAGGAGTACGAGGAACTCAAGGCCGAGGTCGACGGCCTCGACGCCGGTGACATCGAACTCGCCGAGCAGCATGAGGCGGACAGACGGCAACTCGCCGAGGCGGAGGCCGCGCTCGCGGCGGCGCGGGAGGCGGCCACCGCGGTGGAGCGCAGACGGGCCGCGACCCAGGCCCGCCACGAGGCCCTCGCCCTGGGCCTGCGCCGCAAGGACGGAACGGGCGCGCTGCTCGCCGCGAAGGACCGCCTCAGCGGCCTGCTCGGCCCCGCCGCCGAACTCCTGACCGTCGCTCAGGGCCACGAAGTCGCCCTGGCCGCCGCCTTCGGCGCCGCCGCCGACGCCCTCGCGGTCACCACCCCGTCCGTCGCCGCCGACGCGATCCGCCTCCTGCGCAAGCAGGACGCGGGGCGGGCGGCGCTGTTGCTGGCGGGGGCGCCGGAGGACAGGGCGGACCCCGCCGTGAGCCCGGGTCCCGGCGCCGTCCCGTCCTCCGGAGGTGCCCGCCCCGACGGTCCTCCCTTCGCCGCCGACCTGGTCCGCGCTCCCTCCGACCTCATGCCGGCCGTACGACGCCTCCTGCGCCAGATCGTCGTCGTCGGCACCCTGGAGGATGCCGAGGATCTCGTCTGCGCACGCCCCGATCTCACCGCCGTGACCGCCGAAGGCGATCTGCTCGGCGCGTACTTCGCGCAGGGCGGGTCCGCCGGGGCGCCGAGCCTCCTCGAAGTGCAGGCCTCCGTGGACGAGGCCGCCGCCGAGTTGGAAGAGCTGGCCGTGCGGTGCGAGGAACTCACCGAGGCGCAGCACGCGGCCGTCGAACGGCGGAAGGAGTGTGCCGCGCTCGTCGACGAGGCGGGAGAGCGGCGCAGGGCCGCCGACCGGGAGAAGTCGGCTGTGGCGCAGCAACTCGGGCGGTTGTCCGGGCAGGCACGGGGGGCCGCCGGGGAGGCCGAACGGTCCGTCGCAGCGGCCGCGCGGGCGCAGGAGGCGCTCGACAGGGCTCTCCAGGAGGTCGAGGAACTCGCCGAACGGCTCGCCGTCGCCGAGGAGATGCCGGTCGAGGAGGAGCCCGACACCTCCGTACGGGACCGGCTCGCCGCCGACGGGGCCAACGCCCGGCAGACCGAGATGGAGGCCCGGCTTCAAGTCCGTACGCACGAGGAACGGGTCAAGGGGCTGTCCGGACGGGCCGATGCGCTGGACCGGGCCGCCCGTGCGGAACGCGAGGCACGCGCGCGTGCCGCACAGCGGCAGGCGCGGCTCAGACACGAGGCCGCCGTCGCGGAGGCCGTCGCCTCCGGCGCCCGCCAGCTGCTGGCGCACATCGAGGTCTCCCTCGCCCGCGCCGACGAGGAGCGCACCGCCGCCGAGGCCGCCAAGGCCCGCCGTGAGCAGGAGCTGACCGCCGCCCGGAACACGGGCCGCGATCTCAAGGCCGAGCTCGACAAGTTGACGGATTCAGTCCACCGGGGTGAGGTACTCGGCGCCGAGAAACGGCTGCGGATCGAGCAGCTGGAGACCAAGGCGCTGGAGGAATTCGGTGTGGAACCGGCAGGGCTTGTGTCCGAGTACGGCCCGCACCAGTTGGTGCCGCCCTCGCCCCCCGCCGATGGCGAGGAGCTGCCGGAGGATCCGGAGCACCCGCGCAACCAGCCGAAGCAGTTCCACCGGGCCGAGCAGGAGAGGCGGCTGAAGGCCGCCGAGCGGGCGTACCAGCAGCTCGGCAAGGTCAACCCGCTGGCCCTGGAGGAGTTCACGGCGCTGGAGGAACGTCACAAGTTCCTCAGCGAGCAGCTCGAGGACCTGAAGAAGACCCGCGCCGATCTGCTTCAGGTCGTCAAGGAGGTCGACGAGCGCGTCGAGCAGGTCTTCACCGAGGCCTACCGGGACACGGCCCGCGAGTTCGAGGGCGTGTTCAGCCGGCTGTTCCCGGGCGGCGAGGGGCGGCTGGTGCTGACCGATCCCGACAACATGCTCGCCACGGGCGTCGATGTCGAGGCCCGGCCGCCGGGCAAGAGGGTCAAACGGCTGTCCCTGCTGTCGGGTGGCGAACGCTCCCTCACCGCCGTGGCGCTCCTGGTGTCGATCTTCAAGGCGCGGCCCAGCCCGTTCTACGTCATGGACGAGGTCGAGGCGGCGCTCGACGACACCAACCTCCAGCGGCTGATCCGGATCATGCAGGAGCTGCAGGAGGCGTCCCAGCTGATTGTGATCACGCACCAGAAGCGGACAATGGAGGTCGCCGACGTGCTCTACGGCGTCTCCATGCAGGGTGACGGCGTCTCGAAGGTCATCTCGCAGCGGCTTCGCTGACCTCTTTCAGGTCCCTCCACTCCGTCACTTCCCCATCTCCCTCATTCCTTCAACTCTTGAACGCAACACCGTCACCCGCGGGCAGTGTTCGTCACAGTTGCCGCCTATTGACTTCGAAACTCGAAGGCATAGTCTCGGCGATGTTGCTTTTACCTTCAGGTACCACCTACCTCGAAGGGTCAACCCCCGCCGGCGGCGTTGCCGGTGGCCCGAGGAGTACACGTGACCAGCACAGCGCAGGCATCCAAGTCAGGAGCCGCATCGGCTCACCCCGATCATCTCGGGCACGTCATCTTCATCGCGGCGGCGGCCGCGATGGGTGGTTTCCTCTTCGGCTACGACAGCTCCGTGATCAACGGTGCCGTCGAGGCCATCCGTGGCCGCTACGACGTCGGGTCGGCGGCCCTGGCTCAGGTCATTGCCATCGCCCTGATCGGCTGCGCCATCGGCGCCGCGACCGCCGGACGCATAGCCGACCGCATCGGCCGCATCCGGTGCATGCAGATCTCCGCCGTCCTCTTCACGATCAGCGCCGTCGGCTCGGCGCTGCCCTTCGCCCTGTACGACCTCGCCTTCTGGCGGGTCGTCGGCGGCTTCGCCATCGGTATGGCGTCCGTGATCGGCCCCGCCTACATCGCCGAGGTCGCCCCGCCGGCCTACCGCGGCCGTCTCGGCTCCTTCCAGCAGGCCGCGATCGTCATCGGCATCGCGATCTCCCAGCTGGTCAACTGGGGTCTGCTGAACGCCGCCGACGGCGACCAGCGCGGCAAGCTGATGGGCCTGGAGGCCTGGCAGGTCATGCTGGGCGTCATGGTGGTCCCGGCCGTCCTGTACGGTCTGCTCTCCTTCGCGATCCCCGAGTCCCCCCGCTTCCTGATCTCCGTCGGCAAGCGCGAGCGCGCCCGCGAGATCCTCGAAGAGGTCGAGGGGAACCACGCCGGCCTGGACGCCCGGGTCACCGAGATCGAGCTCGCCATGAAGAGCGAGCACAAGTCGGCCTTCAAGGACCTGCTGGGCGGCAGCTTCTTCTTCAAGCCGATCATCTGGGTCGGCATCGGCCTCTCGGTCTTCCAGCAGTTCGTGGGCATCAACGTCGCGTTCTACTACTCCTCGACGCTGTGGCAGTCGGTCGGTGTCGACCCGGCGGACTCGTTCTTCTACTCGTTCACCACGTCGATCATCAACATCGTCGGCACCGTGATCGCCATGATCTTCGTCGACCGCGTCGGCCGCAGGCCGCTGGCCATCATCGGCTCCGTCGGCATGGTGGTCGGTCTCGCACTGGAGGCCTGGGCGTTCAGTTACGACCTCGTCGGCGGCAAGCTGCCGGCCACGCAGGGCTGGGTCGCCCTGATCGCCGCCCATGTGTTCGTGCTCTTCTTCGCCCTGTCCTGGGGTGTGGTCGTGTGGGTCTTCCTCGGCGAGATGTTCCCGAACAAGCTCCGTGCCGCCGCCCTGGGTGTGGCCGCCGCCGCGCAGTGGATCGCCAACTGGGCCATCACCGCGAGCTTCCCGTCGCTGTCCGACTGGAACCTCTCCGTGACCTACGTGATCTACACGGTCTTCGCCGCGCTCTCCATCCCGTTCGTCCTCAAGTACGTCAAGGAGACGAAGGGCAAGTCCCTGGAGGAAATGGGCTGAGCCTCTGCCGAGGCACCCCCTGAACTCGGGGAGAGGGGTCAAGTCCCCGCTGCCCTCTCCCCGTATCTGCCGCCGTCGCGGCTCGGCCACTGTCCGAGCCGCGACGGCGGTCCTCGTACCCGGGTCAGCCCGCCAGCCGCGGTACCACCCGCTCCGCGAACAACCGCAGGCTCCGCCACCCCTCCTCCACCGGCATCCCGCCCGCCAGCGGATGCAGGACCAGGCTGGCCAGGTCCTGGGCCGCACACTCGTCGGGGGTGAGGATCCGGTACACGCCCTCCGCGCGCAGTTCGTCCACCGTCGTGGCCGCCGACCGCACGGCCGATCGGATGTCGCCGGACTGCCAGGAGGCGTACGTGCGTGCCTCGTGGAGGAAGCAGGAACCGTAGCGGTTCCACACCTCGTCCGGGTCCTCCGCGAGGTGCAGCAGGGGGGTCTCGGCGGCCGGCATCATGGTCCAGCCCTCGGTGCCGTACTCGACGAGCCGCTCCTTGTAGTAGGCCTCCAGCTCCGGGAGGTGCGCGCTGGGGAAGAAGGGCAGGCCGAGGCGGGCGGCCCGGCGGGCGGCGGCTTTCGAGGAGCCGCCGACCAGGAGCAGCGGGTGCGGGTCGGAGTAGGGGCGCGGGGTGACCCGTACCGTACGGCCCTGGTGGTCGAAGGGCTCACCCGTCCAGGCCTTCAGCACCGTCTCCAGCACCTCGTCCTGGATCCGGCCCCGCCGCTTCCACTCCACGTCGAACAGTGCGTACTCCTCGGGCCGATATCCGATCCCGGCGACGGTGACCAGCCGTCCGCCGCTCAGCAGATCCAGTACGGCGATGTCCTCGGCCAGCTGTAGCGGGTCGTGCAGCGGGCCGATGATCGCCGAGACCGTGACCGCGATCCGGCGCGTGGCCCCGAACACCGCGCCCGCGAAGACGAACGGCGAGGGCAGCCAGTTGTTGTCGACGCCGTGGTGTTCCTCGGTCTGCACGGTGGTGATCCCGTGGTCGTCGGCGTACGCGGCCATCTCCAGCGCGGCCCGGTAGCGGGCGCTGAGCGAGGCGGGGGTGGCGCCGGGCTCGACCAGGTTGAAACGGACGACCGTGACGGGCATGGGAGTCCCCCTTCACACGGTGGGTGGGAAGGGGGACGGTAGCTGACGGTACGTCAGACGGCCAGAGGTGCGGGCCCTTCGCCAGGGGCGGCTCCGGTGACCGCCGGCTTCGGCAGGGCCGTGCACGGCCCGGGATCACGACCGTCGCCACCCGGTCGGGACCGTACTCGCCGACGGGTGGTGCCCATGGGCAGCCATCGCACGTCGGTTCTATTAGATCCCGAGATCTTCCCCCTTTCCTCGGAGGAAGACACAAGCTGGGTTCGGTCGGGCCCATGGCCGATACTGGGTGGGTTATGGAAACCGTCATCCTTGCTGTAGTCATCGCCGTGGTCGCGCTCGGCGCGCTCGCCGGGCTCGTGGTCGGCAGCCGGCGCAAGAAGTCGCTGCCCCCGCCGCCCCCCTCGGCGCCCGACATCACCGCCCCTCCGGCCGAGCCGCACGTCGGCGACGAGGCCGAGACGCCGCGCGACGAACCGCGCCGGACCATCGAGGAGGTTGATCTCCCGGACGGCTCGACCCCGGTCGTCGTCGAGGAGCCCCCTGCCGCAGAAGCCCCCGCGATCCCCGAGATCGAGGTCCCGGAGCCCACGGCCGGCCGTCTGGTCCGCCTGCGGACCCGGCTCTCCCGTTCGCAGAACGCACTCGGCAAGGGGCTGCTCACGCTCCTGTCGCGCGAACACCTCGACGAGGACACCTGGGAGGAGATCGAGGACATCCTCCTCACCGCCGACGTCGGAGTGGCCCCGACCCAGGAGCTGGTCGAGGGGCTGCGGGAGCGGGTGCGGGTGCTCGGCACCCGCACGCCGGACGAACTGCGCGGCCTTCTGCGCGAGGAGCTGCTCAAGCTGCTCGGCACCGACTTCGACCGCACGGTCAGGACCGAGCCGGAGACCAGTAAGCCCGGCATCGTGATGGTCGTCGGCGTCAACGGGACCGGCAAGACCACCACCACCGGCAAGCTCGCGCGCGTGCTCGTGGCCGACGGACGCAGTGTCGTCCTCGGTGCCGCCGACACGTTCCGGGCCGCCGCCGCCGACCAGCTGCAGACCTGGGGCGACCGGGTCGGGGCCCACACCGTGCGCGGACCCGAGGGCGGTGACCCTGCCTCTGTCGCGTTCGACGCGGTGAAGGAGGGAAAGGAGATCGGCGCGGACGTCGTGCTCATCGACACCGCCGGGCGCCTGCACACCAAGACCGGTCTCATGGACGAGCTCGGCAAGGTCAAGCGGGTCGTCGAGAAGCAGGCGCCGCTCGACGAGATTCTGCTCGTCCTGGACGCGACGACCGGCCAGAACGGTCTGGTCCAGGCCCGCGTGTTCGCCGAGGTCGTCGCCATCACCGGTATCGTCCTGACCAAGCTGGACGGCACGGCGAAGGGCGGCATCGTGATCGCGGTGCAGCGGGAGCTGGGTGTGCCGGTGAAGCTGGTCGGCCTGGGAGAGGGAGCCGACGACCTGGCGCCGTTCGAGCCGGAAGCCTTCGTGGACGCGCTGATCGGCGACTGACCGGAAGCCTGCGCGAAGAAGCGCCCGCCCCCAAGGTGCAGTGGGGGAGCGGGCGCTTCGCTGTGTACGGTCCGCGCACGAGGTCTGCGGTCTGCGGTCTGCGTGCGACGTCTACGGCTTCACGCACGAGGTCTGTGGGTCCGCGCCGAAGGTCTGCGGTCTGCGTGCGACGTCTACGGCTCCGCGCGCGAGATCTACGGTTCTGCGCGCGGCGTATACGGCTCGGCACACGCGGCGTACGGCTCCGCACACGTGGTGTACGGCTAGGCGCGCGACCGGTGTGCCACGTAGGCCAGCATGCCCAACAGCAGCCTCGCCGCCGGGGGGTTCGTGGCCGTGTCCAGTTCGGGCGGGCGCAGCCAGCGCACCGGACCCAGCCCGCCCCGGTCGGACGGCGGGGCGGTGATGTGCGTACCGGGGCCGAGGCCGCGCAGGTCGAGGGAGGTGGGGTCGTCCCAGCCCATGCGGTAGAGCAGTTCGGGGAGTTCGGCGGCGGCGCCGGGGGCGACGAAGAAGTGGGCGCGGCCCTCGGGGGTCGAGGCCACCGGGCCGACGGGGAGGCCCATGCGCTCCAGACGGATCAGCGCGCGGCGCCCCGCGGGCTCGGCCACCTCGATCACGTCGAACGCCCGGCCGACCGGCAGCATCACCGCGGCGCCGGGGGACTCCGCCCAGGCACGGGTCACTTCGTCGAGCGTGGCGCCGGCCGGGACCCGGGATACGAAGTCGAGGGGGTGGGCGCCGGGGGCGGCGCAGTCGGCGCGGCCGCACGAACAGGCGCCCGCCGCGGCGCGCGCGCCCGGGACCACGTCCCAGCCCCAGAGCCCGGTGAACTCGGCGACGGCGGTGCACTCCGACGAGCGACCGCGCCGACGAGAACTGGAGCGGATCTCCCGAATGCCGCCGATCGTGAAGCCCATGCCCCCTCCAACGTGTCCGCCGCGCCGATGGTTACGTGGCGAACTCGACTGGTGACTCTCCGTTGCCACTTTCGAGTTCACGCGGCGCTCGAATGTGCCCAAGGTGGTGCGCTCGGCGGCGTGCGCCCCTGAATGCATCGCTCCGCCCACTCCTGTTTCTTCTCTGTCAAGTCAATCGCGCTGACGCCGCTGTGGGTTCATTCGAAGGGGTGGCGAATGGTGGCGTTTCCGGGATCCCCATGGCTGGGCGCGTGATCGAGAGATTACTTTGAGTGCACGAGTCCTGGGGCACATGCACTCGTGGGTATGCCGGAGGCAACTCGGCTTCCCGTTCGAAGGATGACAACTGCCGGACGGGAGGCCGTATTTACCGGCATTCTGATAAGGCTTGGCGCACTCGGTGACAAGTGGTCTCAGGGATGGGGGCGTTCCAGTGAGCGGCAACGGCAGTAGTGGGGCAAACACGACAAACTCAGCGAACGCGGCAAACGTTGCGAACGCTGCGAACGTCGATAAACGCCCTAACGAGCTGCTCACTTCGTGGTTCGTGCGCAGCGGCTGGTCCAAGGGCGAGCTGGCACGCCAGGTCAACCGCCGGGCCCGCCAGTTGGGGGCCAACCACATCTCCACCGACACCTCGCGGGTCCGCCGCTGGCTGGACGGCGAGAACCCCCGCGAACCCATCCCCCGGATCCTGTCCGAGCTGTTCTCCGAGCGGTTCGGCTGTGTCGTCTCCGTCGAGGACCTCGGACTGCGCACCGCCCGCCAGTCGCCCTCCGCGACCGGCGTCGACCTGCCCTGGACGGGCCCGCAGACGGTGGCCCTGCTCAGCGAGTTCTCGCGCAGCGACCTGATGCTGGCGCGGCGCGGCTTCCTCGGAACCTCGCTGGTGCTGTCCGCGGGCCCGTCCCTCATCGAGCCCATGCAGCGCTGGCTGGTGCCCGCGCCCTCCGTCCCGCACCAGGAGCCCGAGCCCGCGTCGGACTCGTCCCGTCGCGGCCGGCTGTCCCGGCCCGAGCTGGACCTCCTCGAGTCGACCACGATGATGTTCCGCCAGTGGGACGCCCAGTGCGGAGGCGGCCTGCGCCGCAAGGCGGTCGTCGGCCAGCTGCACGAGGTGACGGACCTCCTCCAGGAACCCCAGCCCGAGGCGACCACCCGCACGCTGTTCAAGGTCGCCGCCGAGCTCGCCGAGCTGGCGGGATGGATGTCGTACGACGTCGGGCTGCAGCCCAGCGCGCAGAAATACTTCGTCCTCGCCCTCCACGCCGCCAAGGAGGCGGGCGACAAGCCGCTCGGCTCGTACGTCCTGTCCAGCATGAGCCGCCAGATGATCCACCTGGGGCGGCCCGAGGACGCCCTGGAGCTGATCCATCTCGCGCAGTACGGCAGCCGGGACTGCGCCGGCCCGCGCACCCAGTCCATGCTGTATGCGATGGAGGCCCGCGCGTACGCCAACATGGGGCAGCCCGGTAAGTGCAAACGGGCGGTGCGGATGGCTGAGGACGTCTTCGCCGAGGCCGACGAGTGGGACGATCCGGACCCCGACTGGATCCGTTTCTTCTCCGAGGCCGAGCTGTACGGCGAGAACTCCCACTCCTACCGCGACCTCGCCTATGTCGCCGGCCGCAGCCCCACCTACGCCTCCCTCGCCGATCCCCTGATGCGGCGGGCCGTCGAACTTTTCGCCAAGGACGAGGAGCACCAGCGGTCGTACGCACTGAACCTGATCGGGATGGCCACCGTCCACCTGCTCCAGCGGGAGCCCGAGCAGAGCGCCGTGCTGACCGCGCAGGCCATGCAGCTCGCCAAGAAGGTCCGCTCCGAGCGGGTCAGCACTCGTATCCGAAAGACGGTCGACACGGCCGTACGCGATTTCGGTGATCTCGCGGAGGTCGTGGACCTCACCGACCAGCTCGCCGTCGAGCTGCCCGAGACCGCCTCGGCGGTCTGACAGGGCGGCCCGGCCCCCTGAGCCCCGGCCGCGGCCGGCCCTCCCGAACTGCCCGACTCGGCTCCCCCATGCCAGGTCATCGGAGGGCCGACCGCGGCCGGCCTGCTTCCTTCACCCGAAGGTTGCGCCACGATAACGATCGACTCGGCCCATATCTGCCAGTTCATCGAGGCGTAACACGCAAGGCGCCTTCGTCACGGCGGCGAAACAATGAGGGGCTTCCATCGAAACCGCGCTGCGTCAATGTCAGGGCGCATAACCGGCCCACCCCTCATGACCGCTCAAGGCTTCGCCCGCACGGGGCCGTACCAATGACGAGGAGACGCCGATGGCATCAGCCGCCATCATGCTTGCGGCGGACGCACCTAAGCTGTCGTCCGCAAACACAGGCTTCATGCTTATCTGTTCTGCCCTGGTGCTGATCATGACCCCGGGCCTGGCCTTCTTCTACGGAGGCATGGTCCGCGTAAAGAGCACCCTGAACATGCTGATGATGAGCTTCATCAGCATAGGGATCGTCACCATTCTGTGGGTGCTGTACGGCTTCTCCATGGCCTTTGGTACCGACTCCGGCAGCCTCATCGGCTGGAACTCGGACTGGGTCGGCATGAGCAACGTCGGTCTCACCCAGCTGTGGGACGGCTACACCATCCCGATCTTCGTCTTCATGATCTTCCAGATGATGTTCGCCATCATCACGCCCGCCCTCATCAGCGGTGCCCTGGCGGACCGGGTGAAGTTCACGGCCTGGGCGCTGTTCGTCGCCCTGTGGGCCACGGTCGTCTACTTCCCGGTCGCGCACTGGGTCTGGGGTGCCGGCGGCTGGGCCTTCGACCTGGGCGTGATCGACTTCGCCGGTGGTACGGCGGTCCACATCAACGCGGGTGCCGCGGCGCTCGGCGTGATCCTGGTCATCGGCAAGCGGGTCGGCTTCAAGAAGGACCCGATGCGTCCGCACAGCCTGCCGCTGGTCATGCTCGGCGCGGGCCTCCTGTGGTTCGGCTGGTTCGGCTTCAACGCCGGCTCCTGGCTCGGCAACGACGACGGCGTCGGCGCGCTGATGTTCGTCAACACGCAGGTCGCCACGGCCGCCGCCATGCTGGCCTGGCTCGCCTACGAGAAGATCCGCCACGGCGCGTTCACCACCCTGGGTGCCGCCTCCGGCGCGGTCGCCGGTCTGGTCGCCATCACCCCGTCGGGTGGTGCGGTCTCCCCGCTCGGCGCGATCGCCGTCGGTGTCATCGCCGGTGTGCTGTGCGCCATGGCGGTCGGCCTGAAGTACAGGTTCGGCTACGACGACTCGCTCGACGTCGTCGGTGTCCACCTCGTCGGCGGTGTCGTCGGCTCCCTGCTGATCGGCCTCTTCGCCAGCGGCCACGGCCAGTCCGACGTCGAGGGCCTCTTCTACGGCGGCGGCATGACGCAGTTCTGGAAGCAGTGCGCCGGTGTCTTCGCGGTCCTCGCCTACTCCCTCGTCGCCTCCGCGATCCTCGCCTTCCTGATCGACAAGACGATCGGCATGCGGGTCACCGAGGACGAGGAGGTCGCCGGCATCGACCAGGCCGAGCACGCCGAGACCGCATACGACTTCAGCGGCGCCGGCGGCGGTGTCGTCACCACCACCGGTCCCGCCCTGGCCGCCGCGGCGCAGAGCAAGAAGGTGGACGCATGAAGGTCATCACCGCTGTCGTGAAGCCCCACCGGCTCGACGAGATCAAGGAAGCCCTCCAGGCCTTCGGGGTCCACGGTCTGACGGTCACCGAGGCAAGCGGCTACGGTCGTCAGCGGGGCCACACCGAGGTCTACCGCGGTGCCGAGTACACCGTCGACCTGGTCCCGAAGATCCGCATCGAGGTGCTGGCCGAGGACGACGACGCCGAGCAGTTGATCGACGTCATCGTCAAGGCGGCCCGCACCGGCAAGATCGGTGACGGCAAGGTCTGGTCCCTCCCGGTCGAGACCGCCGTAAGGGTCCGCACCGGCGAGCGCGGCCCGGACGCGCTCTGACAGAAGAAGAGAACAGGAGCCACTGGGTGACGAGTACGGACATGCGTAAGGATGCAGAGGACTCGGGACCCAGCGGCTATGCGGCGGCCCGGCTGCGCCTCCTCACCGAGGGGGCGAGGTCAGGGCCGCCGCGCCGTGCGGCGCTGTCCGAACTCACGGACGACTGGTTGTCGGGGCTGTTCGGGGCGGGCGTCGAGGGCCTGAGCGGTGTCTCCCTGGTCGCCGTCGGCGGCTACGGCCGCGGTGAACTGTCCCCCCGCAGCGACCTGGACCTGCTCCTGCTGCACGACGGCAGCGACTCCGCCGCGGTCGCCGCCCTGGCCGACCGTCTCTGGTACCCCGTCTGGGACCTGGGCCTGGCCCTCGACCACTCGGTCCGTACGTCCTCCGAGGCCCGGAAGACGGCCGCCGAGGACATCAAGGTGCAGCTGGGACTGCTGGACGCCCGCCACCTCGCCGGTGACCTCGGTCTCACGGCCGGCCTGCGGACCGCCGTCCTCGCCGACTGGCGCAACCAGGCACCGAAACGTCTCCCCGAGCTCCAGGAGCTGTGCGCCGAGCGCGCCGAGCGGCAGGGGGAGCTGCAATACCTGCTGGAACCGGACCTCAAGGAGGCGCGCGGCGGTCTGCGCGACGCCACCGCCCTGCGCGCCGTCGCCGCCTCCTGGCTGGCCGACGCCCCGCGCGAGGGCCTCGATCACGCCCGGCGCCGGCTCCTCGACGTCCGGGACGCCCTGCACCTGACCACGGGCCGCGCGACCGACCGGCTCGGACTCCAGGAACAGGACCAGGTCGCGGCCGAGCTCGGTCTGCTCGACGCCGACACCCTGCTGCGGCAGGTGTACGAGGCGGCGCGGGTCATCTCGTACGCCAGTGATGTCACCTGGCGTGAAGTAGGGCGCGTGCTCAAGTCGCGCGCCGTGCGGCCGCGGCTGCGCGCCATGCTCGGGGGCGGCAAGCCCGTCCCCGAGCGGTCTCCGCTGGCCGAAGGCGTGGTGGAACAGGACGGCGAGGTGGTGCTCGCCCGCGCCGCGCGCCCCGAACGCGATCCGGTGCTCCCGCTGCGTGCCGCGGCCGCCGCCGCGCAGGCCGGCCTCCCGCTGTCCCTGCACGCCGTACGGCGGATGGCGGCCGCCGTACGCCCCCTGCCCACGCCCTGGCCCGCCGAGGCCCGTGAGCAGCTGGTGACCCTGCTCGGCTCCGGGCAGCCCACCATCGACGTCTGGGAGGCGCTGGAGGCCGAGGGCCTGATCACCCGGCTGCTGCCCGACTGGGAGCGGGTGCGCTGCCGGCCGCAGCGCAACGCCGTGCACATCTGGACCGTCGACCGGCACCTCATCGAGACCGCCGTGCGCGCCTCCGAGTTCGCTCGCCGCGTCCACCGCCCCGACCTCCTCCTGGTCGCCGCGCTGCTGCACGACATCGGCAAGGGCTGGCCCGGCGACCACTCCGTGGCCGGCGAGATCATCGCCAAGGACGTGGCCACCCGCATCGGCTTCGACCGAGCCGAGGTGGCCGTGCTCTCCGCCCTCGTACGTCATCACCTGCTGCTCATCGACACGGCCACCCGGCGTGACCTGGAGGACCCGGCCACCGTGCGCTCGGTCGCCGAGGCGGTCGGCTCGCAGAGCACGCTGGAGCTGCTGCACGCGCTCACCGAGGCGGACGCGCTGGCCACCGGCCCGGCCGCCTGGTCGTCCTGGCGCGGCTCGCTCGTCGCCGACCTGGTCAAGCGGGTCTCCGCGGTCCTCTCGGGCGACGAACCGGAGGACCCCGACGATGCCGCGCCCACCGCCGAACAGGAGCGGCTCTCGATCGAGGCCATGGCGACGGGCGGCCCCGTGCTGTCGCTGCGCGCGCAGACCGAACCGCCGACCGAGGACCAGGCGTCCGGCGACCCCGAGCCGCTCGGTGTGGAACTCCTCATCGCCGTACCGGACCAGGCCGGCGTGCTGCCCGCGGTGGCCGGTGTCCTCGCCGTGCACCGGCTCACCGTCCGCACGGCCGAACTGCGCACCCTGGACCTGCCGGACGGCGTCGAGGGCTCCGCGCTGCTGCTGAACTGGCGGGTCGCCGCCGAGTACGGCTCCCTGCCGCAGGCCGCCCGGCTCCGCGCCGACCTCGTACGGGCCCTCGACGGCTCACTGGACATCGTCGGCCGCCTCGCCGAGCGGGACGCTGCCTATCCGCGCCGCCGCGGTGTCGTGGCGCCCCCGGCAACGGTGACGGTCGCCCCGGCCGCCTCGCGGCTCGCCACGGTGATCGAGGTCCGCGCGCATGACGCTCCCGGACTGCTGCACCGGATCGGACGGGCGCTGGAGGAGGCGAAGGTGCGGGTGCGGAGCATGCATGTGTCGACGCTCGGCGCCAATGCCGTGGACGCCTTCTACGTGACCGGCCCGGCGGGCGCCCCGCTCCCCGGCGCGGAGGCGGCCGCCGTGGCGCGCACCTTGCAGGAGGCACTTCGGGGCTGAGCGGAGGCCCTGGCCCCGCAGCTCGGTCGGCGCGTTCCGTGGTCCGGCCGGCGGCTGCTCGCCCGTTTCCGCGGCGCCGCAGCTATGCCTCCTCGGTCTCGGAGTAGTAGCGGATGGTGCGCACCGCCTCGTACGCCACCCGGCGCAGCCCTGCGCTCTCCGAGGGCCGGCCGCCGAGCTGTTCCAGGGCACCGACCGCGCGCACCGTCCCGGTCCGGGCGAGAGCGACCACGGCTGCCAGGACCCGCTGGTCGGACGGGCGCTGCTCGCCCTGGCCGGGATGGGGTGCGCGTGCGGGCCAGCGCCTGGGCCACGTCGCCGGATCGAGGTACGACATCAGCGTCGATTCCGCGTTCGGGGTGCGCAATGTTCCGAGCGCGTCGATGCCCTGCACCGCCGCCATCGAGTCGTCCTCCACGGCCAGGGCCCGCAGAAGGAGCGCCTCGCCTCGCGGGTGTTCGAGCCGGGCCAGCGCGCGGTATGCCATGACGCGGTCGGCGAGGCCGTCGGGGCCCGAGTGACTCAGCAAGCCACCGAGGGCCGGCAGCACGGACAGGTCGCGCAGGGTGGCCGAGCAGAAAATGACCCGGCGCAGCCGCTCGCTGTCGTCCGGTCCGCATCTCTCGGCAAGGACTGTGCGCAGCCAGCTTCGGCAGGCCGGAATGGGCACCTGGGAGAACAGCCGCAGGCACAGGCTGAGCAACCAGTCCTGGCCGGGGCGCAAGGAGCGCTCCAGCAGGATGCCGTGCGCCTGGGTGCTGCCCGAGCGGGCCAGAGCAGCCGTGGCCGCCGCCACCAGCGTCCGATCTCCCTCGTCGAGCAGTCCGGTGACCAGCTCCGCTGTGTGTTTGGGCCGGCAGCGCAGCAGGAAGGACACGGCCGCCGCGCGCAGCCGCAGATCGGCCGCGGGGTCCAGCGCGGTCGCCAGCACGTGCTCTGTGTGCTCGGCGTAGACACCGAGGGAGGTGAGGCACAGCATGTTCGCGCGGGAGTGGTCGTCGGGCGCCTCGGACAGCAGCCGGGCATGGAAGCGGCCGTCACCTTCCACCCACTCGGGGTCGACGGCATGCCGGATCGACAGCTGGCTCAGCGGGTCGGGCGCGTCCACGAAGAGCGTGCGCATGGTCTGCCGCACGAACTCGGACGAGATGACACGCACGGCGAGCGGTGCGCGCAGTCGACCGAGGGGAGCTCCGTCGCCTCCGGTCAGGAGCGGGCGGATGGTTTCGGGGGTGAGCGGGATCTCGGTGAGCGCCTGTCCGGCGGCGCCCGCCACCGCGCTCATCGGGTGCTCCAGAAGAGGCGCGAGCAGCGGCACCGCCTCGGGTCTGCCGCAGCGGCCGAGCGCCTCGATCACCTCGACCGTGGACAGAACGTAGCCCTCCAGGTCGTACCGTGCGGCCAAGGGCTCGGCAGCGGTCGTCGGGTCCGTGGCCAGCAGGTTGCGGAGCATGCCCGCGAGTACGGTGCCGGCCGTGCCGCTGGCGACCAGCCCCAGGAAGGCCACGTACTTGAGGAAGACGTCGAGGGGCGGCGCCTCCTCCCGCGGGAACAGCCGCGCGGCGACCGTGTCCACGTATTCGGGAAACGCGGCCGCCAGCCCGGACACGGCGTGTGTGGCCTCCACGCTGAACGGGGATCCGCGGCCGAAGGCCACCGGTCCGAGTCGGTCGAGCAGTTCGTCGCACACCGGTGCGGCCTCCGGGAGCGCCTCCGACGCGCAGCGCGCGGCGAGCGTGAGGGCCTCCACGGAACGCGCCTCTCCATCAGGGGTGAAGGCCAGTCGCCGGATGAACTCCTCGGCGCGGGTCTCCTGAAGGAGACCCGTGTACAGCCGTGTGACCTCCTCCCACCGCGGATCGTGGCAGTGGCCGAACAACGGGTTGTCCTGCTCCGGGGAGGCGGCACTCAGGGCACGGGCCGCGAAGTACTCCTGGAAGGTGAGGTGCAGGAAGGAGTACCGACCGTCCGCTCCGCGCAGCAGGATCGCGTCCTGCTCCGCGAGCGTTCTCAGCATGTCGTACGGCGAGTCCGCCGGAGCGGCTCCGGCGGGCCGCCGGGCCACATAGTCGTTCCAGAGTCCGTAGAACTCCTCCTCGCCGAACGACTCCCGGCGCCGGGTCATCAGCTCCAGGGCGAGCCAGCTCAGGAAGGAGCGTTTGAGCAGGGGAGAGGACCGCACACCGGGGGACTCCCGGCCGTTCAGCAGAACGTCCGCCAGCACCGCGTACAGCTCGGTCCGCTGTCGGGGTATGCGTATCTCGTCCTGATCGCCCTGGGCGGCGGACAGCAGGGACAGCATCAGGGGGTTCTGCCCGAACTTCGAGAGTGCGGGGCTCTCGTCGATCTGCCGTTCTATGTCGTGGGCGGTAGTGGGCCGGTCCGCGAACCAGCGTGCCAGGAAACGGCCGCGTTGACTCCTGCTGAAGCCCACGCACTCGAAGGTGCGAAAGGTCCCGGGCAGCAGCCCGCGTGGAAAGGCCACCGTCCGACAGGAGACGTAGAAGCGGTTCTGGGCGCCGAGCAGGCGGCGGACCTCCTCTGCCATCCGGCGCTGCAACGACGGGGGCGCCTCGTCGAGGCCGTCGAGGAAGAAGACCGCCTTGCCCGCGTCACAGGCGCTGAGCAACTCGTTGGCGACGGCGGGGTAGGCGCGGGTGAGGTAGGTCCGCAGACACCCGGGTTCGTCGGTGAGTGATGCGATGCGTACGAAGACCGGGAGATCTCCGCCGAACAGCTCGCCACGGCAGGATCGGACCAGCAGATGCCGCAGGAACGTTGTCTTGCCCGCCCCCGGTTCGCCCAGCACCGTCGCGCAGGGCGCCGACAGCAGTTCGCCGAGCGGGACGTCCGGCTGGCGGATCCGCGCTTGTGGGCTGCCACGGTCTCGCCTGGCGTCCCGCTTCTCCGGGGCGCCGTCCGGCAGGGCGTGCAGCCCGCCGCTGGAACGGCGGGAGTACGAGGTGCCGTCGAGGGTGTCGGCCGCGAGCGTCAGGGTCACGTACACCTCGTCCAGGCGCACGTCCCGCTCCAGGTTCGCGAAGGCCACGTACGAGTGTTCGCGCTGCAGGTTCATCAGGTACCCGAGGACGGCCGCCGAGCGTTCCTCGCCGTGTACTCGGCCGCCCGCCTGGGCGACAGCCTCGGCGTTCTCCGCCAGCAGATTCGGGTGGAGCAACTCGACGTCCTCGACGGGCACCGCGTATCCGCCTCCGTCGGGGTTCGAGCGCTTCATCACGCCGACGACACGGTCGTCCGCGAGCGAGTAGAGGGGGCCGCCGCTGATCCCGGGTCTGATGGTCGCCCGGCTGAGGACCAGCAGCCGTTGGGGTTCCTGGGGGAGACCGGGCAGGCCGCGGTATGTCGTGGTGCCGTTGGCCTGTCCGGCGGCCGGGTAGCCGCGGTAACCGCGGTCCTCCCACTGGTGGCCGTAGGCGTAGAAGTCGAAGATGCCGTATCCGCTGGGGCCCATCGGAAGGATCGGGTGGTCGGTGCAGTCCACCTGGATCAGCGCCAGGTCCGGGGTTCCGGAGTCGCCCGGTCCGACGGTGTTCATGACGGTCAGTTCGGTCCCGTGCCAGTAGATCCGCAGCCGGGCAGGGCTGTCCGGGTCGTGGACGTGGGCGCAGGTCAGGATCCAGCCCGCCAGGACGAAGAAGCCGGTGCCGACGGAGTCCGGGCCCTGGGTGACGCGTACGACGGCCGCGTCGACGGCGGCCACCACCGCCTGGGGTATCGCGCGGCCTGCGGCGCCCGACCCGTCGGTGCTCATCACCGGCTCCGGCCCGGTTGCCGCGGGCGCCGCTCGGCGCCACGTACGCACACACGCCGCGGGCGGCGGTGCTCAGCGCCATGTACGCACACATACCCGGAAGCCGTCATCAGCCCCTCCCTGGTTGTACGAGTTCGTCCAGTCGCGGCAGGCGGGGCGGACGATTTCCTTGGTGCAGTAGGCGGAGCCGCCCTTGACGACCCGCTGTGAGGCGGGCCGGGCGGCAAAGGGGTCGATGAACTCCGCCTCCTGGTGGGCGTGGCTGTGGTAGTAGTCCTCGCACCACTCCCACACCCCGCCCGCCATGTGCAGGCACCCGTAGGGGGACTGGCCCTCCGCCAACTCGTGGACCGGAACAAAGCCGGCCGCACCGTTCTCGGCTCTCTCGGCGGAATTGCACAACTCCGGCCGGAACTCGTCGCCCCAGGGCCAGATCCGGTCGTCTCCTCCACGCGCCGCCTTTTCCCACTCGGCCTCAGTGGGCAGCGCGAACGACAGACCGGAGCGTTCGCCGAGCCAGCCGCAGTACTCCTGGGCCAGCTCCCAGGAGACGTTGACAGCGGGCAGGTCGGCCTGGTGTTCGGCCGCGGGATCGTCCAGTACGACGGTGTCGGACGGGTGTTCCCAGCCGGCCGCTCGCCGGAACACCGCGAGCTGGCGACGGGTGGTGGGGTGACGGGCCATACGGAACGCCGAGACGTACACCTCACGCATGGGGAACTCCAGCTCGCCCGCGTACGGGTCGAGCTCGGAGCTGCCCAGACAGGACATGCCTTCGGGGATGTCCACCAGTTCATGGCCGTTCAGAAACACCGCAGCCGCCCTTGCGCGCGGCTGGTCAGTCGGTGCCTGGAGACGGAGCTGAACTCGGTGCTTCCTCGTTCTCGTCCTCTTCCTCGTCCTCTGCCGCGCCCGTCGGCTCTGGGTCCTGTGCGTCGGTGTGGCGGTCTCGGGACCACTCGAGGGTGATCAGGAAGTTCGCCTCGACGCCCGCTTTGGCGATCAAGGCGGACAGGCCGGTGCTCTCCGCTTTGAAGGTGACACCGAACTGCACCTGAGTGCGGTGGGGAGCGACCGTTTTCAGAGCGTCGCCGAGATCCTGGCAGAGGGTCACCACCGAGGGCAGGATCTCGGAGAACGCCGTCTGTCTCCGCCGGAACGCGACCTCCTCCTCCTGTACCGCGGAGACCGCCTCCACCCACACCACGGAGCCGTCCGAGAGTGTCAGTCGCTCACTTGCCATGTGTCCCCCGTTGAAACCGGTGCCGGATCTACTGCCAGAGGCTGAAGCGCCCGGTGAGCGCGCTGACCGCGTCGAGGCCGCCGTAGACGATCACGCCGAGATAACGGATGTCCTCGTCCGCGGTGGCGGCGACGGCGTCCGCGAGTTCGTCGTCGTGGCCCGTGGCCAGCATCTGCTCCGGGTAGTCGGCCCAGAAGACGTCACCGCGCTCCCTGGCCTCGGTCACGAGTCGGCGCAGCCGGTTCTGCTTCACCTTGGTCACGATGACCGGGTACTTGGAGATCCCGGTGTGGGGGAGACCGGACGCGTCCTTCAGTACGTCCCGCCCCATGAGGTCGCCGTCGTCGCCATGGGCCCCGAGAGCGACGGCGAGGTGCCCGGCCACGTTCAGGGCCACGCCCGGTTCCAGGTGGGAGGCGAGGGCGAGCACCGCCTTCTTGGCACGGTAGTCGTAGGTCACGCGCGGATCCTTTGCTGAAATGTCGGGTCGGCCAGGTGGTTCGGCAGACTACATAACCTCACGTCGTGATCACGTGGCTCTGGGTGAATCGATCAGCAGGGCGACAAAGGAGGTGGTCGCCGAGACCATGAACGGTCTTTGGCGACCACGTTCGTTCTTTGTCGACCATGTACGGACACCGGCGATCAAGGATGATCGCCGGTGACCTGGCTGGCCCGGGCATGTGCCCGCCGCCCTACTCCTGGGAGACGTCCGGCGTCCCGCTCAGCGGGTTCCAGCGGTCGTCCGTGATGCGGAGCGGTTCGGTGTGGGCGTCGAACACGCCGTACGCCTCATCGAGCAGGATCTCCATCCCACGCTGCCCGAGCGCGATGCCGAACCGCAGCTCCGTCTCCTCGGAGTCCGGGAGGGCTTCCACGGCCTCGTACAACGCGGCCACGTGCTGGTCGTCCACTTCTATGTGCAGGTCGAAGAAGTCGGTGTGCAGGTCCGGGTGGTGGGCAGTGAGCGCTTCCCGGGCCGCGGTGTACGTCACCGGAGTCATGGCCTCGTTGACCAGCATGTAACCGATGGCGCGGCCGGCGCTGCGGCACTTGGCCACGTTGAAGGCGAGACTGAGCGCCAGGCCGATGCCTGCGCGCTCGGCGTAGGAGTCGAAGTCGTCCCGCGGTACTCCGAGCTGGTCCAGCAGGTGCAGGTAGTGCAGAAAGTGCGCGTGCCGAGGGTCGCCGGAGCCCAGCTCGTCGTCGAGGTTCTCCTGCAGGATCCGGCGTACCTTGTCGTTGTCGCTCCAGGCCAGCAGTTCCCTGAGAATCCAGGGGAAACTACGGGATTCGCGCCCCGCGCAGAAGACCCAGCGGTGCGCGTTCTCCAGCGGAAGCGTGCCGGCTGCCGCGGCAGTCGCCAGTGGATGGGCGCGTACCGCGGCCAGGGCCGAATCGACCTGTTTCCTGATCTCCGGTGCGAACATTCGGACCCCCGGGGTTCCGGTTTGTTCTCTGATGGCGTCTTCGGGTGCACACGCCCGGATTCCTCAGGATCGCGGGGGATCAAGGGGAGCGGGAGAGGGTGCAGCCCACTCGTGCGGATGCTGCCCAGGAATGGCGGATACCGCCTCGGCCCATGGCGTGAACCGGTTGCCCGACCGACGGCGTCGTGGGCGGAACAGCTGGGCTACGGGGAGCTGTCCGGTCCTGGGGCGCCGGGGATGTCGGACCATGGGCCCGCGATGGAGACCCGACCGCATGTGGCCCGTTACGCTGGAGGGCGATTCCCAAGCCAGCCCCGACGACCCCGAGGACCGCGAGCGCCGTGTTCGATACTCTCTCCGATCGCCTTTCAGCGACCTTCAAGAACTTGCGCGGCAAGGGACGCTTGAGCGAAGCGGACATCGACGCCACGGCGCGTGAGATCCGCATCGCGCTCCTCGAGGCGGACGTCGCCCTGCCCGTCGTGCGGACGTTCATCAAGAACGTCAAGGAGCGTGCCCTCGGCGCCGAGGTCTCCAGGGCGCTGAACCCGGCCCAGCAGGTCCTGAAGATCGTCAACGACGAACTCGTCACGATTCTCGGCGGCGAGACCCGGCGCCTGCGCTTCGCCAAGCAGCCGCCCACCGTGATCATGCTGGCGGGTCTGCAGGGTGCCGGTAAGACCACCCTCGCGGGCAAGCTCGGCCGCTGGCTGAAGGAGCAGGGTCACTCACCGCTGCTGGTCGCCGCCGACCTCCAGCGCCCGAACGCCGTGAACCAGCTCAGCGTGGTCGCCGAGCGGGCGGGCGTCGCGGTCTACGCGCCCGAGCCGGGCAACGGCGTCGGCGACCCGGTCAAGGTCGCCAAGGACTCCATCGACTTCGCGAAGTCCAAGGTCCACGACATCGTGATCGTGGACACCGCCGGCCGCCTCGGTATCGACCAGGAGCTGATGCGGCAGGCCGCGGACATCCGCGACGCGGTCTCGCCCGACGAGATCCTGTTCGTCGTCGACGCGATGATCGGTCAGGACGCCGTCAACACCGCAGAGTCCTTCCGTGACGGCGTCGGTTTCGACGGTGTCGTCCTCTCCAAGCTCGACGGTGACGCCCGGGGTGGCGCCGCCCTGTCGATCGCCTCGGTGACCGGCAAGCCGATCATGTTCGCGTCGAACGGCGAGAAGCTCGAGGACTTCGACGCGTTCCACCCTGACCGAATGGCCTCCCGCATCCTCGACATGGGTGACCTGCTCACCCTGATCGAGCAGGCGGAGAAGACGTTCAGTCAGGAAGAGGCCGAGAAGATGGCCTCCAAGCTGGCGTCCAAGAAGGGTGAGGACTTCACCCTGGACGACTTCCTGGCCCAGATGGAGCAGGTCAGGAAGATGGGCAGCATCAGCAAGCTGCTCGGCATGCTGCCCGGCATGGGCCAGATCAAGGACCAGATCGCCAACCTCGACGAGCGGGACGTCGACCGCACGGCCGCGATCATCAAGTCGATGACCCCGGCCGAGCGTCAGGAGCCGACGATCATCAACGGCTCGCGCCGCTCCCGTATCGCCAAGGGTTCCGGCGTCGAGGTCAGCGCGGTGAAGAATCTGGTCGAGCGGTTCTTCGAGGCCCGCAAGATGATGTCCCGCATGGCCCAGGGCGGCGGCATGCCGGGCATGCCGGGGGTTCCGGGTATGGGCGGCGGCCCCGGCCGGTCGAAGAAGCAGCCGAAGAAGGCCAAGGGCAAGCAGCGCTCCGGCAACCCGATGAAGCGCAAGCAGCAGGAGCAGGAGGAGGCCGCGCGCCGCGCCGCCGCGGCCGAGGGCGGCGCCTTGGGCGTGCCGGGCCAGCAGGCCCCGCAGAACTTCGAGCTGCCGGACGAGTTCAAGAAGTTCATGGGCTGACGGCCTGTCGTACGAGGCTTGGTACGACGCATTCGTGCAAGGTCTGGTGCGAGGCATGCGTGCAACGCATTCGCATGAGGCTTTCGTGCGACGCATCCGGGTACGAAGCTTTCGTGCGACGCATTCCTACGAGGCTTTCGTACGACGCCGAGGGTGCCTTTCTCCGGAGGGGCGCCCTCCGGTGTTCAGCACCGCTTGGTTCCGGCCGATCTGCTGGTTGCCCTGAGCGTGCTCAGGGCGTGCGCGCGATCAGATACCGGAACACGTTCGGCATCCACACCGTGCCGTCCCGGCGCCGATGCGGATGCAGGGCCTCCGTCAGCTCCTTGTCCACCTGGACCGGGTCGGTCGCGGAGATCGCCGCGTCGAAGAGTCCCGTCGACAGCAGTCCGCGTACGGCGCTGTGGGTGTCGGCGTACCCGAAGGGGCAGGCGACCCGGCCGGAGCCGTCCGGCTTGAGTCCGGCGCGCTGGGCGACCTCCTCCAGGTCGTCCCGGAGGGCGGAGCGCCAACCACCCGTGCCGCGCAGCGGATCCGCCAGTTTGGTGGCCACCCGCAGGACGGACGTCGTGGCGCAACGCTCGGCCGGACCCCAGCCGGCCAGCACCACGGACGCTCCCCGCTCCGCCAGCGGCGTCGCCGACGCGAGCAGCTCACCGACCCCCTCGGAGTCGCCGGCGAGACACCCGATGGGCTCGAAGGCGGTCACCAGGGTGTACCCGGGCGTCGTGGCGTCCGCGGGCGTTCCCCCCACCAGCCGGATGCCGCCCCGCGCGCGCTTGCCCCTCGTCTCGGGCAGCAGCCGCTCCCGGGCGAGGGCGAGCCGTTCGGAGGAGGAGTGGTCGACACCCGTGACCGCGGCCCCTCTGGAGGCCGCCATCAGCAGGGCCAGACCGGAACCGCAGCCGAGGCCCAGCAGCCGGGTGTGCGGGCCCACTTCGAGTCGTTCGTAGACGGCCTCGTAGAGCGGCACCAGCATCCGCTCCTGGATTTCGGACCAGTCACGCGCGCGTGCCCCCGGGTCCACGCGGGATGCCGAACCCGCGCCGGGCCGGTGCTGTCGCACGAGCGTAGGTGTCATAGGTAAGCGCCCCAATCCGCCGAGAGTTTCCCCTGTGCCCGTTTCCGTAGCCCCCGTGCAGTGCGCTCGCACTCCCCCCGTATGCCAGATAACTCCGCACTCGCCCGTGCGTCCAGGGGTCGTCGGGTCCGGCTTGCGCATCGAGGGCGCCTGTGGCGAGATTTCACCTGCCCGCAACCTGGGCCCGTAACATCGCGCCATGGCAAAGGCACCCGTTCTCACCCCGCGCTCGGAAGACTTCCCCCGCTGGTACCAGGATCTGATCGCCAAGGCCGAGTTGGCCGACAACGGGCCGGTGCGCGGCACCATGGTGATCCGACCGTACGGGTACGGGCTGTGGGAGCGGATGCAGGCCGAGATGGACGCCCGCATCAAGGAGACGGGCACCCAGAACGCGTACTTCCCGCTGCTGATCCCGCAGTCGTACCTCACGCGGGAGGCGGACCACGTCGAGGGTTTCGCGCCGGAACTCGCGGTCGTCACGCACGGCGGCGGCAAGGAACTGGAGGAGCCGGCGGTCGTCCGGCCCACCTCGGAGATGATCGTCAACGACTACTTCTCGAAGTGGGTGCAGAGCTACCGCGACCTGCCTCTGTTGATCAACCAGTGGGCGAACGTGGTGCGTTGGGAGCTCAGGCCCCGTCTGTTCCTGCGGACGACGGAGTTCCTGTGGCAGGAGGGCCACACCGCGCACGCCACCTACGAGGACGCCCGCGACTTCGCCTCACACATCCACCGCCGGGTCTACGAGGACTTCATGGTGAACGTCCTCGCGATGGACGTCGTGCCCGGCCGCAAGACCGTCAGGGAGAGGTTCGCCGGCGCCGTCAACACCCTCACGCTCGAAGGCATGATGGGCGACGGCAAGGCCCTGCAGATGGCCACCAGCCACGAACTGGGCCAGAACTTCGCCAAGGCATTCAACACCTCGTACCTGTCGAAGGACGGCACACAGGAACTGGTGTGGCAGACCTCCTGGGGATCGACCACCCGCATGATCGGCGCACTGGTGATGATGCACGGTGACGACAACGGCCTGCGTGTCCCGCCGCGGCTGGCACAGACCCAGGCCGTCGTCCTCGCGGTCAAGGACGACGGAGCGGTACTGGCCAAGGTCCACGAGATCGGCGATCGGCTGAGAGCGGCGGGTGTGCGCGTCCAGGTCGACGACCGGGTGGACACCCCGTTCGGCCGCCGTGCCGTCGACTGGGAGCTCAAGGGCGTACCGGTCCGGGTCGAGGTCGGGCCCCGTGACCTGGAGAACGGCACCGCGATGCTGGCGCGGCGGATCCCGGGCGGCAAGGAGTCGGTGTCCCTGGACGCACTGGCGGGACTCGTGCCCGCGATCCTCGAAGAGGACCAGGCGCTGCTGCTGGCCCAGTCCCGCGAGCGCCGTGTGTCCCGCACCTCGGACGTGTCGACGATCGAGGAGGCCGTCGAGGCCGCCGCTGCCGGCCGCTGGGCGCGTGTCCCGTGGGCGGTGCTCGGCGAAGAGGGCGAGGCCAGGCTGGCCGAGCACGCGGTGACCGTACGGTGTCTGGTCGCCGAGGACGGGTCGGTGCCCGACGCCGACGACGCGCCCGGTAACGTGGCGGTCGTCGCGCGCGCCTACTGAAGCTGCAGCCTCGGCCGGCCGGCGGGAGCGCGACCGAAACGCCTCTTGCGCAACGGCGGACGGCACGTGCCCCGGCGTATGGACGCGATCTACGCGCGCCCGTCAAGAGTGCGGCTCGAATCGGCCACCGTTGAGGGTGGTGGGGGAGACGGGCGGTCGAGGGGGGCCGCCCGAATCAGCCACCGTTGAGTGGTGGTGGGAGACGGTTGGGCGTACGTCAGGCTACGCACCACCTTTGTATGAGCTGTGAGGCTTCTCCCCAGATCGGCGCACCCGCCCTCGTCAGGACGCATCAGCGGCAACTGACGGGTACGTGCAAATTATTTGGGATGGCCCGGAATAGGAACACAGCGGCACTCTGGCTCGTTGTCATTACGTGAGCACGACACAGACACCACCTGTTCTCGCCGCAGAGCTGGCACAGGCGTGGGCCGACGTTCAGCGGTACCACCCCGAGCTGCCCGATCTTGCCGCGCCAGAATCCCTGATCGGGGAGTCGTCGTCCGCGTGCGGTCACGAGCTCTCCTTCGAGCGACTGCTTCACGAAGCAGTCCATGGCATCGCCGCCGCGCGCGGCATCCGCGACACCTCCCGTGCCGGCCGCTACCACAACCGCAGATTCCTTGCGATCGCCGAGGAGATGGGCCTGGACCACCCCGAGGAGCCGCATCCCAGCAGCGGTTTCTCCCTGGTCACGCTCACCCCCGAGGCGAAGCGCCGCTACCGCCCGACCGTGGAACGTCTCCAGCGGGCCCTCAAGGCCCACTCGGTGGCGACCACGTCCGAAACCTCCCGCACCTTCCGCGGCCCGGCCGCCCGCCACGGCTCCTCCGGTGGCGGCGTCCGCGTCAAGGCGGTCTGCGACTGCGGCCGCAATGTACGGGTCGTCCCGTCGGTGCTGGCCCAGGCGCCGATCGTCTGCGGCGGCTGCGGGAAGCCGTTCCGGATTCCGGAGGCCGTGGGCGCGGCGGCGGGCTGACCCGGCCGAGGGCGCGAGTACCGGCATCTCGTGGCTGTCGGTCGAGCCTGAGGAACGGGCGCGAGGGTGTCGTCGCGCGGTCCCGCCGACGGCACCCGGCGGCGCCGGGTGGCGCACCCGAGCTGTTCATCGCAGCGCCGGGTGTCCCTCAGGCATGCCCACCGCAGCCTCGGTCAGAAGCGACTCGCGGGGTGTGGCACAATGGCTAGCTGTACTCGACAGTCGCATAGGACCCCTCTCTCCTCCGGCTGACGCGTCCATCGGGCACTCGGGTACCGCAACCCCACGCGGCCATCTGCCGTGCCCCATCACGTCAAATTCAGGAGAATCCACTCCCGTGGCAGTCAAGATCAAGCTGAAGCGTCTGGGCAAGATCCGTGCGCCTCACTACCGCATCGTCGTCGCCGACTCCCGCACCCGTCGTGACGGTCGTGCGATCGAGGAGATCGGCCTGTACCACCCGGTGCAGAACCCCTCGCGCATCGAGGTCGACGCCGACCGCGCCGCGTACTGGCTCTCCGTCGGCGCGCAGCCGACCGAGCCCGTGCTCGCCATCCTGAAGAAGACCGGCGACTGGCAGAAGTTCAAGGGCGAGCCCGCCCCGGCTCCGCTGCTCCAGCCGGCCGAGAAGGCCGCGCGCCCGTTGTTCGAGGCGCTCGGTGGCGAAGACGAGGGCAAGGGTGAGGCGATCACCCAGAAGAAGAAGACCGAGAAGAAGGACGAGGCTCCTGCTGAGTCCTCTTCGGCTGAGTCGACCGAGGCCTGAGCAGCATGCTCGAAGAGGCGCTCGAGCACCTCGTGAAGGGCATTGTCGACAACCCTGACGACGTGCAGGTCGCCTCGCGTGACCTGCGTCGTGGGCGTGTGCTGGAGGTCCGGGTCCACCCGGACGACCTCGGCAAGGTGATCGGCCGCAACGGTCGCACCGCACGCGCCCTGCGAACCGTCGTGGGCGCCATCGGCGGCCGCGGTGTCCGGGTCGACCTCGTCGACGTGGACCACGTCCGCTGACGCAACGCAGCACCGGCTCGGGCCGGGGAGGGCCACTGGGCCGTCCCCGGCCCGTTGTCGTGCACGCAGCCCCAGAGGCTGTCGGAGATCAGGAGAAGCAAGCACAGTGCAGCTGGTAGTCGCTCGCATCGGTCGTGCCCACGGCATCAAGGGCGAGGTCACCGTCGAGGTCCGCACCGACGAGCCGGAGCTGAGGCTCGCGCCCGGTGCCGTCCTGCGCACGGACCCCGCCGCCACGGGCCCCCTCACCATCGAGACCGGCCGTGTCCACAGCGGCCGTCTCCTCCTGCGCTTCGAGGGCGTGAAGGACCGCAGCGCCGCCGAGGCGCTGCGCAACACCCTCCTGATCGCGGAGGTGGACCCGGAGGTGCTCCCCGACGAGGAGGACGAGTACTACGACCACCAGCTGATGGATCTGGACGTGGTGACCAAGAACGGCGTCGAGGTCGGCCGTATCACCGAGATCTCGCACCTGCCCTCGCAGGACCTGTTCGTCGTGGAGCGCCCCGACGGCAGCGAGGTCCTGATCCCCTTCGTCGAGAAGATCGTCACGGAGATCGACCTCGAGGAGCAGAAGGCCGTCATCGACCCGCCGCCCGGGCTGATCGACGACAACGCCGTCGTGGCCTCCTCACGCGACGCCGCCGAGGAAGAGGCGTAATGCGCCTCGACGTCGTCACGATCTTCCCCGAGTACCTCGAACCGCTGAACGTCTCTCTCGTCGGCAAGGCACGCGCGCGTGGACAGCTGAACGTGCACGTGCACGACCTGCGGTCCTGGACGTACGACCGGCACAACACCGTCGACGACACGCCGTACGGCGGCGGACCGGGCATGGTCATGAAGACCGAGCCCTGGGGCGACGCGCTGGACTCCGTCCTGGCGGACGGCTACGAGGCGGGCTCCCACGCGCCCGTCCTGATCGTCCCCACGCCCAGCGGCCGCCCCTTCACCCAGGAGCTCGCCGTCGAGCTCTCCGAGCGCCCCTGGCTGCTTTTCACGCCGGCTCGCTACGAGGGCATCGATCGCCGTGTCATCGACGAGTACGCCGCCCGGATACCCGTCTACGAGGTCTCCATCGGCGACTACGTCCTGGCCGGCGGCGAGGCGGCCGTCCTCGTCGTCACGGAGGCCGTGGCACGGCTGCTGCCCGGTGTCCTGGGTAACGCCGAGTCGCACCGGGACGACTCCTTCGCTCCCGGAGCCATGGCCAACCTCCTGGAGGGGCCCGTCTACACCAAGCCGCCCGAGTGGCGCGGACGCGGGATCCCGGACGTGCTGGTCAGCGGCCATCACGGCAAGATCGCCCGCTGGCGCCGCGACGAGGCCCTGCGGCGTACGGCGGCCCACCGGCCCGACCTGATCGAGCGCTGTGCCCCGCAGGCCTTCGACAAGAAGGACCGCGAGATGCTCTCCATCCTGGGCTGGGCACCGGACCCGGAGGGTGAGCCGTACGGCCGATTTTGGCGCAGGCCAGAGGGCGTGGAAGAATAGGTCGCTGTTGTGCGCCGTCCGGCGTGCGCCCCTGCCACAGGGGGACACGACGCCCGCCCCGACGCGGACAGCCTCCTTCTGGACACCTAATTCCCGTTGATGACCTGTGGCATCACCGTAGAAAGCAGACGAAATGTCTCACCTGCTCGACTCCGTCGACTCCGCGTCGCTGCGCAGCGACATCCCGGCCTTCCGCCCGGGTGACACCGTCAACGTCCACGTGCGCGTCATCGAGGGCAACCGCTCCCGTGTGCAGCAGTTCAAGGGCGTCGTCATCCGCCGTCAGGGCGCCGGTGTCCGCGAGAGCTTCACGGTCCGCAAGGTCTCGTTCTCCGTCGGCGTCGAGCGCACCTTCCCGGTGCACACTCCGATCGTCGAGAAGATCGAGCTCGTCACCCGCGGTGACGTGCGTCGCGCGAAGCTGTACTTCCTGCGCGACCTGCGCGGCAAGGCTGCGAAGATCAAGGAGAAGCGCGACAACTGAGCGCTTTTCGGGCGTCACAGCCGGGCCGGATAGCATCTGGCCCTGATGGACACCGAAGCACAGCCGACGGGGCGCGACCGCTCCTCCAGCCTTTCCGATACCGAGGAGATCTCGGACCCGGGAGGACCGGAGGACCGGTCGCGTTTCTCGTTGCGGGTCTCCGACCGGCTGCCCGGCGGGCGGATCACCCTCACCCTGCTGGTCTGCCTGGTGTTCCTGCTGCTGCTCAGCACCTTCGTGCTGCAACCCTTCCGGATTCCCAGCGGATCCATGGAAAACGGATTGAGGATCGGGGACCGCGTTCTCGTAAATAAGTTGGCGTACCGTTTCGGTGCCGATCCACAGCGTGGTGATGTCGTCGTGTTCGACGGAACGGGGTACTTCGGGGACGCCGACTACATCAAACGCGTTGTGGGTGTGGGGGGAGACCGCGTGGTCTGCTGTGACGAGGAGGGGAGGATCGAGGTGAACGGACGGTCCGTCGACGAGTCGGCCTTCCTGTATCCCGGCGACAGCCCGTCCACGGTGCCCTTCGACGTCGAGGTGCCCCCGGGCACCCTCTTCGTCCTCGGCGACCACCGGAGCAGGTCCAGCGACTCCCGCGACCATCTGGGCTCCCCGGGCGGCGGCATGATCCCCGTCGACGACGTCATCGGCCGCACCGACTGGATCCTGTGGCCCGGCGACCACTTCACCCGCCTGCACCGGCCCGCCGCCTACGCGCGCGTATCCGTCGCGGAAGAGCCGGCCACGGTGGGCGCCCATGGGTAACCGCGGCAGACCGCGCGGTACGTCGGCCAGCGCGGCCGACAACCTGCTGCCCACCGGCTCCCGACGCGCCCTGTCCGGCGCGGACACGGGCGCCGGACGCAGCCGCGCCGAGCGGCGCAGGCTCCAGCGCAAGGTCAAGCGGCGCCGCAGGCGCTCCGCGATCAAGGAGATACCTCTTCTCGTCGGCGTCGCCGTCCTCATAGCCCTCGTTCTGAAGACCTTCCTCCTCCAGGCGTTCGTGATCCCGTCCGGCTCGATGGAGCAGACGATCCAGATCGGCGACCGGGTCCTGGTCGACAAGTTCACCCCGTGGTTCGGGTCCAAGCCCGAGCGCGGGGACGTCGTCGTCTTCAAGGACCCCGGCGGCTGGCTCCAGGACGAGCAGCCGGCCACGAAGAAGAACGACCCCATCGTCGTCAAGCAGGTCAAGGAGGGGCTCACCTTCATCGGCCTGCTGCCGTCGGACGACGAGAAGGACCTCATCAAGCGGGTCGTCGGCGTCGGTGGCGACACCGTCAAGTGCTGTGACCCGCAGGGGAAGGTCACCGTCAACGGCGTTCCCCTGAACGAGGACTATCTGTATCCCGGCAACGCCCCGTCCACGACCCCGTTCACCATCACCGTCCCGCAGGGGCGGCTGTGGGTGATGGGCGACCACCGGGCCAACTCCGCGGACTCCCGGGCGCACCAGAACACCGACTACGGCGGCACGGTCTCCGAGGACTCCGTGGTGGGCCGGGCCATGGTCATCGCCTGGCCGTTCGGGCACTGGACCCAACTGGAGGAGCCGAAAACCTACGCTTCCGTGTCCGACTCGGTCTCCGGGTCGACCGCGGCTGCTCCGCCGTCGCTTAGGGTTGCTCCCGACGGTCCGAACGGATCGGTCCAACTCCCGAGCCCTGCGGAACTCCCGCTCGTTATGGGAGTGGTGGGCCTGCGCCGCGTACGGGGCAGGCGGCAGCGGCACAGAGTAAGGAGTTGGCGTGGGGGATGTGGCGGTTGGCGCACGGTCCGGACACGACGGCGAGGAACACCGCGGAGGCTCCGCGGAGAATGCCGTCCCGGCCGCGGACAGCGCCGTGACCTCCGGGAATGACTCCGGGGCGACCGGGGACGGTACGACGCCCGAGGACGGCACGACGACCGGGCGGACCGGGACGGGCGGCCAGGGGCACGGTGGCTCGACGCCCCAGGTGAAGAAGTCGCGCTCCTTCTGGAAGGAGCTGCCCATCCTGATCGGTATCGCCCTGGTGCTGGCGCTGCTGATCAAGACCTTCCTGGTGCAGGCCTTCTCGATCCCGTCCGACTCGATGCAGAACACCCTCCAGGAGGGTGACCGCGTTCTGGTCGACAAGCTCACCCCGTGGTTCGGATCCGAGCCCGAGCGCGGCGAGGTCGTGGTCTTCCACGACCCCGACAGCTGGTTGGCGGGCGAGCCGACGGCCAACCCGAATGCGGTACAGACGTTCCTCAGCTGGATCGGCCTGATGCCGTCCGCCGAGGAGAAGGACCTGATCAAGCGCGTCATCGGCGTCGGCGGCGACACCATCTCCTGCAAGGACAGTGGCCCGCTCATGGTCAACGGCAAGGCCCTGAACGAGCCGTACGTGTACCCCGGCAACACCCCGTGCAGCGTCGACGACCAGGGCGGCCAGTTCACGGTGAAGGTACCGAAGGGCTCCATCTGGGTGATGGGCGACCACCGGCAGAACTCGCGCGACTCGCGCTACAACCAGAGCGACAAGCACCACGGCATGGTGCCGGTGGACGAGGTCGTCGGGCGGGCCGTCGTGAAGGCCTGGCCGATCAACCGCTGGGGCACCCTGCCGGTCCCGGACACCTTCGACCAGGACGGTCTGGACACCCGGTCCTCGGCGTCCGTCGGCTCCGCCGTCCTCACGGTCGCGCCGAACGGGATCGCCCTCGTCGGTGTCGTACCGGTGGTCCTGTGGCGCCGCAGGAGGACCGCCGCCACCGAGACGCGCTGAGGGACGCCGGTGCGGCTGTGACCTCGGCCGGGCCGGAAGGGCTGACCGGGTCAGGTACCGCCGGGTAGGGTGCGGACCCATGGCTGGTGAGAGCACGACACGTACGGCCCCGCGCAGCGGCGGCACAGGCACGGGCCCGGTGGGCAGCCGGACCGGACAGCGACTGTCCGGACTGGCCGTCGCACTGGGCATTGTGCTGTTCCTCGGGGGATTCGCCTGGGGAGCGGTGATCTACCGGCCGTACACCGTGCCCACCAGCTCGATGACGCCGACGATCGACGCCGGCGACCGGATCCTGGCCGAGCGGGTGGACGGCGACGAGGTACGCCGGGGCGATGTGGTCGTCTTCAAGGACACGGCCTGGGTGAGCAACGCCCTCGTGGTCAAGCGGGTCGTCGCCATCGGCGGGGACACGGTGTCCTGCTGCACCAAGGGCAAGCTGACGGTCAACGGCAAGCAGATCGACGAGCCGTATCTGCCCCCGGGCAGCCTCGCCGAGGTCACGGACTTCCCGACCGTGACGGTGCCCAAGGGCCGGCTCTTCCTGCTCGGTGACGAGCGTCAGGGCTCCCTGGACTCCACCGCCCACCTGACCGACGCGGCCAGTGGCACGGTGTCGCGGAACGCGGTGAGGGCCCGGGTGGACGCCGTGGTGTGGCCCATGAACGGCATGCTGAAGACGAAGCCCACCGGCTTCGAGACGCTCGGCCCGCTCTCCGCGCCCGGTCCGCTGCGGACGGTCGTCGTCCTGATCGTCCTCGGTGGGGTACTCGTCCTCGGCGGTGGCGCGTACGGCCCGATCGCCCAGCGGATGGGCCGCTCCCGGCCGCGGGCGGGGTCCGCCGGTGCCCACTGAGGCGGGCGAGCCCTCCTCCGAGGGCGCGTTCGCGGGCGGACCGCGCAGGGTGGCCCGGGTGGTGCTGCTCGACCCGCAGGACCGCATCCTGCTGCTGCACGGCCACGAGCCGGACGATCCGGCCGACGACTGGTGGTTCACGCCCGGCGGCGGCCTGGAGGGCGACGAGACTCGTGAAGAGGCCGCGCTCAGGGAACTCGCGGAGGAGACCGGCATCACCGAGGTCGACCTCGGCCCGGTGCTGTGGCGACGGCTGTGCTCGTTCCCGTTCGCGGGCCGCCGCTGGGACCAGGACGAGTGGTACTTCCTGGCCCGTACCACCCGGACGGCGATCGAGGCGACGGGCCTGACCGAGCTGGAGCGGCGCAGCGTCGCCGGAGCGCGCTGGTGGACGTGCCAGGAACTGACCCGGGCACATGAGACGGTGTATCCGACCAGACTCGCCGAGCTGCTCCAGAGGCTGCTCGACGAAGGTCCCCCGGCCGGGCCCGTGACCCTGGACACCGAAATCGTCTAGGGGCTCGCGGGACTGGCGCACAATGGTGGGATCGCACGGCTGAAGGGGAACATGCCATGAGCGCCGAGGACCTCGAGAAGTACGAGACCGAGATGGAGCTCAAGCTCTACCGGGAGTACCGCGATGTCGTCGGTCTGTTCAAATACGTGATCGAGACCGAGCGGCGCTTCTACCTCACCAACGACTACGAGATGCAGGTGCACTCGGTGCAGGGTGAGGTGTTCTTCGAGGTGTCCATGGCGGATGCCTGGGTGTGGGACATGTACCGGCCGGCTCGCTTCGTGAAACAGGTACGCGTCCTCACGTTCAAGGACGTGAACATCGAGGAGCTGAACAAGAGCGACCTGGAGCTGCCGGGCAGCTGAAGCCGTCGGTGGGGTGATCCCTCGGGAGAGTGATCCCTCGCAGGGGTGACGGAGTTTTCCACAACCGGTGAGTAGTCCACCAAGATCAACTCGGTGGGCTCGTCTGCGCGACCGTTGGTGCCGGAGGTGGTGCCGGCATGAACGCACGCAGTGCACTCGGCAGGTATGGCGAGACGCTGGCCGCAAGGCGGCTGGTCGAGACCGGGATGACGGTCGTGGAGCGCAACTGGCGCTGCGGCAGGACCGGTGAGATCGACATCGTGGCACGGGACGGCGACGTTCTGGTCGTCTGCGAGGTCAAGACACGGCGGGTGGGGCTCTTCGAGCATCCGATGGCCGCCGTGACCCCCGAGAAGGCGGAGCGGCTCCGAGGCCTCGCCGAACGCTGGATCCACGCCCACGGAGGAGCGCCGCCGGGAGGCGTCCGCATCGACCTGGTGGGTGTGGTCCTGCCCAGCCGCGGCGCACCCGTCGTCGAGCATGTGCGGGGAGTGGTCTGAGATGGGCTTCGCACGGACGTGCTCGGTGGCGCTGGTGGGCGTGGAGGGCGTGGTGGTCGAGGTCCAGGCCGACCTCGAACCCGGGGTCGCGGCGTTCACGCTGGTGGGGCTCCCGGACAAGAGCCTGACGGAGAGCCGGGACCGGGTTCGGGCCGCGGTGGTGAATTCGGGGGCCGAGTGGCCGCAGAAGAAACTGACGGTGGGGCTCAGCCCGGCCTCGGTGCCGAAGTCCGGATCTGGGTTCGATCTTGGAATTGCCTGCGCGGTCCTCGGCGCCGCCGAGCGGATCGACCCGCGGGTGCTCGCCGACCTCGTGATGATCGGTGAGGTGGGCCTCGACGGACGCGTCCGGCCGGTCCGGGGCATCCTCCCGGCGGTGCTGGCCGCGGCGGACGCCGGCTACGAGCACGTGGTCGTGCCCGAGTGCGCCGCCGCCGAGGCAGCCCTGGTGCCGGGCGTGTCCGTACTCGGGGTGCGCAGTCTGCGGCAGCTGATCGCGGTCCTCGCGGACGAACCCGTACCCGAGGAGGAACCCGACGAGCCGGGCCGCCCCGACCCGCTGCTCGCCGGCCTGTGCGTGCCGGGCACGGGCGCGGCCACGGGCATGCACGGCATGGGTGCCGCCCAGCTCGACCACGGCCACGACCTCGCCGATGTCGTGGGCCAGAGGTCGGCGCGTACGGCGGTGGAGGTCGCCGCGGCGGGCGGACACCACCTTTTCCTGGAAGGACCGCCAGGAGCCGGCAAGACCATGCTCGCGGAGCGGCTGCCCGCCCTCCTGCCCCGGCTCAGCCGGGAGGAGTCGCTGGAGGTCACGGCGGTCCACTCGGTGGCGGGGCTGCTGCCCCCGGGCAAGCCCTTGATCGACATCGCCCCCTACTGCGCCCCGCACCACTCGGCGACCATGCAGGCGCTGGTCGGCGGCGGCCAGCGCGTCGCCCGGCCCGGAGCGGTCTCGCTTTCTCATCGCGGCGTCCTTTTTTTGGATGAAACACCCGAATTCGGCAGTCAGGCTCTGGACGCTCTCCGGCAGCCCCTGGAGGCGGGGCACGTGGTGATCGCGCGCAGCGCCGGCGTGGTGCGCTTCCCGGCGAAGTTTCTGTTGGTGCTCGCGGCCAACCCCTGCCCGTGCGGCCGTTTCTCCCTGACGGGCGACCTGTGCGAGTGCCCGCCTGCGGCGATCCGGCGCTACCAGGCAAGGCTGTCGGGCCCGCTGCTCGACCGGGTCGACCTGCGCGTCGAGGTGGACCGGGTCACCCGCTCCGAGCTGAGCGGGCGGGGTGCGCGGGGCGAGTCCACAGCGACCGTGGCCGACCGGGTCCGGGAAGCCAGAGCCCGGGCGCTGGCCCGGCTGGCCGACACTCCCTGGCGCACCAACAGTGAGGTGCCCGGACGTGAGCTGCGCAACCGCTGGCACGCCGCCCCCGGTGCCATGGGCGAGGCGGAGCGGAGCCTGGAACGGGGCGTGCTGACCGCTCGCGGGCTCGACCGGGTCCTACGCGTGGCCTGGACCGTCGCCGACCTCGTCGGCCACGACCGTCCCGACGCGACCGACGTCGCCCTGGCCCTGCAACTGCGTACCGGAGTGCCACGCGGCGTTCCCATGGCCATCGGGGCGCTGACGTGAGCGTCGAGGAGGATCCGCGTGGTGAGCTGCTCGACCGTGTATTCCTCACCCGTGTCATCGAGCCCGGGGACGAGGTCGCCGGGCGGTGGGTGCGGGAGTTCGGGGTGCGGGAAGTGGTCCGGAGGTTGCGGGACGGCGGGGAGGCGCTGTCGGGGGTGAGCGAGAAGCGGTGGGCCGGTCTGGTTGCTCGGGCCGCGCGGGCCGAGCCACGGCAGGACCTCGCCGTCGCACGGGCCGCCGGGGTGCGGTTCGTCGGTCCCGGTGACGCCGAGTGGCCCGGACAGCTCGACGATCTCGGCGACGCCCGGCCCCTGGGGCTGTGGGTGCGGGGCCGGCCCAGCCTGCGGATGTGGGCGCTCAGGTCGGTGGCGGTCGTCGGCGCCCGCGCCTGCACCGAGTACGGCGCTCATATGGCGGCCACCCTCGCCGCCGGCCTCGCGGAGCGGGGCTGGGTGGTGGTCTCCGGAGGCGCCTACGGCGTCGACGGGGCCGCCCACCGTGGCGCCCTCGGCGCGCGCGGCGCCACCGTCGCCGTCCTCGCCTGCGGGGTCGACCGGCCCTACCCGCGCGGGCACACTCAGTTGATCACGAGGATCGCGGAACAGGGGCTGGTGGTCGGGGAGTTGCCGCCCGGGGACCATCCGACGCCGAGCAGATTCGTGCTGCGGAACCGGGTGATCGCCGCGCTCACCCGGGGGACCGTGGTGGTCGAGGCCGCCTATCGGAGCGGTTCCCTGGTCACGGTCCGGGCGGCACGGCGGCTGGGCCGGCACACCATGGGCGTCCCGGGGCCCGCCACCAGCGGTCTCTCCGCCGGTGTGCACGAGCTGCTGCGGCAGGACGCGGTGCTGGTCACCGACGCCGCGGAGGTCGTCGAACTGGTCGGTGACATGGGGGAGCTGGCCCCGGAGCGGCGCGGGCCCGTGCTGCCGCGCGATCTTCTCCACGCCGCCGCCCGGCGGGTTCTGGCCGCTCTGCCGGGGCGTGACACGGCGACCGTGGAGGAGATCGCCCGCGGTGCGCAGACCACGCAGGACGACGCCGTCGCGAGACTGTACGAACTCCGAGCACTTGGTTACGTCGAACGACACGGCGACGGCTGGAAGTTGACACGCCAGTCAATGATCTTCGTACGGAGTGACCGCCATGGGGGTTGACCGAGCATGTTCGGCCGTCCGGGGGAACCCTGACGCCCTTGCAAATCCCCGCAGTTGGTGTGATGCCGCCATCACGCAGAGCGAGGGGTGCGCCTCGGTGGGGCGTCCAGCGGAACGTATCTTCGTACGGCCCGAGCCAGGTCGTTCGCACACCGCGACACGTCAGTCACGCTACGCTCACGAGGATTCCGACGAGGACAGGCAACTCGGCATCAGGCCGACAGCTCCCCCAGGCAGTACCACTTCGCAGCAGAACGGCACAAGGCGACGTATGCCCCAGCACACCTCCGGGTCCGACCGGGCGGCGCAACCCCCAGCCGCCCGCGAGGGCGGCAGCGTGCGGCCGCCCGCTCCCTCGACGCTCGAGGAGCTGTGGCGGTCGTACAAGGCGACGGGGGACGAGCGGCTGCGCGAGCAGCTGATCCTGCACTACTCGCCGCTCGTGAAGTACGTGGCGGGACGGGTGAGTGTCGGGCTTCCGCCCAATGTGGAGCAGGCCGACTTCGTGTCCTCCGGCGTTTTCGGGCTGATCGACGCGATCGAGAAGTTCGATGTCGACCGGGAGATCAAGTTCGAGACGTACGCGATCACCCGGATCCGGGGCGCCATGATCGACGAGCTGCGGGCGCTGGACTGGATCCCGCGGTCGGTGCGGCAGAAGGCGCGCAACGTCGAGCGAGCGTACGCGACGCTGGAGGCGCAGCTCAGACGGACGCCGAGCGAGGTGGAGGTGGCCGCCGAGATGGGGATCGCGGTGGACGATCTCCATGCCGTCTTCAGTCAGTTGTCGCTGGCCAACGTGGTGGCCCTGGAGGAGCTGCTGCACGTCGGCGGCGAGGGCGGCGACCGGCTCAGCCTCATGGACACGCTGGAGGACACGGCTGCCGACAACCCCGTCGAGGTGGCCGAGGGCCGGGAGCTGCGGCGGTTTCTGGCGCGGGCGATCAACACACTGCCCGAGCGGGAGAAGACCGTCGTGACGCTCTACTACTACGAGGGGCTCACACTCGCGGAGATCGGGAACGTGCTGGGGGTCACCGAGAGCCGGGTGAGTCAGATTCACACCAAGTCCGTGCTGCAGTTGCGGGCGAAGCTGGCCGGCTTTGGTCGTTGACCTGGCCGGATGAGGCCAGGTCCGGTGCCGGGACTCCCCTCCGGGGTGGTCCGTCCGTAAAGTGGTTGACGTGCCAAGGATTCGAGCGGCCTCCGTGGCCGAGCACCGGTCGATGCAGCGAGCCGCCCTGCTGGACGCGGCTCGTTCCCTGTTGTCCGAAGGCGGGACGGAGGCGCTGACCTTCCCCGCCCTCGCCGAGCGGACGGGGCTTGCCCGGTCGTCCGTGTACGAGTACTTCCGGTCGCGGGCCGCGGTGGTCGAGGAGCTGTGCGAGGTCGACTTTCCCGTCTGGGCGGCGGAGGTGTCGGCGACGATGGCCGCGGCGGACGGCCCGGAGGCCAAGGTCGAGGCGTATGTGCGGCAGCAGCTGGCGTTGGTCGGGGACAGGCGCCACCGGGCTGTGGTCGCCATCTCCGTGAGTGAACTGGACGGGGGGGCCCGGGAGAAGATCCGGGCCGCGCACGGGGGGTTGGTCGCGATGATCGTGGAGGCTCTGGGGGAGATGGGGCACGCGCAACCTCGGATGGCCGCGATGCTGCTGCAAGGGATGGTCGACGCGGCTGTGCGGAGGATCGAGCTGGGTGCGGCGGAGGAGCCATCGGTGATCACGGAGGCCGCCGTGGGGATGGCTTTGCGGGCTGTACGGGGCTGACGTCGGCTCCTGCGGGGCCGACGTGGGCCCCGCATCCCTGCCCTTGTGTGCGGCTGGGGCGGCCGGCGTGGACCGGCTACCCCGGTAGCGGTACGTCGATCACCGGCAGGAGCCTCGACGGGCCCTGGTGCAACAGCCACGTCGGCAACAGCGACAGCGGGTCCAGGTAGGTCTCGCCTCGCCGCAGGCCCCAGTGGAGGCACATGGTCGCGCAATGTGAACCCGCCTGTTCCACCGTGCCGATCACCTCGCCCGCGGCGACCTCGTCGCCCCTCGACACCGACGCCCGTACCGGCTCGTACGTCGTGCGCAGCGGTGGGTCGCCCGTCCCCGTCAGCTCCACCGAGACGACACCCTTGCCCGCGACCCTGCCCGCGAAGGAGACCCGGCCCGCCGCCACCGCCCGTACCGGGGTGCCGGGCGGCGCTGACAGGTCCACGCCCCGGTGGCCGCGGCCGTACGTCGTCGCCGGGGGCTCCCAGCCGCGGAGGACCGGCGGGTTGAGGCCCACGGGCCAGGTGCGGCCGATGGCCGGTACCGTCGTGTCCGTGGCCGCCGGGCCCAGGGAGATCCGCTCGCCGCCGGGCCGGACCGTGCAGGTCAACAGCGCCGCCGTCAGCAGCGACAGCACCACCGGACACGTACGCCCCCGGACACCCGCGCATCGTTTCGCTCGCATGCGAGAACCGTCCCGCAACCGCCCGGAGGACGGCCCGGACCTGTGGACAACTTCCCCGTTGTGGACAACGGCGTCACCCGGTACCGCGCGGGTCCCGTACACTTCTTCTGGCGATCCGGGTCACCGGGTCGACTTCGCACGCCCCGCCACCAGACCGTCACATGGTCGGTGTCAGCGCCTCTCGGTCCCCAGCGGCAAGGCGCATCACGGGCGTCAGGCGCGAGTGCCGTCCGGCACCCGCGGCACAACCGAGAACACCAAGGAGAACGGCCATGGCCGTCGTCACGATGCGGGAGCTGCTGGAAAGCGGCGTCCACTTCGGTCACCAGACCCGTCGTTGGAACCCGAAGATGAAGCGTTTCATCTTCACGGAGCGCAACGGCATCTACATCATCGACCTGCTCCAGTCGCTGTCGTACATCGACCGCGCCTACGAGTTCGTCAAGGAGACCGTCGCCCACGGCGGCACGGTCATGTTCGTCGGCACGAAGAAGCAGGCGCAGGAGGCCATCGCCGAGCAGGCCACCCGCGTCGGCATGCCCTACGTCAACCAGCGCTGGCTGGGCGGCATGCTCACCAACTTCTCGACCGTGTACAAGCGTCTGCAGCGCCTCAAGGAGCTTGAGCAGATCGACTTCGAGGACGTCGCCGCGTCCGGTCTGACCAAGAAGGAGCTTCTCGTGCTCTCGCGCGAGAAGGCCAAGCTGGAGAAGACCCTCGGTGGTATCCGCGAGATGTCCAAGGTGCCCAGCGCCGTCTGGATCGTGGACACCAAGAAGGAGCACATCGCGGTCGGCGAGGCCCGGAAGCTCAACATCCCGGTCGTCGCCATCCTCGACACCAACTGCGACCCCGACGAGGTCGACTACAAGATCCCGGGCAATGACGACGCGATCCGCTCCGTCACCCTGCTCACCCGTGTGATCGCCGACGCGGTCGCCGAGGGTCTGATCTCCCGCTCCGGTGTCGCCACCGAGGGCAAGGGCGAGAAGGCCGCGGGCGAGCCGCTGGCCGCGTGGGAGCGCGACCTGCTCGAGGGTGAGAAGAAGGCGGACGAGGCTGAGGCTCCGGCCGCTGAGGCCGCTGCCGCCGAGGCGCCCGCCGCTGAGGCTCCGGCTGCTGAGGCTCCGGCCGAGGCTGCCGAGGAGGCCCCCGCCACTGAGGCTCCGGCCGAGGCCCCCGCTGCTGAGGCCGCCACCGAGGCCCCTGCCGCGGACGCCGAGCAGGCCTGACCCCTCACCATCTTCGGGTTCTGGACGGCGGGGACCACAAAGTCCCCGCCGTCCGGCCCGTAGATCTTCAGACTTCGAGAGAGATTCCAGAATCATGGCGAACTACACCGCCGCCGACGTCAAGAAGCTTCGTGAGCTCACCGGCGCCGGCATGATGGACTGCAAGAAGGCGCTGGACGAGGCCGAGGGCATCGTCGAGAAGGCCGTCGAGGCGCTTCGTATCAAGGGCCAGAAGGGCGTCGCCAAGCGCGAGGGCCGCTCCGCCGAGAACGGCGCCGTGGTCTCGATCATCGCCGACGACAACTCCTCCGGCGTCCTCGTCGAGCTGAAGTGCGAGACGGACTTCGTCGCCAAGGGCGACAAGTTCCAGGCCGTCGCCACCGCGATCGCCGAGCACGTCGCCAAGAGCCCCTACGCCGACCTGGAGGCCCTGCTCGCCTCCGAGATCGAGCCCGGCAAGACCGTTCAGGCGTTCGTGGACGAGGCCAACGCCACGCTGGGCGAGAAGATCGTCCTGGACCGCTTCTCGCAGTTCGCGGACGGCTTCGTGTCGGCGTACATGCACCGCACCATGCCCGACCTGCCGCCGCAGATCGGCGTCCTGGTCGAGCTGGACAAGCCCAACGCCGAGATCGCCAAGGGTGTCGCCCAGCACATCGCCGCCTTCGCGCCGAAGTACCTCTCCAAGGACGACGTGCCAGCCGAGGTCGTCGAGTCCGAGCGCCGCGTCGCCGAGGAGACCACCCGCGCCGAGGGCAAGCCCGAGGCCGCCCTGCCGAAGATCGTCGAGGGTCGCCTCAACGGCTTCTTCAAGGACGCCACGCTGCTCGGCCAGCCGTACGCGCTCGACAACAAGAAGTCGGTCCAGAAGGTTCTGGACGAGGCCGGTGTCACCCTGAAGCGCTTCACGCGCATCAAGGTCGGCATCTGAGTCCGTACCGCGCTCGACGCGCGACCCCGATAGGGTCGTAGGTGTCGTCCGCGTACGCCCTCACGCACGCGTGCGTGCGGGACGACAGCAGATCTGACGAGGAGGCCATTGCCGCGCATGGGATGCGAACGACACCCCACCGGCAATGGCCTTCTTCGCATGTGCATCACGTGAAAGAGGCGGGATCTCCATGACCACCAAGGCTCAGAAGAGCGACGACGGCAATGTGAGCGGGCGGTTTCTGCTGAAGCTGTCCGGAGAGGCCTTCGCCGGCGGCGGCGGCCTGGGTGTCGACCCCGACGTGGTGCACAAGATCGCCCGCGAGATCGCGGCCGTCGTGCGCGACGGCGCGCAGATCGCCGTCGTCATCGGCGGCGGCAACTTCTTCCGCGGTGCGGAGCTCCAGCAGCGCGGCATGGACCGGGCCCGCTCCGACTACATGGGCATGCTCGGTACGGTCATGAACTGCCTCGCCCTCCAGGATTTCCTGGAGAAGGAGGGCATCGACAGCCGGGTGCAGACCGCCATCACCATGGGGCAGGTGGCCGAGCCGTACATCCCGCTGCGTGCCGTGCGCCACCTGGAGAAGGGGCGCGTGGTCATCTTCGGTGCCGGTATGGGCATGCCGTACTTCTCCACCGACACCACCGCAGCCCAGCGCGCCCTGGAGATCGACGCCGAGGCGCTGCTGATGGGCAAGAACGGCGTGGACGGGGTCTACGACTCCGACCCGAAGACCAACCGCGAGGCCGTCAAGTTCGACTCGCTCAGCTACAGCGAGGTCATCACCCGCGACCTCAAGGTCGCGGACATGACCGCGATCACCCTGTGCCGTGACAACAAGCTCCCGATCCTGGTGTTCGAGCTTCTGGCGGAGGGCAATATCGCGCGCGCCGTCAAGGGTGAGAAGATCGGCACGCTTGTGGGTGACCAGGGCAGCCGGGACTGACGACCCGGCAGCCATCCCGCCCGGGGGACGGACGGGACGGACCCTGACCGGGGGATGGACAATGTCCTGCCGGTCGGGAAACGTGCACAAGAAGACGCGACGCAGCCGACCGCCGCCCTCACCGAGGAACCGCGGCCGGGCCTACTCAAGACACGCAGGAGCAATTGGTGATCGAAGAGACCCTCCTCGAGGCCGAGGAGAAGATGGAGAAGGCCGTCGTGGTTGCCAAGGAGGACTTCGCCGCGATCCGCACCGGCCGTGCGCACCCGGCGATGTTCAACAAGATCGTGGCCGACTACTACGGTGCGCTGACGCCGATCAACCAGCTGGCTTCGTTCTCCGTGCCGGAGCCGCGCATGGCGGTCGTGACCCCGTTCGACAAGAGCGCGCTGCGCAACATCGAGCAGGCGATCCGCGACTCCGACCTGGGCGTCAACCCGAGCAACGACGGCAACATCATCCGCGTGGTGTTCCCCGAGCTCACCGAGGAGCGCCGCCGCGACTACATCAAGGTCGCCCGGACCAAGGCCGAGGACAGCAAGGTCTCCATCCGAGCGGTGCGCCGCAAGGCCAAGGACGCCATCGACAAGGCCGTCAAGGACGGCGACGTCGGTGAGGACGAGGGCCGCCGTGCGGAGAAGGAGCTCGACGACACCACCCACAAGTACGTCGCCCAGGTGGACGAGCTCCTCAAGCACAAGGAAGCCGAGCTGCTCGAGGTCTGATGAACGACTCTTCCTGGGGCGCTCCGCCACAAGCCGGGTCACCCCCCGGGTCGCATGCCGGTTCACCAGCCGGGGCACCTGCCGGGTATTGGGGACCGTCCGACCAGAGGCCTGTCCAGGGGGCTGCCCCGGCGGGTCCGGCGTACGATGCGCATGACGCGCAGCACACTCGCCCCATGCCCGTCGTGCCCGACGAACCCGGGTACGGCTCAGACCAGGATGACGTCCGGGGGGCCGCTCGGGCGGGCGGCCCCTTGTTCCGCGACGACACGCCGCAGGTCCTGTCCCATGGGCCTTACGACACGCCGCAGGCGCGGCCCTACGGGACGGCGCCGCAGAATCCGGAGCCCATGCCCGACGCCTCGCAGCCGGCGTCCGCGCCGCAGAAGAAGAGCGCGGGCCGTGACCTGGGTGCGGCCATAGGGGTCGGGGTCGGACTCGGTGTGGTGATCGTCGCCTCCCTGTTCGTCGTCAAGGCCGTCTTCGTCGGCGTGATAGCGGTCGCCGTGGTCGTCGGCCTGTGGGAGCTGACCAGTCGGCTGGAGGAGCGCAAGGGCATCAAGGCGCCCCTCGTCCCGCTCGCGGTCGGCGGCGCGGCCATGGTCGTCTCGGGGTACGCCCGGGGCGCCGAGGGCGCCTGGATCGCGATGGCGCTCACCGCGCTGGCCGTCCTGGCGTGGCGGATGACGGAACCGCCGGAGGGCTACCTCAAGGACGTCACGGCGGGTGTCTTCGCGGCCTTCTACGTCCCGTTCCTGGCCACCTTCGTCGCCATGATGCTGACCGCCGACGACGGACCGCGTCGCGTGCTGACGTTCCTGCTCCTGACCGTCGTCAGCGACACCGGCGCGTACGCCGTCGGCTGGCGCTTCGGCAAGCACAAGCTCGCTCCGCGGATCAGCCCCGGCAAGACCCGCGAGGGCCTGCTGGGCGCGGTGTCGTTCGCGATGGTGGCGGGCGCGTTGTGCATGCAGTTCCTGATCGACGACGGCACCTGGTGGCAGGGTCTGCTGCTCGGCTTCGCGGTCGCGGCCACGGCCACGCTGGGCGATCTGGGCGAGTCGATGATCAAGCGGGACCTGGGCATCAAGGACATGGGCTCACTGCTGCCGGGCCACGGCGGAATCATGGACCGGCTGGACTCGCTTCTGCCGACGGCTCCTGTGGTGTGGCTGCTGCTGGTGATCTTCGTCGGGTCGGGCTGACCGTGGGGCCCTCGCTTCGGCGGGGGCCCCACGCGTTCCGGGTGAGGTGTCATGGGCCCCTGCCACCTACCGGAACGGCGGTTCAGCGCGGTCCGTGCGGACCGGATCCGTATGGACAGAGCAGTGATCACGGCATCCTCGCTTCAGAGCTGGGCCGTCCCTGGGCCGTCCCTGGGCCGTCCCTGGGCCGTCCGAGGCCGACCACAGCTGACAGACGGCACCCACGGGTGACCACCCCCACCCCGCACTGGCCTGGGCTGCCGGAGTTGATCTGCGACACTGGACGGGTTATGCCTGCACCCGGAGAACTCACTTTCGTCGCCCCGCGCGGAGCCAAGAAGCCGCCGCGGCACCTTGCCGATCTCACGCCTGCCGAGCGTAAGGAAGCGGTGGCCGCGGTCGGTGAGAAGCCGTTTCGTGCCAAGCAGCTCTCGCAGCACTACTTCGCGCGGTACGCGCACGACCCGCAGGAGTGGACGGACATCCCGGCCGGCTCCCGTGGCCGGCTTCAGGAGGCGCTGCTTCCGGAGCTGATGACGGTCGTCCGGCATCTGTCGACCGACCAGGACACCACCCGCAAGACGCTGTGGCGCCTGTTCGACGGGACGCTCGTCGAGTCGGTGCTGATGCGCTACCCGGACCGGGTGACCATGTGCATCAGCTCGCAGGCAGGATGCGGGATGAACTGCCCGTTCTGTGCGACCGGGCAGGCGGGGCTGGACCGGAACCTGTCCACCGCCGAGATCGTGCACCAGATCGTGGACGGGATGCGGGCCCTCAGGGACGGCGAGATCCCGGGCGGTCCGGCGCGGCTGAGCAACATCGTGTTCATGGGCATGGGCGAGCCCCTCGCCAACTACAACCGGGTCGTCGGGGCAGTCCGGCGGCTCACCGACCCCGAGCCGGACGGCCTCGGGCTCTCGCAGCGTGGGATCACCGTCTCGACGGTCGGACTTGTCCCGGCGATCCACCGCTTCGCCGACGAGGGCTTCAAGTGCCGTCTCGCCATCTCGCTGCACGCTCCCGACGACGAGCTGCGCGACACCCTCGTCCCCGTGAACACCCGGTGGAAGGTGCGCGAGGTCCTCGACGCCGGCTTCGAGTACGTCGAGAAGAGCGGGCGGCGGCTGTCCATCGAGTACGCGCTGATCCGGGACATCAACGACCAGGCCTGGCGGGGCGACCGGCTCGGGCGGCTGCTCCGGGGCAAGCCCGTGCACGTCAATCTCATTCCGCTGAACCCGACGCCGGGGTCGAAGTGGACCGCTTCCCGACCCGAGGACGAGAAGGCGTTCGTCGAGGCGATCGCCGCCCATGGTGTGCCGGTGACCGTCCGGGACACCCGGGGACAGGAGATCGACGGGGCCTGCGGCCAGCTCGCGGCCACCGAGCGGTAACCTGAGGCCGTACGTACATCTTCATAGCCCGACAACTTCACAGCCCGACATCTTCACAGCCCGACATCTTCATATTCCGACAGGGGAGCGCCACAGCGCTGAGAGTGCGGCAACCAGGCCGCAGACCCTCTGAACCTTGCCCAGGTCATTCTGGGTAGGAAGTTCGGTCATCACTCAAGCTGTTGCGCCCTGCCCGGGAACCGGTGGAATCCTCCGACGGCCCCGGGCAGGGCCGCGTCTCTTCCTGGTCAACCCAGGAGGAATTCAGTGAGCATCACCAGCAGGCGGTTCGCGGCCGTGGTCGTCGGACTGGGTCTGGCGGGCCTGTCCGCGTGCGGATCGTCCGCCAGCGGGAGCGGCGGTGGCTCCAAGTCCGTCACCCTCGTCAGCCACGACTCGTGGGTCGTGTCGAAGAACGTCCTCGCGGACTTCGAGAAGCAGTCCGGCTACAAGGTCAAGGTCCTCAAGGACGGCGACGCCGGACAGGCCGTCAACAAGGCCATCCTGACCAAGGGCAACCCGCAGGGCGACGTCTTCTTCGGCGTCGACAACACCCTGCTGTCCCGGGCGCTCGACAACGGCCTCTTCCAGTCGTACGAGGCCAAGGGCTCCGATCTGGTCCTGCCCGCGTACCGGGTCGACCAGGACAAGCACCGGGTCACGCCGATCGACACCGGTGACATCTGCGTCAACTACGACAAGGCGTACTTCAGCAAGCACAAGCTGGCCCCGCCCGGCTCCTTCGACGACCTGGTCAAGCCGGCGTACAAGAACCTCCTCGTCACCGAGAACGCCTCCACCTCCTCGCCCGGCCTCGGGTTCCTGCTCGGCACCGCCGCGCGGTACGGCGATGGAGGCTGGCCCAACTACTGGAAGAAGCTCAAGGCCAACGGCGTCAAGGTCGTCGACGGCTGGGAGCAGGCCTACAACGAGGAGTTCTCCGGTTCCGCAGGCGGAAAGAAGGCCAAGGCCGACCGGCCGCTGGTCGTCTCCTACGCCTCCTCGCCGCCCGCCGAGGTGATCTACGCCGATCCAAAGCCGAAGACCGCGCCCACGGGCGTCGCCACCGGCACCTGCTTCCGGCAGGTCGAGTACGCGGGCCTGCTGAGCAACGCCCAGAACACCAAGGGCGGCAAGGCGTTCCTCGACTTCCTGCTCACCAAGGAGTTCCAGGACGACATGCCGCTGAACATGTTCGTCTACCCGGTGCGGAAGGGCGCGCAGGTGCCCGAGGAGTTCGTGAAGTTCGGGCCGCAGGCCAAGGATCCCGAGATTCTGGATCCGGCCCGGATCGCCGACCACCGTGACCAGTGGGTCAAGTCGTGGACCTCGCTCGTACTGAAGTAGCCCCCCGCCAGGGCTTCAAGAGGAAGGCGGCGGCGCGGCTCGGGCTGATCGTCGTGCCCGTCGCGTTCTTCGCGGTCTTCTTCGCCTACCCGGTGGCCGCGATCGTCGCGCGCGGCCTGAAGGTCGACGGGAGCTGGCAGTTCGGGCGGATCGCGGAGGTCGTGGCGCAGTCCGACGTCCGGCACGTCCTGTGGTTCACCACCTGGCAGGCGGTCGCCTCCACCACGCTCACGTTGCTGGTGGCGCTGCCGGGCGCGTATGTCTTCGCGCGCTTCGACTTCCCCGGCAAGCAGGTCCTGCGGGCCGTCGTCACGGTCCCGTTCGTGCTGCCGACGGTCGTGGTCGGGACGGCGTTCCTGGCGCTGGTGGGGCGCGGCGGGCTGCTGGACGAGCTGTGGGGCGTACGGCTGGACACCACGGTGTGGGCGATTCTGCTCGCGCATGTCTTCTTCAACTACGCGGTGGTCGTCCGGACCGTCGGCGGGCTCTGGGCGCAGCTCGATCCTCGGCAGGAGGAGGCCGCGCGGATGCTCGGCGCGTCCCGGCTACGGGCCTGGCGGCAGGTCACGCTGCCCGCGCTGGCGCCCGCCGTGGCCGCCGCCGCGCTGATGGTCTTCCTCTTCACCTTCACTTCGTTCGGGGTCGTGCAGATCCTCGGCGGACCGACCTTCTCGACGCTCGAAGTGGAGATCTACCGGCAGACGACGGACATCTTCGACCTGTCCACGGCGGCGGTGCTGACGATCATCCAGTTCGTGGCGGTGGGTGCGGTCCTCGCCCTGCACGCGTGGACGGTACGACGGCGGGAGACCGCCCTGCGGCTGGTGGACGCCGCGACGACCGCGCGCCGGCCGCGCGGGGCGGGCCAGTGGGCGCTGCTGGCCGGTGTCCTCGTCTCGATCGTCGTCCTGCTCCTGTTGCCGCTGGCCGTGCTGGTGCGGCGGTCCCTGGACGCGCCCGACTTCGGCTACTACCGGGCGCTGACCCGCGAGGACGGCGGGCTCTTCCTCGTCCCGCCCGTCGAGGCGATCGGCAACTCCCTGCAGTACGCGGTCGCCGCGACCGCCATCGCCGTGGTGATCGGCGCTCTCGCCGCGGTCGCGCTCACCCGGCGGGACGCGGGGCGGTTCGTACGGGGCTTCGACGCGCTGCTGATGCTGCCGCTCGGGGTGTCCGCGGTGACCGTCGGGTTCGGGTTCCTGATCGCGCTGGACGAACCGCCGCTGGACCTGCGGTCCTCGTGGATCCTGGTGCCGCTGGCCCAGGCGCTGGTCGGCGTGCCGTTCGTCGTACGGACCATGCTGCCCGTGCTGCGGGCGGTGGATGTACGGCTGCGGGAGGCGGCGGCGGTGCTCGGGGCGTCGCCCTGGCGGGTGTGGCGCGAGGTGGATCTGCCGATGGTGCGGCGGGCGCTGCTGATCGCGGCGGGGTTCGCCTTCGCGGTGTCACTGGGGGAGTTCGGGGCGACGGTGTTCATCGCGCGACCGGACAACCCGACGCTGCCGGTGGCCGTGGCCCGGCTGCTCGGGCGGGCCGGCGAGGTCAACTACGGGCAGGCGATGGCCCTTTCGACGATTCTGATGATCGTGTGCGCGGTGGCGCTGCTGGTCCTTGAGCGGCTGCGCACCGAGGGGACCGGGGAGTTCTAGATGCTGCTGAGTCTTGAGGACGCGACCGTACGGTTCGGTGGGCGGGCCGTGCTGGACCGGGTCGGCCTCGATGTCGCCGAGGAGGAGATCGTGTGCGTCCTCGGGCCCAGCGGCAGCGGCAAGTCGACCCTGCTGCGGGCGGTGGCGGGACTGCAACCCCTGGACGGCGGGCGGGTGTTGCTGGGCGGCCGCGACCAGGCCGGGGTGCCCGCGCACAAGCGGGGGGTCGGGCTGATGTTCCAGGACCACCAGCTGTTCCCGCAGCGGGACGTGGGCCAGAACGTGGCGTTCGGGCTGCGGATGCACGGGGCGTCGAAGGGGGAACAGGGCGATCGGGTACGGGAGTTGCTGGACCTGGTCGGGCTGCCGGGGGCCGGACGCCGGGCCGTCGCCTCGCTGTCCGGGGGTGAGCAGCAGCGGGTGGCACTGGCCCGGGCGCTGGCGCCCCGCCCGCGGCTGCTGATGCTGGACGAGCCGCTCGGGCAGCTGGACCGGTCGCTGCGGGAGCGGCTGGTCGTCGAACTGCGGGAGGTGTTCGGACGGTTGGGCACCACCGTGCTCGCGGTCACCCACGACCAGGGCGAGGCCTTCGCGCTCGCCGACCGGGTCGTCGTGATGCGGGACGGACGGATCGCCCAGTCCGGTACACCACTTGAGGTGTGGCAGCGCCCCGCGGACGAGTTCGTGGCCCGTTTCCTCGGCTTCGAGAACGTGGTCGAGGGCACGGTCGCCGGGGAGGCCGCCGACACCCCGTGGGGCAAGCTGCCGGTCCCCGTGGGGGCCGCGCAGGGCGTGCGCCGCCTGCTGGTGCGGCCGGCGGGCGTACGGCTGGTGGGCACGGACGAGGGGCTGCGGTGCGCGGTGACCGCGCGGACGTTCAAGGGCACACATGTCGCCGTCCGTCTGCGGCCCGAGGAGGACGCGCCCCGGCTGGAGGCGGCGTGCGCGCTGCGGGCGGCGCCGGAGGTCGGGGACATGGTCGGAGTGGAGTTCGACGCGGCGGAAATCGTCGTGCTCGACTGAGACGGACGCGCAAGGGTGGCGTCGGCGCGGTGGACCCGGAGCCGCAGGTGTCGGGCGAGCGGGCCCCGTGGGTGTTCTGGGTCGTGTTCTGGGTCCAGCGGGAGTTCTGGCTGTAACCGGCGAGATCTTCTGATGACACAGTTGTGGCCCGCCCCCTGGAGAACCTCGTGCGGGGACGGGCCACAGCTGTGTGCGTGGGGCGGGTCAGCGGGCGCTGTTCGCCCCGCGACGGCGGAGGCCGAAGAAGACGGCGCCGCCACCGATGGCGACCAGGGCGATCGCCACGCCGGCGATGATGCCGGTGTTGGAGTCCGCGCCGGTCTCGGCGAGGTTGGAGTCACCGGTCGCGGGGGACGGGGCGTTGCTCGCCGCGCCCGCCGGGGCGGTGCTCTCGCTCTGCGAGGGCGTCGGGGCCGGGGTGGGGCTGTCGGTGTCCTCGGCCGGGGTCGAGGCGGAGGCCGACGGCTTCGGGGTCTCGGGCTGGGTCGGGGTCTGGGGCTGGGTCGGGGTGTCCTCGGTCTTGCAGGCCGTGGACGGGGTGGTCAGGTTGGGCTTGATGTCCTCGTCGACCTGGTTCCCGGCCTTGACGTGGACGCGGTAGACGGCGTTCGGCTGCCAGTCCTCGTCGAAGGAGAGGGTGACACCGCCGGCCTCGCCCTTGACCTCCTGCTGGCCGATCTTCTTCACGTCGGCGCCGTTGTTCTCGAGGAACACGGAGACGACGGCCGGGGTGCCCGAGCGGTCCACGTCGGTGACGGTGATGACGCCCTTGGTGCCGTCACACTTGGCTTCGGCCGAGAACTCGCTGATGTTGCAGGCAAGCGCGTTGCCGGCGGCACCGAGTGCGAGCGCGGCCGAGGCGGAGGCGACACCGAGGATGCGCGCGGTGCGCTTGGCGTTACGGCGGGATATGGACAGGACTGCCACGTTTGTCCTTCACAGGAAGCGCAAATGCGGGGGGTGGAGGGGAAGGTGAGGTGGTGTCACCATCACCGATTCCCCAGGAGGCTCACAGGTCTATAAGCGTTGCATAAGTAGTGTCAACGCAGATGCAGGGTACAGGTGTTGGTTTTACCTTCTCATTAACCACCGAGGCGTTTCAGTTCCCCGGCAGCCTCCTCGATCCGGTCAACCAGGGCTATTCGGGCCTCCATCGACCGCTCCCGCGCGAGCGCCCGCAACAGCGGCCAGGCGGGCAGCTTCTCCGTCCAGTGCGTCCGGTCCACGAGGACCATCGGGGTGGGCTCGCCACGCGACTCGTAGTAGTTCGGCGTCGCATTGTCGAAGATCTCCTGTACGGTCCCGGCGGCCCCCGGCAGGAACACCACGCCCGCGGTGCAGCGGGCCAGCAGACCGTCCTCACGGGTGGCGTTGGCGAAGTACTTGGCGATGTGCCCGGCGAAGGCGTTCGGCGGCTCATGGCCGTAGAACCAGGTCGGGATGCCGACGGAGGGTCCGCCCTTCGGCCAGCGGTCGCGCACGTCGAAGGCGGCCCGCGCCCACTCGGAGACCGAGGGCGTGAACCCGGGTGTCTTGCCGAGGACTCGGAGCGACTCGGTCAGCATCTCGTCGTCGTACGGGGCGGCGTACGCGCCGAGGTTGGCCGCCTCCATCGCTCCCGGGCCGCCGCCGGTGGCGACCGTGAAACCGGCGCGGGCCAACGCGCGGCCGAGCCGCGCGGCACCGGCGTACTCCTCCGTCCCACGCGCCATCGCGTGGCCGCCCATCACTCCCACCACCCGTGCCCCGCGCAGGAGTTCGTCGAGCGCGTCCGAGACGGAGTCGTCGTGGATCGCGCGCAGCATCGAGGAGAAGATGTCGCCGTCGGCCTTGGTCTGCTGGAACCAGGCGTACGCACGGGCGTCCGGTGTGGCCTCGTAGCCGTCCGCCAGGTTCTCGAAGAGTTCGTCGGGGGAGTAGACCAGGCCCCGGTACGGGTCGAAGGGCAGGTCGGGGACCGGCGGGAAGACCAGGGCGCCGTCGGCGCGGACCTTCACGGCGGCGTCCTCGCGCATCCGGCAGCCGAGGAAGACCGCTCCGGCCGTGTCCGTGCCGAGGAGTTCGCGCGTACGGTCCGTCAGGTCGACGCCCTGGACGCGGAATCCGGCGAGGGTGCCGCGGGCCGCGACGGTCGCGTCGAACTCCTCCAGGGTCTCGATCTCACGGTCGTTGTGGTGGGCCGCATGGGCGGGCATCGTCTGCACCCGCCCATGCTAGGCACTGCTGGGCACCGCGGTGCTCAGCTTTCGACGGCCGCGGGATCCATCCACACGACTTCCCAGGTGTGGCCGTCCGGGTCGTCGAAGGAACGGCCGTACATGAAGCCGTGGTCCTGCGTCTCGCCCGCCGGGGAGCCGCCCGCCGCGAGCGCCTTCTCGACCAACTCGTCGACCTTCACGCGGCTCTCGGCGCTCAGCGCGATCAGCACCTCGCTGGTCTTCGTGGCGTCGGCGATCTCCTTCTTGGTGAAGGTCGAGTAGAACGGCTTGGTCAGCAGCATGGCGAGGATGGTGTCGCTGATCACCACGGAGGCCGCGTTCTCGTTGGTGAACTGCGGGTTGATCGAGTAGCCCAGCTCGGTGAAGAACTTCTTCGAGGCGTCGAGGTCGTTCACCGGCAGGTTGACGAAGATCATCTGCTGGTACGTCGAGGTCATCGGTCTCTCCCATCGGGTGCGGGCTGTTCCATGGGGTAGACGGTGCGTCCCGGCGGAACTCATCGGCCGGGGAGGATTTTTTCCGCGCGGTTCTCGTACGTGCTTCACGTGGCTCGTACGTGGTTCGTATGTGCTTCGTATGTGCTTCAGGGGGACAGCGGGAGCGCCGCCAACTCGGCCACGACCAGGGTGAGCGGGCCGAACAGGGTCAGCAGTGCGCCGGCGCGCAGGGCGGCGGCGCTGCGCAGCAGGGTGGCCGGTGCGCCGAGCCTGAACAGGGCGGCCGTCGTGTCGGCGCGGGCCTGCTTGGCCTCCACGGCGGCGGTGATCAGGGTCGCCACGGTGCAGCCGATGACCAACAGCAGGCCGAGGATGGTCAACGGGCCGAAGGACGGTTCCGCGGTGTCGTACAGCGCGGCCATGGCGTACGTGCCGGAGGCGACCGCGCAGACGACGCCGAGGGGGCGGCCGATGCGGGTGGACTCCGTCATGAGGACGCGGCCGGCGAGGAGGCGGAGGGCGCCGGGACGGGCTGTCTGCAGCAGGCGGCCGCAGAGGTGGGTGAGTCCGGGGCCGGCCAGGGCGAGGCCGAGGGCGGTGAGGATCCAGCCGGCCAGGACTCCGGCGGGGCCGGTGGTGGTCAGGCCGCCGGGCATGGTGAGGGGGGTGGCTGTCGCCGTGCGGTTGGCATACGCCTCTGCCGCGAGGCCTGCGGCGAGCACGGCGATGCCCCAGGGGAGGCCTCGGGGGGCCTCGGCGGAGGGCTGAGGACGGACTCCGACGTCGAGGCCGGGCGCCGGCGGGACGGGGGGTGCGTCGAGGTGGGGGGCTGGTGTGACGGGGGGTGCGTCGAGGTGGGGGGCTGGTGTGACGGGTGGGGTGAAGTCGGGGGCCTGTGTGACGGGTGGGGAGAGGTGGGGGGTCGGTGTGACGGGGGCGTCGGTCGGGGCGGTACCGGGGGCGGGGGAGCGGGGTTCGCCGGTCCGCAGGCGCGCGCCGAAGCGGCCGTACGCTCCGAAGGTCTCTCTTGCTGGGGAGGCGCCGTACGCCCCGAAGCGGCCGAAGGACCGGGTCCCCGGCCGTGCTGATGCCGGGCGGTCGTCCCGTGGCCGCGAGATCAGCCCCACCGTCATCGACGCGATCACCGGTACCAGGACCAGCAGCGTCAGGGCCGCCGGGAGCGGCAGCGGCTCGTCCGCCGCCAGGAACTCCGCTGCCGCTCCGTCGAACGGCATGCCGGTCAGGTCGCCGCGCAGATGGAGGAAGAAGAGCAACGCGAGCAGGGAGCCGAGAGTGCAGGAGAGAGCCGTCGTGGTCGCCGAGACGGCCATCAGCCGGGTCGGGCCGAGGCCGACGGCGGAGAGGCCGGGGCGGGGCCTGGTGGCCGGGTCGGTGCGGGCCACGGCGACCGCGAAGTACACCGTGGCGGCCAGAGGGGTGGCGCACCAGGCCAGGCGGAGGAGAGAGCCGTCCGGGTCGTCCGGGTGGCTCATCGCATAGCCGAGGATGCACAGGAGGAGGAAGCCCGTGCCGGCCGAGGCCGCCGCCACGAGGAGGCGGCGGAGCTGGACGGCCGGGTGGGTGCCGCGGGTCAGACGGAGAGCGAGCACGTGGCCCGGCCTTCCGTCTCGGGGGCCGGGGGCAGGTGCACGGTCTTCACGCACCGCCCGTCCAGCAGGGGCACCGTCCGGTCGGCGAGGGCGGCCGTTTCCGCGTCGTGGGTGGCCAGCACCACCGTGATGCCGTGCGAGCGGGCCGCCGTGGTGAGGGTGCGCAGGACATGGCCGCGGTCCGCGCGGTGCAGGGGGGCCGTCGGTTCGTCCGCGAACAGGACCGTCGGGGCCGGGGCGAGGGCCCGCGCGATGCAGACGCGCTGGCGTTCGGACTGGCGCAGTTCGTGCGGTCGCTTGGTGATGCGGTCGCCGATGTCCAGGCGCTCCAGCCATTCCAGCGCGGCGGTCTTGGCACGGCGACGGCTGGTGCCCCGCAGCATCAGGGAGAGGGCGGCGTTCTCCCAGACGTTCAGCTCCGGGACCAGCGTCGGGACCGGGTCGATCCAGCCGAAGCGGTCCCGGCGCAGACGCTCGCGGGCCATCGGGCCCATGGTGTGGACCGGCATGCTGTTGAACCAGACCTCGCCGCGCTGGGCCGGGACCAGGCCGGACAGGCACCCCAGCAGGGTCGTCTTGCCGCTGCCGCGAGGGCCGCTGACGGCGAGGATCTCACCCTCCCGGACGCTGAGCGAGACACCGCCGAGCCCGGGTGAGCCGTCGCGGTGGGTGAAGTGCAGGGCGTGTGCCCACAGCACGTTGTTGTCGGGCGGGGCCACCATAGGCGTACACCTCGTTCAGATCCGTTTTCCCGTGCCACATCCCCCGTGCGGGGGAACGAAGGCAGGGCCGATCGGTCACTGGCACGCTAGGCAGCGGCGGCTGGAAGGCCGGACAACACACGGCCCCGGGTCGCCGTTTCTCACTCGAACGGACGGCACCGGGGCTGTGATTGATCGTTCAGAACGAAGATCAGAGCTTCGTCCACGCCTCCGTCAGCGTCGCGCGCAGGATCTGCTCGATCTCGTCGAACGTGCCCTGGTCGGAGATCAGCGGCGGGGCGAGCTGGACGACCGGGTCGCCGCGGTCGTCGGCACGGCAGTACAGGCCGTTGTCGTAGAGGGCCTTGGAGAGGAAGCCGTACAGGACGCGCTCGGTCTCCTCGTCGTCGAAGGACTCCTTCGTCGCCTTGTCCTTCACCAGCTCGATGCCGTAGAAGAAGCCGTTGCCGCGGACATCGCCGACGATCGGCAGGTCGTGCAGCTTCTCCAGGGTCGCGCGGAAGGCGCCCTCGTTGTCGAGCACGTGCTGGTTGAGGTTCTCGCGCTCGAACAGGTCGAGGTTGGCGATGCCGACCGCGGCGGAGACCGGGTGGCCGCCGAAGGTGTAGCCGTGCAGGAAGGTGTTGTCGCCCTTGTAGAACGGTTCGGCCAGGCGGTCGGAGACGATGCAGGCGCCGATCGGGGAGTAGCCCGAGGTCATGCCCTTGGCGCAGGTGATCATGTCCGGCACGTAGTCGAACTTGTCGCAGGCGAACATCGTGCCCAGGCGGCCGAAGGCGCAGATGACCTCGTCCGACACCAGCAGCACGTCGTGCTTGTCGCAGATCTCGCGGACCCGCCGGAAGTAGCCGGGCGGGGGCGGGAAGCAGCCGCCCGCGTTCTGGACCGGCTCCAGGAAGACCGCGGCGACGGTGTCCGGGCCCTCGAAGAGGATCTGCTGCTCGATCTGGTCGGCGGCCCAGCGGCCGAAGGCCACGGGGTCGTCGCCGAACAGCGGTGCCCGGTAGATGTTGGTGTTCGGGACCTTGTGCGCGCCCGGGACCAGCGGCTCGAAGGGGGCCTTCAGGGCCGGCAGGCCGGTGATGGACAGGGCGCCCTGCGGGGTGCCGTGGTAGGCGACCGCGCGGGAGATGACCTTGTGCTTGGCGGGCTTGCCGACCAGTTTGAAGTACTGCTTGGCGAGCTTCCACGCCGTCTCCACGGCCTCGCCGCCGCCGGTGGTGAAGAAGACCTTGTTCAGATCGCCCGGCGCGTGGCCGGCCAGCCGCTCCGCCAGCTCCACGGCCTTGGGGTGGGCGTAGGACCACACCGGGAAGAACGCCAGCTCCTGTGCCTGCTTGAAGGCCGCCTCGGCCAGCTCCACCCGGCCGTGCCCGGCCTGGACCACGAACAGACCCGCGAGACCGTCGAGGTAGCGCTTGCCCTTGTCGTCGTAGATGTAGGTGCCCTCACCCCGGACGATCGTCGGGACGGGGGAGTTCTCGTACGAGGACATGCGGGTGAAGTGCATCCACAGGTGGTCGTACGCGGTCCTGCTGAGGTCCTTGGAGCTGTCGGTGCTCACGATTATCGGGTTCCCCACATGTAGGTCTGCTTCTTGAGCTTGAGGTAGACGAAGCTCTCCGTGGAGCGCACTCCGGGGACGGCCCGGATGCGTCGGTTGATGACCTCCAGGAGGTGGTCGTCGTCCTCGCAGACGATCTCCACCATCAGGTCGAAGGAGCCCGCGGTCATCACCACGTACTCGCACTCCCCCATGGCGCTCAGCGCGTCGGCCACGGATTCCACCTCGCCCTCGACGTGAACGCCGACCATCGCCTGACGGCGGAAGCCCACGGTGAGCGGGTCCGTGACGGCGACGATCTGCATCACGCCCTGGTCGAGCAGCTTCTGGACACGCTGGCGCACGGCCGCCTCGGACAGGCCGACAGCCTTGCCGATGGCGGCGTACGGCCGGCGGCCGTCCTCCTGGAGCTGCTCGATGATGGCGAGGGAGACGGCGTCCAGGTGCGGGCTGCTGCCGTTCCTGGACTCGCGGGAGGAGTCCCGACCCTCCCGCGAGTCTCGGGGTTGTGCGCTTCGACTGGCCACCAGCTCACTGTGCACGACGTCTCGACAGTTACGCAAGGTTGAGGCGATGAAATTCGTTGTTTACGCGACCGAGACCTGCGGATTTCGCAGCGATGGAGCGATCGGGGGTGTTGAAAACGTGGAACCGCGGAATAGGGTGGGAGTCTCAGTGATCGGACACCCCGAACAGTTCAGACGGACATGCAGGGGAACACGTCAGACGAACAGTCAGAACCTGACAGGAGGCCGGCAGTGAGCACCGAGCCGCGTGGGCTGCGCACACTACGGAATTACATCGCCGGTGAGTTCCGGGATGCCGCAGACGGACGGACCACCGAGGTGGTCAACCCCGTGACGGGTGAGGCGTACGCGACGGCGCCGCTGTCCGGGCAGGCGGACGTGGACGCCGCGATGGCCGCCGCGGCCGCGGCCTTCCCCGGCTGGCGCGACAAGACTCCGGCCGAGCGTCAGAAGGCCCTGCTGAAGATCGCCGACGCGTTCGAGGAGCGGGCCGAGGAACTGATCGCGGCCGAGGTGGAGAACACGGGCAAGCCGGTCGGGCTGACCCGGGACGAAGAGATCCCGCCGATGATCGACCAGATCCGCTTCTTCGCGGGTGCGGCCCGCATGCTGGACGGGCGCAGCGCCGGCGAGTACATGGAGGGGTTGACCTCCATCGTCCGCCGCGAGCCGGTGGGCGTCTGCGCACAGGTCGCGCCGTGGAACTACCCGATGATGATGGCCGTGTGGAAGTTCGCCCCCGCGATCGCGGCGGGCAACACGGTGGTGTTGAAGCCGTCGGACACGACCCCGGCGTCGACGGTTCTGATCGCCGACATCATCGGCTCGATCCTCCCCGAGGGCGTCTTCAACGTCATCACCGGCGACCGTGACACCGGCCGTCTGATGGTGGAGCACCCGACGCCGGCGATGGCGTCCATCACCGGGTCCGTGCGCGCGGGCATGGCGGTCGCCGAGTCCGCGTCCAAGGATCTCAAGCGGGTCCACCTGGAACTGGGGGGCAAGGCGCCGGTCGTGGTCTTCGAGGACACGGACATCGCCAAGGCCGTGGGGGACATCTCGGTCGCGGGCTTCTTCAACGCCGGTCAGGACTGTACGGCCGCCTGTCGCGTCCTCGTCCACGAGGCCATCCACGACGAGTTCGTGTCGGCGCTCGCCAAGGCCGCCGCGGAGACCAAGACCGGGCAGCCGGACGACGAGGACGTGCTGTTCGGCCCGCTCAACAACCCGAACCAGCTCAAGCAGGTCAGCGGGTTCATCGAGCGGCTGCCCGCGCACGCCAAGGTCGAGACCGGCGGGCACCAGGTCGGTGAGAAGGGGTACTTCTACGCGCCGACCGTCGTGTCCGGGCTGAAGCAGGACGACGAGATCATCCAGCAGGAGGTCTTCGGCCCGGTCATCACCGTCCAGTCCTTCTCCGACGAGGACCAGGCCGTCGAGTGGGCCAACGGCGTCGAGTACGCCCTCGCCTCCTCCGTGTGGACCAAGGACCACGGGCGTGCGATGCGGATGTCCAAGAAGCTGGACTTCGGCTGCGTGTGGATCAACACGCACATCGCGCTGGTCGCCGAGATGCCCCACGGCGGCTTCAAGAAGTCCGGCTACGGCAAGGATCTGTCGGCGTACGGGTTCGACGACTACACGCGGATCAAGCATGTGATGACGTCGCTGGACGCCTAGTCCACGTCTGCCCCCTGCCTGGCCCACGCCTGTCCATGCCTGGTCCATGCCTGTTCCTTACGGCGTGAAGCGCGGCCCCGGACGGGAGTTGATCCGTCCGGGGCCGCGGTGTTTCCCTCTCCGGCCGGGGGGTCGTGAGCCCCTCCCCGTCGACTTTGCCATCTCTTTGCAACCCTTATGGTCGCCGCCTCGTCTCTCTGCTCGATCCACCACACAGCCCGCCGGTCGACCACCGGCCGGGCGGACCGACGAAAGAGAGCGACTCATGCGCCGAACAGGCTTCAGTGCCCTGGCACTTGCGTGCACCGCCGTGCTGGCGGGTGCCGTGCCCGCGTTCGCCGACGGGGCGTCCAAGGCCCCCACCCCCGTCGCGGCCTCCGCCGCACCGACCAAGGCGCCGAGTGCCGCCGAGCCCACCCGCGCCGCCGCCGAGCCCACCCGCGCCGCCGACGCCACCCCGGTCGCGAGCGCCGCGCCGAGCCGGTGGGCGACGCCCGAGCCGACCCGGGCCCCGTCGGATCAGGTCTCCGTCGTGCCGAGCGGTGCGCCGGACACCGGTGTGGCGCCGACGTCCTCGAACTCCTCGGGCACGGGTGTGCTGGTCGGCGGGGGCGCCGCCGCGGCCGTCGTCCTGGGCGGCGGCGCGGTGTTCCTCATCCGCCGCCGTCAGGCGAACGGGGCATGAGCCGGTTCTCCAGGCACGCCTTCGCCACCGCGGCGCTGGCCGCGCTGCTCGTCGCCTGCGGCGGCCCCGGCACCGACGCCGGCACCGGCACCGGCGCCACGACCGGGAAGCCCGCGAGCACGCCGTCGTCCTCAGCGCCGCCGCCCGCCAAGCCGGTGTCGGCCATGGGGCGATCGACTCCGGTCGGGCTCCGGATACCGGCCATCGGGGTCGACACCCCGGTCATGAAGCTGGGGCTGGCCGCGGACGGCAGCGTGCAGGTGCCGCCGATCCAGGCGAACGACCGCGCGGGCTGGTACGAGCACTCCCCGACACCGGGTCAGACCGGACCGTCGGTGATCCTCGGCCATGTCACGGTCGGCGCCGACGGGGACGGAGTCTTCCGGCACCTGAAGGACCTCCAACGGGGCGAGAAGATCGTGGCGCGTCTGGAGAACGGCACGGCTGCGGTGTTCGCCGTCACTGACGTGAAGACGGTGGCCAAGGCCCATTTCCCGACGGACGAGGTGTACGGGGACGTGGACCGGCCGGAGCTGCGGCTCATCACCTGCGGTGGCGCCCGTACCGGCGACGGATACCGGGACAACGTGATCGTCTTCGCGACGCTGAGCTCCGCGAGCCCCTGACCCGGCCGTCCGGATCGTCCCGGGCCGGCGGAACGTACGCCGTCGGCCCGGGGTCTTCCTCCACGACAGCCCCCCACGAACCTGGAGAACGTTGAAACGGACCCGCGAGAAGGCCGCGTCCGAGCTGTTCGCCGCCCTCTATCCGCGTCTCGCCGGCTGGTGCCGCCGGCTGGTCGACGACGACGAGACCGCCCACGAGATCGCCTCGGAGGCGTTCACCCGGCTCTGGGCCCGCTGGACGGCTGTGGCGGAACCGCGCGGCTTCCTCTACGTCACCGCGGCCAACCTCGTCCGGGACCACTGGCGCAAGCTGGAGCGCGAGCGAAGAGCCGTGCGCCGGGCCACCAACGAGGTCGCGGTGAGCCCGACGCCCGAACAGGAGGACCCCTCGGTACGCCTGCTGGTGCAGGGGCTGCCGCAACGCCTGCGTGTCCCGATCCTGCTGCACTACTACGCTGACATGCCGATCCGGGAGGTGTCCGTGCTGACCGGACGCAAGGAAGGAACCGTCAAGGCCGACCTCCACGCGGCCCGTGAACTGCTCCGCGCCCACCTGAGGAGAAGCCTTGATCACACACTCTGACGACGGCCCGGACTTCGATCCCGAGGACCCGCTCACGGTTCTTCTGCACCCCCCCGCCGAGTACCTCGGCGCACCCCCCGGCCACTACGAGGCGATCCGCCGCGGCGCGGCCCGCCGCCGCCTCCTGCGCGCAGCGGCCGGAGCGGCCCTGACCTGCGGCGTCGCCGCCCTGGTCATCGTGCCCCTGCGACTGTCCACCTCGGACACCCCCGGCTCCCCGACCGTCCCCCTCGCCCCGCCGGCGAGCAGCCCGTCGACGACGCCGTCCCCGGCGAGCAGGCCGTCGACGATGCCGTCCGAGGCGGCGTCGCCCCGGCCGACGCGCCCGCACCCGACGCCGGAACCCCGCACCAGCGACCTCCGTGCCAGTGCCCCGCCTACGAGCGGCCCGGCCGACGCGCCCACCAAAACCGCTGGTTCCGCTTCGTCCGCCGCCTCCCCTCTGCCCGACCGCACCCCCACCTCTGCCCCGTCGGTCTCCGAGCCGGTCCCGCAGCCCAGCAGATTTTGAGCCCGTTCGACGAACCCCGTTCCGGCGCCCGCTACTTGAGGGCCGCGACGGCGATCCGCTCGGCGACCGGGTTCATCGTCTCGCCTTTCGCGTCCGTGGAGTTGACCGAGTAGACCAGGGTGCGGCTCAGGTTCCTGGTCGCGGCCATCACCGCGCCGTAGCCGTAACGGGCGCCCGACTTGAGCCAGTAGACCCGCCCCTGGTACGTGAAGCGCTGCAGTCCGGCGCTGTAGGTGGCCCCGTCGATGCCCGCCGGCACCGTGAACATCTCCTTCAGCTGGGGGCCGCGCGGCACGATCCGTCCCTCGAACAGGGCCGTCACCAGCCGCTCCAGATCGCCGGTCGTGGAGATCATGTCGCCGGCCGCCCAGCGGTCCGCCTGGTTCCAGTCCGTCACGTCGACGAACTCCGTCGTGCCGTCCGCCCGCTTCACCGCTTGGTAGCCGTTGTTGTGCGGGCCGTGGATGCGGGGGTCGGCGCCGGGGAAGTACGTGTCCCACAGGCCGGCGGGGCGCAGCACGAGACGCGTGGCCTCCTCGGCGTACGAGTGTCCCGTCACCTTCTCGATGAGCATGCCGAGGACCGTGTAGTTGATGTTGAGGTAGTCCTGCCGCGTGCCCGGCGCGAACTCCGGGCCCTTCGCCACCGCCGACGCCACGACCTGCCGTGGGGTGATCGTGTCGAAGCGGTGCGCGTACTGCTGCTCGAAGGAGTCGCCCCAGCCGTCGCCCGGCTGGATGCCGCTGGTGTGGTTCAGCAACTGCCGTACGGTGACCGGCTCGAAGGCGGGGGTGAGGAGCCCCGGGAGGTAGTGCTGGATCGGCGTGTTCAGGTCGACCTTTCCCTGCGCCGCCAGCTTCAGTACGGCCGCCGCCGTCACCACCTTCGTCGTCGACCCGGCCCGGAAGCGGGCGTCCGGGTCCGCCGCCCGGCCGCTCGCCAGATCGTGCACGCCCGCGCTGCCGCGCCAGCTGCCGTCGGTGCCGCCGATCCTGACGAGGGCGGCGGTGGCGTCCGCGTCGGGGAGCCCGGCGATCGCGGCCCGCAGGGCGTGGGCGTCGGGCGCGGACCTGGTGTGTACCGAGCTGGTCGTGGTGGTGGTGGAGGCGGCGAGGGCCGGCGCGGCCAGCGGGCCGGCGGCCAGGGCGAGGACGAGGGTGGCGGCGAGGACGACGGGGGTACGGGGGCGCATGAGCTGCTCCTGGGGGTTCCGTGGTCGGTGTCGCTGATCATCCTCGGGCGGTACGCGGGTGTGCGGATCGTCGGCAAGGAGGGTGCCGGTCCCTGATCGCCCCCTTGGTGAATCCCTTGTCGCGTACGGGTGTTGTGGGGGATCGCCCTTACGGGTGCCGGACCTGCGGGGCCCCTGCGGGAAGCCGCCTCGACGGGGATCCCGGTGAGGCGGCTCAACGGTCCCGCGTCCAGCGGTCCCGCGGTCGGGGCGGCGGCCTGCTCAACCGCCGTCCCGCAGGGTGCACAGCGTGTCGATGCGGTTGGTCGTGATCGAGTCGACGCCCATGTCGATGAGGCGGCCCATGGAGCGGCGGGTGTCGGGGGTCCAGACGGAGAGGAGGTAGCCGTCGGTGTGGACGCGTTCGGCGAGGGCGTGGTCGACCAGGCCGAAGCGGTAGTTGAGCCAGCGTGGGCGGACCGCGGACAGGAGTGCGGGACGCGGCGGGGCCAGGGTGGTCCAGGTCAGCGCGATCTCGGCGGTCGGGTCGGCGGCGCGTACGGCGAGCATGGCCGGGGCGCCCGCGCAGTAGTACACCCGCTCCCCGGCCCCGCACTCCCGCACGACGTCCACGACCCGGCGGGCCGCCCGCACATCCGGCGTGCCCGGCAGGTCGAGCAGCACGCGGCTGTCCCCGGTCGCGGCCAGCGCCTGCGCGAGCGTCGGCACCTGGCCGTCCGTGAGCCCGCGCACCTCGTCCGCCGACAGCGACAGCAGCGGACGGTCCTGCTCCCACAGCCGCTTCAGCGTGTCGTCGTGGAGCAGGACGGGCACGCCGTCCCGGGTGAGCCGTACGTCGAACTCGACCGCGTCCGCGCCCCGCCGGAGCGCGGAACGCAGGGAGTCGACGGTGTTCTCACGGACGCGGTAGGGGTCACCGCGATGGGCCACGGCGGTCAGCTTCTGCATGCGCCCATTGTGCTGGGGTCGGAGGGCGAGTGTGCTGGGGTCAGGGCGCGGGTGTGCTGCGGCCAGGCCGCGGGTGTGCTCGGTCAGGGCGTGGGTGTGCTGGGTCAGGGCGCGAGCCAACCAGAGGTGTACGTGTCTATCTCGTCCTTGATCCGGGTCTTGCCGGCTTCGTCGAGGAACGAGGCGTCCACCGCGTTCTTCGCCAGCTCGGCCACGCCCCGCTCGTCGAGGTCCAGCAGTCGGGCGGCGACCGCGTACTCGTTGTTGAGGTCGGTGCCGAACATCGGCGGGTCGTCGGAGTTGATCGTGACCGGCACACCGGCCTTCACGAACTCCTTGAGCGGGTGCTCGTCGAGGGTGCGCACCGCGCGCGTGGCGATGTTGGAGGTCGGGCACACCTCCAGCGTGATCTGGTGCTCGGCGAGGTGGGCGAGGAGCTTCTCGTCCCGCGCCGAGCTGGTGCCGTGTCCGATGCGTTCGGCCCGCAGGTGGGTGAGCGCGTCCCACACCGTCTCCGGGCCGGTCGTCTCGCCGGCGTGCGGAACGGAGTGCAGTCCGGCCGCGATCGCCCGGTCGAAGTACGGCTTGAACTGCGGCCGGGGCACGCCGATCTCGGGCCCGCCGAGCCCGAACGACACCAGCCCCTCCGGACGCAGCCGCTCGTCGGTGGCCATCCGTACCGTCTCCTCGGCGGACTCCAGCCCGGCCTCGCCCGGAATGTCGAAGCACCAGCGCAGGACCGTGCCGAACTCGGCCTCCGCCGCCTTGCGGGCGTCCTCGATCGCCTCCATGAAGGCGAGTTCGTCGATGCCCCGACGGGTGGAGGAGAACGGGGTGATGGTCAGCTCGGCGTACCGCACCTGCTGCCGGGCCAGGTCCCGGGCCGCCTCGTAGGTCAGCAGCCGTACGTCCTCCGGTGTGCGGATCAGGTCGACCACGGACAGGTACACGTCGATGAAGTGGGCGAAGTCCGTGAAGGTGAAGAAGTCGACCAGGGCCTCGGGGTCGGTGGGCACCTTGGAGTCGGGGTGGCGGGCGGCCAGGGTCGAGACGATGCGCGGGGAGGCCGAGCCGACGTGGTGCACATGCAGTTCGGCCTTGGGCAGCGACGCGATGAAGGCGTGCAGATCGCCTGGGACAGGGGCATCGACGAGGTGGTCGGTCATGGGGGCCTCCCCGGACAGGGCGCCGGGCACCGTCGGCGGTGCGGTGCGGTGCGGCGCGGGTGATCGGCTGATCGAGTGCGCTGACATCGTAGGCCGTTGGGGCGCGGACCCCGGCGGCGGCCGACCCGGGACCGGGCTCTGGCGTGCGGTCGCGAGGCCGTAACATGGCGGCACGAACGACCCTGGGGGGACATGACATGACGAACGCACCGCAGCCGGGCGGGGAGGCCGGTAGCGGCCACGACCCCTGGGCACCACCGGAGAACAGGCCGTCCCTGGACAAGGGCCAGGCCCCCGGTTCCGGCCAGGCTCCCGGCACGGGTCAGCCGCCCGCGTCGCCGCCGCCGTCGGTGTACGACCAGGCCACGGTCACCTCGATGCCCGCCGACGGGTTCGGCGCCCCCGGCTACGGCTCCCCCGGCTACCCGCCCCCCGGCGCCGCCCCGGGCGCGGCCGCTCCCGGCGCCGGCCCCGGTGCCGTGCCGCCCCCGCCCGTCGCGCCCACCGGCCCCACGGCCCCCGGCGGATACGGCTACCCGTCCTATCCCGTGGGCTACGGCTGGCCCGGCATGCAGGCACCTCCGCAGAACGGCCTGGGCGTCGCCGCGATGGTCCTGGGCATCCTGGCCTGCTGTCTGTTCTGCCTCTACGGCATAGTCTCGATCGTGCTCGGCATCCTCGCCGTGATCTTCGGCATCAAGGGCAAGAAGCGGGTCCAGCGTGGCGAGGCCGACAACCACGGCCAGGCGCAGGCAGGCCTGATCACGGGGGTCATAGGCATCGTCCTCGGCGTCGCGGTCATCGTCCTGATCGCCATCGGGATCACGGCCGCGATCAACTCAGGCGACGACGGCGACGACTTCGGCTCCTCCTACGGCGCTCTCCACACCGTGTCGGTGTCCGCGGTGTCGTACCGCTGAATCCACCCCGTACCGCTGAATCCACCCCGTAAACGGTGCCCCCCGAGGTGATCAGGGCTACTACGATGCCCTGGCAGTCAACGAGGGGAGAGCAGTTCATGTCCGACGCCAATCCCGGATCCGGTGGGTTCGGGCCGCCGCCGTCGCAGCCGCCGCAGTCGTCACAGCCGCCCGCCGGGGGATACGCCTATCCGCAGTCCGGGTCCGCCCCGGGGTACGGCTACCCGAACCCCGGCAACCCCTACGGAAGTCCGGCCCCGTCCTACCCGGTCGCCCCCGCGGTGGGCGCCTACCCGCAGGCGCCCGGATACGCCATGGCACCGCAGCCGAGCAACGGCATGGGCACGACCGGACTGGTGCTGGGCATCATCGGCGTCGTGTGCAGCCTGACGTTCTTCCTGTGGATCTTCGGAGTCATCCTCGGGATCCTGGCGATCATCTTCGGCGCGATCGGCCGGGGCAAGGGCAATCGCGGCCAGGCCACGAACAGGGGAGCGGCGACCGCCGGGCTCGTCTGCGGGATCGTCGCCACGGTGATCCTTCCGCTGCTGGGGCTCCTGCTCTTCGCGAGCTTCATGAGCGCCATGTGAGTGCGCCGGTGTCCGTCTGACTCAGCCCGCGTCAGGCCTCACCGGCCGGTCGGCCGGCCGGCCGGAGTCAGGGTCGCCGACGCTTCGTCAGCCTGACTCCGAGGTGGAGGCGGGGCCGGCCCGAGAAGGCCGACCCCGCCTCATTCCGCCCGGTTCGCGAGGCCCGCCCGCAGCCGCCCCGCCTTCTTGGCCTCGGCCGGATGGCCGGCCGACAGCACCCGCTCCTCGGCCTCCGCGTCCCCGAAGAGCCGCGCTTTCCGCGTCATCATCCAGTGCTCGGCGGTCGCGTAGACCACCCCGTCCACCGTGAACGGCGACGGCCACCACTGGCTCAGACAGCTCGCCCCGACCCGGCCGTCCGACTGTGGCCGGTGCCCCCAGAAGTACAGATACTTGATCCGGGCTCCTGCCCGGACCTCCCTGATCAGTGCTTCCCGTGAGTCGATCATTTCCGGGTCCTTTCCCCGCAGGCGAGTCTGGCAGGCGCCACTGACACTCCGGCCCCCTTTTTTCCGCGCCGACTCGACACCTGGTCGACAGATTCCGTCGCGTAACCAAAAGGCAACAACGGAATCACTTGTTGGGCGCCCTTGGCTCTGCCAGGATCGGCACTCAAATCGAGCTGGAGCTACGCCAAGGGAACTTTCCATAGGGCACTCCCGAAAGGGCACTCCCGAAAGGGCACCACGCGCATGGAACAGTACGAGCCCGACCACCTGTCCCCGGCCCAGGTGGCCGCCGTGCGGCGCAGCTTCAGGAACGGCAGGGCCGCCATGACCCGGCGCTCGCTGTTGCGTGCCTCCGCGGGCGGCGCGCTCGCGGTCGGCGGACTCGGGACACTGAGCGCCTGCGGCATCCCCGCGGCGGGCAGTACGCAGGGCGGTGTCCCCGCGGACGACCGCTCGGCGAAGGAGAAGACCGTCGACTTCTCCAACTGGACCGAGTACATGGACGTGGACAAGAGCGAGAAGCAGCACCCCACGCTCGACCAGTTCACGAAACGGACCGGCATCAAGGTCAAGTACACCGAGGACATCAACGACAACAACGAGTTCTTCGGCAAGATCAAGCCGCAGCTCGCCGCGGGCCAGGACACCGGCCGCGATCTCATCGTCCTCACGGACTGGCTGGCCGGCCGCCTCATCCGCCTGGGCTGGGTCCAGAAGCTGGACCCGTCCCTTCTGCCGCACGCCTACGCCAACCTGTCCGCGCAGTTCCGCAGCCCCGACTGGGACCCCGGACGCGCCTACTCGTACGTCTGGCAGGGCATCTCGACGGTCATCGCCTACAACAAGAAGGCGCTCGACGGCATCGAGGTGACGTCGGTCTCCGACCTGCTCGACAATCCCCGGCTCAAAGGCCGTGTCGGTTTCCTGTCGGAGATGCGCGACAGCATCGGGATGACCCTGCTGGACATGGGCAAGGACCCGGCGACGTTCACGGCGGACGACTACGACGCGGTGATCGCCCGTCTGCAGAAAGCCGTCGACAAGGGGCAGATCCGCCGCTTCACCGGCAACGACTACACCTCCGACCTCACCAGCGGCGACTTCGCGGCCTGTATCGCCTGGGCCGGTGACGTGGTCCAGCTCAAGGCGGACAGCCCCGACATCGACTTCCTGATCCCGGACAGCGGCTACATGACGTCGACCGACAACCTGCTGATCCCCAACAAGGCGCGGCACAAGACGAACGCCGAGCGGCTCATCGACTACTACTACGAGCCCAGGCCGGCCGCCGAACTCGCCGCGTACATCAACTACGTGTGTCCTGTCGACGGCGTGAAGCCCGAACTGGCGAAGATCGACAAGGACGCGGCGAACAACCCGTTGATCATCCCGGACAAGGCCATGGCCGCGAAGTCCCACTCCTTCCGCTTGCTGACCCCGACGGAAGACACAGAGTTCGAAGAGAAGTTCGCGAAGCTGACTGGGGCGTGATCACCGTGACGACGACCGACCAGACCGGCCACGGCGGCGACGTCCGCCTGTCGGGCATCAGCAAGACCTACGGCTCCTTCACCGCCGTACACCCGCTCGACCTGACCGTTGCGCAGGGCTCCTTCTTCGCCCTGCTCGGCGCCTCCGGCTGCGGCAAGACCACCACCCTGCGCATGATCGCGGGCCTGGAGGAACCTTCCTCCGGGACGGTCCTCCTCGGCGACCAGGAGGTGACCGACCTGCCGCCCTACAAGCGGCCGGTGAACACCGTCTTCCAGTCCTACGCGCTCTTCCCGCACCTCGACGTCTTCGAGAACGTCGCCTTCGGCCTGCGTCGGCGTGGCATCAAGTCGGTGAAGAAGCAGGTCGAGGAGATGCTCGAGCTGGTCCAGCTCGGCGAGCAGATACGCAAGAAACCGCACCAGTTGTCGGGTGGCCAGCAGCAGCGCGTCGCGGTCGCCCGGGCGCTGATCAATCACCCCAAGGTGCTTCTGCTCGACGAGCCCCTGGGCGCCCTCGACCTCAAGCTGCGCCGTCAGATGCAGCTGGAGCTCAAGCGGATCCAGACCGAGGTCGGCATCACCTTCGTCCACGTCACGCACGACCAGGAGGAGGCCATGACCATGGCCGACACGGTCGCCGTGATGAACGCGGGCCGCGTCGAACAGCTCGGCTCGCCCGCCGACCTCTACGAGAACCCGAACACCACCTTCGTCGCCAACTTCCTCGGCACCTCCAACCTGATCGAGGCCGAGGTCGACGCCAGAAGCGGCGACGACATCGTCCTCAGGGCGGGCGGTGGCAAGCTGGTGCTCCCCGAGGCGCGGTGTTCCGCCCCGACGACGGCCGGCGGCAAGGTCCTGGTCGGCGTTCGCCCCGAGAAGATCTCCCTCACTCACGCCGACGACGCGGGCGGGATACCCGACGGCCGCAACCGCATCACCGGCCAGATCGCCGACTCCAGCTTCATCGGCGTCTCCACGCAGTACGTCGTCGACAGCCCGGTCTGCCCCGAGTTCGAGGTCTACGCCCAGAACATCGACCGCGACGCCCGGCTGGTGCCCGGCGCCGAGGTCGTCCTGCACTGGAACCCGGCCCACACCTTCGGCCTCGACGCGGCCCAGGACATCGACGCGGGCGTTCAGGAAGAGACGGCCGCCTGATGTCGACGCTCACCCAGGCGCCTCCTCTGGCGCCCGCTCCGGAGCAAGGACCCCCGCGTCGACGCGGCCGGCTCGTCCCGTACTGGCTGCTGTTGCCCGGCATCCTGTGGCTGCTGGTCTTCTTCGCGCTGCCGATGGTCTACCAGGCCTCCACGTCCGTGCAGACGGGGTCCCTGGAGGAGGGCTACAAGGTCACCTGGCACTTCGCCACCTACTGGGACGCGCTGTCCCAGTACTGGCCGCAGTTCCTGCGCTCGGTCGCCTATGCGGCCGCCGCGACGGTCCTGTGCCTGGTCCTCGGCTACCCGCTGGCGTACCTCATCGCCTTCCGGGCGGGCCGCTGGCGGAACCTGATCATGATCCTGGTGATCGCCCCCTTCTTCACCAGCTTCCTGATCCGCACTCTCGCCTGGAAGACGATCCTCGCGGACGGCGGCCCGGTCGTCGGCGCCCTCAACACGCTGCACGTCCTGGACGTGACGAGTTGGCTCGGCTGGACCGCCGGCGACCGGGTGCTGGCCACACCGCTCGCGGTGGTGTGCGGCCTGACGTACAACTTCCTGCCGTTCATGATCCTGCCGCTGTACTCCTCGCTGGAGCGCATCGACGGGCGTCTCCACGAGGCGGCGGGCGACCTGTACGCGCGCCCGTGGACGACCTTCCGCAGGGTCACCTTCCCGTTGTCGATGCCGGGCGTGGTCTCCGGCACGCTGCTGACCTTCATCCCGGCGGCCGGCGACTACGTCAACGCCGACCTGCTCGGCTCGACCGACACCCGTATGGTCGGAAACGTCATCCAGTCTCAGTTCCTGCGGATTCTCGACTATCCGACGGCCGCGGCCCTCTCCTTCATTCTCATGGCCGCGATTCTCGTCATCGTCACCGTCTACATTCGCAGGTCCGGCGCGGAGGATCTGGTGTAAATGACCTTCGTCAACTGGCTCAGACGCCATCTCGTCGTCATCGCGGGACTGGTGACCCTCGGGTATCTCCTCCTGCCGAACGTCGTCGTCACGGTGTTCTCCTTCAACAAACCGAAGGGGCGCTTCAACTACCAGTGGCAGCAGTTCTCCACGGACGCCTGGAAGGACCCGTGCGGGGTCGCGGACCTGTGCGGCTCGCTGTCGATCAGCCTCCAGGTCGCGCTCTGGGCGACGATCGGCGCGACCGTCCTCGGCACGATGATCGCCTTCGCGCTGGTCCGCTACCGCTTCCGCGCGAGGGGTGCCGTCAACTCGCTGATCTTCCTGCCGATGGCGATGCCCGAGGTGGTCATGGCGGCCTCGCTGCTCACCCTGTTCCTCAACCTGGGCGCACAGCTGGGCTTCTGGACGATCCTCATCGCCCACATCATGTTCTGCCTCAGCTTCGTCGTGACGGCCGTGAAGGCGCGCGTGATGTCGATGGACCCGCGGCTGGAACAGGCGGCGCAGGACCTGTACGCCGGGCCCGTGCAGACCTTCCTCCGGGTCACCCTGCCCATCGCGGCGCCCGGAATCGCGGCGGGCGCGCTGCTCGCCTTCGCGCTCTCCTTCGACGATTTCATCATCACCAATTTCAACGCCGGCTCGACCGTCACCTTCCCCATGTTCGTCTGGGGCTCGGCGCAGCGCGGAACGCCCGTCCAGATCAATGTCATCGGGACGGCCATGTTCCTGGTCGCCGTCCTGTCCGTCCTGACCTCGATGGTCGTCGGCAATCGCCGCACCAGGCATAAGGCATAAGGCATAAGGCATAACGGAAAGACCTCGTAGGGACTCGTAGGGAGTTGACATCATGGCCCCGAGCGCCGTGAGCCGTGGCAGTGACGGGACGAAGGCACTGTCCGAGGCCCAGCCGGTCCCGTACTGGCTGGACGACCCCGGCAAGCCCCGGCCCGAGCCCGCTCTCACCGGCGCCGAGACGTGCGACCTGCTGGTCGTCGGCGGCGGCTACAGCGGGCTGTGGACCGCGCTGAACGCCAAGGAGCGCGACCCACAGCGGGATGTCGTCCTGCTGGAAGGCCGCGAGGTGGGCTGGGCCGCCTCGGGCCGTAACGGCGGATTCTGCGCGGCCTCCCTCACCCACGGCCTGCCCAACGGCCTCACCCGCTGGCCGGAGGAGATCCACCGGCTCCAGGAGCTGGGCGCCCGCAACCTCGACGAGATCGAGAAGGCGGTCGCCCGGCACGACCTCGACTGCGACTTCGAGCGCACCGGCGAGATCGAACTGGCGACCGAGACGTACCAGGCGTGGGAACTGCGCGACCGGTACGCGGAGATGACGCGCGTGGGCCTCGCCGACGGCGTGGAGTTCCTGGACGCCGAGGCCGTACGGGAACAGGTCGCCTCCCCGACCTTCCAGGCGGGGCTCCACGACCGCCGGGGAGTGGCCATGCTCAACCCGGCCAAGCTCGCCTGGGGGTTGAAGCGGGCATGCCTGCGCCTCGGCGTCCGCGTCCACGAGCACACTCCGGCGCTCACGCTGAGGCCGTACGGCGCCGGGATGGCCGTGGGCACCCCGTACGGCCAGGTCCGCGCCCGCAAGGTCGCGCTCGGCACGAACATCTTCCCGAACCTGGTCAGGCGGGTGCGGGCGTACACCGTCCCGGTCTACGACTACGCGCTGATGACCGAGCCGCTCACGGCCGACCGGCTGGCGTCGATCGGCTGGAAGAACAGACAGGGGCTGGGGGACAGCGCCAACCAGTTCCACTACTTCCGGCTGTCCGCGGACAATCGGATCCTCTGGGGCGGCTACGACGCCGTCTACCCGTACGGCGGCCGGGTGCGCTCCGAGTATGACGACCGCCCCCAGACGTACGCCAAGCTGGCCGGGCACTTCTTCACGTGCTTCCCGCAGTTGGAGGGCGTCCGCTTCACACACGTGTGGGGCGGCGCGATCGACACCTGCTCACGCTTCTCGGCGTTCTACGGAACCGCCCACGGCGGCAGGGTCGCGTACGCGGCGGGCTACACGGGCCTCGGCGTGGGCGCGACCCGCTTCGGCGCGGACGTGATGCTGGACCTGTTGGCGGGACGGACCACGGAGCGCACGTCCCTCGAAATGGTCCGCAAGAAACCCCTGCCCTTCCCGCCGGAGCCCTTCGCCTGGACGGGCATCGCCCTCACCAAGTGGTCGCTGGCACGGGCGGACGCGCACGGGGGCCGGCGCAACCTGTGGCTGCGCACGATGGACCGGCTGGGTCTGGGCTTCGACAGCTGAACCGGCGACCCGGGTGAACGACCAGGCGGACGATCAGGTGGTCGTCCGCCGCCTGAGGAACAGCCACAGCGACGAGAGCAGCACCCCACCCAGACACCAACTGGCCACGACGTCCAGGGGCCAGTGATAACCGCGGCGGATCAGACCGAAGGAGACGGCGAGGACGAGGGCCGCGCTGGTGATCCCGCCGGCGCGGCGGGCTGCCGCCGAGCGCAGCCAGGGGAGGAGGAGCAGGGCCGCGGAGCCGTAGGCGACGGCCGCGGTGGCCGTGTGGCCGGAGGGGAAGTAGCCGGTGCCGGGAGGCACGAGGGGCGTTCCCGGGCGGGCCGTGAGGTCCTTCAGCGGGATGATCAGCGCCGGTACCAGGGCCATGAGGAGGGCCGCGGCGGTGGGCGGGAGCCACCAGCGGTCTGTACCGGCACGGCGGGAGCGCAGGGCGACGTACACCAGGGCGACGGCCAGGACCGGGAGTGCCACCTGGACATTGCCCAGGTCGGCGAGGAGTTCGGCGAGGCGGTCGGGGTGGATCAGGGCGCGGCTGACGCGCTCGTCCGCGCGCACCAGCGGGCCGTCGGCGACGACCTGCCAGGTGATCAGCGCGAAGAGGAGGGCCGGAAGCCCGAGGAGGAAGAGGAAGGTCGGCCGCCCCGGAACAGGGGGGGTGGTTCCGGGGCGGCCGAACGGATCGGGTGGTCGCGCGCCCCGGGGGGTTTGGGGCGGGCGACTGTCCGATCGGTGAGGAGATCCGAGGCCGGAGGCCCCAGTTGTGTGCGCGAGGGCACGACCAGGTCGAAGCTGGGGAGGCCCCGGCCTGTACTCGCCCACAGTTCCCTGTGAGCGGGGTGTTTCTCTCATCTGGGTAGAACCTACGCCAGGGGAAGGGGGGAGGACAGGCGGAATCGAGTCCTCCCATCCACCTCGCACACCTTCTTCACACGCTCTGCCGTTGGGGGGCATCAGGTGTGCGGGCCGCCTGTCGGATGCGCGCGCCGGCCCGTCGGATGCCTGCGGCCGCCCGTCAGACACGGGCGAAGGCCTGCTCGATGATGTCGAGGCCCTCGTTCAGCAGGTCCTCGCCGATGACCAGCGGCGGCAGAAAGCGCAGCACGTTGCCGTAGGTGCCACAGGTCAGGACCAGCAGACCCGCCTGATGGCAGGCCTTGGCCAGCGCGGCCGTCGCGTCCGGGTTCGGCTCCTTCGTCGTACGGTCCTTCACCAGCTCGATGGCGATCATCGCGCCCCGGCCGCGGACGTCGCCGATGATGTCGAACTTCTCGGCCATGGCGGTGAGGCGGGGCTTCATCGTCGCCTCGATGGCCTGCGCCCTCGCGTTGAGGTCGAGCTCCTTCATCGTCTCGATCGCGCCCAGCGCAGCGGCGCAGGCCACCGGGTTGCCGCCGTAGGTGCCGCCCAGGCCACCCGGGTGCGCGGCGTCCATGATCTCGGCGCGGCCGGTGACGGCGGCGAGCGGAAGACCGCCCGCGATGCCCTTCGCCGTGGTGATCAGGTCCGGGACGATGCCCTCGTCCTCACAGGCGAACCACTGGCCGGTGCGGCAGAAGCCGGACTGGATCTCGTCGGCGACGAAGACGATGCCGCTGTCGGCGGCGAACCTGCTGAGCGCCGGCAGGAAGCCCTTCGCCGGTTCGATGAAGCCGCCCTCGCCGAGCACCGGCTCGATGATGATCGCGGCCACGTTGTCCGGGCCGACCTGCTTGGTGATCTGGTCGACGGCCTGCGCGGCGGCCTCGGGACCCGCGTTCTCGGCGCCGGTCGGCCAGCGGTAGCCGTACGCCATCGGCATGCGGTAGACCTCCGGCGCGAACGGGCCGAAGCCGTGCTTGTACGGCATGTTCTTGGCCGTCAGCGCCATCGTGAGGTTGGTCCGGCCGTGGTAGCCGTGGTCGAAGACGACGACCGCCTGGCGCTTGGTGTACGCACGGGCGATCTTGACGGCGTTCTCGACCGCTTCGGCGCCACTGTTGAAGAGGGCCGACTTCTTGGCGTGGTCGCCGGGGGTCAGCTCGGCCAGCGCCTCGGCGACCTCCACGTAGCCCTCGTACGGCGTGACCATGAAACAGGTGTGGGTGAACTCGGCGAGCTGGGCGGAGGCCCGGCGTACGACGGCCTCGGCGGAGGCGCCGACGGACGTGACCGCGATACCCGAGCCGAAGTCGATCAGGCGGTTTCCGTCCACGTCCTCGATGATCCCGCCGCCCGCACGCGCCGTGAACACGGGCAGTACGGAGCCCACCCCCTGCGCGACCGCGGCGAGGCGGCGGGCCTGCAACTCCTGCGACTTCGGGCCGGGGATGGCGGTGACGACGCGGCGCTCCTGCGGAAGTGCGGTCATGGGGGGCTCCCTGATGATCTTGTGATCTTGCGGCCAGATGGTCCCGGTGTTCCAGGTGTCCCGGTGTTCCAGGTGTCCCGGTGTTCCAGGTGTCCAGGTGTCCAGGTGTCCAGGTGTCCAGGTGTTCCGGGCGTTCCAGGTGTTCCGGCTGTTCCCGGTATCCGAGTGTTCCGGAGATTCCGGGCGTTCCGGTGGTTCCGGGTGGGCGTGGTGAGGACGCTTGACTTCTTTCTCGCAGGCTAGGACGGAGGCTGAGGCGTGGGCATGCTCCATGTGGGCGTTGTCGGGGGGCCCGGGTTGTCCGCGGTGGACATGAGCGGCAAAGCCGCGCATCACCGGCCACCCGGCCGCGTAAGCGGTGAACTCCCCTTCCCGGGGCGTTAGATTGACCGCTGATGGTGGACGGAACGGCTGGTCAAGGGGCGAGGGCGAGGGCGATGGACAGCGACGGGACGCAGGACGCGCGGGGTACGCATGCGAACCCTGTGCCACGTCCGGCGGGGCCGCCTCAGATGCCGGCGATGCCGCCGCGGCCGCCCGCGGCACCGGGCGTGCCTCCGATGCCGGACGGGTCGGCCTTCCTCGCCTGGCTGCGGGCCCCCCGCCCGCAGGCGGCGCCCGGCGTGTGGCGGTTCGGACACCGGCCCCGGCCCGAGGAGGAGCCCGAGCAGATCCCGACCCGGCAACTGCTCAGCGGCGCGGTGATCGCGTTCCTGGTGGGCTGGCTGGCCTGGTCCCTGCTGTGGAACGGCTACCTCGGCGGCTGGTGGGTGCTGCCCCTCGAACTCTTCACCCCGGACTCCTGGCGCCACAGCGACGACCGCGTCGGCAACGCCGTCCTCTGGAACGGCTACTACACCCTGATCGCCGTGACGATCATGATCGTCGTGGGCCGCCTCGGCCGCTGGGGCGAGATCTGGCGACGGTTCGGCCCGTCCGCCTGGTCGCGGACCGCCCCGACGCCCGAGCGGCCCCCCGCCCCGGAGCAGGACCCCGCCGAGTGGCCCCAGCTGCGGGCCGCCGGAGCCGTCGACGCGGCCGAGCGGCTCACCGCCGAGGCCCGGACCGGGCTGATGCGGGACGTCGACCACGCCCGGATCACCCGCGCCTGGCAGGGCGTACGCAACGGTCGCAACAGCCTTGCCACCTTCACCGGCGCCGTGCTCCAGGAGGGCGCCGCCGCCTGTGCGCACCCCTCCGGCGCCCGCGACCTGCCGACCCGGCTCGCCCGGCACGACCTGGTCACCGGCCAGGTCCGGCTCGGCACCACGGCCGACGACGCCCGCAACCCGTACGCCTACCGCGGTGCCGGCCTCGGCCTCGACCCCGATCTGCTCGGCACCTCCCTGCTCGCCGTCGGCCCGGCCGGCTCCGGCAAGACCGGGACCGTGGTGCGGCCGCTTGCCGAGATGCTGTGCCTGCACGCGCTCGCCGGGCGGGCCGCCGTCGTCGTGATCGGCGCGGCGGGTGCCGGACTCGGCCCGGCCGACGCCTACGACGTCGTCGTACAGATCGGGAATCCCGAGTCCGTCTACGACCTCGACCTGTACGGCGGGACCGGCGATCCGGACGAGGCGGCGGCCGTGCTCGCCGAGGCGCTCGTCGGCGACCTCGCCGAACCCCACCAGGGCGGGGACACCCGCCGGTCCACCACCGTCCTCGCCCAGCTCCTCGGGCCGTTCCACGCGGTCCACGGCCGCTTTCCCGCCGTACCGGAGCTGCGTCAGCTGCTCGACGGGGCGCCCGGGCCGCTGGCCACGCTGCGCAAGGGACTGCAGGACGCCGGACAGGAGGCGCTGCTGCGCGAACTGGACGCGCGGGAGCGGCAGATGGGACGACCGGGGGATGTGGGCGGAGTGCTCGCGGACCGTGTGGCGCTGCTCGACCGACCGGCCTTCGCCGGGTTCTTCGACACCTCGGGACAGTCGCGGCCGTTCTCGCTCAGGGCGCTGGACCACCCGGTGCGGGTACGCATCGACCTGCCGCAGCGCGGACACGCCGACGCCTCGCGGATGCTGGCGCGGCTGGTGCTGGCCCAGTTCTCAGCGAGTGTCGCGGTACGGGAGGACCGGTCGCTGTTCGCCTGCCTGCTGCTCGACGACGCCACCGGCGTGGTGACACCCGAAGCGGTACGGAGCATCCAGCGGCTGCGGTCGGGCAACGCCGGGGTCGTGCTGACGCTGCGCACCCTGGACGACGTACCGAGGCCGTTGCGTGGGCCGCTGCTCGGGGCCACCGGGTGCCGGATGGCGCTGTCCGGGCTCACCCCGTGGGACGGGCAGGACTTCGCCGAGGTGTGGGGCAAGGAGTGGATCGACGCCACGGACGTGACGGACCGGCAGATCATCGCCGAGACCCCGGCCGGCAAGGCGCTCCACATGGTCCGACGGGTGATCACCGGGAAGGCGCCCACCGCGCGGGCGGTGACCGTACGGCAGGTCGAACGGGAGCGGTGGTCCGCGTCCGAACTGGCGCACGGGGTGCCGCCGGGGCACGCGGTGCTGTCGCTGACGAACGTGAAGGGGGAGCACGCGCCGCCGTTGTTGGTGGATCTGCGGGGCTGAGGTCCCCCGGCGACCGTACGGTGAGGCAGAATCATCATAGGTCGTTCATACATGGCGGCCAAAAAGCCACAAAGATCACGACGGTCACCCATCCCTGAAGGCCTCATGCCCCCCACGCTCGCCTCCCTCGTCCGCCACTCCGCGCTCAAGCTGACCGTGCGGGCGGGCGGCGACCGCCTGGACGTGCCGGTGCGCTGGGCGCACGTGAGTGAACTCGCCGACCCCGTGCCCTACATGGAGGGCGGCGAGCTGCTGCTGGTCACCGCGCTGAAGCTGGACGCGGAGGATCCGGAGGCGATGGTCCCCTATGTGAAGCGGCTGGTCGGCGCGGGGGTGGTCGGGCTCGGCTTCGCTGTCGGGGTCACCTACGGGGAGATCCCCAAGGCCCTCGTCGACGCGGCGGAACAGGAGGGGCTGCCGCTGCTGGAGGTGCCGCGCCGCACTCCCTTCCTCGCCATCAGCAAGGCCGTCTCGGCGGAGATCGCGGCCGACCAGTACCGGGCGGTGACAGCGGGCTTCGCCGCGCAGCGCGAGCTGACCGGGCAGGCGCTGGCAGCCGGGCCGGAGGGGGTGCTGGGTGCGCTCGCCTCGCAGGTCGACGGATGGGCGGCGCTCTACGACGCCTCCGGCGCCGTCGTCGCGACCGCGCCGGAGTGGGCGGGGCGGCGGGCCGCCCGGCTGACCGCGGACGTCGAACGGCTGCGGGAGCGGCCCGCGCCCGCCTCCTCGGTGGTCGGCGGGCCCGAGCACGAGGACCGGGTCGAGCTGCACTCGCTGGGCACCGGGCGGCGACCGCGCGCGGCGCTGGCCGTCGGGACGGCCGCGGCCCTCGGTACGGCCGAGCGGTACGCCGTGCACTCGGCCATCGCCCTGCTGACGCTCACCACGGAACGCTCACGGTCCCTGCACGCGGCCGAGCAGCGGGTCGGAGCGGCGGTGCTGCGCATGCTGCTCGCGAAGGAACCGGACCATGCGCGCGCGGTCGCCGGGGATCTGTACGGGGAGCTGCTGGACGCGCCCTTCCGGGTGATCGTCGCCGAGTCGGCCTCCGCCGCGTCGGCCGCGCGGGTGCAGTCCGCCGACCATGCGCCCGTGCCGCTCACCAAGGCGACGGCGGCGACGCTCGCCGCCGCCGACCCGCACGGTGATCCGCTGGCCGCGCTCACCGAGGTCGTGGAGTCGGCGGCGGCACGGGCCGGGGAGGCGGTGCTGGTCGTCCCCGACGGCGGGGGCGGGGGCGAGGGGGAGCGGCTGGTGGTGCTGGCCGCGGACGGGGGTGCGGCGGTGGCCGCGTGCGGGGAGTACGCGGCGGCGTTGGAGGCGGCGCGGGAGGGGATACCGGAGCAGGCGGCCGGCGGTGACGTGGACGAACTGGTCGTGGGGTTGTCGGCGCCGGCCGGTCCGATCGCCGCGGCGGCCGCGTACAAGCAGGCCGAGCAGGCGTTGTCGGTGGCGCGGCGGAGGGGGCGCGTGTGCGTCGAGCACGAGCGGATGGCGGCCGGGTCGGTGCTGCCATTGCTCGCGGACGACGCGGTGAAGGCTTTCGCCGACGGCCTGCTGCGGGCGTTGCACGAGCACGACGCGACCGGGCGGGGTGACCTGGTCGCGTCCGTACGGGCGTGGTTGTCACGGCACGGGCAGTGGGATGCGGCGGCCGCGGATCTGGGGGTCCACCGGCATACGCTGCGGTATCGGATGCGGCGGGTCGAGGAGATCCTGGGGCGGTCGCTGGACGACCCGGACGTGCGGATGGAGCTGTGGCTGGCGCTGAAGGCCACGACGGCGGAGTAGCCCACCCGGCGCGGGGGTGGGTGTGGGTGTGGGTGGAGGCTGCCGTCTCAGGCTCGGGGGTGGGTGTGCCGGGGCCCGTCCCCACCGCGGGGTGGGTGTGCCGGGGGTCCGTACCAGCCCCGGGGTGGGTGTACCTCCTACCCTGCCGAACCGGAGCACCACCGCCCCCCACCACTCCACACCGTCGCAACGTCCCCTGCCCGCCCGCACCCTACGGTGGACCCCACAGACCCACCCCCAACGCGGAAGGGCCGGGACCCGAAATGACTTCCACCCACGCCTTCTGGCTCGCCGGCCGCCAGGCCACCGGCGAGGACAGCTTCGCCGTGACCTCCCCCTGGGACGGCCGCCCCGTCGGCGAGGTCGCCGTCCCGACCGACGCCCAGACCGAGGAGGCCGTGGCCGCCGCGTACGCCGTCCGCGAGGACTTCGCCGCCACCCCGGCCCACGTACGCGCCGCCGCCCTCGACCACGTCGGCAAGCGCCTGGTCGAGCGCGCCGAGGAGATCGCGCGGCTCATCTCCGCCGAGAACGGCAAGCCGATCAAGTGGGCCCGGGGCGAGGTCGGCCGGGCCGTCTCCGTGTTCCGGTTCGCCGCCGAGGAGGCCCGCCGGTTCAACGGCGGCGAGGCCCAGCGGCTCGACACGGACGCCGGCGGCCAGGGGCGTCTCGCCCTCACCCGGCGCTTCCCGAAGGGCGTCGTCCTCGGTATCGCGCCCTTCAACTTCCCGCTGAACCTGTGCGCCCACAAGGTCGCCCCGGCGATCGCGGCCGGGGTACCGATCATCCTCAAGCCCGCGCCCGCGACCCCGCTCTCGGGCCTGGTCATCGGTGAGCTGCTCGCCGAGACCGACCTCCCGGCCGGTTCCTGGAGCATCCTCCCCGTCCCGAACGACCGGATGCCCGCCCTCGTCCAGGACGAGCGGCTGCCGGTCATCTCCTTCACCGGTTCCGAGAAGGTCGGCTACGCGATCATGGACTCGGTGCCGCGCAAGCACTGCACGCTGGAGCTGGGGGGCAACGGCGCCGCCGTCGTTCTCGGGGACTACGCCTCCGACGCCGACCTCGACCGGGCCGCCACCCGCATCGCCACCTTCTCCAACTACCAGGGCGGCCAGTCCTGCATCTCCGTGCAGCGGGTGATCGCGGACGCGTCCGTGTACGACCGGCTCCTCCCGCGCATCGTCGCCGCCGTCGAGGCCCAGGTCACCGGCGACCCGGGCGACGACACGACCGACGTCGGACCGTTGGTCAGCGAGGACGCCGCCCGGCGGGTCGAGGCGTGGGTGCGGGAGGCCGTCGAGGCCGGGGCCCAGCTCCTCACCGGCGGCAAGCGGGACGGCGCCTCCTACGCGCCCACCGTCCTCACCGACGTACCGGCCGACGCGACCATCTCCTGCGAGGAGGTCTTCGGGCCCGTCCTCACCGTACGGAAGGTGGACGGGGAGGCGGAGGCCTTCGCCGCCGTCAACGACTCCAAGTACGGCCTCCAGGCAGGCGTGTTCACCCACGACCTCCAGGTCGCCTTCCGCGCCCACCGCGCCCTGGAGGTCGGCGGTGTCGTCATCGGCGACGTGCCCTCCTACCGCGCCGACCAGATGCCGTACGGCGGCGCCAAGCAGTCCGGGGTGGGCCGCGAGGGCGTGAAGTTCGCGATGGACGACTACACGTACGAGCGCGTGCTGGTCCTGACCGGCCTCGCGCTCTGAGCCGAGGGGCCCGAGCGGCCCGAGCGCCCCGAGCCGCCTGAGTCACCTGAGCGCCCCGAGCGCCCGAGCCAGGGCAGACGTGGTGGTGCCCTGGCGGGAAGGCGTGCGGGGCTGAAGAGAGGTGAGGAGGTGCGGGTCAGGAGGTGCCGGCCGGCAGAGGCACGTCCGGGAAGGCGGGGAGGGCAGGTGAAGGGGAGGGTGGGCAAAAGGGAAAGGCGGGTCTGGAACGGCAGGTCAAGAGGCGACGGCCGGAGCCGGCCCCGTGCTCGTCCGGACCGTCAACTCGGGGGCGATCAGCACGACTTCGTCGGTACCGTGCCCGTCCAGCTTGGCGACCAGCCGCTCCACGGCGCGCCGGCCCATGTCCTGCGCGGGGATGGCGACGGACGTCAGCCGCACCGAGGCCTGCACGGCTACCTGGTCCGGACAGATCGCCACCACCGACACGTCCTCGGGCACGGCCCGCCCCTGCTGGCGCAGCAGGGCCAGCAGCGGCTCGACCGCCGACTCGTTCTGCACCACGAACCCGGTGGTTCCCGGGCGTTCGTCGAGCACCCGGGCGAACGTCACGGCCATCGCGTCGTACCCGCCGTCGCACGGCCGGTGCAGCAGTCGTACGCCCAACTCCTGGGCGCGGGAGCGCAGTCCGTCGAGGGTGCGCTCGGCGAAACCGGTGTGCCGTTCGTAGACGGCCGGGGCCTCGCCGATGACAGCGATGTCACGGTGTCCGAGTTTCGCGAGGTGCTCGACACACAGTGCGCCCGTCGCCTTGAAGTCGAGGTCCACGCAGGTCAGGCCGGTGGTGTCGGCGGGAAGCCCGATGAGTACGGACGGCTGGTCGGTGCCGCGCAGCAACGGCAGCCGTTCGTCGTCGAGTTCGACGTCCATCACGATCATCGCGTCGGCGAGCCCGCTGCCGGTGACGCGGCGCACGGCGTCGGGCCCCTCCTCGCCGGTGAGCAGCAGGACGTCGTACCCGTGGGTGCGGGCGGTGGTGGCCACCGCGATGGCGATCTCCATCATCACCGGCACGTACATGTCGGTGCGCAGCGGGATCATCAGCGCGATGATGTTCGACTTGTTGCTGGCCAGGGCACGGGCGCCCGCGTTCGGGTGGTAGCCGAGCTCGCTGATGCTCTGCTCGACCCGCTGCCGGGTGGGCGTGGAGATGGACCGCTTGCCGCTGAGGACATAGCTCACCGTGCTCGCCGAGACTCCGGCGTGCTGGGCGACCTCGGCGAGGGTGACCATCCAGCTCTCCAAGCTTTGTGAAGCGCTTCGACAGTGCGCAGTGCGAACAAGGGTGGGTGGGAGTGGTTCGACAGTAGCTTCAGAGAAGGTGGGTGTCCATAGGTTGTCGAAGCGCTTCGACAGGGACTTCCTACGGACTTCCTGCGGACTTCTGACGGGCTGGTGAGTGAGGGCCGCGCCGGGCTTGGGGCCCCGGGGTCGACCGGGTGCCGCCGCTCCTCGACGCGTGCGGGGGCTCCCGCCTGCGTCGAGGTTCCTGCCTACCACGACCGGCCGCGGGGGCCATGGAAAGGGGTGGAGGAGCCCGTCCGGTGGACGCGGCGGAGCCCGTCCGGCGGAACGGGCCGACCGGATCGTCGGGACGCTCGGAGGGGAAGCGGGACAGGCGCCCGCAGGGCGGGCCCTCCCCGGACGAGTCCCGGAGACGAGTCCCGGAGACGAGTCCCGGAGACGAGTCCCGGAGACGAGTCCCGGGCGGGCCCTGGGCGGCCCCGGACGAGCCCTGGGTGGCCCCGGACGGGCCCCGGGCGACAGTCGCCCCGTCGCGGCATCGGCCGAACGGCCCGCGAAGGGTGGTGGGGTCGGCCCGGATCGGGTACATACGAACGGGTAGCACCCGTCGGTAACCCAACATCCCCAAGATCCCTATTCGCGACGAGGTGAGCCTCATGTCCGCTCCGTCCACCCCCTCCCGACCTGTCGTCACCGAACGTGAGGCACGCCAGGTCGCGGAGGCCGCCCGGGAACAGGACTGGCGTAAGCCCAGCTTCGCCAAGGAACTGTTCCTGGGCCGCTTCCGGCTCGACCTCATCCACCCCCACCCGATGCCGCCCGACGAGGCCGCCCAGCACGGCGAGGAGTTCCTCGACAAGCTGCGCGACTTCTGTGAGACGAAGGTCGACGGCGCGCTGATCGAACGAGAGGCCCGCATTCCCGACGAGGTCATCGACGGCCTCAAGGAACTCGGCGCCCTCGGCATGAAGATCGACACCAAGTACGGCGGCCTGGGCCTCACGCAGGTCTACTACAACAAGGCCCTCGCCCTGGTCGGCTCCGCGAACCCGGCGCTGGGCGCGCTGCTGTCCGCCCATCAGTCGATCGGCGTACCGCAGCCGCTGAAGATGTTCGGCACCCAGGAGCAGAAGGACACCTTCCTGCCGCGCTGCGCCCGCACGGACATCTCGGCGTTCCTGCTGACCGAGCCGGACGTCGGCTCCGACCCGGCCCGTCTGGCCACGTCCGCAGTCCCCGACGGGGACGACTACGTGCTCGACGGGGTGAAACTCTGGACCACCAACGGCGTGGTCGCCGACCTCCTCGTCGTCATGGCCCGGGTGCCCAGGTCGGAGGGCCACAAGGGCGGCATCACCGCGTTCGTCGTCGAGGCCGCCTCGGAGGGCGTCACCGTCGAGAACCGCAACGCCTTCATGGGCCTGCGCGGCCTGGAGAACGGCGTCACCCGCTTCCACCAGGTCCGGGTCCCGGCCGCCAACCGCATCGGCCCCGAGGGCGCGGGCCTGAAGATCGCGCTCACCACCCTCAACACCGGCCGGCTGTCCCTCCCCGCGATGTGCGTGGGTGCCGGCAAGTGGTGTCTGAAGATCGCCCGCGAGTGGTCCGCGGCCCGGGAGCAGTGGGGCAAGCCGGTCGCGTTCCACGAGGCGGTCGGCTCGAAGATCAGCTTCATCGCGGCGACGACCTTCGCCCTGGAGGCCGTCGTGGACCTCTCCTCCCAGATGGCGGACGAGGACCGCAACGACATCCGCATCGAGGCCGCCCTCGCCAAGCTCTACGGCTCCGAGATGGCCTGGCTGATGGCCGACGAACTGGTCCAGATCAGGGGCGGCCGGGGTTTCGAGACGGCCGAGTCGCTCCGGGCCCGGGGCGAACGCGGGGTTCCCGCCGAGCAGATCCTGCGCGACCTGCGCATCAACCGCATCTTCGAGGGCTCCACCGAGATCATGCACCTGCTGATCGCCCGCGAGGCGGTCGACGCCCATCTGTCGGTCGCCGGCGACCTGATCGACCCCGACAAGTCCCTCTCGGACAAGGCGAGGGCAGGCGCCCAGGCAGGCGTCTTCTACGCCAAATGGCTGCCCAAGCTGATCGCGGGGCCGGGCCAACTTCCCAACTCCTATGGCGAGTTCAAGCGGGAGATCGACCTCTCCCCGCACCTGCGCCACGTCGAACGCACGGCCCGCAAACTCGCCCGCTCCACCTTCTACGCCATGTCCCGCTGGCAGGGCCGGATGGAGACCAAGCAGGGCTTCCTGGGCCGGATCGTCGACATCGGCGCGGAACTGTTCGCGATGAGCGCGGCCTGCGTACGTGCCGAGCTCCTGCGCAGCAACGAGGACCACGGCCGCGAGGCCTACCAGCTCGCCGACATCTTCTGCCGCCAGGCCCGCATCCGCGTCGAGGAACTCTTCGGCCGCCTGTGGACCAACACGGACGACCTGGACCGCAAGGTCGTCAAGGGCGTGCTCTCGGGCACGTACGAGTGGCTGGAGCAGGGCATCGTCGACCCGTCCGGCGACGGTCCCTGGATCGCGGACGCGACACCGGGCCTGAGTCGGAAGGAGAACGTGCACCGTCCCGTCCGCTGACCTGCCCCGTCCGCTCACCGGCGACACGGGCCGGCGAGTCACCCGCCCGCCGACTCGCGCGCCCGTGACCGGACTCACCCGCCCGCCGACCCGCGCGCCCCCCGAGAGAGGGACGCGCTGTCCTCACGGCAGCCCGTTGCGGCCACAATAGGACGATGAGCGACAGTCCAGCCCTCACAGGGCGCGGGGCGGAAGCCCCGTCTGCCCTCGCCGACCCGCACCTCGTCTACGACCCCATCGGGGGCGCCGGCCCGAAGGATGTGGTGATCCTCGGCTCCACCGGCTCGATCGGGACCCAGGCCATCGACCTCGTGCTGCGCAACCCCGACCGGTTCCGGGTCACCGGGCTCTCCGCCAACGGTGGCCGGGTCGCGCTCCTCGCCGAGCAGGCGTACCAGCTACGGGTACGCACCGTCGCGGTCGCCCGCGAGGACGTCGTACCGGCCCTGCGCGAGGCCCTGAGCAGCCAGTACGGCCCCGGAGAACCGCTTCCCGAGATCCTCGCCGGCCCCGACGCGGCCACCCTGGTCGCCGCCTCCGACTGCCACACCGTCCTGAACGGCATCACCGGCTCCATCGGTCTCGCCCCGACCCTCGCCGCCCTGGAGGCGGGCCGCACCCTCGCGCTCGCCAACAAGGAGTCGCTCATCGTGGGCGGCCCGCTGGTCAAGGCCCTCGCCAAGCCGGGGCAGATCATCCCGGTCGACTCCGAGCACGCGGCGCTGTTCCAGGCGCTGGCGTCCGGCACGAGAGCGGACGTACGCAAGCTCGTCGTCACCGCCTCCGGGGGCCCCTTCCGCGGCCGTACGAAGGAACAGCTGGCGCACGTGACGGTGGAGGACGCCCTCGCGCACCCCACCTGGGCCATGGGCCCGGTGATCACGATCAACTCCGCGACCCTCGTGAACAAGGGCCTGGAGGTCATCGAGGCGCACCTCCTCTACGACATTCCCTTCGATCGGATTGAGGTGGTCGTGCACCCGCAGTCGTATGTCCACTCGATGGTTGAATTCACGGACGGATCCACGATCGCCCAGGCGACACCCCCCGACATGCGCGGGCCGATCGCCATCGGCCTCGGCTGGCCCGAACGCGTCCCGGACGCGGCGCCCGCCTTCGACTGGAGCAAGGCGTCGACCTGGGAGTTCTTCCCGCTCGACCGCGACGCGTTCCCGGCGGTCGACCTGGCGTGCCACGTCGGTCAGCTCGCGGGCACGGCCCCCGCGGTGTTCAATGCGGCCAACGAGGAGTGTGTGGAGGCCTTCCGGCTCGGCGCGCTGCCGTTCAACGGGATCGTGGAGACCGTGACCCGGGTGGTGGACGAGCACGGCACCCCGGGCTCGGGAACCTCGCTCACGGTCGCGGACGTCCTCGAAGCGGAGACCTGGGCGCGGACCCGGGCCCGGGAACTGACGGCACAGACGGCGGAGGCCCGTGCATGACGACCCTGATGTTCATCCTCGGCATAGTGCTTTTCGCCGTCGGCCTCCTGGTGTCGATCGCGTGGCACGAGCTGGGGCACCTGTCCACCGCCAAGCTCTTCGGCATCCGTGTGCCGCAGTACATGGTCGGCTTCGGCCCGACGGTCTTCTCCCGCAGGAAGGGCGACACGGAGTACGGCGTCAAGGCCATCCCGTTCGGCGGCTACATCCGCATGATCGGCATGTTCCCGCCCGGCCCGGACGGCCGTCTGGAGGCCCGCTCCACCTCTCCCTGGCGCGGCATGATCGAGGACGCCCGCTCGGCCGCGTTCGAGGAGCTCAGGCCGGGTGACGAGAACCGCCTCTTCTACACGCGCAAGCCGTGGAAGCGGGTCATCGTGATGTTCGCGGGCCCGTTCATGAACCTGATCCTGGCGGTGGCGCTGTTCCTCGTCGTCCTGATGGGCTTCGGTATCTCGCAGCAGACCACCACCGTCAGCTCCGTCTCGAAGTGCGTCATCTCCCAGAGCCAGAACCGCGACGACTGCAAGAAGTCCGACCCGGCCTCCCCGGCCGCGGCCGCCGGCCTGAAGGCGGGCGACAAGATCGTCTCCTTCGACGGTGTCAGGACCGACGACTGGAACCGGCTGTCCGACCTGATCCGCGCCAACCCGGGCAAGGACGTGCCGATCGTCGTCGACCGCGACGGCGAGCAGGTCAGCCTGCACGCGAAGATCGCCGACAACCAGGTCGCCAAGAAGGACTCCAGCGGCCAGTACGTCCAGGGGCAGTACGTCAACGCCGGCTTCCTCGGCTTCAGCGCCGCCACCGGCATCGTCAAGCAGGACTTCGGCGACTCGGTGACCTGGATGGGCGACCGCGTCGGCGACGCCGTCAACTCCCTCGCCGACCTGCCCGGCAAGGTCCCGGCCCTGTGGGACGCGGCCTTCGGCAACGGCCCGCGCGAACCCGACTCCCCGATGGGCGTCGTCGGCGCGGCCCGCGTGGGCGGTGAGATCTTCACTCTGGACATCCCGCCGACCCAGCAGCTGGCGATGGCGCTGATGCTGGTGGCCGGCTTCAACCTGTCCCTCTTCCTCTTCAACATGCTCCCGCTGCTGCCGCTCGACGGCGGCCACATCGCGGGCGCCCTGTGGGAGGCGCTGCGCCGGAACCTGGCGAAGGTGCTGAGGCGGCCCGACCCCGGGCCGTTCGACGTGGCGAAGCTGATGCCGGTCGCCTATGTGGTGGCGGGAATCTTCATTTGCTTCACCTTGCTCGTCCTGGTGGCGGATGTCGTCAATCCGGTGAGAATCTCCTAGCCGTACGGCGTTCGAAGGCGGCCCGGCAGGCTCGACGCCGGGCCGCCTTCCCTTGGGTGGCTTTGACGGCCGTGATGTGCCGGCGCGGTCGCCCGTGCCGTAATCTCGAAGTCTGGAGCCCGCTGCTGACGGGGCCGGACCTTGATCCACGACTTGGGGTTGCACAGCAGATGACTGCGATTTCTCTCGGCATGCCGTCCGTTCCGACCAGGCTCGCCGAGCGCCGGAAGAGTAGGCAGATCCAGGTCGGATCCGTGGCGGTCGGCGGAGACGCCCCGGTGTCGGTGCAGTCGATGACCACGACCCGTACGTCGGACATCGGCGCCACCCTGCAGCAGATCGCGGAACTCACCGCCTCGGGCTGCCAGATCGTCCGTGTGGCCTGCCCCACGCAGGACGACGCGGACGCCCTCGCCACGATCGCCCGCAAGTCGCAGATCCCGGTGATCGCGGACATCCACTTCCAGCCGAAGTACGTGTTCGCCGCCATCGAGGCCGGCTGTGCGGCCGTCCGCGTCAACCCCGGCAACATCAAGCAGTTCGACGACAAGGTCAAGGAGATCGCCAGGGCCGCGAAGGACCACGGCACCCCGATCCGTATCGGCGTGAACGCGGGCTCGCTCGACCAGCGCCTGCTCCAGAAGTACGGCAAGGCCACTCCCGAGGCGCTGGCCGAGTCCGCGCTGTGGGAGGCGTCCCTCTTCGAGGAGCACGACTTCCGGGACATCAAGATCTCCGTCAAGCACAACGACCCGGTCGTCATGGTCGAGGCCTACCGCCAGCTCGCGGCCCAGTGCGACTACCCCCTCCACCTCGGCGTGACGGAGGCGGGCCCGGCGTTCCAGGGCACGATCAAGTCGGCGGTCGCCTTCGGCGCGCTGCTCAGCCAGGGCATCGGCGACACGATCCGCGTCTCCCTGTCGGCCCCGCCGGTCGAGGAGGTCAAGGTCGGCAACCAGATCCTGGAGTCACTGAACCTCAGGCAGCGCGGCCTGGAGATCGTCTCCTGCCCGTCCTGCGGCCGTGCCCAGGTCGACGTGTACAAGCTGGCCGAAGAAGTCACCGCCGGCCTGACCGGCATGGAGGTCCCGCTGCGCGTCGCCGTCATGGGCTGCGTCGTCAACGGCCCGGGCGAGGCCCGTGAGGCCGACCTCGGTGTCGCCTCCGGCAACGGAAAGGGCCAGATCTTCGTCAAGGGCGAGGTCATCAAGACCGTCCCCGAGTCCAAGATCGTCGAGACTCTCATCGAGGAGGCCATGAAGCTGGCCGAGCAGATGGAGACGGACGGCGTGCCGTCGGGCGAACCGTCGGTCTCGGTGGCGGGCTGACTCTCCGCGGGTGCCCCCTCCGGGGACGTTCGAGGACGTAGCCGTCGGACCGTCGGCCGGGGTCCGCCTCCGGCAGCCCCCGGAGGCGGGGCGGCAGACCGACGGTCACTTCCGGACGAGCGGTGGCCGAACACCCGGCGACGCTGCCCAGCTTCCGCAGGTACAGTGCGGAGATCAGCAGAACCCCAGTGTGAGGCCCCGCCCGTGTTGACCCAGACGACCTCCCGGGTCCTCGAACCGAGCGACCTGGACGCCGCGCTCGCCGTCCTGCACCGCGAGCCGGTCGCGAACGCCTTCGTGACCTCCCGGATCCAGGTCGCGGGCCTCGACCCATGGCGGCTCGGCGGCGAGATGTGGGGCTGGTACGAGGACGGCATGCTGACGTCCCTGTGCTATGCGGGCGCCAACCTGGTCCCGATCTGCGCCACCCCGCGCGCCGTCCGCGCCTTCGCCGACCGGGCCCGCAGGGCCGGCCGCCGCTGCTCCTCCATCGTCGGTCCCGCCGAACCCACCGCCCAGCTCTGGCGGTTGCTGGAACCCAGCTGGGGCCCCGCCCGCGAGGTCCGCACCCGCCAGCCCCTCATGATCACCGACCGCGTGTCGTCCGACATCGCCCCGGATCCCCACGTCCGCCGCACCCGCAAGGACGAGGTGGACACGCTCATGCCGGCCTGCGTGGCGATGTTCACCGAGGAGGTCGGCGTCTCCCCGATGGCCGGCGACGGCGGCCTCCTCTACCAGGCCCGCGTCGCCGAACTCGTCGGCGCCGGCCGCTCCTTCGTCCGCCTCGACGAGAACGGCAAGGTCGCCTTCAAGGCGGAGATCGGCGCCGCGACGGACCGCGCCTGCCAGATCCAGGGCGTCTGGGTGGCCCCCGAGTACCGGGGGAGGGGCCTGGCCGCGCCCGGCATGGCCGCGGTCCTGCGCTACGCCCTGGCGGACATCGCCCCGGTGGTGAGCCTGTACGTCAACGACTTCAACACGGCGGCGAGAAGGACGTACCGCAGGGTGGGGTTCCAGGAGATCGGCGCGTTCATGAGCGTTCTCTTCTGACGGACCGGCCCCCGTCCACCCCGCACCGGCAGACAACCGAAACACCCCTGTAGGCTCCCCGCCATGGACCTCGTCATCGGCCCCCTGGACCTGTCCGCCCACGTCGATGAGGCCCTAGCCGTCCAAGCCATCGCTTTCGGCCTGGGCCCCGACGAGGTGGCCGTGCGCCGCCAGATCGTCCTGCGCCACATGACCTACCCAGGAGCCAGGGCCCTCGGCGCCACCGCCGGAGGCAACCTCGTGGGCTTCGTCTACGGCATGCCCAACAACCGCGCCCACTGGTGGTCCACCGTCGTCGAGCCGTACCTCAGCGCCCGCGGCCACGACGACTGGCTCGACGACTCCTTCGTCATCACCGAGCTGCACGTCCATCCCCGCCACCAGAACCGTGGCATCGGCCGGTCCCTGATCACCACCATCACCGACAGCGCCGCCGAACCCCGCTCGATCCTCTCCGCGATCGACACCTACAGCCCCGCCCGCGGCCTCTACCACTCCCTCGGCTACCAGGACCTGGCCCGCCAGGTCCTGTTCCCCAGCGCGCCCAAGCCGTACGCCGTGATGGGCGCCCCGCTGCCCCTGCGCCGGCGCTGACCGGCCACCACCGGGAACCGACTACCACCGGGAACCGTTCACCACCGGGAACCGCTCACCACGGGGAATCGATTACCACCGGGATGGACCCCCCGGTTAACCTCCTGCCATCACCTCCCCCACTCTCGGCTTCGCCCGGGCGGGGGGACCCCCAGCAGCAGGAGTACGAAAACCATGGCGAACGCACCGGTCCAGCGCATGTCCCAGTTGATGGTGAAGACGCTGCGCGACGACCCGGCGGACGCCGAGGTCCTCAGCCACAAGCTGCTCGTCCGCGCCGGCTATGTCCGCCGTACCGCCGCGGGTCTGTGGAGCTGGCTGCCGCTCGGCAAGAAGGTCCTCGCCAACGTGGAGCGGATCGTACGCGAGGAAATGGACGCCATCGGCGCCCAGGAGGTGCTGCTCCCCGCGCTGCTGCCGCGTGAGCCCTACGAGGCGACCGGCCGCTGGGAGGAGTACGGCCCCGAGCTGTTCCGCCTCCAGGACCGCAAGGGCGGCGACTACCTCCTCGGCCCCACCCACGAGGAGATCTTCACCCTGCTGGTGAAGGACCAGGCGTCCTCCTACAAGGACCTGCCGGTGATGCTCTACCAGATCCAGCACAAGTACCGGGACGAGGCCCGCCCCCGCGCCGGCATCCTGCGCGGCCGTGAGTTCCTGATGAAGGACTCGTACTCCTTCGACCTGGAGGACGAGGGCCTCGCCCGGTCGTACGCCCTGCACCGCGGGGCCTACCAGAAGATCTTCGCGCGCCTGGGCCTCGACTACCGCATCTGTGCCGCCACGGCGGGCGCGATGGGCGGCTCCAAGTCGGAGGAGTTCCTCGCCCCGGCCGGCGCCGGCGAGGACACCTTCGCGGACTGCCCGAACTGCGACTTCGCGGCGAACACCGAGGCGATCACGTACGAGCTGCAGCCGGTGGACGGCTCCGCCGTGCCCGCGGCCGAGGAGATCCCGACCCCGGACACCCCCACCATCGAGACCCTCGCCGCCTCTCTCGGCGTCCCGGCGTCCGCCACCCTCAAGAACCTGCTCGTGAAGGTGGACGGCGAGATCGTCGCCGTCGGCGTCCCCGGCGACCGCGAGGTCGACCTGGACAAGGTCGAGGCGCACTTCGCCCCGGCGGTCGTCGAGATGGTCACCGAGGCGGACTTCGCGACCCGCCCCGACCTGGTCCGTGGTTACGTCGGTCCGCAGGGCCTGGAGAAGGTGACGTACATCGCCGACCCGCGGGTGGCCCCCGGCACCGCGTGGATCACCGGCGCCAACAAGGAGCACACGCACGCGAAGAACGTCGTCGCGGGCCGTGACTTCGAGGCCGACCAGTACGTCGACGTCGTGGTCGTCCAGGAGGGCGACCCCTGCCCGAAGTGCGGCACCGGCCTCAAGCTGGACCGTGCCATCGAGATCGGCCACATCTTCCAGCTGGGCCGCAAGTACACCGACGCCCTCAAGCTCGACGTCCTCGGCCCGCAGGGCAAGCCGGTCCGCGTGACCATGGGCTCCTACGGCGTCGGCGTCTCCCGCGCGGTCGCCGCCCTCGCCGAGCAGACCGCCGACGACAAGGGCCTGTGCTGGCCCAAGGAGGTCGCCCCGGCCGACGTGCACGTCGTCGCCGCGGGCAAGGCCCTGCAGACCGAGCTGGCCCTCGACGTCTCCGGCAAGCTCGCGGCGGCAGGCGTCCGCGTCCTGGTGGACGACCGGGCCGGCGTCTCCCCAGGCGTGAAGTTCACGGACTCGGAGCTGATCGGCGTACCGCAGATCCTGGTGGCCGGCCGGCGTGCCGCCGAGGGCGTCCTGGAGCTGAAGGACCGCCGCACCGGCGAGCGCGAGGAGCTGACGGTCGAGGAGGCGGTCGCCCGCCTGACCGCCTGACCGCCTGACCGCCTGACCGCCAGGCCGCTTGACCGCCAGGCCCCCTGACTGCCTGGTGGTCTGACAGGCGAACGCGTTCGCGGAGCCAGGCCGTCTGACCGCCAGGGGGCTTGGCCCTCTGGCCCTCTGGCCCTCTGACAGTCGAACGCGTTCGCGGAGCCGCCACCGACTGTTCCCTCCGCACGCCCGACCCGAGGCGGCGCGAGGGGGCAGCCGCAAACCCGAGGCGGCGCAACGGAGTCAGAGCCAGCTCGCGAACTCCAGCAGCAGCTCGGCTGCCTGCGGTCGTCCGACCCGCCGTGCCCGCAGGCCCGACTCCACCGCCCGGAACAGAGTCCAGCCCCGCAGCCGGTCCTGGTCCACGTCCAGGGACTCGGCGAGCCGCTTGACCCGCCGTCGGGTCGTCGCCGCGCCGGACGGCGAGGCGATCAGGTCCTCCACCCGGTCCCGCACCAGCCGCGCCAGATCGAAGGCGCACTCGCCGACCACCGGGTCGGGCCCGACGGCCAGCCACGACATCCGCTCACCGGCGAGCACCTTGCTCTGCCGGAACGTCCCGTGCAGCAGCCGCTGTTCGGGTGGCGCGGCCAGCAGGCCCTGGCGGGCCGCGAGCGCCGCGTCGACCAGGGGCGCCACCTCGGCGTCGGCGGTGGCACTCGCCCGCATCGCCTCGGCCTGCCGTCCGGTCCGCTCGGCCACCGTCTCGAAGGGGTGGTCGCCGGGCTCCACCCACAACCGACGCAAGGTCCCGGCCGCCTCAAGGAGTGCCTTCGCCTCCGGCAGCGACCGCACCGACACGTCCGGATGCAGCCGCTCCAGCAGCAGCACCCCCTCGGTCGTCAAGGGTTCGAGCAGCTGTACGGCACTCAGACCGGCCCAGCGCCGCAGCGCGGCCCGCTCGCTCTCCGGGCGGGCCCGGGGCGGGGCCAGTTTGAGCACCGCGGGCGTCCCGTCCGACCGCCGCACCAGCACGACCAGGCTGCTGCGCCCGCCGGGCACCTGTACCCGCTCGACGGTCAACTCGCCCTGCGCGACAGCCTGCCGGGCCGCCTCGGGCAGCTTCTCCAACCAGCCGTCGCCGTCCGGCGCCGCTTCACCGAGTGCCCTCACCAGACGCGGCGGGGGTTCGAAAGCCATACGCGAGCTGTTTCCTTCCCGTCGGTGTCCAGCCGTACGTGCCGTACCTGCCGTACGGGCTAAGCGGTGGGCGCCCCCGATGCCGACGCCGAAGCGGCCCCGTCCCGCTCGGCGAGCCCAGGGAAGGCTACGCTCTCGCCGCCGCGCCAGCGCACCGCCCGCACCGCCGCCTCGCGCAGCGCCCCGGCCGCCGTGCCCCGCAGCTCGCCCTCGGTCGACCGCACCAGATCGGAGTACACCCCCGCCACCCGGTCCTCCAGCTCGGCGGCCAGCCGCACCGCCGCTGCCGAGTCCGGCACCGGGAAGGGCAGCGCGTACGCGGGCGCCGCGGCCACCGGTGTTCCGCCCAGGTCCCGCACCTCACGGACCAGAGTGTCCCGCCGCGCGCGATGGGCGTCATACGCCGCCTTCACCTCCGTACGACGAACCTCGCCGATCCGCCCGCCGACGACGCCGTAGCCGTAGACCGCCGCGTGCTCGGCGGCCAGCGCCGCCTGGAGGGCCGTCAGCTCTCGTGCCTTCACTTCTTGCCCTCCGTCAGCAGAAACGCGTGCGCCGCCCCGGCCGCCGCCACCGAGGCCAGTAGCCGCGCCAGCTCGCCCGGTACGTCGAGCAGCGCCTCGGCCCGCCGGTCCGCGAGGGCGCGCTCGGCGGCGGCCAGCTCGGCGAGGGCGTCCTTCTCGTTCCCCCGTACGGCGGCCGACGGGGAAACGGATGACGAAGAAGCGGCGGAGGGCGAAAGAGAAACGGAGGGCGAAAGAGAAACGGATGGCGAAGGAGAAGCGGCCTTCGCGGACGGCTCGGGGGAGGTGGTTCGGGTGGCCGCGGTGCCCCCGAAGGCCTCCGTGTGCCGGGCGACCTCTGCACGCAACGGCCCCAGCCGGTCGGCCAGCGCCGGATACGCGGCGAGGACGAGGTCGTACCGCTCGGCCAGACCCCGGCTGTCCCGGGCCGCACGCGCGCGTGCCCGCGCGATCACCGACTGACTGCCGCCCGCGCTCTCCTCCGACTCCTCCGACTCCTCGGACCCGGAGGAGCAGCCCGCGAGCAGGGCGGCCCCGGCGGCCGAGACGAGCAGCGCTCTTCTGCGCGGCCCCGAGGGGGTGCGCGGCGGTGGGGGATACGGCACGGCAGACGTCCTCGGGGGCTCGTACGGACATACGGGCGGGAAGGGTGGCCCCGCCGATGATCACGGTACCCGCGAGCCCGCCAGCCGCCAGTCATCGGCGCCGCCCGCGCCTGCGGCGGCGCCTGACCGGTCGCAAGGTGGACGGCAACACCCCCCGTGACCGGATACCCTTTGATCAGACACGCGACCCACCCACAACAGCACACGCGGCCGAGGAGTCACCCGGATGAGCACCACCCAGAGCGAGAGGCTGCGAGAGCTTCTGGAACCGCTCGTCGGCTCCCAGGGCCTTGATCTCGAGGAGATCGCGGTGGACTCGGTCGGACGCAAGCGGGTGCTGCGCGTCGTCGTCGACTCCGACACCGGTGCGGACCTGGACCAGATCGCCGATGTGAGCCGCGCGCTCTCGGCGAAGCTCGACGAGACGGACGCGATGGGCGAGGGCGAGTACACCCTCGAGGTCGGAACCCCCGGCGCGGAGCGCCTCCTCAAGGAGCACCGCCACTACGTACGCGCTGTCGAGCGGCTGGTGAGGTTCCAGCTGCACGAGGGCGACGAGCTGGTCGCCCGCATCCTCCAGGTCGACGACGAGGGTCTGGACGTGGAGATCCCCGGTGTGAAGGGCCGCAAGGCCACCACCCGCAGACTCGCCTTCGCGGAGATCGACAGGGCCCGCGTGCAGGTCGAGTTCAACCGTAAGGACAAGCAGGACAAGCAGGGCGAGCACGACCAGCAGGACAAGAACGGCAAGCAGGGCGAGCGGGACGAGAAAGACATGAAGGAAGAGGAGGAGGCGTAGCAGTGGACATCGACATGAGTGCCCTGAGGGGCTTGGTGCGGGAGAAGGAGATTTCCTTCGACCTGCTGGTCGGGGCGATCGAGTCGGCCCTCCTCATCGCCTATCACCGCACCGAGGGAAGCCGCCGACACGCGCGCGTGGAGCTCAACCGGGAGACCGGACATGTGACCGTGTGGGCGAAGGAGGACCCCGAGGACCTCGAAGAGGGCCAGGAGGCCCGCGAGTTCGACGACACCCCGTCCGACTTCGGCCGTATCGCCGCCACCACCGCCAAGCAGGTCATCCTGCAGCGGCTGCGCGACGCCGAGGACGACGCGACGCTCGGCGAGTACGCGGGGCGCGAGGGCGACATCGTGACCGGCGTGGTCCAGCAGGGCCGCGACCCCAAGAACGTGCTGGTGGACATCGGCAAGCTGGAGGCCATCCTGCCGGTGCAGGAGCAGGTCCCCGGGGAGACGTATCAGCACGGGATGCGCCTTCGGTCGTACGTCGTCCGCGTGGCCAAGGGGGTGCGTGGTCCGTCCGTGACCCTGTCCCGTACACATCCCAATCTGGTGAAGAAACTCTTCGCGCTGGAGGTGCCGGAGATCGCCGACGGGTCCGTCGAGATCGCCGCCATCGCCCGCGAGGCCGGTCACCGCTCGAAGATCGCCGTGCGGTCCACACGTTCGGGTCTGAACGCCAAGGGTGCCTGTATCGGCCCCATGGGCGGGCGGGTGCGCAATGTCATGGGCGAGCTGAACGGTGAGAAGATCGACATCGTCGACTGGTCGGACGACCCGGCCGAGATGGTGGCGAACGCGCTGTCGCCCGCCCGGGTGTCCAAGGTCGAGGTCGTGGACATGGCCGCCCGGTCCGCCCGGGTGACCGTCCCCGACTACCAGCTGTCGCTGGCCATCGGCAAGGAAGGGCAGAACGCCCGCCTCGCGGCCCGGCTGACCGGCTGGCGGATCGACATCCGTCCGGACACCGAACAGCCGGAGGAATAGTTCTGAGCCGCAGATGGCTGAGATCACGACAACAACCGTTCGATTCCTGCCCCGAAAGGGTGAGGTCGGTACGGGGAGGTAGACTTAACAGTGTCTGGCCGGACGCACACCGGCGCATGCCCTGAACGCACCTGTGTGGGGTGCCGGGAGCGAGCGGCCAAGACCGAACTGCTGCGGACCGTGGCGATCAAGGATGCATGCGTCCCCGATCCACGCGGTACGCTGCCCGGCCGGGGTGCGTACATTCACCCCGCCTCGGTCTGTCTCGACCAGGCGGTACGCCGCCGGGCGTTCCCGAGGGCGCTGCGCGTCCCGGGCCCGCTCGACGTAAAGGCGTTGCGCCGGTACGTCGAGCAGACAGAAGGTTGCTGAGCAGCTCTCGCTGTGCAGGCAACACCGCAAGGAGCGTCGTACGGATCCCCGTGCGGCCCTGGTACCCCGCGAGTTGGAAGTAGGTCGAGATTGCGATGAGCACTCGATGAGCACGCGATGAGTACGCCCATGAAGTAGCGACGGTCCGGACGCAACCCGGACCTAAAAGGAGCGAAGTGGCTAAGGTCCGGGTATACGAACTCGCCAAGGAGTTCGGGGTGGAGAGCAAGGTCGTCATGGCCAAGCTCCAGGAACTCGGTGAATTCGTCCGTTCGGCGTCCTCGACGATCGAGGCGCCCGTTGTACGCAAGCTGACCGACGCCCTCCAGCAGGGCAACGGAGGCGGCAAGTCCGCCCCCGCACGCAAGGCTGTCCCGGCGAGGCCGGGTGCCCCCTCTCCCGCGCAGGCCGCCCGTCCGGCCGCCCCGCGCCCGCCGGCCCCCAAGCCGGCCGCCGCCGAGAGGCCCGCGGCTCCCGCCGCGTCAGCCGCTCCCGGCCCCCGTCCCACTCCGGGCCCGAAGCCCGCGCCGCGGCCCGCCCCGGCGTCCCCGGCTCCGACCACGCCCGAGTTCACGGCACCGCCGGCGGCTCCCGCCGCACCGGCTGCCTCCGCACCGGCTGCCTCCTCCGGCGCCGGCACCGGTTCCGGTGCTCGTCCGGGCGCCCCGCGTCCGGCCGGTCAGGGCCAGGGTCAGGGTCAGGGTGGCCAGGGTGCTCGTCCGGGTGCCCGTCCGTCCGGCCCCGGTCAGGGTGGCCAGGGCCGTGGTGACCGCGGCGACCGTCCCGCGGGCGACCGTCCCGGTGGTCAGCGTCCGGGCGGCCAGGCGCCGCGTCCCGGTGCCCGTCCGGCCGGTCCCCGTCCGGGCAACAACCCGTTCACCTCTGGTGGCTCCACCGGCATGGCGCGTCCGCAGACGCCCCGTCCGGGTGGTGCCCCGCGTCCGGGCGGTCAGGGCGGCCCCGGCGGCGCTCCGCGTCCGCAGGGCGCCGGTCAGGGCGGTCCCCGTCCCCAGGGCGCGTCGGGCGGTCCCCGTCCGCAGTCTCCGGGCGGCGCTCGTCCCACCCCGGGTGGCATGCCCCGCCCGCAGGGCGGCGCTCCGCGTCCCGGCGGCGGCCCCGGCGGCGCCCGTCCGAACCCCGGCATGATGCCGCAGCGTCCGGCTGCCGGCCCCCGTCCCGGCGGCGGTGGCCCCGGTGGCCGCGGTCCCGGCGCCGGTGGCGGTCGTCCGGGTGGCGCCGGTGGCGGTCGTCCCGGTGGCGGCGGCTTCGCCGGCCGTCCGGCCGGTCCCGGTGGCGGTGGCGGCGGTTTCGCCGGCCGTCCGGGTGGTCCCGGTGGCGGTGGCGGCGGTTTCGCCGGCCGTCCGGGTGGTCCCGGTGGCGGTGGCGGTCGTCCCGGCTTCGGTGGTCGTCCCGGTGGTCCGGGCGCTCGTGGTGGCACGCAGGGCGCCTTCGGTCGCCCCGGCGGTCCCGCGCGTCGCGGTCGCAAGTCGAAGCGGCAGAGGCGCCAGGAGTACGAGGCCATGCAGGCCCCGTCGGTCGGCGGCGTGATGCTGCCTCGCGGCAACGGACAGTCCGTCCGCCTGTCGCGCGGTGCGTCCCTCACCGACTTCGCCGAGAAGATCGGTGCCAACCCGGCGTCGCTCGTCGGCGTGATGATGAACCTCGGCGAGATGGTCACTGCCACGCAGTCCGTCTCCGACGAGACGCTGAAGCTCCTCGCGGACGAGATGAACTTCGTCCTCGAGATCGTCAGCCCCGAGGAGGAGGACCGCGAGCTGCTCGAGTCCTTCGACATCGAGTTCGGCGAGGACGAGGGTGGCGAGGAGTTCCTCGTCGCGCGTCCGCCGGTCGTGACCGTCATGGGTCACGTCGACCACGGTAAGACCCGACTGCTGGACACCATCCGCAAGACGAACGTCGTCGCGGGCGAGGCCGGCGGTATCACGCAGCACATCGGTGCGTACCAGGTCGCCACCCAGGTCAACGAAGAAGAGCGCAGGATCACCTTCATCGACACCCCGGGTCACGAGGCGTTCACCGCCATGCGTGCCCGTGGTGCCAAGTCGACCGACATCGCGATCCTCGTGGTGGCGGCCAACGACGGTGTGATGCCCCAGACGATCGAGGCGCTGAACCACGCCAAGGCGGCCGGTGTGCCGATCGTGGTCGCGGTCAACAAGATCGACGTCGAGGGTGCCGACCCGACCAAGGTGCGCGGTCAGCTCACCGAGTTCGGGCTGGTGGCCGAGGAGTACGGCGGCGACACCATGTTCGTCGACATCTCCGCCAAGCAGGGCCTCAACATCGAGAGCCTGCTGGAGGCCGTGGTCCTCACCGCGGACGCCTCGCTCGACCTGCGGGCCAACCCGGAGCAGGACGCGCAGGGTATTGCGATCGAGTCCCACCTCGACCGTGGCCGCGGTGCCGTCGCGACCGTCCTGGTGCAGCGAGGCACCCTGCGGGTCGGCGACACCATGGTGGTCGGCGACGCGTACGGCCGTGTCCGAGCGATGCTCGACGACAAGGGCGAGAACGTGGAAGAGGCGGGTCCCTCGACCCCGGTCCTCGTCCTCGGTCTCACCAACGTCCCGGGTGCCGGCGACAACTTCCTGGTTGTCGACGAGGACCGCACGGCGCGTCAGATCGCCGAGAAGCGTGCCGCTCGTGAGCGCAACGCCAACTTCGCCCGCCGGGGTGTCCGGTTCTCCCTGGAGAACCTGGACGAGGCCCTCAAGGCCGGTCTGGTGCAGGAACTCAACCTCATCATCAAGGGCGACGCGTCCGGTTCGGTGGAGGCTCTCGAGTCCTCGCTGCTCCAGCTCGACGTCGGCGAAGAGGTCGACATCCGTGTCCTGCACCGCGGCGTGGGTGCGGTCACCGAGTCGGACATCGACCTGGCGACCGGTTCCGACGCCATCGTCATCGGCTTCAACGTCCGCGCTGCGGGCCGCGCGGCGCAGATGGCGGACCGCGAAGGCGTCGACGTCCGGTACTACTCGGTGATCTACCAGGCCATCGAGGAGATCGAGGCGGCCCTCAAGGGCATGCTCAAGCCGGAGTACGAGGAGGTCGAGCTCGGCACGGCGGAGATCCGCGAGGTCTTCAAGTCGTCCAAGCTGGGCAACATCGCCGGTGTCCTGGTCCGCTCGGGCGAGGTCAAGCGCAACACCAAGGCGCGCCTCGTCCGCGACGGCAAGGTCGTGGCGGAGAGCCTCAACATCTCCGGGCTGCGTCGCTTCAAGGACGACGTCACCGAGATCCGCGAAGGCTTCGAGGGCGGTATCAACCTCGGAAACTTCAACGACATCAAGATCGACGACGTCATCGCGACGTACGAGATGCGGGAGAAGCCGCGCGCGTAAGCGCTCGGACTTCCGAGACGGTCCGGTCCGGGGCCGGTCGACGGAGATTATTTCCGTCGACCGGCCCCGGCCGTTCGTTGTACGGTTCTGATGCCCCTGCCCCAGGGAGGGCGGGGCCATCGATCCCGTACCGGCGGGTGAACCGGTTACACACATGTATGTGGGGACTCTGTCCTTCGACCTCCTCCTCGGCGACGTACGGTCGCTGAAGGAGAAGCGCTCCGTCGTCCGCCCGATCGTCGCCGAGCTCCAGCGGAAGTACGCGGTGAGCGCGGCCGAGGTGGAACACATGGACCTTCATCGCCGGGCGATCATCGGCCTGGCCGTGGTGTCCGGCGACACGGGGCACATCACCGACGTACTGGACCGCTGCGAGCGGCTGGTCGCCGGCCGTCCCGAGGTGGAGTTGCTGTCCGTCAGACGGCGCCTCCACGGTGACGACGACTAGTTTTCGGGCGACCGGTAGTTTTTTCGGGCGACCAGATTTTTGAACGTGGAACAGGAAGAACGGGAGACGACCAGTGGCCGACAACGCGCGGGCTAAGAGGCTGGCGGACCTCATCCGAGAGGTGGTGGCCCAGAAGCTGATGCGCGGGATCAAGGACCCGCGGCTCGGCTCGCACGTCACCATCACGGACACCCGGGTCACGGGTGACCTGCGGGAGGCGACCGTCTTCTACACGGTGTACGGGGACGACGAGGAGCGGGCTGCCGCGGCCGCCGGACTGGAGAGCGCCAAGGGCGTGCTCCGCTCCGCGGTCGGCGCGGCGGCGGGTGTGAAGTTCACGCCGTCGCTGGCCTTCGTGGCCGACGCGCTGCCCGACACCGCCAAGACCATCGAGGACCTCCTCGACAAGGCACGCCAGTCCGACGAGAAGGTGCGCGAGGTCTCGGCAGGCGCCGACTACGCCGGTGACGCGGACCCGTACAAGAAGCCGGGCGAAGACGAAGACGAGGACGACGCCGCCGAATGACCCAGAAGAACCGGACGCCCGACGGCCTTGTCATCGTCGACAAGCCGTCGGGCTTCACTTCGCACGACGTGGTCGCCAAGATGCGCGGGATCGCCAGGACCCGCCGCGTCGGTCACGCCGGAACCCTCGACCCCATGGCGACGGGCGTGCTTGTCCTCGGCGTCGAGAAGGCGACCAAGCTCCTCGGACACCTCGCGCTGACCGAGAAGGAGTACCTGGGCACGATCCGCCTCGGGCAGTCGACCCTGACGGACGACGCCGAGGGCGAGATCACGGAGTCGGTCGACGCCTCGAAGGTCACCCGCGACGCCGTCGACGCGGGGATCGCCAAGCTGTCCGGCGAGATCATGCAGGTGCCGTCCAAGGTCAGCGCCATCAAGATCGACGGTGTGCGCTCCTACAAGCGGGCGCGTGAGGGCGAGGAGTTCGAGATCCCCGCCCGGCCGGTCACCGTCTCCTCTTTCGCGGTGTACGACATCCGGGACGCCGTCGCCGAGGACGGCACCCCGATGCTCGACCTGGTGGTGTCGGTGACCTGCTCGTCCGGCACGTACATCCGCGCCCTGGCCCGGGACCTCGGCGCCGACCTGGGCGTCGGCGGCCACCTCACGGCGTTGCGGCGGACGCGGGTCGGCCCGTACAAGCTGGACTCCGCGAAGACGCTGGACCAGCTCCAGCAGGACCTGACGGTGATGCCGGTCGCCGAGGCCGCCGGGGCCGCGTTCCCGCGCTGGGACGTGGACGACAGACGCGCCCGGCTGCTGACGAACGGGGTACGGCTCGACATGCCCGACGAGTACGCCGGCAAGGGCGCCGTGGCGGTCTTCGCCCCCGGGGGGCTCTTCCTCGCCCTCGTCGAGGAGCAGAACGGCAAGGCGAAGAGCCTGGCCGTTTTCGGCTGAGGCGGCGCCGCGCCGGGTGACACGGCATCCGGCTGCGTCCGCGGCGTTCGACGGCATCCGGCTGCGTCCGACGGCATCCGGCTGTGGTCCGGCTGCGTCCGACCGCATCCGGCTGCCTGACCGTGGAGCGGCGTCACGGGGTCGTCACTGCCGCCGCTCCACGGTCCCCCCTCGGTTCCCCCACTCCTAGGGTTATCCAGCGGCCCCCGTGCATTCACCCGTCCGGGCAGGCGCTCGGAGTGAACCGGGGGAGCGGAAGGGGGCGTGTTCGCCGCGCGAGCTGTCCGGCTGATCATCGCGATCCATCCCGCTGATCATTACGGACCCGCGCACCCGGGCCCGCCATCTCCCGTAGGCGCTCGGGCACTTCATGGCCGGCGACCCACGGTTCCCGCGGTTCCCGCCGAGCGCTCTGGTCCCCGCCCTCACGACCCGCCCCGAACGGTCCTGGACGCCTTCTGCGCCCCACCGCGCCGCCCGGAGACCGCAGAGCCCTGCGCACCACCTGCGCGCCCGAGCCGACGTCACCACGCCCGCCCTGGCCCGCCGGGAGGCCGCCCTCGTCCGGGAGGGGGAGGCGGGGGCGTCGCCCGGAAGCTGCCGAGCAGGTGTCCGCGTACGGCGACCGGAGCCTGGAGCACGGGCCCACCGCCGGCAGGGTCTGCCTCCACAGCTCCCATGCCCATGCCTATCCCCATGCCTATACCTATGCCGATGCCGGGCCGGGACACCCGGCATGGCACCCTTAGACCTGCGTAACAGGCAGAGCGACGGACACAGGTTCGGCGAGGATGCGACGAGGAGCGGTCACAGTGCAACGCTGGCGTGGCTTGGAGGACATCCCCCAGGACTGGGGGCGCAGCGTCGTCACCATCGGGTCCTACGACGGAGTTCACCGCGGACACCAGCTGATCATCCGGCATGCCGCGGAACGCGCCCGTGAGCTGGGGGTTCCCTCGGTCGTCGTCACCTTCGACCCGCACCCCAGCGAGGTGGTGCGCCCCGGCAGCCACCCGCCGCTGCTGGCCCCGCACCACCGCCGCGCCGAACTCATGGCGGAGCTGGGCGTGGACGCGGTCCTGATCCTCCCGTTCACGACCGAGTTCTCGAAGCTCTCGCCCGCCGACTTCGTCGTCAAGGTCCTGGTCGACAAGCTGCACGCCAATGCGGTCGTCGAGGGCCCCAACTTCCGCTTCGGCCACAAGGCCGCGGGCAACGTCGAGTTCCTCGTCGAACAGGGCAAGGTGTACGACTTCGAGGTCGAGGTCGTCGATCTGTATGTGCGCGGAGAGGCGGGCGGCGGCGAGCCGTTCTCCTCCACCCTCACCCGGCGCCTGGTGGCCGAGGGGGAGGTCGAGGGTGCCGCCGAGATCCTGGGCCGCCCGCACCGGGTGGAGGGCGTGGTCGTCCGAGGCGCCCAGCGCGGGCGTGAACTCGGTTTTCCGACCGCCAACGTCGAGACCCTCCCGCACACCGCGATCCCCGCCGACGGCGTCTACGCGGGCTGGCTGCACGTGAACGGCGAGGCGATGCCGGCGGCGATCTCCGTCGGCACGAACCCGCAGTTCGACGGCACCGAGCGCACGGTGGAGGCGTACGCCATCGACCGCGTCGGCCTGGACCTCTACGGCCTGCATGTCGCCGTCGACTTCCTGGCCTTCGTGCGCGGGCAGGCCAAGTTCGACACGTTGGACGCGCTGCTGGAGCAGATGGCGGAGGACGTGCAGCGGTGCCGGGAGTTGGTCGCGGCGGCAGCCGGGTAGTTCTCCGTCCCCTTGCCAGACACTGAAGGGCGGCCGGTGCCTTGGGCACCGGCCGCCCTTCGTTCATGGCCGCGGACCGGCTACTGCTGCGGAGCCGGGGGAGGCGGCGGGGGCTGTGCCTGCCCGGGCTGCTGCGGGTAGCCGTACGCCTGTCCGGGCTGCTGCGGATAGCCGTAGGCCTGTCCGGGCTGGTCCGGTTGCGATGGCGGTTGGGGTTGTGGCTGTGGTTGTGGCTGCGACTGTGGTTGTGGCTGTGCCGGGTAGGGCTGGGGGGCCGCCTGCGGGTAAGGCCGGCCCTGCTGGGGGTAGGGCTGGGGGGCGTACGGTCCCTGCCCCGGCTGGCCGGGGGCGTAAGGTCCCTGTCCCGGCTGGCCGGGCTGCGGTTGCGGCGGGTAGGGACCTGGCTGCGCCGGAACCTGCTGTCCCGGGTAGGGCTGTCCCGGGTAAGGCTGTCCCGGCGTCGGGTAGCCCGGCATGGGCGGGGCCACCACGGGGGGCGGATTGCCGTCGCTCGTCCACAGGCCGTGCGCCTGCTGATGCCGTACGAAGTCCTCGGCGATCATCGCGGCCAGGTTGAAGTACGCCTCCCGCACCTTGGGCCGCATCATGTCGAGGTCGACTTCCGCGCCGGCGGCGAGATGCTCGTCGAACGGCACGACGATCACACCCCGGCACCGGGTCTCGAAATGGCTGACGATGTCCTCGACCTTGATCATCTTTCCGGTCTCGCGGACACCGGAGATGACGGTGAGGGACCGGGACACCAGATCGGCGTAGCCGTGCGCGGACAGCCAGTCCAGTGTCGTACTGGCGCTGCTCGCACCGTCCACCGACGGTGTCGAGACGATGATGAGCTGGTCGGCGAGGTCGAGCACACCGCGCATGGCGCTGTAGAGCAGACCGGTGCCGGAGTCGGTGAGGATGACCGGGTACTGGTTGCCCAGCACCTCGATCGCGCGCCGGTAGTCCTCGTCGTTGAACGTGGTCGACACGGCCGGGTCGACGTCGTTGGCGATGATCTCCAGGCCGGACGGGGCCTGGGAGGTGAACCGCCGGATGTCCATGTACGAGTTGAGATACGGGATCGCCTGGACGAGGTCACGAATGGTGGCCCCGGTCTCTCGGCGGACCCGGCGGCCGAGCGTACCGGCGTCCGGGTTGGCGTCGATCGCGAGGATCTTGTCCTGTCGCTCGGTGGCGAGGGTGGAGCCGAGGGCCGTGGTGGTCGTCGTCTTGCCGACACCGCCCTTGAGGCTGATCACAGCGATCCGGTAGCAGGACAGCACCGGGGTGCGGATCAGCTCCAACTTCCGCTGCCGCTCGGCCTCTTCCTTCTTTCCGCCCAGCTTGAACCGGCCCCCGCCGGGCGCCGGACGGCTGCTCTTCACCTTCTGCTTCTTGCTGTTGAGCAGCCGGTCGGCCGACAGCTCCACGGCCGCGGTGTAACCGAGGGGTGCGGCACCGGAATGGGTCGGCTGCCGCTGATCGTGCTGGATGGGCTGCGGCCAGGCGGCACCGGTACGCGGGTCGACGGCCTGCTGATGGGGGTGTTGGCCGTGCTGAGGCTGGGGCTGCTGGGGCTGCTGGGGGTGCTGGGGCTGTTGGGGGAACGGCGGGGTCTGGGGGGCCTGCGGGACCTGACCGTCGGGCTGGTGCGGAACACCTGGGTTCGCCGGTCCGCCCTGCGGTGTGGGCGGCTCCGGGAAGCCGTAACCACCAGGCTGGGCGGCGGGGTTGGGGCCGCCGGGCTGGGCGTTGGGTGCCGGAGCGGCAGCGGCCGGGGCGCCAGGCTGTGGGAAGCCGTAGCCACCCTGGGCGTTGGGTGCGGGGGGTTGCGGGAATCCGTAACCCCCCTGGGTGTTGGGTGTCGGAGGCTGGGGGAAGCCGTATCCGCCCTGTGCGGCGGGCGGCTGGTGGGCCGGGGTGCCGGGGTGCGGGAATCCGTAGCCGGGCTGGGGCGGGGCCGGGGGGATGTCCTGACCCGGGGGCGTCGGCGGGGCCGGCGGGTTCCAGCCGGTCGGCGCGGGCTGCGGTGCCTGCGGCTGGAAGGGCGGCTGCTGGGCGGGCGCCGACGGCCGGCCCGGCGCGGACTCCCTGGGGTCCGCGGGCTGCGGCTGCACGGGCCACTGCGGCGCGGCCGCCGGAGCGGCGGGCTGGTACGACGGCGGCAGCGGCGGCACCTCGCCCTGCGGCGCCCGCGGGGGAGTCCAGGCGGACGGTGGACCCTGCGCAGCGCCAGCGCCAGCGCCAGCGCCAGCACCAGCGCCAGGGGCAGTGGCACCCGCAGCGGCCTCGGCAGGCGCCGCGTCGGGGGCAGGCTCGGTGGTGGTGTCGGCGTCCGGTGCGGAGGCGCTCTCGGCTTCGCCGCCCGTGGAGGCGCCCGTCGAATCGCCCGCGGAACAGCCGTCCTCGGACACGGCAGCCGAAGCCTCCGCGTCCTCGCCGCCGTTGGCGACCTGCGGGAGGGAACCATCGGAAGTGTCGCCGGCGGCGGACCCGCCGCCATCGGCACCGGCGTCGTCGGCGGCACCGGCCGAGTCCGCGGCCGTACCGTCGAAGCCGCCATCGCCGCCACCGTCGCGGCCACCCTCATGGTCGCCGTCGCCGGACGGCACCGAAGCGTCGTCGGCCGAAGCCGCTTCCACGGAACCGCCGGCCGTGGCCTGGCTCACACCCTCGTCGGCAGGCTCCTGCGTCGCCCCGGTCCCCGGAGCGGTCTGTGCCTCCGTGGTGACGCCCAGGTCCGCGATCTCCCGGTTCAGGGAGGTGGCGGAGATCCGCATGGTCGAGCCGCTCTCCAGATCGCCGGTACCGGACTCGTCCTCACCGAAAGCAGGGAAGGGCGAGGAGGGGAAGGGCGAGGAGGGGGAGGGCGCCGGTGGTGGGGGAGCGACGGGCGGAGCGGGCGGCGTAACGGGAGGCACGGGGGCGGCATGTGCCCACTGCCCATGGGCCTGGCCATGCCCTTCCGGCTGCCCCTCAGGCCTGCCCTGCGGCTGCGGCAGCTCGAAGGCGCCGCCCGCGGGAGGCCCGGGAGGCGGGGGCGTCGTCGGTTCACCCGTGGGCGGCACGGGCGGAGTCGGAGTCGGAGCCGCTGGTGGGGTCGGAGTCGGCGTGGGAACCGTCGCCGGAAACGCGGGGTCCGGCGGCGGAAACGCGGGGCCCTGCGCCGGAAAGGCAGGATCCGGCGGCGGAACGGCCGCGGGGGCTCCCGCGGCACCGCCGCCCGAGTTCTGCGTGTACCAGGCGGGCGGCGCGTAGTCGATGGTGAACTCGCCCGTCATCTCGATGGCGGACTCCGCGTCGGTCTGGTCATCGCCGGGTGTGTCCCAGCCCCCGCGGATCCCGTCCCGATCGCTGCTCACAGTTCCTCCTGGTGTGGTCGAGCACCCTCATGCCGTGCCGGGGCGACCGTACTTGTCGTCGTGAGTCGTTCGAGGTCGTCCGCTCCACCGGCTCTTCCCCCTGGGGCGCGGACGCCCGGTCCACGGGTTCTGACGTCGCGCCCGGTACCAGCCTAATCACCACGCACCCCACCTCGGCAGGCCCGTCCACTCCTCACGGTCCGCCCACGGCGTCACATCCGGCCCGAAAGGGTCGACCACGCACCACTTTCCGGTGAACATATCTGCCGATAGCGGGCACTTGAGTGCGGCGAAAAGTGGAAAAATCACCCCTGGATGCCCAATTCGCGTCAGGCGGCGGCTGATTCAGTCCATCCTTCGTGGCGTACCCAACAATCCGATCTCGGCCTCCGTGGGGTGGGTCATCACGTACTGCCGGTCACGGTCGCTGCACCACAGCGTGAGACCGTCGGGGAGCCCGGGCAGGGCTTCCCTCTCCGCCCGGGGCAGCGCCATGGTCCGGCCCAGTACCGCGGCTTCGTCCGGCGAGATGCGCTGTACGCCGACGAGCCGGGCCTGTCTCACGAGTCGCGGCGCCACCGGGCTGAGATACGGCAACAGAGTCAGCACCGCCTGCCAGGGCCCGGAGGCGACCCGGCCCTGCGGCGGACGCATACCGCAGTCCCGCACCACCAGCACCGGCGTACCGGCCGAGGTGCCCTGCGGAGGCACCCGCCCCACGTCGTACACCGCCAGGCCGTTCTGTCCGCCGCCCATGGCGTGCACCATCTGCATCCAGGCCTGCGGGCGCCCCGTCTCCACGGCGACCCGCGCCCCCGTGGCCGCCGCTCTGAGCGCGATGACCTGCACGGTCCACAGGCCGCCGATGAGGACGATGTCGTACGGAGTGGGCCGGTTGAGTCCCAGCACCGCGGGCCCGCCCTCCGCGTTCACGCCTATGACGACGCCGTCGTCTCCGACGGGCAGCGCGAGCGCGTCCAGCTGTTCGAGGGACACGGAGTGCCGGGCGTGCCGTGGACCGATCAGTCCGAAGCCGTTGCGCAGCAGTTCCCGCGCCCGTGCGGGGACAGAGGGCTGGGGCTCGCCGCGACCGGCGGCAGGCTGTCCCGGACGCGCGGTCATCGCTGTCACCGGACACCTCCGAGGGGCATGGTGGCGAGCATGCCGGGCACCTGTTCGCGGTCGAGGCGTACGAGACCCGTGCCCGTGTGCCGGGCCGCGGACTGTACGGCACGCCGGGCCGCGACGAGTTCGTCGTCACTGCGGCCGGTCACCCGAAGATGTCCGCACACGGAGACCTCCTGCCGCTCGCCGCGCGTGAGCGTGAGGCTGAAGGTGGTGGCGAGGGCGGGAACAGCCGTTACCAGAGCGACCAGCTGAGGCAGCGACGGGGCTCTCTCGCCGCCCAGCGAGGGCCACCGGCGGATCCAGTAGGCGGTGTGTCTGCGGTTGTCGCAGCGCCAGCTCCGCCCGGACTCCTCCGTACGCCGTTCCCGCGTGTCCGTCCGCCCCGCCTCCGCCGTCACCAGCGGGTTGGCGCAGGCCGAGGTGGCGATGGCGGAGGTCAGCTCCTCCTCGTCGAGGAGGGTCGCGCGGAACCCGGCACCGGTCAGCCGGCTGGCGAGCTGGTCGGCGGCCCGTACGACACACTTCTGGGCGCCGACGAGACCACCGCCGCGCGCCGCCACCGCCTCCGGGCACAACTCCGGGTCGAGCTTCAACGCGATCCACGTGATGCGCACGGCCGGAGCACCCGTCTGTTCCTGCAGGGGCGCGTAGTTGGCGACGGCCACGGACTGCTGGGGCAGGTGGAGCGCGGGCGCGGGCTGGGTGTGCAGCACGACCTGCGCCGACTCCAGCCGGATCCCGTCCACCTCCAGGGCGTCGTACACCAGGGACAGCGGCAGCGGCTGCCGGTCGCGCTCGGCCCGCAGGGCGGTGGCGTCGGCCTCCACCTGCAGCACGGCGGTGACGAACGTGCCGTCCCCGATGACTCCGACCGGGCGCCGGTCGCGGCCCGCGTACGTGTAGGTCCGCAGGCTCGGGTCGCACTCCACAACCGGAGCGAGTCCCGGCTCGGTGCCCGCCGGTATCGGCGTGTTCGCTGCCTGCCGCTGTCGCGCCCGCAACGCCCTTGCCGTGGCCAGCCATTCGGGCAGCGAGCGGCCGCGGCGGCGAACGAAGGAGAGCAGCACCAGGCAGACGGCGATCACGGCCGCCACCACCAGTGCCACCGGACCGACCACCCAGCCGACGAGCAGGGCGGCCGCGGCGAGCTCCAGCAGGACGACCCGTTGCAACCGGGATGCCCCGGACTGACCTGAACGCGCCCTGAGATGGAGCGTGCCCGCCGCGGCGGGCCGCTGAGCCGACGTCGCCTGTGGCGTCCGCTGTGGAGCCTGCTGTGGTGCCGAGACCCCCTGTGTCCGCGATCGGCCGCGGGACCGCGCGCGCGTTCCGATAGCCACCACACCATCCCCCCGTCTTGCTCACAACTCGCCGTAGTCCAGCCCCACACGGGCCCCTTGAGGGCCCGGGTACCCTACCTGCTCCGCCAGTGCTCGCGGATACCAGGCATAGTAGGGGGCCGGTCTGACATCGGCGGCGGGGACTGCGTCGCGCCCGCCCGAGCGGCCCAGGTGAACACGGGGAGAGACAGGCACAGATGGCATCTCGGCGGGACCAGCTCAATGCCTACACCTTCGCGAAGCGCCGTATGCTCGCGGCCTTCCTGCAGTCGTCCTCCGACGGCTCCGAGGAAGGGGCACCCCGACCGCTGCGCGCGATCCTCCCGGGCGCCGTCGTGGGTGTGGTCGTCCTGGCCGTGTTCGGCGCGATCGGCATGTTCAAGCCCACCGCGCCGAAAGGCTGGAACACCCCCAACGCCAAGGTGATCATCGCGAGCGACTCCACCACGCGTTATGTCGTCCTGAAAACCGGCGGACAGGTCCAGTTGCACCCGGTGCTCAACATGGCCTCCGCGAAGCTGCTCCTCAACGCGAACCAGGGCGAGGTCGTGACCGTCGCCGAGTCGGTGCTGGACAGCGGCAAGATCCCGCACGGCGTCACCATCGGTATCCCGTACGCACCCGACCGTCTCCCCTCGGCGTCGGAGGCGGGCAGCGCGAAGCGCTGGGCGGTCTGCGAACGTCCCAGCGCGGGCGGCGAGTCCATCCAGAAGGCCGCCCTGGTCCTGGCCTCCCGCGACCTGAACGCGACCGAGGGCAAGGGACAGAAGCTGACCGGGGGCCAACTGCTCTACGTCGAGGACCCGGACGGCAAGCGCTACGTCGTGGACGCGAGCGGCAGTGCGTACCCCATCGGCGAGGGCGAGCTGCTGCTGCGCGCCGTCGTGGGCTCCGGCCGAGAGCCCCAGAAGGTGTCCAGGGAGTGGCTGGAGACCCTGCACCCGGGCGACGCGCTCTCCTTCCCGGAGATCACCGGCCGGCCGGGCACCGCGGCCGGCGCCCCCGGCCAACTGGACGAGGCGACCGACAAGGTCGGCATGGTGCTCAAGGCCTCCGACCTCAACTCGGACCAGTACTACGTGGTGCTGCCCGGTCGGGTCGCCCCCATCTCCGCGTTCGTCGCCCAACTCCTGCTGTTCAGCGAGGACCTGGCCCCGCTGGGCCAGGCCGGTCACGCCAAGGAGCTGAGCCCCGGCGCGATCGTCCCGGGCCTGCCGTTCGGCACCGAACACCGCTGGCCCAGCGAGGACCCCGAGCCGGTCAACGAGGCCGCCGGGGCGGCCGGCAGCCGCAGCACCGTCTGCAACGTCCTGCGCGGCGTGAACGGCGACACGGGTGCCACAACCCTGAGCACCTGGGCGGGAACGGACTTCCCTGCCAAGCTCCCCACCGGCTCCTCCAGCGCCTACGTCACGCCCGGCTCCGGCCAGCTCTACCGCCAGTTCCAGGGCAAGGAGACCAAGGTCGGCCCCGTCTTCCTGGCCACCGACACGGGCCTGCGGTACGTCCTGCAGTCCAACGCCGACAGCGCCACGGACGACGCGGGCATCGGCACCACGGCCAAGGAGCGCGAACAGGCCCAGCAGGAGGCCCAGCAGGCCCAGAGCCGCCTGGGCTACGCCGACGTGGACCCGACACCGATCCCCGTCCCCTGGTCGGAGTTCCTGCCCACGGGTCCTCGCCTGTCGACGACGGCGGCCCGTCAGCCGCAGGGCTCCTGAGGAGGGCGGACATGCGATCCCTGTCCTTCTCCCGCCTCCTGTTCCTCCGTACGACGGCCGCGACCACGACGACGGCCGCGACCATGGCCATGGCCATGGCCATGGCCACGACCTTGCTCATGACGACCCCCGTCGTCCTCGCACCTCCCGCGACGGCGGCCGACCTCCCGTACTCGGACCAGTGCGCGTTCCCCAACGGCAAGTACCCGGGCCGCCCTTGGTCCCTGCAGCGGGTGCTCCTAGACGAGCTGTGGAGTCAGTCCAAGGGCAAGGGCGTACGGGTGGCGGTGATCGACACCGGCGTGGACGTGAAGAATCCGCAACTCGCCGACGCGGTCGACGTGAAGAGCGGCCGTAACTTCCTGGCCAAGAACCTCAAGGACGATCAGGGCAACCCGGTCGAGCGGGGCAACGAGAAGGGCACCACGGACACCGTCGGCCACGGCACCAAGGTCGCCGGCATCATCGCGGCCCGCCCCGTCGCGGGCACCGGCTTCGCGGGCCTGGCCCCCGAAGCGACGATCATCCCGATCCAGCAGAACGACGCGGAGGGCCACGGCACCACCGAGACCCTGGCCAACGCGATCGACTACGCCGTCCGGGCCGAGGCCGACGTCATCAACATCTCCCAGGACACCTCGAACGCGGTGAAGCCGACTCCCCGGCTGGAGCGGGCGATCGACGCGGCACTGGCCCTGGGTATCGTGGTCGTGGCCTCGGCGGGCAACGACGGCCTCGGCGGCAACGTCAAGGAGACCTACCCGGCGTCCTTCAAGGGCGTCCTCGCGGTCGCGGCCTCGGACCGCAACAACGAGCGGGCGTCCTTCTCCCAGTCCGGCGAGTTCGTCGGCGTGGCGGCCCCGGGCGTCGACATGATCTCCACGGTCCCCAAGGGCGGGCACTGCTCCGACAACGGTACGAGTTTCTCGGCGCCGTACGTCGCCGGAGTCGCGGCGCTGATCAAGGCCAAGCACCCGAAGTGGACCGCGAGGGAGGTCGTCGCCCAGATCGAGCAGACCGCGGAGCGCACGATCGCCGGCCACGACCGGTTGGTCGGCTGGGGAGTGGTGGACCCCGTACGCGCCCTGACGGAGGACGACAAGCCCCTGGAGTCCCCCGACCCCCGGGACGGCCTCACCCAGCAGGAAGCCCCCACCCCCGCAAAGTTCCAGCTCGGCGAAACCCCCGCCGAACGCAACGCACGGCTGGCGACGTACGTCGTGGTCGGTGGCCTCGTCCTGGTGGCCGGCTTGGGCGGGACGGCGGTGGCGTTGCGGGACGCGCGGCGCAAGCGGGGGCGACGGCTTGGGGGCGGATCATGGACGCGCTGACGAAACTGAGCGTATTCGGCCTCGTCCTGTCCGCCGGGCTGCTGGCCATGGCCTGCGTCAAGGCGGACCGCATACGGGCCTGGCGCGCCAGCATCAATCCGTCGGCCGAGGAACTGCCCGACGCCTTCTTCGTCGTCGCTCGCGTCGCGCTCGTGACCATGGCCGGTGTCGGTATCTACCTGGGCGTGCAGTCCTTCGGCGTCTCCGACGACACGTCATGGGACGACAGCGAGCTGACCAGCGCGGTGCAGGGGGCCGCGGATGCCCTGGACGGAAGCTCGGGCTTCGGCGACATGTACGCCGAGGACCCCGACCCCGACACCGACTGGATCGACGAATACGCGACGAAGATCGAGGACGAGGTCGTCGAGCACGGCGGCGGCGACGCTCCGCAGTACGACGTGACCGCGACGCCGACCGACTCGAACACGGCCTCAGAGGTGCATTACGTGGTCACGGCCTCCGGCGCGGGTACGTCCTTCTGCCTGGACGTCACCCGCACCCGGTCGAAGGACGGGGACTACGAGCCACCGGGCGTCGCGGGCGGCCAGGGAACGCTGACGATCCCGTCGTACGACTTCGCGGTGACGAACCGCGAGGGAGCCTGCTGACTTCACGGAGGGGCCGGTGGAGGATGCCCCCTTGGAGGGAGCAGCGCCCGCATGTCCAACTATCCGCCGCTTCAAGGGACTTCGGGGAACGGTGGTTGACGGTGTCTCGACAACATCGTAACTAGCCAATCACAAAGTTCAGTTGGCCGCGATTTGCACAATGGCTACAGTGGTTACTGCGTGTGTCGGCCAGGAACCCACCTGTACAGCACACGCCAGTAGGACAACGGGGAACGGGGAACGGGGAAGGAAGGCATCGTGCCTGCTGCACAGGGCCGAGCTCTCAAAGTCACTCTGGAGTCGCTCGGAGACTTCAAGAAGCGCGTGGACGCCGCGCTCGCCAAGTTCGAGGACTCGCCGGGCAGCGCGCAGAAGGTCGGGACGCACCGTCTCTCCGAAGCGTCGTTCAGCGGCGCGGGCGGCTTCGGCGAGGCGAAGGGGCTGCACCGCCAGTACGAACGCGTCCACGAGCGCCTGACCGTGCTCTCCAAGAACCTGGGCCTGCAGATCGAGGCGCTCCAGATCGCCGTCAACGGTGCGCGAGGCGACTTCAGTGATCTGGAGGAGGAGCAGCGGCGGCGGTTCTGGGCGATCCAGGCACACATCCGCCGGCAGGAAGAGGCGCAGGCGCAGGCGAAGGCCACGGAGGAAGCGGCGAAGACCACTCAGTCCGAGCGGCGCTCCGACGGCCAGCAGGTGACCCCGAAGAAAGGGGACCAGTACCAGTGAGCGGCGAGCAGAAGCAGCAGGATCCGCACGCGGCGGAACAGGAGCAGGTCACCCTGCAGGCCGGTGTCATCAACTCGGCCACCAGCGCGATGGAGATGGTCGACGGGTTCTTCGGCGGCAACATCCGCTTGTTCAGCAAGACGGACTTCGAGGGCCATGCCCTGAACGACATGATCGACATGGTCGAGTCCGCCAATCCGGAGCACCTGGAGACCGCTGGGCAGGCGATCTGGGACGCCCAGACCGCCATCCAAGAGGCTGCTGACGAACTCAAGGACCACATCAAAAGGGTTGAGTGGGAGGGTGAGGCCGCTGCCGCCTTCCACACTTGGGGTGGCAACCTTGTGCAGCAAACTGTCGACCTCGCCGCGTTCGCGGCAACCGCCGGCACACAGATCATGGCCGCGGCCACAGGGCTCGCTTCCGTCAAGAAGTCCATGCCGCCACGCGACACCCGGCTCGCCCCCAAGAGGGCCGACGAAATCCCGGCCCCCATGCAGGTCGAGGGCAACAAGGACTACGCGGCGGCGGTCAAGGCCGAGAAGGACCGCCAAGAGGCGATCAACCAGATGAACCGTCTGGCGTCCTTCTACGCGGTATCGGAGGAAGCGCTGGCGGCGCAGCAGCCGCCTACGTTCACGGCCATGCCGGATGTGGGGGTGCCGAAGCCGGATCCGGCGTGGAGGCTGTTCAAGCCAGGCGAAGCTCGAGGTAGCGGGGAACTTCGGGCAACTCGTGAGTCTGCGGTGTCCGGACATGATTCATCTAGTACGGCGTCAGGACATTCGCGTTCGGGAGACACCACGCCGCCGCTCAAGTATGTGGACGACTCGACCATCCGGCCGGACGCGGACGGAAACGTCGCCACGAAGATCGACAGCGTAGGGACTCTGCCGCCTCAGGAAACCGCGAGGCCGACGACGAGTTCGACGCCCCCGGTGACCGTCACAGGTGGGGGCAGCGGAGGGTCGGTTCCTCCCTTCACCTCGGGAACAGTTCCTCCTGCTCTTGGCAGGCAGACGGGCCGAGCCTCAGGATTCGGCGGAGCGAACGGCAATAAGCTTCCTCTCCAGGCACAGGGTCGCTCCGGAACTCCTAGCGGCACCACCGGCCGCGGCACCACGGGACCGATGGCACGTTCCGCCGCTACCGGGCAACCGGGCGCCCGGGGCGGCGGCTCGACCGCCGGCAGTTCCCCCATGGGCCGGGGCATCTCCGGCGGAACACCCCGCCCCGCCGAGGGACCAGTGAGTGGCCGCGCCGGTGGCGCGGGTCCCACGGGGGCGGCACGAGGTAATGGTGTCGTCGGAGGAAGACCCACCACCGCTGCCACCCCAGGATCGACCGGTTCCAGGAGGGTGCCCCGCGGTACGGTCGTCGGCGCCGAGGGCAACACACGCTCCCGCCCACCTGCCGGCAATGTCGGACAGCGAGGCGTCATCGGGGCGTCGAACTCCACTCCTGGCGCTCGTCCGGGGCAGCCTGCCCGTCCCCCTGCGGGCAATTCCAACGGAGTTGTCGGTACGCCCAAGGGGAGAGCTCCCGCGGGGACGAACGGGGGAGTGCCTGGTGGCCGCGCCGCGGCCGCACAGGGCCCGAAAGGAAATCGACGCAAGACCAACCGCGAAGACCGAGAGGGCGAACGTCAGCCCGAGACGCAGCGGCGCGACGCACCGCCGGCGACCGACTGAACACGAGCGAGGATCTACAAAGGCATGACAGTGACCAGCCCGAGTGGCCGATTGACTGCGTATTTTGCAGGAAGCGCCGGAAGACGTGTGTCCACCGTGTGCGCCGCACTCGGTGCTTTCGCCATCGTGTCTTCGGGGCTGGCGCCGAGTGCGGTTGCCGCCGATGTCCAGTCGAAGCAGTGGTATTTGGACGCGATGGACGCCGAAGGGCTGTGGAAGATCAGCAGGGGCGAAGGCGTCAAGGTTGCGGTTCTGGACAGTGGCGTCAATCCCGAGACCTCGTCCCTGAAGGGCCAGGTGCTCGCAGACGAGGTGCCCCACACTGTCTCTTACAAGGCCACCAACGACTACGACGGTCACGGCACGAGCATGGCGGAGTTGATCGCTGGTACTGGTGACGGAGATGGGTTGCAAGGGCTGGCTCCTGGCGCGAAGATCATCCCTTACCGGGTCGTCACCAGCAGTTTGAAAAACAGCGCTGACAAAAAGAAGACACCTGAGGTGGCAGATGCGATCACTGCTGCCGCTGACAGTGACGCTCAGATCATCAGCATGTCCTTCGGTAGCGACATCATCGACTTCGACGTGGAGAAGGCGGTCAAGTACGCCGAATCCAAGGGAAAGCTGATGTTTGCCGCCACCGGCAACGATGCTGAGACAAAGAACTTCATCGGATACCCGGCTGCATTTCCGTATGTCGTCGGGGTAGCAGCTGCCGATAAGTCGGGCAAAGTTGCCAGCTATTCAGAGCACGGTAACTATGTCGATCTAGCAGCTCCGGGTGTCAACGTCCCACTATGGTGCGACGCGACATTCCAGTCCTACTGCCCAAAAAGCGGCGGTACCAGTGCCGCCACCGCCATCACCTCCGCCTCCGCCGCCCTCATCTGGTCCGCCCACCCCAACTGGACGGCCAACCAGGTCCTCCGCAGCCTGATCGACACCGCGAACCGCGACTGGCCCAAGGACAAGCCGAGCAACTACCTCGGTTACGGCTTGATCCGGCCCAAGAGGGTGGTGACGAACAGCAACATCAATCCGGGGCCGCCCAACTCCGATCCCCTCAGCTACGAGAACGGAACCGGCGTCACCGGCGTCACCACCTCCCCCTCCGTTTCCGCCCCACCCTCGTCACCAGCCCCGAAGAACATTTCCGGCGGCGCCACCCCGGCGGCAGTATCAAGCTCCAACTCCTCCGACAACAACACCCAGTTGTACGTCATCCTCGGCGCCGTTCTCGTCGTAGCCATCGGCGGCGGAGCCTTCGCCGTGGCACGCAAGAGGCGAACTGCCTGACCGCTTCCTGTACCAGCGCCCGCCCCACCCGGGTGACGCGCAACTCGGCAAGCGGATCTGTAACCCCCCTGTAAGCGACAGCGAATTCCACGAAGGGAAGTCCGGCCATGGCAGATGGGCAGAAGCTCAGCGACGGCGAAGTAATCAAGCTCGAAAAGGAAATGGTCCAGCGGTACGAGTCGATCCGGGGCCAGCTCAGCAGCCTCCAGGGAACCCTGGACACGATGGAGGCGAACTGGCGGGGTATCGGTGCCAGCGCCTTCAACTCCAAGCAGGTCGAGATCAACGAGCGCGTCAAGCACATCGGCGGGCTCCTCACGTGGTTCCTGGACAACCTGAACGAGACGCGCAAGATCACGAACAAGAACGAGGACGCGGTACGCGCCACCATGCAGGGAATCGATGTCCAGTACGGCGGATCCCAGTCGGCTCTCAACAGCTACTGAGCGACCCCCTCACGCAGTTCCTGGGCCACCGCTTGCCCGCATGAAGCCAATGAAGAGATGAGGAACCATGGTTAACGTCCACAACGACGAACTTGCTGTGAAGTACGGCGGTCTCGACTCGATCACCACCGAGCTCGGTAACCAGGCCAAGAAGCTCGAAGAGGACATCCAGGCGCTCAAGGCCGCGGTGCTCCGTGCCGCCGCCGGCTTCGAAGGCGAGGCCGCGAACGCGTTCGGCCAGAAGATGAAGGAATGGGACACCGACGCCGCCGCCATCCACACGGCGCTGGTCAGCATCGGCCACAAGGTCACCCAGGCCAGCGGCGACTACCGGGGCGGCGACCTCAAGGCGGCCAGCTACTTCCAGTGAGCTGCTGAGAACACGACACAAGGGGTGGGCACGCACGGGAGGTGCCCACCCCCAGTCGTGCCTGCTGACCTCAGCACTCAGGTAGATGCGGAGAAGCCAGCACCAAGCCCCATCAGCTTGAGTGTGCCCTCGAGGAGCACCCGAAGACGTGGGCCCGCCAGCTCCCACTCGTGACTGGTGAACGGGCCGTCCGTTCGCACTGGTGCTTGATCAGGAAAGCCGGCCTTCGGCTACTGCGTTGGCGAATCGCGACCATGCAGCCCGGTCTATAGCGGCCCAGGGAAGCTTCGGGTTCTTCGAATCGCGGATAACGATCAGGTTTTTGTTCTGGGCTATCTCGACACAGTTGTTGCCGGACGCCTCCGAGAATGATGACTTAACCCACTTCAACTTGGACAAAGTGCCTTCCCTTATAGATCCTTGGAAATTTCGAGGATTCGGTCCCTCGAACGCTTGGGATCCAAGGCTACTTGTTCGACAGCGTCCAGGCGGCGGCGGAAGTTGGACAACTGCGTGGGGGAGTCGAAGAAGACGGCCCCGATCGGTGTGTCCAGCTGAACGGTGTCCAGATGCGGGTTGCCGGCAGTTGCGTACAACACCGAGTCGCCGGCCATGGGAAAACCGCCGACGCTGAACGGGATGACGAGGAGCGTGACGTTCTCGCGCTCACCTTCCTCGAGAAGATGGTCGAGTTGCTCTTTCGCGACGCGACGCCCGCCTACCTGCATGTGAAGGGCTGACTCATGAATCACCCCCGTATACGTCACCGGCGGCGCCTTGGTGATCACGGCGTGCCGGGCGAGTCGTTGGGCGATGCGGAGCTCAACTTCAAGTCGCGGCAGTGAGGGGATGAACAGGTCGAAGAGGGCGCGGGCGTGGTCCTCAACCTGGAACATGCCGGGGATATGGGCGGTTTGCAAGGTTCGGAGCGACGTCGCGTGATGCTCCAGCTCCGCCACGTCGAGGAAGTCGGGCGGCACTTTGCCCCGGTAGTCGTCCCACCAGCCTGAGCTGCGGCCGCCCGTCATGGCTGCCAACGCGTCGATCAGTGTCGGGTCGTCGCACTCGTAGATGCCCGCGAGGCGGCGCAGTCGCTCTTCGCTGACGCCGAAGCGCCCGGCTTCCACGTTCGAAATGGTTGTACGGTCCGTGCCGAGCAACTCGGCGGCTCTTGGAGCGGACAGGCCGGCGGCCTCACGCAACCTCCGCAATTCCGAGCCGAAACGGCGCTGACGGACTGTGGGGGTCTGCCGTGGGGCCATGTCTCTCTCCTCGCTCGCGCTCAGTGTGCACGGCATGCCTGTACGCGTCCATCGAACAGGTGGCTTCAACCCGTTGGAGCTAATGTGGTATCACCCGTTGCGTCCAGGGTCTATGGTGTGGCTCAGATCACCGTCAAGTCTCCTTGTGAGGTGCACGTTGGACGCCCAGATCTCTCCCAGCTCCCCCGTCTTCGACACCACCCCCACTCGCATCGGATGGGACGCATCTGTGCTGGATCCGTACCGCCCAGTGACCGAAGCCCGCCACCGTTCCCGCGTGTGGCTTCAACAGCACTGGAATCTCCCCGACTTGGCAGACAGTGTGGAGTTGGCGGTCGGCGAGCTGTGTGCGAACGCAGTGCGGCATGGTGATGGACTCGCTGGGCTTGAGCTGATTCTGGGATCGCGGAGACACTTTGCCCCTCGAGTCCTACGCGTGATGGTGATCGACCATGCCCCGAGCCGAGCACCGGAACTCCCGGGCGACAACGACCTGTTCAGCGAACGGGGGCGCGGGCTACGCATGGTGGATTCCCTGGCGTGGCGATGGGGCTGGCATCGCATGGGCTTCGACGAGAAGCAGGTCTGGTGCACCTTTGTCATCGAACCGCGATGAGAGCGTTCAGGTCCCAGTGGCGGCTTCCGATGGGCTTGAGCGTGATGGGTTGAAGTAGCGGACGCAGTGATCGCCTCTCTTCCTGTGACCCAGGCCGAGAGGCGATCAAAGGCCAGCCTCATCAGGTTGAACTCGTTGAGTCCGCGGGCTGCTGACGTTCCTTGATCCCTGAGGAACGAGTGGATCACGCGGTATGCGCAAGGATACGAGCTGACGCCGGGGAGTAGGAGAAGCGGCATCAGCTGCGGCTGAAGGCACGGCCGTGCGCGCGGACTACTGATAGTCGGGGTCATGGCGCGAGGCATGGCGCTCGCCGTTGCCGAGCTTGGCAGTGTCAATCAGTGGCACTCGGTGGAGTCCTCAAGTGCCTTGGTATAAGCCATAATGAGTTTCTTCATCGCGTCGGAGTCGGATCGGTCCGGGGTGAACACCTGGACCACGGCGTAAAGACCTTGATCGGGATGATCCGAAGACTTGCAAGATGCTGAGGTTTTGCCTACGGGGCCCGTGCCGGAGTAGATATAGCGACCGTCATCGGTCGCTTGGCCGTCATCCATCTTTTCGTATCCGGCGGAGACACCGGACGCGCGTTCTCCTCTGCCCCACCAAGTCTGTCTTTGCCGGACCGCTAGATCGTCATCGACGATCACGTCACACCATTTCGTCCCTCCGTTGGGAGACGAAGGCTTGACGGAGACGGAATCACCGTTCGGCAGGAACGCGTTGAGCAGGTTGGGGTCGAGCGAAATTCCGCAGAGAACGCTTGGCGCCATATACTCCATCTTCTCTTCTCCACCTCCACTTGAGCATGCGGAAAAGGTCAGCAGTCCGGCCAATGCTAAGGCGACGGAAGCCGACGCTCGGACAATTTGCGGCTGGCTGGCCGGGGGGCGGGACATAACGAATTCCTCTTGCTCGAAGTCAGAATTCCGTCTCAAGATGCGGTGACATTTGCTCAGTGTTCGTCGGCCGCATCCCTCAAGCCCCGCTGCGCACGCTCCTGCGTCCGAACGGCGGTGGGGTCGAAGACGTGCTGTCTCCAAGCTATGACGTACCACCAAGGTTGGGCGCCATGTCGCATTTCGCCTTGACGTGGGCGTACGAAGCGGCATTCTTTGCCAACTTGATCAGCTCATCGCGCGCCGCGGCATCGTTGGTGTTTCCCTCCTGCTTCAGCTCAGTAGAAACGCTGAGATTATATTGTCCGCCTGGAGCTTTACCGGCAGAAGTGCACGGTACGAAGACGGCCGCGAACCTACTGGAGGAGACCGCTGTATCGCCGGCCGTGAAGGGCGTCAGTGACTGGATGGAGACCTCGTTCGAAGCCGTTCCCTTGACCCACTGCGTCCAGCTAGTTGCCGACTCATCTTCCATCAAGCGCGCCTTTGCCACCAGCAGCTGTTTCCCGCCTCCGGCGACGAAACATGAAGATTCGAAGTTCGTGTCCGTGACATCAGTACGAAGATCGATATTTTCGTCGAAAGAGTAAGAGGATTCCTCGGGCAGCACCTTTGTCAGTGCGTCGACGGCGTTGGATGAGGAGCCCAACGAAGAGCAAACCTCTCCTGCTTTGATCTCGCCCTTCTCCCTGAAAGGTGGAAGTTTGAAAATGTATGCAATTCCCGCGAGGAGAGCCAGTGCGACTACGGCTCCGACGGCGAGAAGGACAAGGGGGCGGCTGAGTTTCAATTGTCAATCTTCCGTGTCGAGTTGCCTGGGAATTCCCTCGCCATCGAAGTAGTCGTGAATCTTCGTGCGAGCGCTGTCGAATCCACCCTCTGCAGAAGTTCCTACGGAAGCCTCGATGAGTGGATAGCTGTGGCCTGAATTCTTTCCTGCTTTATGAGCCGCCGCTTCGACTGACGCGTAGGTCGAAGACTTAGTGTCCTCAATCTTTTCGCCGTTGCGGTAAACGACCTCTCCGGAGCTATCCTTCATGGAGCCCTCGGTGATACCACTGATAATTTCGTCGGCGGCCGTGCCAGCCAAGTCTCCGATGACGGCTCCACCAGGGCCAGTGAGAGGCGCCGTGGCCATACCGACCCCAATGCCGACAGCAGTGCCACCCCAGGTGCCGATACTTTCGATCTTGGCGTTGTAGTCGGCATCCTTGACTCCGCCTTCGAGTTCGCTCTCGTAGGCGCGACCTGCGCCGATCATGCCTTCAATCTGCCCCGCGGTTCGGGCGATGTCGTCGATTCCTTGTTTGAGGCGATCTTTCTGATCAAATGCCGGGTCGTTGGCGTACGCATCAGGATGCTCGAAGTGGTACTGCATCAACTGCGTCGTATAGCTGGTCTGTCCCAGATTTACGGCCGCGTAGCTATCGGGATTGCGGCCGAGTGTATAGAGGAAACGTGTGGTGTCCCTCTCGCTCAACTCGGCTGCTGTGCCAGCGATGGGGAACAGTTGTGCCTCGCCCTCAGTCCCGGCATGAAGTCCGCGATGAACGTCCGGCATGTATTCCGCTGCAATCTGGCCCATGCTGTCGGACATGTAACTGTGCTTGGTGAGGCGTGTCGGATCTTCCGCGATGGATGATACGAGACTCTCCGTGATCTTGGCCTGATCGGTGTTGTGCGGAGGCGTGTCTGACGTCGGCATTTCTCCCGCTGGATGTCCGGTTGTCGCCGCCTCCAAGGCCAAAGCCAGGTTGTTCCGCCCGGCGATGCTGTCTTCGCCCTTGTCGTCCCTGTCCTGCGGCCAATCGCGCTCCTCAAACAGGTAGTCGAAGTTGCTGAGAGTCCTCTTTCCTTCCTTACCGTCGCCGTCAGTGTCGTGCGTGAAGTCGTGGTCCTCGTCCTTGGTGACGAAGGTGCCGTTGAAGAACTCCGTTGCCGCATCCGGGCTATTGGACAGTCCCTTGAGGTAACCGGTCATGGGGTCCCAGCCCGAGTCGGTGCCCGTGCGGTTGAGGAGGGGATCGCCGCCGGTGCGCGTCCAAGCGCCGTGGCGGCCGTTGTCCGTGAACTTCTTTTCCGTCTCGACAAGCTTGTCGCCGTAGTCGACGAGGAAGCGGTCGTCGAAATCGCCCCACCGCATCAGGTTGGTCATGACCTGGCCCCCGAGGGGGAAACCGCCGTTGCGTCCGACTGGCTTGTCGGCCAGGTCGATCATCCTGGTCTTCCAGTCGGACATGGCGGCGCTGTCACTCTGCGAAGCCGTGGCGAGCGTGAGGCTGAGGTTCTTCTGAAGGTCGTCGTACTGGTCGACCCGTTTCTGTCCCAGTTCCCAGGCGCTGTGAGGGTCGTTGATGCCGGTCCAGAAGTTGAGGGTTCCGTTCGGTCCGAGCGATGTGGCGAAGCGTTCCGCGAACAGATCGTCGTTCGCGTATTCCTTCAAACCCTTGTTGAGCCGGTCGAACTCCTCGACCGTCAAGTCCTCGGGCTTCTTCTTCGCCAACTTCGCCAGCTCATCAGCCGTCTTGACGGCCTTGTCCGCCGAGTCCCGGTCCTTGTAGCTGGCGTCCGAGAAGCCGACGGCGCTCTGGTCGGCGATGGCCCGGAGGACGGTGTCGGCTGAGGTGTCGCTCTCCGTAGCTCCGTTGAGAAGCTTCTGCACCTCGTCCCGCAGAGCCGTGACGTCGCTTTCCTGGTGCTCGGGAACCGTCGTGCCCTTCGCGGCGCGATCGGGGTGGATGTTCATGGTGACGGTGAATCCGCCGTCGCCGGTGGCAACCACCGTCAGGTTCTTCTTCAGTCCCCGGTCGATCGCGTCCTTCAGTTTGTCCTGGTAGTCCTTCAGCTCGTTCCGTGTGTCCCGGAGGATGTTCCGGATCGATGTCGCCTGCGTGTGGGCGTCGGCGAACTCGCCGGCCGTCTTGCCGATGAACTCTTTCGACACGGTGGCGTTGTAGCCCGCCCAGTTGGCCTTGTTGGCGGCGCCGCGGAGACCCTTCTCGGCGTCGTCCTTGAGGGTCGAGAGGTCGTCGACCATCGTCGACCAGTCGTCGATGGCAGTGTCGAGCTGGCTGAAGTTGGCGAAACGAAGGGCGTCGAGATCCATCAGTTCTTGTCCTTCTTATCGCCGGGCTTCTCCTCGGGGACGCCGTAGACCGAGTTCTTCTCGCCCGGGCCACCGACCCTTTCGTCGAAGCCCGCGTCCAGCAAGTCGATGCTGCTCATCTGCCGGCGGATGTAATGGTCGTCGTTGGCGTGCAGCTTCTTGGTGACGGTCATGTGGTTGGCGATGTGCGCGCATGCGTCCCTGAGGGAGGCCAACTGCGCGTCCCAGCGCGTCGCCACGTGGTTGAGCCCGCCGCCCAGGGCGAAGCCGTCCTTGGCCAGGGTCCCCGCGGCGGTCTCGCTGCTGGGTACGGCCCTACGGCCCTTGTTCCACAGGTCGTCGTAGAGGTCGAACGCCTTCTTGCCGATGTTTGAGAGATCGCTCTGGCTGACCTTGAGGTCGCCGTACGAGCCGGGATCCGAGGTGTAGCCTCCACCGCCACCGGGCTCCAACTGGTTCAGCTGCATCCGGGCCGACTCCCCTTGAGCCGCCTGCGACTTCAACTGCTCCCACTCGTCCCACGCCATCGCGTGAACCCCTTCCCCGTGTCCCCGTGAAACCCCGCCCGTCGGGCGGGGTCCCTTCGCCAAGCCAACAAGAGATCAGATCCGTGACCCAGTTCAAGCGAGTTCACGGATCTGACCATTTTTTCCACAACTCATCGCCGCACGGCTTGACGGTGGTGTGACGGGAAGATCCAGTCACACCACCGTCACCTCATCTCACGTCTGGCACCAGCTCAGCACGTCGATGCCACCGGCTCTCAGTACACGTTCTCCGCCACCAACCCCACCTGCACCAACGGCTTCCCCCTCCGCCGGGACACGAAGACCCCCCGCCCCGCAGGCATCGCCCGTGGCCGGATCCCGCCGAGGAGGTCGCCCTCCGCGGGGTCGCCGGCGAGGACCACGCCCTGGGCGCCCAGTTCCTTCATGCGCTGCATGAACGGCTCGTACGAGGCGCGGCCCGCGCCCGCCGTGGAGCGGGCGATGATGAAGCGGACGCCCACGTCCCGGGCGAACGGCAGCAGCTCCGTCAGACCCGCCAGCGGATTGCCGCTCGACGTGGATACGAGGTCGTAGTCGTCGATGACGACGTACACCGTCGGACCCTGCCACCAGCTGCGGTCCCGCAGTTGCTGTGCCGTCACGTCGGCTGTCGGGGTCCGGCGTTGCATCAGGTCGGCGAGGGCGGCCATGTGGTGGTCCATGGCGTTGGACATCGGGATGTACTCGGCGAGGTGGGAGGACGGCGTCACGTCCAGCAGCGAGCGCCGGTTGTCGATGACGAACAGCTTGGCCTCGTTGCCCGGGTACCGCTCCGTCACCTGCTTGACCAGGAGCCGCAGCAGGTTCGACTTGCCCGACTCGCTCTCGCCGAAGACGAGGAAGAACGGGTCCTGCTCGAAGTCGACGAAGACCGGTTCGAGGTTGTCCTCGTCGAGTGCGAAGGCGACGCCGCGGCGCGGGAAGCGATCGCCCGGAGGCAGCTCGTGGGCCGGGAACTCCCGTGGCAGCAGGCGGACTTCCGGCGCGGGGGGTGCCTGCCAGTGGCGGGTCACCTCGGTGGCCAGTGCCTGCGTGGCGTCGGAGAGGTCCGTGTCGGAGGCGAGCCCGTCGATGCGCGGTACGGCCCCCATGAAGTGCAGCTTCTGCGGGGACTGGCCACGGCCGGGCACCCCCGTGGGGACGTTCGCGGCGACCTTGCGGTCCATTTCGGAGTCCATGGTGTCGCCGAGCCGCAGCTCCAGGCGGTTCATCAGGTGGTCCTTGAGGCTGGAGCGGACCTCCATCGACCGTGACGCGGTGAGGATCACGTGGATGCCGTAACCCAGGCCGCGCGCGGCGATGTCGAGGACGACCGGGTCCAGTGACTCGTACTCCGTACGGAAGTTGCCCCAGCCGTCGACGACCAGGAACACGTCACCCCAGGGCTGGTCCGTGAGCGAGATGTCGCCGCGCGCCCTGCGGGTGCGGAAGTCCGCGATCGACGGGATGCCCGAGGAGCGGAAGTACTCCTCGCGGCGGGTGAGCACGCCGTACACCTCGGCGACCGTGCGCCGTACCTTCTCCGGGTCCAGTCGCGAGGCGACCCCGCCCACGTGCGGCAGCCCGGCCACCGCCGACATGCCGCCACCGCCGAAGTCGAGGCCGTAGAACTGGACCTCGTACGGCGTGTGCGTGAGCGCGAACGACGAGATGATCGTGCGCAGCAGCGTCGACTTGCCGGACTGCGGGCCGCCGATGATCTGCATGTGGCCGGCCGCGCCGGAGAAGTCGGCCCAGAGGGGGTCGCGGCGCTGCTCGTACGGCTTGTCCACCAGGCCGACGGGCACGACCAGGCGGCCGGCGCCCTCGTAACCGGGCTGGGTGAGGCCGCGGCCCGGTACCGCGGTCAGACCGGGCAGGAGACTGTCCAGCGACGGCGGGCTGTCCAGCGGCGGCAGCCACACCTGGTGCGCGGCCGGGCCCTGTGCCTCCAGACGCCGCACGACCACGTCCAGCACGGTGTCCGCGAGCGCCTCGTCGACCTCGGGGTCCGCCGCGGTTCCCTGCTGCGGCACCGGCACGTACTGCACCGGGACCTCGGCCGCCGTGAACAGCACCGGCCGCCGGTCCATGGGCAGCGGGCCGTCACCGAGCGCCCCCAGCTGCGTGCCCGAGCGGTACACGCCGGAGACGTACGCCGCCTTGAACCGGACCATCTCGTCCGTGCCGAACTTCAGGATCCCGGAACCGGGCACGTTCGGCAGCTCGTAGGCGTCGGGCACACCCAGCGCGGCACGCGACTCCGCGGCCGAGAACGTCCGCAGACCGATCCGGTACGACAGGTACGTCTCCAGACCGCGCAGGCGGCCCTCCTCCAGGCGCTGCGAAGCCAGCAGCAGGTGCACGCCGAGCGAGCGGCCGATGCGGCCGATCTGCACGAACATCTCGATGAAGTCCGGCTTCGCCGTCAGCAGTTCGCTGAACTCGTCGATCACCAGGACCAGGGACGGGATCGGCTGCAGCGGGGCACCGGCCGCGCGCGCCTTCTCGTAGTCGTGGATGTTGGCGTAGTTGCCCGCGTCCCTCAGCATCTCCTGACGGCGGTTGAGCTCGCCGCGGATGGAGTCACCCATGCGGTCGACGAGAGTCAGGTCGTCGGCGAGGTTGGTGATGACGGCCGCCACGTGCGGCATCTGCGCCATGCCCGCGAAGGTCGCGCCGCCCTTGAAGTCCGCGAGGACGAAGTTCAGCGTCTCCGAGGAGTGCGTCACCGCCAGCCCCAGCACCAGCGTGCGCAGCAGCTCCGACTTGCCGGAACCGGTGGCACCCACGCACAGCCCGTGCGGGCCCATCCCCTCCTGCGCGGCCTCCTTGAGGTCCAGCATCACGGGCCGGCCGTCCTCGCCGAGGCCGATCGGAACCCGCAGCCGCTCGGCGAGCGACCGGGGCCGCCAGGTGCGCTTGGTGTCCACGGACGCCGCGTCACCGAGGTTCAGCAGGTCGGTGAACTCCAGGTTGGCGAGCAGGGGTTGGTCGTCGTCCCCGCCGGAGGCGATCCGCAGCGGTGCCAACTGCCGGGCGAGGGCCTCGGCGGACTCGTACGAGAGCGCGTCGGGAGTCCCCTCGTAGACGACGCCGTGACCCGACTCCAGGTGCAGTGCGTCGGGTTGTACGACGATGGAGAGTTCGCCGCCGCCGGTGGTCAGCTCGCCGGGAACGACCTCGAGGACGGTGACGCCCTGGAGCCCTTCGGGACTGGCCAGCAACGAGTCCGGCGGCAGGGAGAGGCCGTCGAGTACGACGACGATGTGGGGTTCCTCCGGCAGGGGCGCCGCGTTCGGATGGAAGCGCGGGCGGCCGCTCAGCCGGGTCGCGAGCAGGTTCTCCAACTCGCGGGTGTCACCGTCGATCAGCCTGCGGCTGCCCGCGCCGTCCACGGCACCGGGCGCCTGGACGTGAGGCAGCCACTTGGCCCATTCCCAGTGGGGCAGGGCCGCACGGCCCGCGGCGACCACGACGACCAGATCCTCGGGGGAGTGCAGCGCGGCGAGCGAACCCGTCACGGCCCGGGCGAAGGACCGTACGGACTGCGGGTCGCCGCTGATCGTGACGTGGTAGAAGGCGCGCAGCGAGATCGCCATCGGCAGGTCGTCCAGGGTGCCGTGGACGGCGAGGAAGCGCTGCATCGCGCCCGCCGTCAGCGGCTCCAGTTGCTCCACCGGGCCGGTCTCGGGCGCGACCACCGCAGTGGCCAGCGCCTGCGCGCCCAGACCGATGCGGACCTGCGCGAAGTCCTCGTCCCCGGAACGCCGTTCCCACACCCGGCTGCCCTCGGCGACCAGCGCCCACAACTGCTCCGGGGAGGGATGGAGGAAGTACTGGGCGTCCCGCTGCGTCCGCGCCGTGTCGACGGCCGTGCGCCGGGTCTGCGCCAGATAACTGAGGTAGTCGCGGCGCATGTCCGCCAACTGCCCCTGGGAACCGCGGCGGAAGCGCACCACCATCGCGATGGACATGGCGACCGTCGAGGCGATCATGACCATGCCCATGATCTTCATGAACGGCTGTCCGCTCGTGAAGAAGAAGACGACCGAGCCACCCATGCCGAGCGTCGGCAGGAGTTGCATCAGCACGCTCTCCTGGCTTCCCCGCGGCAGTTCGGGCGGAGGCTGCAGGACGATCTCCTGCGTGGGCACTTCGGACGGCAGCGCCCGAGGCGGGCGCTTCACGACGATGTGGCTCACTGCTCACCCATTCTCTTGGCCGGCCCGGGAGTCCCGTCCGCCGCCCCGTGTCAGGCGGACGCAGGCCGCCGCGTGATCCTACTGACTTCCTCACGGACGAGGGGGCGATAGGGTGCCGGATGTTCGCGTGCGCACACGCGAGTTGGGCCGGAGGATCAGGGCATTCCATGCCATCTGGCGAGGTACGGAACCCCGTCGGCAGTACGTCGGCCCTCTCCCCGCACCCGCTCGGCGGTGCCGGCCGCGGACGGCGGGGCAAGCGGCGCAGGATTTTCACGCCGTAGACGCAGGATCATCACTGAGGGGGAGCAGCAGGTGAGCATGACGGCCTCCGCGGCAGCCACCGGAGGAGCGCCCGGGACGGGAACTCCTCCCGGGGCGGGCCCTGGACTCGGTTTCTGCCGTATCACGATCGTCGCACCCGACAGCCGGATCGACGTGGCGCTGCCCGACGACATTCCGGTCGCCGACGTCTATCCGGAGATCCTCACTCTCTCCCAGCAGAGCCCCGCCGAGGGCGCCCCCGTCGGCTACCACCTGGTGCGCCGGGACGGCACCGTCCTCGACAGCTCCCGCTCGTTCGCCGCCCAGCGCATCCTCGACGGCGAACTCCTCACCCTGCGGCCCTTCTCCGAGTCGCTGCCCCCGGCCGTCTTCGACGACGTCTCCGAAGCGGTCGCCGCGGCGGTGACGAGCGAACGCACCCTGTGGAGCGGCGACCTGACGCGCGCCGCGGGCCTCGTCGGAGGCAGCGTCCTGCCGGTCCTGCTCGCCTTCGTCGCATGGATGGGCAACCCGCGCCACGACATGAACAGCCTCCCCGGCGTCCTCGCCGCGGTCGCCGGCGTCCTCCTCGTCGTCCTCGCGTGCGTGCGGGCCCGTATCTACGATGACCGGGCCTCGGCCATCGCCCTGGGACTCGGCGCGCTCCCGAACATCGGGGTGGCCGGCTCCGGACTGCTCCCGCTCACCGACGGACAGGGCATCGGCAAGCTCCAGTTCCTCCTCGCCTGCGCGGCGGTGCTGCTGGCCGCGTTCCTGCTCGCCCTGTGCTCACCGAGCGGGGACGGGCCGTTCGTCGCCTTCGTCTTCGCGTCCGCCATCGGCCTGGTGGCGGTGTTCGTGGCGATCCTCGCCGACTGGACGCCGTCCGAGGTCGGCGCCCTGTGCGCCCCGATCGCCGTCGGAGGCCTGGCCTTCCTGCCGGGCCTGTCGATGCGCTTCGCCCGGCTGCCGATCGGCTTCGACACCCCGGACACCGCCCCGAGCAGCGCGTACGCCACCGATCCCACGCCGCACGAGCCGGTCGACGCCGAGCGCGTCGCCGCCAAGGCCCGCCGCGGCCACGAACTCCTGGTCGGTCTGGTCGGAGGGTGCGCCGTGATCGCGGTCGGCGCCTCGGCGGTCCTCGGGTTCTCCTCCGACGTCTGGGCCCAACTGCTCGCCCTCGCGACCGGCGTGGCCCTGCTGATGCGCGCCCACCTCTTCCGCTACACCGCCCAGGTGGCCCCGGTGCTGGCCGCCGGTCTCGTCTCGCTGGTGCTGCTCGGCCTCGGGCTGGCCCTCGACCCGCCGCGCTCGCTGGTCCGTGAGGCCCTCCTGGGCGACAGCAACGGCCTCGACATCCGGACCGTCTGGCTCGTCGCGGTGATCGCGGCGGCGGCCGCGCTCGTCACCGCGATCGGGCTGGCCCTCTCCCGCGGCGGCCTCACCCCGTTCTGGGGCCGCTTCCTGGAGATCGCCGAGGGCTTCGTGCTGCTGACTCTGGTACCGCTCGCGCTGGCCGTCTTCGACGTGTACTCGACGGCACGTTCGATGACGAGCTGACCAGGCACCGGCGGCATGCCGCCGGTGGCGTCGGCGAAAAGCCGGCGAAAGCCAGCGGAGGTCGGCCCAAAAGGGACGCCATCGGCACCGAGTGAAGGGAACTCTGAGCGTGAGCTTCGGCCCGCCTCCTTCCGTGTACACCCAGTCCACGCTGGCGGCGGACCAGCAGCGCAGGAAGCGACGTAGAGCGCTGTTCGGTGCGCTGGCCGCCGTCCTCGCGGTGGTGGTGTCAGCGGGCGCCTGGTTGCTGTGGGACCGGGATCCGTCATCGTCGGACAAACCGGCCACCGCGGCACCGAGCCGCCTCGACGTCCGGCAGACGGTCGAGAAGCAGCCCGGGAACACCAGCGGCGCCATGGCGTTCCGGTTCTCCCTCGACGACATGAGCCCCGGCGAGCGGCGCGCGATGCCCGGCATGTGGGCCACGGACCGGATCCTGGCCAAGGGCATCAACAGAACCCTCGTCGGCTTCAGGATCGGCTCGGACGCCTCCCCCGGCGACGAGGAGTGGAAGCTCCAGTTCTCCGGCCCCATCTGCGGCTACACACGGCACACGACCGTCGAGAACCGTACGGCCGCCTGTTCCGGGCGAGCAACGACGACAGCGGTCCCTGCGACCACGTGGCCTTCGTCGACCTCGACGACGGCCGGAAGGTCTGGGAGCACCCGTTCACACCGGGCGGCGGTGCCACTCCGAGCGTGACCCTCACCCGGGCGACGGTCGCCGTGACCTGGGGCGGCGGCTCCCAGGCGTACGACATGGACGAGGGCCGGCGACTGTGGCGCACCAAGGCCACCGGCACCTGCCGGGACTCCGGCGCCGCGGGCGGGCGTGCGCTGCTCGTCCTGGTCTCCTGCTCCCGCAAGGACACGTCCGCCACCTCGTGGGAGGGCACGACGTACCAGGTGCGCAAGGTGGCGCCGGACACCGGCCGGACCCTGTGGACGTACGCCGTCGCCTCCGGTGTCCGGGAGATCAAGGTGCCCTCCAGCGAACCGGCCGTCCTGGCCGTCGCGGCCGGCGACACAGGCTTCACCGAACTGCTCTCCCTGGACGACCGGGGAAGGAACCGCGCCACGATCCGGCTCGAAAGCGGCCAGTATCTCGGTGAGTGCACCGACGCGCTCGACTACCGCGTCATCGACGACTGCCCCACGATTCCGGTCGGGGGCGGCCAGGTGTTCCTCCGCAGCAAGGAGCACGATGACGGCGGACACCCCAACAACTGGATCATCGGCTTCGACCTGGCGACCGGGAAAACGGTCAAGAAGTTCGACTCGGGGCCCAACGAGTTGCTGCACCCGGTACAGATGAGCGGCGACCGGCTGCTGGCGCTCCGCGAGAGCAGCGACCGCATCTCACCCATGGCACTGGTCGACCTCGACCCCAAGACCGGTGCGGAGACTCCGTACCTCTACTTCGGTCTGCCGCTGGAAGCCGAATCGTTCACGCTCACGGAATCGAACGACATCCTCGTCCACGACGGACGGCTGTTCTTCGGCGCCAAGGAGGCCGTCGGCCCCACCGCGAAGGACGGCAAGGCCTGGATCTGGCTGGCCCTGGGGATCGGGAGCGCCGCGGAGAAGCCCGCGTCCGCCGCGCGGTGAACGGAATGTCCGCGTCCGTCGCGCGGTGAAGGAGAGGTCCGCGTCCGTCGCGGGGTGAAGGAGAGGTCCGCGTCCGTCGCGCGGTGAACGGAAAGGACCGTGTCCGCAGCGCGGCAGCGGACACGGTCCCCCCGGCCGGCCGGCAGGCGCGGAGGCGACGGACCCGCCGGTGCATCCGGCGGGCGGGCAGCCGGCAACCCACCAGCGCATCCCGCGGGCGGGGCGGGCAGCCGGCAACCCACCGGCTCCCGCCCCGCCCGACCGTCACCCCGCTGCGCGGCCCCCGTCCTTCTCCGGCTCCGGCTCCGGCCCCCGCTCCGGCCCCGGCTCCAAATCGAACTCCCCGTCCCGAGCCCCCAGCACGAACGCGCGCCACTCCGCCTCCGTGTACCGCAGAACGGTGTCCGGGTCGAGTGAGGAACGCATGGCCACGGCCCCGTCGGGGAGGTACGCGATCTCGACCCGTTCCTCGTGCTGCTCGGTTCCCGGCGCGCTCTGCCACTCGACGCCGGAGATGTCGAGGGCGTACAGCTCGTCCCTCTCCCGCTCCTTGCGCGCCTTGATCTCCTCTGCCGTCTCCGCCATTGCGCAGCGACCCCTTCCCGACGTACGTACCGAACAAGTCCGACCGCTCACCCTAGTGGCGCTGTCCGCCCTGCCCAGGGGCTTCGGCGACCTGGGCGAAGGTCCCCACCAGTGCCTGGTACCCTGAGTGACGGCCGTTTGTGTACGCACCCCCGGAGCGCCGCTCTGGAGGCCGCGCCCAACGGATCCCTGCCTCCCGAGTAACGGAAGCCACCCCGAGAAGTAGACCGGGGGCACTCGGTGGCAATCACAGACTACGAGGAGTACGCGTGCCGCTCGACGCCGCTACGAAGAAGCAGATCATCACCGAGTTCGGCCAGAAGGAGGGCGACACCGGCTCCCCCGAGGTCCAGGTCGCGATGCTCTCGCGCCGTATCTCGGATCTGACCGAGCACCTCAAGACCCACAAGCACGACCACCACTCCCGTCGTGGCCTGCTGATCCTGGTCGGTCAGCGCCGCCGACTGCTGCAGTACCTCGCCAAGAAGGACATCCAGCGCTTCCGTGCGCTGGTCGACCGCCTCGGCATCCGCCGCGGTGCGGCGGGCGCCAAGTAAGACGCCGTGGGGGAGCGGTTCCCGAACGATCGGGGGCCGCTCCCTTTGCCGTATGTGCGGTTTGCCGTACGTGCGGAAACGTGCGGAGTGTCACTCACGCTTTGTAGTGTGGTAGCACAACGCATTACGGACGACACAGCACGAGAAGCACCGCACGACAAGAAGCACCGCACGACGAGCAACACAGCAGGACGAGCAACACCGCACGACAAGAAATGGAGAAGCGCACCTAGCCGCCGCCGGTCCTCGGTAGTGGCGCCCGGGCGAAGCGAGCCCCGGGTGCTTCGATCGAAGACCGGCCCGCACTGCACGGAGCGCTTCTCCGCCACCGTCCCCCCGCCACACGGGCGAGGAGGGACGAAAGACGACAAGTAACGGAGATAACGCTAGTGGAGAACGAGACCCACTACGCCGAGGCCGTCATTGACAACGGCTCCTTCGGCACCCGCACCATCCGCTTCGAGACGGGCCGCCTGGCCAAGCAGGCCGCCGGCTCCGCCGTGGCGTACCTGGACGACGACACCATGGTGCTGTCGGCCACCACCGCATCCAAGAACCCCAAGGACCAGCTCGACTTCTTCCCCCTCACGGTGGACGTCGAGGAGCGGATGTACGCCGCCGGCAAGATCCCCGGCAGCTTCTTCCGCCGCGAGGGCCGTCCCTCCGAGGACGCCATCCTCACCTGCCGTCTGATCGACCGCCCGCTGCGCCCGTCCTTCAAGAAGGGCCTGCGCAACGAGATCCAGGTCGTCGCCACGATCATGGCGCTCAACCCCGACCACCTGTACGACGTCGTGGCGATCAACGCCGCCTCCGCGTCGACGCAGCTGGCCGGTCTGCCCTTCTCCGGCCCGATCGGCGGCGTCCGCGTCGCGCTGATCAACGGCCAGTGGGTCGCCTTCCCGACGCACACCGAGCTCGAGGACGCCGTCTTCGACATGGTCGTCGCGGGCCGCGTCCTGGACGACGGCGACGTCGCGATCATGATGGTCGAGGCCGAGGCCACCGAGAAGACCATCACGCTGGTCGCGGGCGGCGCCGAGGCGCCGACCGAGGAGGTCGTCGCCTCCGGTCTGGACGCCGCGAAGCCCTTCATCAAGGTGCTCTGCAAGGCCCAGGCCGACCTCGCCGCGAAGGCCGCCAAGCCGACCGGTGAGTTCCCGGTCTTCCTCGACTACCAGGACGACGTCCTGGAGGCGCTCAGCGCCGCGGTCAAGGGCGAGCTCTCGCAGGCTCTCACCATCGCGGGCAAGCAGGAGCGCGAGGCCGAGCTGGACCGCGTCAAGGGTCTGGCCGCCGAGAAGCTGCTCCCGCAGTTCGAGGGCCGCGAGAAGGAGATCTCCGCCGCGTACCGCTCGCTGACCAAGTCCCTGGTCCGTGAGCGCGTCATCAAGGACAAGAAGCGCATCGACGGGCGTGGCGTCACGGACATCCGTACGCTCGCCGCCGAGGTCGAGGCCATCCCGCGCGTGCACGGTTCGGCGCTGTTCGAGCGTGGCGAGACGCAGATCCTGGGCGTCACCACCCTGAACATGCTCCGGATGGAGCAGCAGCTGGACACCCTCTCCCCGGTGACCCGCAAGCGCTACATGCACAACTACAACTTCCCGCCGTACTCCGTCGGCGAGACCGGCCGCGTCGGCTCCCCGAAGCGCCGCGAGATCGGCCATGGCGCCCTCGCCGAGCGCGCCATCGTGCCGGTGCTGCCGACGCGCGAGGAGTTCCCCTACGCGATCCGTCAGGTGTCCGAGGCCCTCGGCTCCAACGGCTCGACGTCCATGGGCTCGGTCTGCGCCTCCACGATGTCGCTGCTGAACGCCGGTGTGCCCCTGAAGGCCCCGGTCGCCGGTATCGCCATGGGTCTGATCTCCCAGGAGATCAACGGCGAGACGCACTACGTCGCCCTCACCGACATCCTCGGTGCGGAGGACGCCTTCGGCGACATGGACTTCAAGGTCGCCGGCACCAAGGAGTTCGTCACCGCCCTCCAGCTCGACACCAAGCTGGACGGCATCCCGGCCTCCGTCCTGGCCGCGGCCCTCAAGCAGGCCCGTGACGCCCGCCTCCACATCCTCGACGTGATGATGGAAGCGATCGACACGCCGGACGAGATGTCCCCCAACGCCCCGCGGATCATCACCGTCAAGATCCCCGTGGACAAGATCGGCGAGGTCATCGGCCCGAAGGGCAAGATGATCAACCAGATCCAGGAGGACACCGGCGCCGACATCACGATCGAGGACGACGGCACCATCTACATCGGTGCCCAGCAGGGCTCGCAGGCCGAGGCCGCGCGCGCCACGATCAACTCGATCGCCAACCCGACCATGCCGGAGGTCGGCGAGCGCTACCTGGGCACCGTCGTGAAGACGACGACCTTCGGTGCGTTCGTGTCGCTGCTCCCCGGCAAGGACGGTCTGCTGCACATCTCGCAGATCCGCAAGCTCGCCGGCGGCAAGCGCGTGGAGAACGTCGAGGACGTGCTCGGTGTGGGCTCCAAGGTCCAGGTCGAGATCGCCGAGATCGACTCCCGAGGCAAGCTCTCCCTGATCCCGGTCATCGAGGGCGAAGAGAGCGACGAGAAGAAGGACGACACCGACAAGTGACGTCGAGCAGCACGTCGGCGACGGCCCGCACCTCCTCGGAGGCGCGGGCCGTCGCCCGTACCCAAACTCTGATCAAGGGCACCAACGGCGTCGGTACGGTCCGCAAGACCACCCTCCCGGGTGGACTGCGCGTGGTCACCGAGACCCTGCCCTCGGTCCGCTCGGCGACCTTCGGTATCTGGGCCCACGTCGGCTCCCGCGACGAGACGCCGGCCCTGAACGGCGCCACCCACTATCTGGAGCACCTGCTCTTCAAGGGCACTTCGAAGCGCAGCGCGCTGGACATCTCCTCCGCCCTCGACGCGGTCGGCGGCGAGATGAACGCGTTCACGGCGAAGGAGTACACGTGCTACTACGCGCGCGTGCTCGACACCGACCTGCCGCTCGCCATCGACGTCGTCTGCGACATGCTGACTGGCTCCCTGATCATCGAAGAGGACGTCAACGTCGAGCGGGGTGCGATCCTCGAAGAGATCGCCATGACCGAGGACGACCCGGGCGACTGCGTGCACGACCTGTTCGCGCACACCATGTTCGGCGACAACCCCCTCGGCCGCCCGGTCCTCGGCACGGTCGACACCGTCAACGCCCTCACCGCCGACCGCATCCGCCGCTTCTACAAGAAGCACTACGACCCCACCCACCTCGTCGTGGCGTGCGCCGGCAACGTCGACCACAACACGGTCGTACGGCAGGTCCGCGCGGCCTTCGAAAAGGTGGGCGCCCTCAAGAACCTCGACGCCACGCCCATCGCGCCCCGCGACGGGCGCCGAGCCCTGCGCACCGCGGGCCGCGTCGAGCTGGTCGGCCGCAAGACCGAGCAGGCGCATGTCGTCCTCGGCATGCCGGGCCTGGCCCGCACCGACGAGCGCCGCTGGTCGCTGGGGGTCCTCACCACGGCCCTCGGCGGCGGCATGTCGTCGAGGCTGTTCCAGGAGGTCCGCGAGAAGCGCGGCCTGGCCTACAGCGTGTACGCGTACACCTCCGGCTTCGCCGACTGCGGACTCTTCGGCGTGTACGCGGGCTGCCGCCCGAGCCAGGTGCACGACGTGCTGAAGATCTGCCGCGACGAACTCGACCAGGTCGCCGAACACGGCCTCTCGGACGACGAGATCGACCGCGCCATCGGCCAGCTCCGAGGCTCGACGGTCCTCGGTCTCGAGGACACCGGCGCGCTGATGAACCGTATCGGCAAGAGCGAGCTGTGCTGGGGCGAGCAGATGTCGGTCGACGACATGCTGGCCCGGATAGCCTCGGTCACCCCGGACGACGTCCGCTCGGTCGCCCGCGACCTCCTGGGACGGCGGCCCTCGCTGTCGGTCATCGGCCCGTTGAAGGACAAGCAGGCGGCCCGACTGCACGAGGCCGTCGCCTGATCCACTCCGAAACTCCGAACTCCACGACTCCGAGACTCCGGGCCTTTGAGGCTCCGGGACTCCGGAACCCCGGTTAAGGAAGCAAGAACATGAGCAAGCTGCGCGTGGCGGTCCTCGGTGCCAAGGGCCGCATCGGTGCCGAGGCGGTACGGGCGGTCGAGGCCGCGGAGGACATGGAGCTGGTCGCCGCCCTGGGCAGGGGCGACAAGCTGGAGCGGCTCGCCGAAACCGGAGCCCAGGTCGCCGTCGAACTGACCACGCCGGCCTCGGTGATGGAGAACCTCGACTTCTGCGTACGGCACGGCATCCACGCGGTCGTCGGTACGACGGGCTGGACCGACGAGCGTCTCGCACAGCTCAAGGGCTGGCTTGACCGGTCCCCGGAGACCGGCGTGCTCATCGCGCCGAACTTCTCCATCGGGGCCGTGCTGACGATGAAGTTCGCGCAGATCGCCGCGCCCTACTTCGAGTCCGTCGAGGTCGTCGAGCTGCACCACCCGAACAAGGTGGACGCCCCGTCCGGCACCGCCACCCGCACCGCCCAGCTCATCGCCGAGGCCCGGCGCAGGGCCGGTTCCGCACCGGCACCGGACGCCACGGTCACCGCACTGGACGGCGCGCGGGGAGCCAGTGTGGACGGCGTGCCCGTGCACGCCATCCGCCTGCGCGGTCTGCTCGCCCACCAGGAGGTCCTGCTGGGCGGCGAGGGCGAGACCCTGACTGTCCGGCACGACTCCCTGCACCACAGCAGCTTCATGCCGGGCATCCTGCTCGGCGCCCGCCGCGTGGTGACCACCCCGGGCCTCACCTTCGGCCTGGAACACTTCCTGGATCTCGGCTGATGCGAGCCAAGCTCTCCTACGCCGTCACGGCCGCCGTCCTGGTCTTCTACTTCGTCCTGGTCGGCAGCCGCGGCGTCATGCTCATCCAGTCCGGCACGCTTCTGACCGTGACCTTCGGGGTCGCGGTGCTGATCCTGCCGGTCATCGGTCTGTGGTTCCTCTGGAAGAACACCCAGTTCGTCCGCAAGGCCAACCAGCTTGCCGCCGAACTCGACGCCGAGGGCGGCCTGCCCGTCGACGAGCTCAAGCGCAGCCCGGGCGGCCGTATCGACCGTGACTCGGCCGACGAGGTGTTCGCCGAGCGCAAGGCGGAGACGGAGGCGGCGCCGGACGACTGGCGCAGTTGGTTCCGCCTGGCCATCGCCTACCACGACGCCCGCGACACCCCACGCGCCCGCAAGGCGATGCAACGGGCGATAGCCCTGCACGACGGCAGACCGGTCCAGGTCTGACCACGTTCGCCGCACGCCGAAGGGGCCGGCCCGCACTCGCTGCGGACCGGCCCCTTCGGCGTGGTCATGGTCGGGACGTCAGCCCGGCCGGTACTCGTCCGCCCAGGCCTCCACCGCGTCCGCGGCCCGGTCGAAGGAACCGGGCCGCGCCAGGAAGTCCGCGTTGTGCGTGGTCAGCAGCGCCGGCAGGTCATCCGCCCCACGATCCCGTCGTACGAGCGTCAGCGCCTGCCCCATCACGGCACGCGGCAGCCCGAGCCAGCGCACCGGCTGCTGCACCGTCCGGACGGCGACGACCTGCTCCCAGGGCACCGTGCGCGTGAGCAGGAAACCCACCTGGCGCAGCCCGTGGGGGCTCACCCACACACCGATGCGCAGCAGCCGCAGCGCGCAGACGATGACGACCACGGCGATACCGAGGACGACCCCGGCCTCCGACACCGCACCGGTCAGGGCGATGATCACCGCCGCGAAGAGCACGTAGGAGGCAAGCAGCAGCAGGATCGCTGCCACGCCCACGCGCCACGGGCCGGGCCGGTAGGGACGCCGCCAGCGGTCGCGGTCGTCGAAGGGCAGCGGGACGTCCTGCGCCTCGAATGCGCGGTCGGCCGTCAGGAAGGGCAGGGGCACGGCTGGTCCTCACTCAATTCCATGCGTGGGCTGTGCCCGGTGAGGTTATCCACCTGTGTCCCTGCTCACCACCTCCGGGGTCCGGATGGGGCCAGTCCCGGCTCAGTGCCCCCGGGACGCCTGGGACTGCTGCGTATGCGCGGGCGCCCGGTCCTGGGACAGCGCGGGCACCCCGAGCGCCAGGGAGCCCACCAGACCGGCGACGATCATCAGCCCCAGGAAGGAGCGCCCGGCTATCTGCCCGGCGGACGCCCGCTCACGGGGCGGGGGAGTGACATTGCTGCGGAACGTGTCGGCTTCGGCGAGGAAGGCGAACGGTACGGGTTCGCGCCGACGGAACATCGGGGTCGCATCTCCTTCGGGGGTCGAACGGATCACTGTCGTCCATACGGATCACTGTCGTCCATACAGACGAGCGGGTGCCACATTTGGTGCCCGCTTCACCCGAATTCACAGAAGTCGTCGCGTACCGGCACCGAACGCCCCGATGCCAGTGCCGGGCCGTAGAGTGGGCGCCGCCCGAGAGAAGTGATGGAAGGACCCTCCCTGCCGTGACCGACACACCCGCCGACGACCTGAAGCCCAGCTTCCGCAGTGACATCACCGTCGAGCTGGTCAAGCACACCGCGTCCGACGCCGACGTGCTCTTCGCCGCCCGCGTCTCGACCGTCGGCGAACAGTCCCTGGAGGAGCTGGGCAAGGACCCGGAGCGCTCCAAGGGCCTGATCAACTACCTGATGCGAGACCGGCACGGCAGCCCCTTCGAGCACAACTCGATGACCTTCTTCGTCAGCGCCCCGATCTTCGTCTTCCGCGAGTTCATGCGGCACCGCGTGGGCTGGTGCGTCGCCGGTGACACGGAGATCACCTTGGTGAGCGAGGCGGGCACCCTCCGGCGCCGCTCGATCGAGGATCTGTACAAGCTGTGGCACCTGGACGTCGAGGACCGGTTGCCGCCTTCAGCAGGCGGTGTGACCTGGAACGCCCGCGCGCAGAAGTGGATGGCGCAGGTCGGTCTCGGAGAGACCGACCACCACCTCGGGCTGTACGACCACCGTGAAGCGGCCGACTCGGCCGTCGCGGAATTCCGCGAGCGGCACCCCTCGGCCCGGCTGCGCAAGCTGGAACCGGTCCGACGCAACCAGGTCCGCTGCTACGACGAGGAGACACTGACGGCCCGTAGCGCCCCGATCCTCGACGTCATCCAGTCCGGCACCAAGCCGCTGATCAAGATCACCACTGCCGACGGCAAGGTCCTGCGCTGCACTGTCGACCATGCGATCCTCACCCCGGACGGCTGGCGAAAGGCCGGCGAGCTCGCGGCGGGGGACGCGGTGATGGGGGAGGGTATGGCGCCTCGTCCCGCGGAGAGTCCGGTCCCCCCGAGCCTCCGTCGCGGCGTGGGAGTCTGGACCGCGACGCTGCGCGACCGTCTGATCGGAGAGACCGACAGCTGTCATCTCTGCGGAGAGTCCTTCCCGCGGGAGCAGCTCGCGCTCGATCACGTCGTTCCCGTGGCCGAGGACCTCGCTCGCGCGCTGGACGAGCGGAACCTGGCGCCGGCCTGCGAGCCCTGTCATGCGTCCAAGAGCGCCGAGGAACAGAACCTCGCACGGCGCGGAGGGCAGATCGCCGTGGCCGTGCCTGACCTGATCGTGTCGATCGAGGAGGACGGTGAGGAGATGACGTACGACCTCACCGTGGAAGGCCCCTGGCACAACTTCCTGGCGAACGGCGTAGTCGTCCACAATTCCTACAACGAGGAGTCGGGCCGCTACAGGGAACTGCAACCGGTCTTCTACGTCCCCGGAGAGGACCGCAAGCTCGTCCAGCAGGGGCGCCCGGGCAGATACGAGTTCGTGCCGGGCACCGAGGCGCAGCAGGCGATCGTGGAACGCTCGATGCAGGAGTCATACGTTCAGGCGTACGAGCGTTACCAGGAGATGCTCGCCGCCGGCGTCGCCCGCGAGGTCGCCCGCGCGGTGCTCCCGGTCGGCCTGTTCTCCTCGATGTACGCCACCTGCAACGCCCGCTCGCTGATGCACTTCCTCGGGCTGCGCACCCAGCACGAACTGGCGAAGGTCCGCTCCTTCCCGCAGCGGGAGATCGAGATGGTCGGCGAGAAGATGGAGGCGGAGTGGGCCAAGCTCATGCCGCTCACGCACGCGGCCTTCAATGCGAACGGCCGAGTGGCGCCGTAACGAACCCTCATTACGCACCCTTATTCCCCAGGAGGGCACAGATGTACGGACCAGTGGGGCGAAGTGTCCGTATTGCGGCATTTAGGGAAGTTCATCTAGCCTGATCAAACGGACCCGGCACTGCCTGAACCCCCGAGCAGGCAGTGCCGGGATCCGCATTTGTCACCACTTGACGCCTCCCCCGAGGGCAGACCCCGCCTTGAGCAACGAGTAGCGTGTTCCCCATGGCTTTGACCTCCACTCCGCAGACCCCCTTCGGGCGGGTCCTCACCGCCATGGTCACGCCCTTCACGGCGGACGGCGCACTCGACCTCGACGGCGCACAGCGGCTCGCCACCCACTTGGTGGACGCAGGCAACGACGGCCTGGTCATCAACGGCACCACCGGCGAGTCGCCCACCACGAGCGACGCGGAGAAAACGGATCTCGTACGGGCCGTCCTGGAGGCCGTCGGTGACCGCGCCCACGTCGTCGCCGGCGTCGGCACCAACGACACCCACCACAGCATCGAGCTCGCCCGCGCGGCCGAGCAGGTGGGCGCGCACGGCCTCCTGGTCGTCACGCCGTACTACAACAAGCCCCCGCAGGAGGGCCTGTACCGGCACTTCACGGGCATCGCCGACGCCGCCGGGCTGCCGGTCATGCTCTACGACATCCCCGGCCGCAGCGGCGTCCCGATCAACAGCGAGACACTGGTCCGCCTCGCCGAGCACCCGCGGATCGTCGCCAACAAGGACGCCAAGGGCGACCTCGGCCGCGCCAGCTGGTCCATCGCACGCTCCGGCCTCGCCTGGTACTCCGGCGACGACATGCTGAACCTGCCGCTGCTCTCCGTGGGCGCGGTCGGCTTCGTCTCCGTCGTCGGCCACGTGGTCACCCCGGAGCTGCGCGCGCTGATCGACGCGTACATCGCCGGTGACGTCCAGAAGGCGACCGAGATCCACCAGAAGCTGCTCCCCGTCTACACGGGCATGTTCCGCACCCAGGGCGTCATGACGACGAAGGCCGCGCTCACCCTCCAGGGCCTGCCCGCCGGACCGCTGCGCGCGCCGATGATCGAGCTCACGTCCGAAGAGATCGAGCAGCTCAAGATCGATCTTGCCGCCGGCGGGGTACAGCTCTAGCACCAGACTTCGCGCGCCCGCCCGCGCCCCCAGACTTCACAACTGAATATGCAGGCCACCGGTGCCTGCCGTCCACAACGACAACTGCTTCTGCACGAACGTCACGCGCGCCACGTGCCCACCGGTACGTGGCGTGCGTGGTTGAGGAGAGTCTTTTGAGTCATCCGCATCCTGAACTCGGCTCGCCCCCGCCGCTCCCCGAAGGCGGCTTGCGGGTCACCCCGCTCGGCGGCCTCGGCGAGATCGGCCGAAACATGACGGTCTTCGAGTACGGCCGCCGCCTGCTGATCGTCGACTGCGGAGTGCTCTTCCCCGAGGAGGAGCAGCCCGGAATCGACCTGATCCTGCCGGACTTCTCGTCCATCCGGGACCGCCTTGACGACATCGAGGGCATCGTCCTCACCCATGGCCACGAGGACCACATCGGCGGCGTTCCCTATCTCCTGCGGGAGAAGCCGGACATCCCGCTGATCGGCTCCAAGCTGACCCTCGCGCTGATCGAGGCGAAGCTCCAGGAGCACCGCATCCGCCCGTACACCCTTGAGGTGGCAGAGGGACATCGTGAGCGCATCGGCCCGTTCGACTGCGAGTTCGTCGCGGTCAACCACTCCATCCCGGACGCCCTCGCCGTCGCCATCCGCACGCCGGCCGGCATGGTGGTCCACACCGGCGACTTCAAGATGGACCAGCTCCCGCTGGACAACCGCCTCACCGACCTCCACGCGTTCGCACGGCTGAGCGAGGAAGGCATCGACCTGCTTCTCTCGGACTCGACGAACGCCGAGGTCCCGGGATTCGTACCGCCCGAGCGGGACATCTCCAACGTCCTGCGCACGGTGTTCGCCAACGCCCGCAAGCGGATCATCGTGGCGAGCTTCGCCAGTCACGTCCACCGCATCCAGCAGATCCTGGACACGGCCCACGAGTACAACCGCCGGGTCGCCTTCGTCGGCCGCTCGATGGTCCGCAACATGGGCATCGCCCGGGACCTGGGCTATCTGAAGGTTCCACCGGGCCTGGTGGTCGACGTCAAGACGCTCGACGACCTCCCGGACCACGACGTCGTCCTGGTCTGCACGGGTTCCCAGGGCGAACCGATGGCGGCCCTGTCCCGCATGGCCAACCGCGACCACCAGATCCGCATCGTCAACGGCGACACCGTGATCCTGGCCTCGTCGCTGATCCCCGGCAACGAGAACGCGGTCTACCGCGTGATCAACGGCCTGACCCGCTGGGGCGCCCACGTAGTACACAAGGGCAACGCCAAGGTCCACGTCTCGGGCCACGCCTCGGCCGGCGAGCTGCTGTACTTCTACAACATCTGCCGTCCGAAGAACCTGATGCCGGTGCACGGCGAATGGCGTCACCTGCGGGCCAACGCCGAGCTGGGCGCCCTGACCGGCGTCCCGCACGACCGGATCGTCATCGCCGAGGACGGCGTGGTCGTCGACCTCGTCGAGGGCAAGGCGAAGATCTCCGGCAAGGTCCAAGCCGGTTATGTGTACGTCGACGGCCTCTCGGTCGGTGACGTGGGAGAGCCGGCGCTGAAGGACCGCAAGATCCTCGGCGACGAGGGCATCATCTCGGTCTTCATGGTCATCGACTCCTCGACCGGGAAGATCACAGGCGGTCCGCACGTCCAGGCCCGTGGCTCGGGTATCGAGGACTCCGCCTTCGCGGACATCCTCCCAAGGGTCATCGAAGTGCTGGAGCGCTCGGCGCAGGACGGTGTGGTCGAGCCCCACCAGCTCCAGCAGTTGGTGCGACGGACTCTGGGCAAGTGGGTCTCGGACAAGTACCGACGCCGGCCGATGATCCTCCCGGTGGTCGTGGAGGTCTGACGGTCCGTCGGGCCTTCGTCCACGCGAACCCGGAGCGGGGCGCCTCGATTTGCATCGGGGCGCCCCGCTCCAGTAGGTTTACGACTCCGCCCAAGGGGGAACCCGGCAGCTTCGTGCTACCGGACGCTTTCCCGACGGGGCGGGAATTCCGACTCAGAACTTCTGATAAAGTCGGAACCGCCGGAAAGGGAAACGCGAGAGCGGGAACCTGGAAAGCGCCGAGGAAATCGGATCGGAAAACGATCTGATAGAGTCGGAAACGCAAGACCGAAGGGAAGCGCCCGGAGGAAAGCCACGAGAGAGTCTCTCGGGTGAGTACAAAGGAAGCGTCCGTTCCTTGAGAACTCAACAGCGTGCCAAAAGTCAACGCCAGATATGTTGATACCCCGTCCACCGGTTTACTCCGGTGGCGAGGTTCCTTTGAAACAAAACATAGCGAGGACGCTGTGAACGGTCGGGCTTATTCCGCCTGACTGTTCCGCTCTCGTGGTGTCACCCGCACGTCTTTCTGAGACGTAGTC